>JAUXRI010000278.1 GCA_030681895.1 Myxococcales bacterium | reverse complement strand
GCGCCCGAGCAGTTGTCGCACGCGCTGCCGACGCCGTCGCCGTCGAGGTCGAGCTGGTCGCGGTTCGACGCGAACGGGCAGTTGTCGACCGAGTCGCCCTTGCCGTCGCCGTCAGCGTCGTCCGTGTACGCCAGCGTCTTGCCGTCGTCCGTGTACGCCACCCACACCGAGCAGCCACAGCCACAGCCGCAGCCGCCGCCCTGCTCCTTGGGCTTGCCGCACTCGGGGTCGAGGCACTCAGGGTTGGTACCGTTGGCCAACTGCGCCGAGGCGGGCAGCGCGAAGAGCGCCAGTGCCGCCGAGAGGATTGCCAGGTTGCGATTCATAGTTTCTCCGGGGTGCTGCGGGTCGAGTCCGAGTCGCTGCTTCTTCAAGAGCCGATCCAACGAGTGTGGGGTGTCGCCTTGCTCGAACATCATGGAGTTGCGCTGTCGACACGCCAGGGACCGTCAGGGGTGGGGGCCCGAGACCCCGTGCGATCGGGGGCCTGACTCCACACCACGACTGGTTGGAGCGGGAAACCAGCGAGTCGGTGGCGCGGCGCAGGTGTAAGAAGCCGCTCATGACTCGACTCCTCCTGGCCTTGTCAGTGACCGTCACCTTGTTCGCGTGTGGCACTCCCTGTTCGCGCGTCGCGGCGGCTGAAGCGAACGCCGACGAGCGCGGCAAAGGCTGCAACTCGAGCCGCAACGCGTGGACGAGCGCGCGCGTGACGACGTGCGAAAACAACCTCGCCAACTGCACGCAGAACGACACCAAGCAGTTCGACCTCTACGCGAATTGTCTCAACGCGCTGCCGACGTGCAACGAAGGCCAGCGCACGTCGTGGGAGCTGCAGCGCGCGGCGTGCGCGGTCGACAACACGCTCTTCAAGATCAGCGCGAGCTGCGCGCGCGGACTCTGAGCATCACGTTGCGCAGTACTTCAATCTGACCGGTCTGCTGGTGACGCGAAAGTTGGTCACTTCCCATGAAGCGCGGGAGTAGGGTCCGCCCCGCTCATGAACGACCAGTCTGCCTTCATCACGCGTGGCACCACCGCCTACGCACGCCTCATCACCAAACACCCCGGCCGTGTCCTCGCGGTGCTCCTCGCGCTCGGCCTCGTCACCGGCTACCTCACGTCGACGCTCACGATCGAGTCGGATCAGCTGTCGCTCATCTCGCAAGACCTCCCCGAGGTGAAGGCCGTCAGGCGCGTCATCGACATGGTCGGCGGCGCTGGCTACCTGCAGTTCGCGCTGCGCGCCGATGACGAGAAGGCGATGAAGAAGTTGTCCGACGAGCTCTACGTCAAGCTCAAGGACGCGAAGCAGCCCGACGGCACGCCGTGGGTCCGGTTCATCACCTACAAGGTGCCGGTCGACTTCATTCAAGAGAACATGGTGCTCTTCATTCGCACCGAAGATCTCGCCGAGGGCAAAAAGCGGATCAGCGCGTACATGAAGGATCAGCTGCGCCGCGCGAACCCGTTCTTCATCGAGATCAAGAAGACCGAGCCGGTGAAGCTCGACCTCGACGATCTGATCAAGAAGTACTCGTCGGTCGGCAAGAAGAGCATTCGCGACGACTATTACATCAGCGACGACAAGCAGATGTTGATGATGCTCGTGAAGCCGATGTGGAACTCGACCGAGCTGCAGATGACCGAGAAGTTCGTCGAGTTCCTCACGGGCCGGAAATACAACGCGATTCCGCCGCCGAAGATGAAGACCGATGGGCTCATCGGCGAGGTCGGCAAGAGCCAGGGCATCGAGCTGCTCGAAGACTACGAGACGATGGGCGACGCGAAGACCGTCTATTTCGGGTTCTCGGGCTCGTACAAGACGGCGCTCGACGACAGCTACGCGATTCAGCAGTCGCTCGACGAGGTGACCTTGATCGCCCTCATCGGCATCGCGGTCGTCACCATGCTGTTCTTCCGCAAGTGGTTCCCGACGGTGTTGGTGTTGTCGGGCGTGGTGCTCGGCACCATCTACACGATGGGCTTCGCCAAGCTCGCGTTCGGCGACCTCAACATGATCACCTCGATCATCGCCGCCATCATCCTCGGGTTCGGCATCGACTTCGGCCTGCACTTCACCTTCCGCACGCGCATCGAGCTCGGCATGGGGAAGACCTACGAGAAGGCCATCTTCGACGCGCTGATCAACGCCGGGCGGCCAGCGCTGGTGGCGGCGGTCGTGACGGCGGGGAGCTTCTTCGTGCTCCTCGTCTCCGAGTTCCGAGGCTTCTCGCAGTTTGGCCTGCTCTCGGGCGTGGGCACGATTCTCACCGGCTTCTGTCTGTTCGCGTGGTGCCCGTCGATTCTGATGTTGCTCGGCAAGAAGGACCCGACGTGGCCCGCGAAGCTCATCGGCACGATGACGCCTCCGAGCGACAACCTGAACACCGGCGTCACCCGCATTCCGGCGCCCAAGCTGACCCTGGCCATCATGACGGTCATCGTCCTGATCGTCTGCGCCTTCGCGATTCCGTTCACCGATGAGGTGCCGCCCAACGACGCGAAGCTGACGCTGTTCGAGCGCCTCAAGTACGGCACGCAGTTCAACTACAACACCCGCGCGCTGGTGCCTCCGGGGCAGCCCGCCATCAAGCTGCAAGACGAGATCTCGCGCCGTTTCCAGATCAGCTCGGACCCCATCGCGGTGCCGACCGAGTCCATCGAAGAGGCGCGAGACATCTGGTACGCGCTCACGAAGAACCCCGAGTCCGAGTTCAACGTCGACCGCGAGAAGTACCCGACGGTCGACCAGGTGGTGAGCATCTACAGCTTCGTGCCGCCGCCGAAGACGGCCGAGGCGAACGCGAAGATCCTGGCCGAGTGGCGCGAAGAGCTCAAAGACATCGACGTCAAGTCGTTGCCGCCCGAGATGCAGGACAAGGCCGACTTCTTCATGAAGGTGCTCTCGAAGGTCCCGTTCCAGGTCGACGGCGTGCCCGAGGTCTACGCTGCGAACTTCCGCTCGCTGCCCGAGACGAAGGCCGAGAACAAAGGCTACCTGACGTTCCTGTACCCGAAGATCGACCTGTGGGACGGCAAGAACCTGATCAAGTTCGCCAACCAGGCGAGCGTGGTGAAGGGCGTCAGCGGCAAGGAGTACCGCGGCGCCGGCCTGCCGATTCTCTACGCGAAGCTCGCTGAGATCGTGCTGCACGACGGCAAGGTGACGGTGGTGCTCGCCGCCATCTGGATTCTCGTGATGCACTACCTCGACTTCCGCTCGGTGAAGCTCGCGGCGGCGTCGGTGATTCCGCTTGGGATTGGCCTCGTGATGATGCTCGGCATCATGAGCATCTTTGGTCAGAAGCTGAACTTCATGAACCTGGTGATGATGCCGATTCTGCTCGGGTTCGGCGTGAGCCACGGGTTGTACCTGCTGCACCGCTTCCTCGAAGGCACGCCTCCGCTCGTCGCGCTGAGGAGCGTCGGCTCTGCAGTCGCTGCCTCGACGCTCACCACCGTCGCGGGCTTCGCCTCGCTCATCTTCGCCCAGCACTACGGCCTGCAGAGCATCGGCATCATCGCGTGCATCGGTCTGGGCACGACGCTGCTGGTGTCCTTCACCGTGCTCGCCGCCGTCCTGCAGATCATCTACGACTCGCAGAGCGGAGAACGCGCCGCCGCTGCTCGCGCTGCTGCCGACGAAGCCGCTGCCGCACCCTCGAAGTAGAGCGCCCTCTGCGTCGTCGTCCGACCTGCGCTCGCGCGTCCGCGGTGACGCTCGAGCGCGCTCCACGCAACGCCACCAGGTCACTGCGGCTCTCTCGCCGAGGCCGAGGACTGGAACGACGCTTCCCCCCGGCGACGAGGACGGGGCTGGAGGCGGGGCTCGCGCTCCCGTGATGCGCCAATTCCGCGATGACGGAGCCTTCGCTTGCCTGAGGACCACCCGATCGCGCGGCGGCATCCGTTGTGACAGTTGCATGTCTGTTGCGACGGATGATATCTGTCATGACAGAACTCCATCCGTCGAGGCAGACATGGCGACCGCCGGCACCTTCACCGCAACCAACCAGGACCTGAGCGTCATCGACATCCGGGCGCCGAGGTTCAACCAGACCGTCGTCGCGCTCGGAGCGACCGTGGCGATCTTCACGGGGGCGTGGCCGATTCTCGCGCTGCTCGGCACGCAGCTCGGCGTCTCGGTGCTCTTCGGCCGCAAGTACTGCCTGCCGTGCGTCTTCTACTTCGAGGTGGTGCAGCCGCGGCTTGGGCCCGGCCCCGTGGAGGACTCTCGCGCGCCCCGCTTCGCCAACATGCTGGGCACGCTCTTCCTCCTCTCGTCGTCGCTCGCCTACGCGACCGGCTTCACGGCCGTCGGCGTGGCCCTCGGAGGCCTCGTCGCGGTGCTGGCGACCCTCGCCGCGACGACCGGCCTGTGTGTGGGCTGCGAGGTGTACCGCATCGTCGCGAAGCTGCGCGGCGTGCGCGGAGGCGCCATCGAGCAGGTCGACCTCGACGCGCTCGGCTCGCACCACGAGGCCGGCACAGTCGTGCTCTTCACGCACCCGCTCTGCAGCGACTGCCAGACGCTGGGCCGCGAGCTCGAGGCGAAGGGGGCTCCGGTCGTTCGTGTCGACGTCTCGAAACGCCGAGACCTCGCAAAGAAGTACGGCGTCTCGGTGGTGCCGCTGGCCTTCGCCGTCGATGCCTCGGGCCGCGTGACGGGCCGGGTCAGCTGACCCTGGCCAGCAGGGTGCGGTAGGCTCCGGTCGGACACGCGAAGGCGTGCGACCCCATGGCCGACTACAAAGAACACCGACGCCCGACCGCCGTGCCCCGGCTCAACGCCGTCACGCGCAACGAGGCCGGTGAAATCACCGACATCAACCGTGACCGGACCTACGAGAAGGCGCGAGAAGAGATCGCTGACGACCTTCGTCGCCAGAAGGAAGGCACGAAGAAGAAGACGTTCGCTGACCTCGTGAAGAAGAAGTAGCGAACCGCTGACTCATCGACGCCTGTCGGGTGTGAAGCGCGACGTGATCGTGGTCAACTCCGCGCCCAATGAGACAGCTCGCCCTCTCGGCAGTGGTGATGTGTGCGTTCTGGGTTGGCTGCTCGAACCAGGTCTGCGTGCCTGGAAAGAGCGAGGCGTGCACCGGCCCGGCGGGCTGCCTGGGTGGACAGCAGTGCTCGGCTGACGGCACCGCGTTCGGCGCGTGTCAGTGCTCCGGCGCTGGTGGCGGCTCGGCGACAGGGGGCGGCTCGACGGCAGGTGGCTCGACGGCAGGTGGCTCGACGGCAGGCGGCTCGACGGCGGGCGGCTCCACGGCAGGCGGCTCCACGGCTGGCGGCTCCACGGCGGGTGGCTCCACGGCGGGTGGCTCCACGGCTGGTGGCTCCACTGCTGGTGGCTCCACTGCTGGCGGCTCCACTGCTGGCGGCTCCACGGCGGGTGGCGCGGCAGGCGGGAGCTCGACCGCGAACCTCGTCACCCTCGGCGTCGGCGGCGATCGTCGCTACCGCACCACCGACGGCAACGTGACGATTCAAGGCAACGTGCAAGACCTCGCGCCGAACGACGCCGACTGGAGCGACGGCCACACCGACACGATGATTCGCGGCGCCTGCGCGGGCGCGGGCAAGTTCGTCACCGTCGGAGGACAGGGTGACGCGACGTTCCGCTCCTCCACCGACGGGCTGACGTGGACGAGCCTGGTGACGCTCAACGGCATGATGGGCCGGCCGCGCGCGAGCTGGTTCGGTGACTGCGCGTTCGGCAACGGGCGCTTCGTCGCCGCAGGTGGAAACGGCGCGCGCTGCTTCTCGACCGACGCGCTCACCTGGCAGTGCCCGGCGCCGTACCAGGCGTTCCATCACCGGGCGCTGGCCTTCGGTGGAGGCCGCTTCGTCACCGTCGGCAACTCGTACGCAAACCCAGCCGCTCACACGTCGAGCGTCAGCACCGACGGCGCCAGCTGGGTGGAGATTCCTTCACTCCTCAACCGCGAGGCGAACACGATTCTCTACGTGGCTGCGCACCAGCGCTTCTACGCCGTGTTCGGTGCCTCGCTCGGTCAGCTGCGCGACGGCGAGACGCAGTGGACCCAGGTGGCCGGCGTCGACGCGAGCGGCGTCTCGGGCATGACCGTGAAGGCTGGCACCGTGTACCTGATGGGCCAGCGGGCGATGGCGCCGTACGCGCGCTTCCTCACCCGCTCCAGCGACGGCACCACGTGGACGACGGCGGTGCCCGGCGCGAACGTCGAGGGCCTGCACTACGATCTGCGCAGCGACCGCTTCATGGGCCTGCGACGGCAGTACCAGGCAGGCGGCGTCTCGACGCCGTACCGCGCGAGCTCCGCCGACGCGATGACGTGGACCGAAGTGGCCGAGACGATGGCGGTGCATGGCGTCTCGCAGTTCGTCACCGGCGAACTCCCGTAGCGCGACGCGCCCGACTCACCAGCTCGCGGTGAGCGGCAGGCCGTGCTGCTTCGAGGTCTCGTCGAGCTCGGCGAACACCTGCCGGAAGTTGCCGCGCGCGCCGACGTTCTCGAGGTTCTGGCTCATGCCGCCGACGCACCGGAAGAACTGCACGGCTTCTTTCGGAGGCTTGATGCTGCCGAGCGAGAGCGCGTTCTTGAGGAAGTGGTTGCGCATGTCGCGGCTGACGCCGGCTTGCGTGAAGTCGAACACGTCGTCCTTCACCGAGCGGCAGGCGATCTCGAGCACCGTCGCCACGAAGGGCCGGGCCGCCTCGGGGTCTTCGAACACCATGCCCGCCTTCACGCTGTCGGAGATGGGGTCGTACGCGGGCCCACCGAGGACGGCCGAGAACAGCTTGCGGTTCGCGAACGTCCACGGGTCGCTCATCTGCTTGATGGCGCCGAAGTCGAGCACGCCGAGCGAGCCGTCCTCGAGCAACATGAAGTTGCCGGGGTGCGGGTCGGCGTGCACCACGCCCGTGCAGAGGAACGGGCCCCACGTCGCGCGCGTGAGCAGCCGCGAGATGCGGAACTTCTCGTCGTTGGTGTGGGTGTCGATGCGCCCGATGAACTCCTTGAGCGTCTCGCCTTTGAAGAACTCGAGCGTCAGCACGCGCTCCGACGTCAGCTCGTCGAACACGCGAGGCACCTTCAGGTCGGGGAACGCCGTCACGGCCTTCGCGAACCGCCGGGAGCGCTCGGCCTCGACCTGGTAGTCGAGCTCTTCGAGCAGGCCGGCCTGCACCTCGCGGAAGTAGTCCTTCCCGTGCGTCATGCGCGAGGTCGTCGCGAGCACCGACACCATCAGGCCGAGGTTGTCGAGGTCGGCATGAATCGCCCGGGCGATGTCGGGGTACTGCACCTTCACTGCCACGACGGTGCCGTCCTTGAGCACCGCGCGGTGCACCTGCCCGAGGCTCGCCGACGCGATGGGCGTCTCTTCGAACGACGCGTACGCCTCGTCGGGCGGCCTGCCGAGCCCCTCGGTGAGCACCTCTTTCACCGTCGCCCACGGCATCGGCGGCGCCTGGTTCTGCAGCTTCGCGACGACGGCGCGAATCTCGGGCGTGAGCAGGTCCGGGTCCATCGAGATGCCCTGGCCGATCTTCATCGCCAGGCCCTTCAGGTCTCCGAGCGTCGCCACCAGCTTCTCGGCCGCGCCGTGCCCGAGCAACGAGACCGAGCCGTCTTCACCGCTCTTGTTGGCGAAGCGCTTGACGACCCGCGAGCCGACGTCGGTCGACAGCCGCGCCGAGAGCGACGCGAGCTTGGCCAACCGGGCGAACCGGCCTGTCGAGGGCTTGTAGTCGTCGTCGCTCGCCATGGCTGAAGACCGCATAGCGGGCGGGGTGCACGCGCACAAGGCGATGACTCGACACGCCCTGACGGAATGTCTGCTTGCCTGCCACGGTTCGGTCGTGGACAGTTGCGGGTGGCAGCACTCGCAGTACGCACCAGGGAGTACCCGTGATCATCCAATTCCACACCGACGCGAACATCTCAGGGACCCAAGCGCTTCAGGCCGAGGTCAAGGACGTCGTGACCAGCACGCTGGATCACCTGAGTGAACGAATCAGCCGCGTCGAGGTTCACGTCACGGACGAGAACGGAAAGAAGGGCGGCTTGAATGACATTCGCTGCGTGATGGAGGCGCGGGTCGAGGGCCGTCAGCCCACTGCCATCACCCACCACGCCTCGTCGGTCTCCGAAGCCGTGGCGGGGGGCGCCGAGAAGCTGCTGCGCTCGCTCGAGCACGCGCTCGGCCGCGTCGCCGACAAACACTCGCACGACTCGATGAAGCGCGAGTCGTAGCCCTCACGCCTGGAGCGAGACGACCCCGCGCCGCAGCAGGTCCTTCACCACGGCGGCGATCTCCATCGGGGTCACCTGGAGTCGGCTGATGACCTCGGCTGGCGTCAGCCGCTGCTCGCACAGCAAGCGCGCGACGGGGAGCCACGCTGGCGGGCCGACCGTCAGGTAGAGCCGGTACAGCTCCTCGTCGGGTACCAGGGCCTTCGCTCTCGAGAGATCATCTTCGCGCGTGCGCCGCTGCTCGTCGTTGAGCCAGGGCACCAGCCGCGCCAGCGTCGCCTCGGTCGAGTGGCGCGCAAACCCCTCTTCCGAGCCGCGGCGATCGGTCGACAGCGAGCCCTCGCTCTGGCGCGACATCAAGAAGGTGCCCAGCGCGCGATCGCCCGTCAGCGTGGCGGCGCCCATCTTCGCGGTCAGCTGCGTGAGCCGGCCCGCCTCGAACCAGCCGCGCCACGTCGCCCACGCGTCACGCGCGTCGAGTTGACCCGAGAACGCGACGGTGGCGAGGGCCCTGAGCACCCACTGCGGCCCGAGCGCTCCGAAAGGAAAGGCCAGCCCGCCTTCGGGAGGGAGGTTGCGCAAGAAGCGGCGGCGGGGCTCGACGAGCTCCTTCACCTGGGCCTCGAGCGCCGACAGCCGCAGCGTCTTGGGGAAGTAGGCCTGCGCGCCCGAGTGGAGCAGCCGCAACGACTCGCGGTACTCGTCCTGCGCGGAGAAGAGCGCGACCGGCACCTCATGCGTGCGGACGTCTTCACGAATGAGGCGCAGCAGGCCCCAGCCGTCGAGGCGCGGCATGTTGAGGTCGGCGACCACCACGTCGAAGGGCGTCGTCGCGAGCACGCTGAGCGCCTCGACGCCGTCGCCGGCCGTCTTCACCGGGTAGCCCTTCTTGGTGAAGTAGCTGGCGAGCATGGTGACGACCGCGGGGTCGTCGTCGACGAAGAGAATCGGCGTGCGCGCGGCGTCGGGGTCGAGGGCCGGCGCAGCCACCGGCGCTGAGGGTGGCGGCAGCGGCGTGCCCGCGAGGAAGGCCGGCTCGGGGAGCGCCTGCACGATGGGAATCTCGCCCGTCGTGCGCCGCGGCATCGTGCTGTCGCCGTAGGTCATCATGTACGGCTCGCTGCCCGACTCGCCTTCGAAGTCCACGACGCCGGCGTTGCCGTCGGCGCCCTCGGTGAACGTCCACGGGAGCTGGAGCCGGGACATCGCAGCCAGCGCGTTCTGGAGCGTCTGGGTCTGGTAGCGCGCGCTCTTGAGCACGCCGCGCACGAAGAAGGCGCGCCCCTCTTCCTTGTGGCCGACCGCGAGCCCACCGGTGCGCCGGGTGCGCATCACGTGCTGCAACAGGCCGCTGATCTCGTTCGGACCACCGCGCCCGCGCAACACCCCCGTTCGATCCGGTAGCTCCGCCAGCAGCATTCGCAGCCGGGAGAGGTGGAGCCGCGCGTTGAAGGGCTCCTGGAGCATCTCGACGATGCCGGTGCGCATCGGCCGCACGAAGACGTCGTCTTGCGTGTCTTTGCAGAGCAGCGCGACCGGGAGGCTGGCTGCGCCCGTCGTGTCGAGCCGCGCGAGGAGCGTCGAGAGCTGGGGGCTGCCGAGCTCGGCGTGAACCAACAGCAGCGTCGGCGCGAAGTCCTTCGCCATCGACAGGAACTCCTGCGGCGAGAACGTGCACCACGCGACCTCGAAGCCGCCCGAGTCGACGGCCAGCCCGACCCGCTGCGCGGCGTCCTGATCTGCGTCCACGATGAGAATGCGCGTCTCGCTCTTCGCCATGACGGGCGGACGCTACAGCGAAAGGCCACTGTCGCCAGTCTGCGAGAGAGCCATGGAAGATCTTCTCGGCGAGTGACCGTGAGCTACAGTCGCGCTCCTTCTTTCCGGGGATCCTCCATGAACCGAATTCGTCTCGTCCTGCTCTCGCTCGCGCTGCCCTCGATGTGGCTCGCGTGCACTCCACCGCCGCCAGCGTGCAACGCGACGACGTGCGCGACCGGATGCTGCTCGGCGAACGGCGTGTGTGAGCTGGGCTCGAGCTCGTCTGCCTGCGGTCGTTCCGGCGCGATGTGCTCGGCATGCACCTTCGGGACGGTCTGCAGCGCAGGCTCCTGTATGCCGACCTCGACCGGCGTCGGAGGTGGCTCGGTGGCAGGCGGCTCCGCGGCTGGCGGTTCGGCGGCAGGTGGCTCCGCAGCTGGCGGTTCGGCGGCGGGCGGCTCAGCGGCTGGCGGTTCGGCCGCAGGTGGCTCGGCAGCAGGTGGCTCGGCTGCAGGCGGCTCGGCGGCGGGCGGCTCGGCGGCCGGAGGTTCGGCGGCAGGTGGCTCGGCGGCTGGCGGCTCGGCAGCGGGCGGCTCGGCGGCAGGTGGCTCGGCAGCTGGCGGCTCGGCAGC
>JAUXRI010000277.1 GCA_030681895.1 Myxococcales bacterium | reverse complement strand
TTTGCAGTTGGCCCTGTCGTCTAGTGGCCTAGGACGGAGCCCTCTCACGGCTTAAACCCGGGTTCGAATCCCGGCAGGGTCACAAAGCCTGGACGTCCCCAGGTACGAAGGCCCCGAGGGAAACCTCGGGGCCTTTGTCGTATCTGCCACCCGCACGTGGCAATCGCTCGTTCCGGCTAACGTCCCGCTCTCGATGGCCGACACCCGCACCAGACCCCAGCGCATCGACGGCAATGCCGAGGTTCAGGATCTCGCGCCGGTCGATCTCGACGCTTCGGCGCAGCGGCTCGACTCGTTCCCCGAGCTCCTGCGGGCGCTCAACGCCGTGCCCGATTCGGCACGTCCCGACATCGCCACCCGCCTCAACGACGTGCTCATCGCGATGCGCGCGCCCGGACACGAGAGCGAAGAGGCCGAGCTGGTGATGGAGGCGCTCTCGTCGCAGGAGCTTCACGACGTCATCGACTCCCGGGGCCGCAGCTGCCGCAAGGAAGCCGTGCAGACGATGATGGCGTGCGGGTTTCCCCACGCGTTGATGCTCGACCCTGACGACATGGCCTTCGCGCGGAGCTTCTTCGAGGTGAGAAAGGCGCGGTCAGCCACGAGTTCTCCAGAGAACACCATCGACGACGACGCCCTCGAGCCCTGGGAATCCGGCATGCGGGGAAACCGTCGGCTCGGGGCTGCCGTGATGAGCGCGCTCCAGATTTTCTCGGCCATTCTGTCGCTGATTGAGGTGCCCGGTGCCATGGCGCTCGCTGCTGTGGGGTTGTCTTTTGTCGGCTTGTTCGCAGCCTCCTCGCTCGCGTTCAGCCGGCCCCGCGACTTCAATATCGCCACCTTCGGCGCCTTCGCCACGATGCTGGCCCTCGTCGGCTTCGTCGTCGCGCTCGCGGCGCTGTCGTGGGTGATCGCCTTTGCTCCGGCCGGCGTCGCAGCGGGCCTCTACATCTCGATCGCCATGCTCTATCAAGAGCGCGCCGATCGCCCGCAACCTGGCGACTGGGACTACGAGGCAGATCAGATTCGGAGGAACTGGTGAGCACTCCCGACCCGAAGCGCTGCCCGCTCTGCGGCGAGCCCAACGCGTGCGGCATGGCGGCCGGAAAACAGGCCTGCTGGTGCTTCGGCGTGACGATGGATCCCGACGCGCTCGCCCGCATTCCCGAGGCCGCGAAGGGCAAGGCGTGCGTGTGCCAGCGGTGCGGCGTGAAGGCGGCGCTCCCCGAGGCGCCAAAGCCCCAGAAACAGTGACTGGTTTGCCTGCAATTCCGCGCGAGGAAACGCTGCCGCGCATTGTGGCTGCAGGGGTCGACTGTTAGAGCAAACGCTCTGCTTCCGGGAGCCCCCGCCGTGACTCGTCCCAGCCTCGCTGCGCATTCTCTTGGAGCCTTCAGCCCGGGTGACTTCACGCCCCGAACGGGCCCGGACGCCTTCAAGCAACTCCTCGCGCAGGTCGGGTCGCCAGTCAGCATCGTCGACGTCGGTGGCCGGCCCGCGATCGCGCGTGGTGGGGTCGCGTCGATCGGCCCGGTTCCGTCCGAAGGCCAGCTCCCGTTGCTCGGTCACGCACCGGCGCTCACGCCTGATCGTCTTGGTGATCGGTCGTTCTGTGAGACGTACGGCGTCGACGCCGCGCTGATCGCTGGAGAGATGGCGAACGGCATCGCATCGGAGGCCCTCGTCGAGGCCGTCGCGCGTGCGGGCTTTCTCGGAATCTTCGGAGCGGCAGGGCTGTCGCCTGCTCGTGTCACGGCGGCCATCGATCGACTGTCGAGCTCGCTGAAGAACACGCAGTGGGGCATCAACCTCATCCACTCGCCTGATGATCAGAAGCTCGAGGCGGGGCTCGTCGAGCTGTTCCTGTCGCGTGGGCTGCGCATCGTCAGCGCGTCGGCGTACCTCGATCTCACGTTGCCAGTCGTGAAGTGGCGCGTGACGGGAATCCACCGCGCGGCTGACGGCTCGATCGTCGTTCCGAACCGGTTGATCGCGAAGATCTCGCGCGTCGAAGTCGCCCGGAAGTTCCTCGAGCCCGCGCCTGAACGGTTCCTCTCGGAGCTCGTGGCTTCGGGCGCCATCACCCGCGAACAGGCTGAGCTGGCCGCGCAGGTTCCGATGGCTGACGACGTGACGGCCGAGGCGGACTCAGGCGGCCACACCGACAACCGGCCGCTCGTGTTGTTGCTCCCGGCGATTCAAGCGCTGCGCGACGAGGTGTCCGCGGCTCGTGGGTACGCCGTTCGTCCGCGCGTTGGCGCTGCAGGTGGCATTGCGACGCCGGCGTCGGTTGCGTCCGCGTTCTCGATGGGCGCGGCGTACGTCGTCACCGGTTCGATCAACCAGGCGACGCGTGAAGCGGGCACCTCCGACGCCGTGCGTGAGCTGTTGGCGCAGGCGGGGCCGACCGACGTGGCGATGGCTCCGGCTGCCGACATGTTCGAGATGGGCGTGAAGGTGCAGGTGCTCACGCGCGGCACGCTCTTCGCCGTTCGTGCGCAGCGGCTGTACGAGCTGTACCGGGCGCACGAGAGCATCGCGGCGTTGCCCGTCGCCGTTCGTGGCGAGCTCGAGTCGAAGTACTTCCGCACGACGCTCGAGGAGGCCTGGGCTGGCTGCGAGCGCTTCTTCTCCGAGCGTGATCCCGCGCAGCTCGAGCGCGCGAAGAAGGACCCGAAGCACCAGCTCGCGTTGCTGTTCCGTGCGTACCTCGGGCAGGCCTCGCGATGGGCGAACGACGGCGTCGCCGATCGCAAGCTCGACTTCCAGGTGTGGTGTGGCCCGGCGATGGGCGCGTTCAATGCGTGGGTGAAGGGCAGCCTGCTCGAGTCGTGGAGCGCGCGTGACGCGGTGACGATCTCGAAGAACCTGCTGGTCGGCGCGTGCGTGCTGACCCGAGCTGCGGCGCTGCGGGCGCAAGGGGTCGTGCTCCCTGCGGATGTCGAGGCGTTCTCGCCGCGATCGATCGATGAACTCTCGACGTTGACCCGTCGCGATGAACCCGTGCGTGCGGCCATCACGTCGACGAAGACGCACACGACCGACGTCGCTACCGGCCCTCGCCGCAAAGAGCCCATCGCCATCGTCGGCATCGGCGCGATGTTCCCGAAGGCTGAGAACGCGCAGGCGCTGTGGCGGCTGCTCCGCACGGGACAGGATGCGGTCGGTGACGTGCCCGCGACGCACTTCTCGGTCGCCGACTACTTCGACGCCGATCAGAAGGCGCCGGACATGACGTACGCGAAGCGCGGCGCGTTCTTGTCGTCGACGCCGTTCGATCCGACCGAGTTCGGCATTCCGCCCTCCATCCTCGAGGCGACCGACACGTCGCAGTTGCTCTCGCTCGTCGTCGCGAAGATGGCGCTCGACGACGCGGGCTACCCGGACGACGGCGGGTGGGATCGGTCGCGCACCAGCGTGCTGCTCGGCGTGACGGGCACGCAGGAGCTCGTGATCTCGCTCGGCGCGCGGCTCGGGCACCCGCACTGGAAGAAGGCGCTGAAGGACGCAGGCGTCGACGAGACCACCGCGAAGGACGTCGTCGATCGTATCAGCGCCTCGTACGTGGGCTGGCAGGAGAACTCGTTCCCCGGGCTGCTCGGCAACGTCGTCGCCGGCCGCATCGCAAACCGCTTCGATCTCGGCGGCACCAACTGTGTCGTCGACGCAGCGTGCGCGAGCTCCCTCGGCGCGCTCCACCTCGGCATCGCGGAGCTCGAGTCGGGCCGCACCGACATGGTGCTCACCGGAGGTGTCGACACGCTGAACGACATCTTCATGCACATGTGTTTCTCGAAGACGCCGGCGCTCTCGGCGACGGGAGACGCACGGCCGTTCTCTGACAAGGCTGACGGCACGCTGCTCGGTGAAGGCATCGGCATGGTGGTGCTCAAGCGCCTGGCCGACGCGGAGCGTGATGGCGATCGCGTCTACGCGGTGATTCGCGGGCTCGGCACCTCGAGCGATGGACGCGCGAAGTCGATCTACGCGCCGCTGTCGAAGGGGCAGGCGAGGGCGCTCAAGGCTGCGTACCAGGACGCGAACGTGCGGCCGCGCGACATCGCGTTGCTCGAGGCGCACGGCACGGGCACGAAGGCCGGAGACGCCGCAGAGTTCGAGGCGCTCCAGACCGTCTACCGCGAGGACTCGAACGACCCGCAGTGGTGCGTGCTGGGCTCGGTGAAGTCGCAGGTGGGCCACACCAAGGCAGCGGCAGGTGCGGCAGGCCTCATCAAAGCGGCGCTCGCGCTCCATCACCGCGTGCTTCCTCCGACGCTCAAGGTCGATCGCCCGAACCCTTCGCTCCAGCTCGCCGAGAGCCCGTTCGCGATCTCAGGCCTCGCCCGCCCGTGGTTGCCGTCGGCGCGTGGTCCGCGGCTCGCTGGAGTGAGCTCGTTCGGGTTCGGCGGCAGCAACTTCCACACGGTGCTCGAGGAGTATGGCGATCGTCGGCTCGCGCCGGCGTGGGACGGCTCGGTCGAGCTCGTTGCGTTGTCGGCGAAAGATCTGCCGTCGCTCACCGCCCGGTTGCAGGAGGCGATGAAGGCCGAGGACCTCGCGTCGTTCGCGGCAGCGTCGCGCGCGTCGTTCCGAGCCGATGATGCGCAACGGGTGGTGATCGTCGTCGAGGCCGGGAAGACGCTGTCGGCAGTCGTGACCCCGGTGCTCGCGAAGGTGCAGGCCGGTCAGCCGTTCCAGTCGCCCGAGGGCGTGGCGTACGGCGTCGGCGCTCCGGCAGGAAAGCTCGCGTTCGTGTTCCCGGGCCAGGGCTCGCAACACGTCGACATGTTGCGCGAGCTCGCGTGCGTGTTCCCTGAGGTCCTCGAGTCCGTCGCAGCGATGCCCGACGTGGCGGCGCGCGTGTACCCGCTGCCGACGTTCGATGAGGCGGAGCAGAAGCGCCGCGAGGGTGAGCTGACGAAGACCAACGTCGCTCAGCCGGCGATCGGTGCGGTGAGCCGTGGCCTGCTTCAGGTGCTCGCGCGTTTCGGTGTGAAGCCTGCGCTCGTCGCAGGTCATTCGTACGGCGAGTTGGTCGCGCTCCATGCAGCGGGTGTGCTGTCGAGTGCGGTGTTCGAGGCGGCGTCACGTCGTCGCGGTGAGTTGATGGCTGGCGATGGCTCCGATCGCGGAACGATGCTGGCCGTGCTCGCGCCGATCGCCGACGTCGAGAAGCTGCTCAGCGACGAGAAGCTCGAGCTCGTGCTCGCCAACCGGAACGGTCCCGCGCAGGCGGTCCTCTCGGGTTCGCGCGCCGAGATCGATCGCGCCGAAACGGCCTGCAAGACCAGGGGCCTGCGTGCCACGCGCTTGAACGTCGGCGCCGCATTCCACAGCCCGCTCGTGTCCGGAGCCGCGGCCGAGTTCGAGAAGTCGCTGTCGTCGATGGAGTTCGGCGCGGCGAGCATTCCTGTCGTCGCGAACACCACCGCCGAGCCGTATCCAGTCGATGCCACCGCAGCGCGCGCGCTGCTCGCGAATCAGCTGGCGCGGCCCGTGCGGTTCGACGGCGTGATCGAGAAGCTCCACGCGCTTGGCGCGCGCACCTTCCTCGAGGTCGGTCCGAAGACCGCGCTGACGGGCATGGTGAAGGCGATTCTCGGAGAGCGCGCTCACACCGCGATGGCGATCGACGGTCAGACGCGCCGTGGTGCCATGTACGAGCTCGCGATGGTGTTGGCGCGACTCTCGGCAGAGGGCCACGCTGCACGGTTGTCCGAGTGGCAGAAGATCGCGCCGCCGCCTCGCTGGGTCGCGAAGCCTGCGCGCAAACCGAAGATGGTCGTCCCGCTCACCGGAGCGAACTACCGCTCGCCGGTGACGCCGAAGCCGGCCGTCGCAGCGAAGCCGCTCAGCGCGCCGAAGAATGGAGTCTCAGTGAACGGGAAGAACGGGACGAACGGCGTGCACACGCCGGTGCAGGTGCCGGTGGCGACGCCGCAGCCGACGTCAGACGCGCTCAGGCTGTACCAGGAGAACCTGCGCGCGCTGCAGGCGCTGCAGGAGCAGACCGCGAAAGTGCACCAGCTCTTCCTCGAAGGGCAGCTCGCCGCGCAGCAGAACGTTGCCGCGCTGTTGACGGGCCAGGCGGTGGCGCCGAGGGCGCACGTGGTGATGCCTGCGCCGGTCGCGATGCCAGCGCTGGCTGCGATGCCAGCGATCGCGGCGCCGGTTCCGATGCCGGTCGTGAGCGCTCCGCCAGTGCTCGCCCCGGCTCCGGCTGCTCCCATCGATGTCATCCCGCTGCTGATGCAGGTCGTCTCGGAGGCCACCGGCTACCCGATCGAGACGCTCGCTCTCGGCATGGATCTCGAGGCCGACCTCGGCATCGACTCGATCAAGCGCGTCGAGATCCTCTCGATGTTGTCGCGTCGCGTCCCTGGCGCGCCTTCGGTGAACCCCGAAAAGCTCGGGAGCCTGCGGACGCTCCAACAGGTCGCGGAGTTCGTTCGTGGCGCTGCGGTCGCGCCCGTTGCCGTCGTTGCTCCCGTCGCCGCGGCCCCTGCCATCGACACGCGAGGAACGCTGCTGACCACCGTCTCGGAGCTCACCGGCTACCCCGTCGAGACGCTCTCGCTCGAGATGGATCTGGAAGCCGATCTCGGCATCGACTCGATCAAGCGCGTCGAGATTCTCTCGCTGCTCTCGCGTCGCATTCCGGGCGCTCCGTCGGTGAACCCGGAGAAGTTGTCCGGCCTCAAGACGCTCGCGCAGGTGCACGCGTTCATCTCGGAGTCGGTGCCGTCGGTGTCAGCGCCTGCTCCTGCGATCGTTCAGCCGAAGCCCGTCGTCGCGCAGGTCGACTTCGGCGCCGTGCTGCTCTCGACGGTCTCGGAACTCACTGGCTACCCGGTGGAGACGTTGACCCTGTCGATGGATCTCGAAGCGGACCTCGGAATCGACTCCATCAAGCGCGTCGAGATTCTCTCGCTGCTGTCGCGCCGGATTCCGAATGCGCCGTCGGTCGATCCCGAGAAGTTGTCGGGCCTGCGCACGCTGGAGCAGGTGCTGAGCTTCGTGAGCGGCGCTCGAGTTGTCGCGACGGTCCCTGTCGCGAAGCCGCAGATCGTCGCCGCGCCGATCGTCGTTTCCTCGGAAGTGACGAGGCGCGTGGTCGTTCCGGTGCGGGCCAAGCCGTCGTCGGCTGCTCCCGTGAAGCTGTCGCCTGGTCGTGTCGTGATCTCGGGTGCCGATGACGACCTCGGCAGAGCGCTCGTTCGCGTCTTCGAGCGAATCGGTCAGCCCTGTGAGCTGCTCGCGTCCGGCGCTGCGATCTCCGGCTCGGTGGCTGGGCTGGTGCTGACGGCTCCGCATGGCTCGGCCTGGGACGAGACGTCAGAGGTGTCGCTCAAGCACGCGCTCCTCGTTGCCCGTGCTTCAGCCTCGGCGCTGCGGGCGAACCCCGGTTCCTTCGTCGTCGCCGTCAGCCGTCGCGATGGCGCGTTCGGCTTCGGACGCTCGTCAATCGAGTCGCACCCGCTGTCCGGTGCGCTGACCGGCCTCGTGAAGACGCTCGCGCTCGAGTGGCCCGAGGTGAAGTGCCGTGCGCTCGACGTCTCGTCGCTCTGGTCCGCTGACGACGCGGCGCAGGCCATCGTCGACGAACTCACCAACGACGGCCCGTCGGAGCTCGGCCTCGGACCCGCAGGCCGCGTGACGCTCGCGCTCCGTGACGCGAAGGTGCACGGAGGTCCGCTGCCCTTGAAGTCGGGTGACGTCGTCGTCGTGACCGGCGGTGCGCGTGGGGTCACCGCCGATTGTGCGCGTGAGCTCGCGAAGGCGTCAGGCGCGACGGTGCTGTTGCTGGGACGTTCACCGGCGCCCGTGATCGAGCCGGCGTGGCTCGCCGCGGCGAAGGACGAAGCGTCCATCAAGCGCGTGCTGCTCGAGCAGGCCGGAGCTGCGCGCCCGAGCCCGAAGCAGCTCGCCGAGTCGTGCCGTCAGGTCTTCGCCTCGCGTGACATTCGCGCGACCCTCGAGGCCGCGCGCTCCGCCGGCGTGAAGGCCGAGTACCGGCAGGTCGACGTGCGTGACGTCGAGAGCGTGAAGGCTGTGCTCGCCGAAGCGCGTCAGGCCCTCGGGCCGATTCGTGGCCTCGTGCACGGTGCAGGCGTGCTCCGTGACAAGCGCATCGAGGACAAACGAGACGACGACTTCGATCAGGTGCTCGACCCGAAGATCGCCGGGCTGCGCTCTGTGCTCGAAGCGACCCGCGCGGATGAACTCGCCGTCGTCGGACTCTTCTCGTCGGTGAGTGGACGTTTCGGTCGCAAGGGCCAGACCGACTACGCGCTTGCGAATCAGGCGCTGGTGTCGATCGCACAGTCCGAGTCGATGAAACGTCCCGCGTGCCGCGTGGTGGCGCTCGATTGGGGCCCGTGGGCCGGTGGCATGGTGACGCCTGCGCTCGAGGCGACGTTCAAGGCCGAGGGCATCTCGCTCATTCCGTTGTCGACCGGCGCTCAGGCCTTCGTCGACGAGCTGCGGGTGAACCCGTCAGGGCCGCGTGAGGTCGTTCTTGGTGCTGGGTTCGGCGAAGCGGCGGAAGCGGGCTGGGCGCTGGTGCACACCGAGCGCGTCGAGCGTTCGTGGCCGGTGCTGGCCGATCATCGCCTCAACGGGAAAGAGGTCCTCCCGTTCGCGATGACGCTCGAGTGGTTCGTGCAGGCGGCGCGTGCGTTGAGTGATGGCCTTGGCGCGATCGAACTCGAGGACGTGCGCGTGCTGCGCGGCGTGACGTTCGACGGTGAGCGCGAAGAGCTGTCGGTCTGGGCCGGTCGCCCTGAGTCGCGTGGCGAGATGACGATCGTTTCGCTCGAGCTTCGCAACCGCAAAGACGTCGTGCACGTGCGTGGGCTCGCGGTGCTCCATGGCGACTTCACTGCCGTCGAGCGGCTCAAGGGCACCTCGCTGCCATCGTTCGTGACGCCGGTGAGCGAGCTCTACGCGAGCCAGCTCTTCCACGGCCCGAGCTTGTGGGCGCTGCGTTCCATCGAAGGTCTCGGTGAGGCCGGCATGGCGTTGACGCTCAAGACGCACGCGACCTCGGAGCGGTTGATGCCTGGCCCGACGCAGTCGTGGGCGCTCGATCCGCTGTGCGTCGATGGTGTCTTCCAGGCGATGATCGTGTGGGCGCGCGCGCAGCTGGGCGCTCCGTCGTTGCCGTCGAGGCTCGGGGCAGTTCGAGTGCTGCGGCCGTTCGCTCCCGGTGACGTGAAGGCGATCGTTCGGGTTCGCGCGATCGATGGCGCGATCGTCACGTCGGATATCGATCTCGTCGACGCCTCTGGCTCGCTCGCAGTGCAGCTCGAAGGCTATGAGTGCACGGTCAGCGGCAGCCTCTCGCGCGCGTTCACCGCCGATCCGCAGCCGATCCACTCGACGCCGCTGGCATGACCGCTCGTCGCGCCATCGCCATCGTCGGTCTCGGCGGCCGGTTTCCCGGAGCTGCGTCAGCTGACGCGCTGTGGAACATCGTCGCCGAAGGCCGTTCGATGGCTCGAGACGTGCCGGCCTCACGCTGGCCGGTGGATCCGTCTTCCGTCGTGTCGTCGGCGGGTGGCGTCGATCACGCTCGGTCTCGTCGGGCGTGTGTCCTCGATGCATACGAGCCGCAGCTGCAGGGCCTCGAACTCGATTCCAGCGCGCTCACGGAGCTCACGAAGCTGACCCTCGACGTGGCGGTGCAGACGTTCCGAAGCGCGGGGAACGCGAAGATCGATCGCGCTCGAACGGCTGCGATCATCGCGAACATCGCGCTCCCTACCGACGGCGCCTCGACGCTCGCGGAGCAGGTCTTCCTCACGCACCTCTTCGGTGAGCAGCCGGTTCCTCTCGCGTCGAACGAGGCTTTCCCGTCCGCGCGCCCGATCGGCGTGATGGCGAAGGCGCTCGGTCTCGCCCTTGGCAGCTACACGCTCGATGCGGCCTGCGCGTCGTCGCTCTACGCGTTGCATCTTGGCTGTCTCGAACTCGAGGCGAAACGCGTCGACGCCGTGCTCGCGGGTGGCGTCTCGTTGCCGCAGCAGCTCTACACGCAGATCGGCTTCACGCAGCTCCACGCACTTTCACCCAGCGGAGTGTGCGCGCCGTTCACCTCACAGGCCGACGGTCTCGTGGTTGGCGAGGGCGGCGGCATGGTGCTGCTCAAGCGCCTCGATGATGCCGAGCGTGATGGCGATCGCGTGCTGGCGGTCATTCGCGGCATTGGCCTCTCGAATGACGTCGGCGGAAGTCTGCTGTCGCCGGATTCGGAAGGGCAGCTGCGGGCGATGCGCGCGGCGTACGAGATGGCGGGCTGGTCGCCGTCGGACGTGCAGCTGGTCGAGTGTCACGGCACGGGGACGCCGCGTGGCGATCAGGTCGAACTCGACAGCCTCAAGACGCTGTTCAGCGGTTCAGCGCCCGTCATCGGCTCGGTGAAGAGCAACGTCGGCCATCTGCTCACCGCCGCAGGCATGGCCGGGCTGACGAAGGTGCTCGGCGCGATCTCGAACCAGACGCTGCCACCGAACGCGAACGCGACGTCGGTGCTCGCGTCCGCTGCGCCTCTTCAGGTCCTCGAGCGTTCGCGCCCGTGGGACTCGTCAGCGCCACGTCGCGCTGCGGTGTCGGGCTTCGGCTTCGGCGGCATCAACGCGCACGTGTTGCTCGAAGAGTACGCAGCTGGAACGCGTGTCGAGACCGTGCAGCCGCCCGCGGAGCCGATCGCGATCGTCGGGCTCGGGATTCACGTCGGCGCGCTCGACTCTCTGGAGCGGTTTTCGACGACGCTCTTCAGCGGCGGCAGCGCGATCGGTCCTCGGCCAGCCACTCGGTGGAAGACCCCGTCGCTTCGTGCGCTCGAAGGCGCGTGGGTCGAGGCGCTCGAACTTCCGATCGGCCGCTTCAAGGTGCCGCCGCTCGAGCTGCCGTCCGTGCTTCCGCAGCAGTTGTTGATGCTCGAGGTCGCGGCGAACGCGGTCGAAGACGCAGGTGGTCTTGGTGCCGGACCACACCCACGGGTCGGCGCCGTCGTAGGCATCAGCCTCGATCTCGAGACGACGTCCTTTCACCTGCGCTGGGTGCTGGAACGTCACGCTCGTCAGGCGCTCGCGAAGGCGGGGCTCGACGTCACGGAAGCCGAGTTGGCCGCGTGGTTGAAGACGGTCGGCGATGCGGTGTCGGCTCCGCTCGATCCGCAGCGGGTGCTGGGCGCGCTCGGCGGCATCGTCACCAGCCGGCTCGCGCGAGAGCTGTCGCTCGGCGGGCCCAGCTTCGGCGTGCAGGCAGAAGAGGGCAGTGGCTTGCGCGCGCTCGAGGTGGCGTCACGGCTGCTTCAACGCGGTGAAGTCGACTGCATGATCGTCGGCGCCGTCGAACTCGGCGGAGACGTGCGGCGCGTGCTCGCTTCGGACGCGCTCCGTCGTGGCGGGTTGCCTTCTGACGGCGCTGCGGCGGTCGTGCTCAAGCGGTTGAGCGATGCGGTTCGTGACGGTGATTCCATCGCGGCGATCATTCGCGGCTTCGGCGCTGCGCAGGAGGTCGACGCGAGTTCGGCCGTCGAGGCGGCCTGGCGTGAAGCTGGAGTCGCCGCCCCGGAGACGATCCGTCAGCCGTCCGATCTCGATCTGCAACTTGGCATCCCTGGTGCTGCGGCCGGGCTGGTGAGCGTCGTCGAGAGTGCGCTGAGTCTTCGCCATCGCGTCCGAGGGCAGGGGAAAGACGCGCGTGCGGCGATCTGGAGCGCAGGCGTGTCGCCTCGGCGCGTCGGCGTCACGACGCATGGCTTCGATGGCACCGCGCTCCACGTCGCACTGGAGCAGGGCCCGTCGAGCAGCCCTGAGTCGGCCTTCGATGGAACTCGTCCTGCTGGGATCTTTCTCGTCGATCCCTCGTCGCGGGATGCGTTGAGCGAGCTCGTCAACGCGAATCGAAACGCGTCGATCGATCGGCTCGCCGCCACGTGGTTCCGGCGTTCGCCCAGGGCATCCTCGGCGTTCGTCGCCAGCTCTGCGGACGATCTCCTTCGTCAGCTCTCGACGCTTCGACCGACCGCTGTGCCCGTCGAGGGAGACCTCGCGTTCGTCTTCCCCGGCTCTGGCAGTCACTTCGACGGCATGGGTGAGACGCTGCCGCTGGCGTTCCCACGAGTACTCGAACAGCTCGGCGCCGAGGTGCAGGACTTCTCGCGTCACCTCTTCCCTCCGATCGCCGAAGGCCCCGCTGGCCTCGCAGAGATCATCGTCCGTCAGGTGACGCACGGCCTCGTGGTGCACGACGCGCTCCGACTGCTCGGCGTCTCTGCTCAGGCGTACATGGGCTACAGCCTCGGTGAGTCCGCCGGCCTCTTCGCTTCTCGTGCATGGCGAGATCGCGACACGATGTTCCAGCGCACGCTCGAGAGCGCGCTCTTCCGATCGCAGCTGACGAGCAACGGCTCCGTCTTGCGCGGCGCGTGGGGAGACGACGCGGAGTGGGTGGTCGCGCTGGTGATGCGCTCGAAGGACGAAATTCAAACCGCGCTCTCGGGCACGGCGACGCTCTTGATCGTCAACGCTCCGGGCGAGTGCGTGATCGGCGGCCGGAAGGACGACGTGCGTGCGGTCGTGGGTCGGCTCGGCGGCGCGGCCATCTTCCTCGACGGCGTGCCGTTCGTTCACCTGCCCGCGATCGCTCCCGTGCAGGAAGACTATCGGGCGCTGCATCTGCTGCCGACGACGCCTCCTGCGGGCGTGCGCTTCTACAGCGCCGCGTGGGCGCGCTCGTACGAGGTGACGACGGAGAACTGCGCCGCGTCGATCGTCGCCAACGCGATGCACGGCTTCGACTTCACGGCGTTGATCGAGCAGGCGTACGCCGATGGAGTCCGCATCTTCGTCGAGCCGGGGCCGCAGGGCTCTTGCACGCGCATGATCGGTCGCATTCTCGGAAACCGACCGCATCTCGCGGTCGCGGCGTGCCAGCGCGGGCAGGATGGCTACGTCTCGGTGCTGAACGCCGTCGCGAAGCTCGCCGACGCCGGTCGTTCGGTCGATCTCTCGGCGCTTTACGCGAACTCGAAGACCATCGAACGCTCGACGTCGACGAAGCGTATTCGGGTCGTCGTCGGTGGCGCTCCGATCCACGCACCGCCGTTCCCGGGGCGTATTCCGCGCAAGTCCCTCGTCGAAGCGCCGGCCGTGGTGATGGTGCCGACGCTCGTCCCCGCTCCAGAAGGCCGTGTCGCCGTGCAGGCGGCTCCCGTCATGACCTCAAGCTCACTCACCGATTTCCTTGCGACGCAGACCGCGACGGCGCGCGCGCACGAAGTGTTCCTTCAGGTCGCGGAGCAGTCCATCGCTCTGCAGACCCAGGTGTTGATGCAGCTACAGCGGTATGCGGTCGACGGCGCTACCAATGGCCCTCCGCTCGTGGGCCGCACGGCAGTTGCGCCGACTGTCGGTTCCGCGCCCCCGCCACGGTTTGATCGCGCGCTCTGCCTCGAGTTCGCGACCGGAAAGCTGTCGAAGGTGCTCGGCCCCGACTTCCTCGCCGTCGATGCGTACCCGACGCGAGTGCGACTGCCTGCCGAACCGCTGATGCTGGTCGACCGCATCGTCGAAGTAGAAGGCGACATCGGCAGCCTCACGTCCGGTCGCGTGGTGACGGAGCACGATGTGCACCCCGGAGCCTGGTACCTCGACGGCGGCCGCGTGCCGGTGTGCATCAGCGTCGAGGCTGGTCAGGCCGATCTCTTCCTCTCGGCGTACCTCGGCATCGATCGGCAGACGAAGGGCGAGCGCGTCTACCGGCTGCTCGACGCGAAGATCGTCTTTCATCGCGATCTCCCCTCCGTCGGGGAAGTGATTCGCTACGACATTCGCATCGACCGGTTCGTCCGCCAGGGCGACACGTGGCTCTTCTTCTTCCGCTTCGACGGCACCATCAGCGGCGAGCCGTTCATCACGATGTACGACGGCTGCGCGGGGTTCTTCAGTGCCGAGCAGTTGGAACAGGGGAAGGGCATCGTTCCCGAGGCGAAGCAGGTGAAGGCCTCGACAGTGCCTTTCGTTCCTCCCGCGCCGCACGGGACCGCGACGCTCTCGGAGGTGCAGATCGATGCGCTCAGGCGTGGCGATCTTCGTGCTGCGTTCGACGTCGAGTTCCCGGTGAAGACGCTGTCGCCGGCGCTCCGTCTGCCGTCCGGCCGCATGCAGCTCGTCGATCGGATCCTTCAGCTCGACACGAAGGGCGGCGCGGCCGGGCTTGGACTCGTCCTTGGTGAGCACGACGTCACGCCCGACGCCTGGTACCTGACGTGCCACTTCTCCGACGACCCCGTCATGCCGGGCACGCTGATGTACGAGTGCTGCCTGCACACGCTGCGAGTGCTGCTGCTGCGCATCGGGTGGATCGATGACGCGACCGACGTCGACCTGCACTACGCGCCGATCCTCGGGCAGCCGAGCCAGCTCAAGTGCCGCGGCCAGGTGCTCCCGTCGACGAAGAAGGTGCAGTACCGCGTCGAGATCGACGAAATCGGCTACGGCCCGGAGCCGTACGTCATCGCCACCGCGTCGATGTTCGCCGATGGGAAACACGTCGTGCAGATGGGCGGCATGTCGGTGCGCATCAAGGGCCTGACGAAGGAACGCCTCGACACGATCTGGAGCGGCACGGCATCGACGCCCGTCTTCTCTCGCGAGCAGATCATCGAGTACTGCGAAGGCACGCCGTCGAAGTGCTTCGGGCCTGCGTACACGCCCTTCGACTCCGGCGAACGACGCCTCGCTCGGCTGCCTCGCGATCCGTTCCGTTTCATCGATCGCGTCACGGCCTGCGAGCCAAAGCCGCTTGTGATGGAGCCCGGTGGCTGGCTCACCTGCGAGTACGACGTTCCACCAGACGCCTGGTACTTCGGAGCGAATCGACAGAAGGCGATGCCGTTCTCGGTGCTGTTGGAGGCCGCCCTGCAGCCGTGCGGCTTTCTCGCGGCGCACGTTGGCTCGGCCCTGACGACGAATGACGTGCTCTCGTTCCGCAACCTCGACGGCTCGGCGACGGTGTCTCGCGAGGTGTTCGCCGACGTCGGGACGCTCACGATGCGTTCACGGCTGACGAAGGTCTCGCGCGCGGGCGGAATGCTGCTGCAGGAGTTCGACTTCGACGTGAACGATCGCTCCGGGCTGGTCTATCGCGGGCACACCGGCTTCGGGTTCTTCCCGCCCGCCGCGCTCGCGCAGCAGGTCGGTGTGCGTGGTGGCGCTCCCTGGACGCTCGACGGCGCACGACAGTTCACCTTGCCTCTGGAGTCGGCTGGGAGAGGTCTGGCGTTGCCCGCGAAGGCGTACGCGATGATCGAGACGATCGACGCACTCCAACTCGACGGTGGCGCGCACGGCTTCGGCTTCGTGTCAGGCCACAAGCGCGTCGATCCCTCCGAGTGGTTCTTCCAGGCGCACTTCTTCCAGGATCCCGTGATGCCGGGCTCGCTCGGTCTCGAGGCGCTCCAGCAGTTGATGCTCGTGTACGCGCGCGAAAAGTTCGCAGACCTGCAGACGACGCACCGGCTCCAGTCGATGGCGGTGGATCAGCCTCACGTCTGGCAGTACCGCGGACAGGTCGTGCCGACGAACTCGCTCGTTCAGGTGCAGGCGCAGGTGAAGCACGTGGTTGACGGTCCTTCGCCCTTGATCGTCTGTGGCGGCCAGCTCCTCTGCGACGGCAAAGTCATCTACGCGATGAAGGACTTCGCCGTGCGCCTCGTGCCGGAGGTGCCGTGATGCGGTGGTCGAAGGTGAACGTCGAGGCCATCGCGTTCGAACTCCCGATCGAGTCGGTCACGTCCGCCCAACTCGACGCGCGGCTGGGGCCCATTCACGAGGCGCTGAAGATCTCTCCAGGGCAGCTCGAGGCGTTGACGGGAATTCGCGAACGCCGGCAGTGGCCACCGAACACCACGATGTCGTCGGTCGCCGCGCGCGCGGGCAAGAAGGCGCTCGAGCGGGCAGGGGTCTCGATCGATGACGTCGGCGCGGTGATCTACGCGGGGGTGTGTCGAGACAACCTCGAGCCCGCGACGGCCTGCGCGGTGGCCGCCGAGCTGGGGACGGGCGCGGAGACGCTGGTCTTCGACGTCTCGAACGCGTGCCTTGGTGTCCTCAACGGCATGGTCGAACTCGCCAACCGCATCGAGCTGGGCCAGCTGCGCGCAGGCCTGGTCGTCTCGGCGGAGAGCTCGCGCGAGATCGTCGACTCGACCATCGAGCGCATGAACCGCGAGCCCACGATGGACCGCTACCGCCTCGGGCTTGCCACCATGACGGGCGGCTCGGGCGCGGCGGCGGTGCTGCTGACGGCGTCAGGCTTCTCGGCGAGCGAACACCGCCTGGTCGCCGGCGCTGCTCTGTCGGCGCCGAAGCACCACCGCATCTGCCGCTGGGGTCCATCATCCGGTCTTCTCGGTGAGCGCGCCAACGTGATGGAGACGGACGCGTCGCAGGTGCTCGAGCACGGCGTCGAGCTCGGTCGCGCCACGTGGGATCGGCTGCTGACCAACTCGAGCTGGCGGCGTGACGAGATCGATCGCGTCATCTGCCATCAGGTCGGCTCGGCCAACCGCCGCGACATTCTCTCGACGATCGGCATCTCGGAGTCGAAAGACTTCTCGACCTTCGAGCGTCTCGGAAACATGGGCACCGTCTCGTTGCCCATCACGGCCGCCATGGCCGACGACGCTGGTGTTCTTCAGGCCGGCCAGCGCATCGCGTTGCTGGGCATCGGCAGCGGCCTCAACTGCCTCATGTTGGGAGTTCAGTGGTGAATGACATGACCTTCGACATCGCGCCGTACCGTGAGCTGTACCCCTGGCAGGGCCGCTTCTTCGACACCGGAAACGGCGTTCGCATGCACTACCTCGACGAGGGGCAGGGCGAGACGCTGGTGATGCTGCACGGCAACCCGACGTGGAGCTTCTACTGGCGCCACCTGGTGAGCGCGTTCTCGAAGCAGTACCGGGTGATCGTCCCCGATCATGTTGGCTGCGGCCTGTCGGACAAGCCGGGTGACGAGGCGTACCCCTACGTCCTCGAGCGCCGCGTGGCCGATCTCGACGCGCTGCTCAAGTCACTCGGCATCACGAAGAACGTGACGCTCGTGGTGCACGACTGGGGCGGGATGATCGGCATGGCGTGGGCGACGAAGAACCCGTCGCTCGTGAAGCGCTTCGTCGTGCTGAACACCGCCGGCTTCGGGCTGCCGCAGGGACGCAAGCTGCCGTGGCAGATCGGCGTGGTGCGCTACGCCCCGTTCTTCCCCGTGCCGGTGCGCGCCTTCAACGCCTTCTCGCGCGGAGCCAACATGCTCTGCTCGACGAGGCCCGGCCGCATGACGCCGTTGGTGAAGCAGGCCTACCTCGCGCCGTACGACTCGTGGGCGAACCGCATCGCCGTGCAGCGCTTCGTCGAGGACATTCCGCTCGCGCCCGGAGATCGCAGCTGGCCCGTCGTGCAGGAAGTCTCGGACAAGCTCGCGCAGTTCAACTCGGTGCCCATGCTCATCTGCTGGGGCCGCAAGGACTTCGTGTTCGACGACGCCTTCCTCGCCGAGTGGCGCAAACGGCTGCCGAACGCCGAGGTGCACGTCTTCGAAGACGCAGGCCACTACGTGCTTGAAGACGCGCATGAAGAGATCGTCGCGCTGATGAAGACGTTCCTCGCGAAGCACCCGCTCCCGGTCGCGGCGTCGTGAACGCACCGAAGACCAGCATCAACATCGCCTCGCACCTGCCGGCGATGGCGCGCCTCGATCCGTCGCGTCCTGCGATCATCGCGCCTGACGGAAAGGGCGGCTGGCGGACGATGACGTTCGGTGAGCTCGACTCGATGAGCGATCGAATCGCGCACGGCCTCGCGGCGATCGGCGTCCAGCGTGGCTCACGAACCGTCATCCTCGCTCCGCCCAGCTTCGAGTTCTTCCCGCTCGTGTTCGCCGTGTTCAAGGTCGGCGCGGTGATGGTGGCGATCGATCCCGGCATCGGGCGCAAGGCGTTGCTGGCGTGCCTCGACGAGGTGAAGGCCGACGCGTTCATCGGTATTCCGGCGGCACACGTCGCGCGCATTCTCTTCCCGAAGCCGTTCCGCACCGTGAAGGCCAACGTGACGGTGGGCCGGCGCCTGCTGTGGGGTGGGCACTCGCTCGACGAGGTGAAGCGCCTGGGCAAGGACGAGCCGTTCCCCATGGTGGATCCGTCGCCGAACGAGACCGCGGCGATCCTCTTCACCTCGGGGTCGACGGGCATTCCCAAGGGCGCGGTCTATTCGCACGAGATCTTCGACGCCCAGGTGCGGATGATTCGCGACGCGTACGACGTTCAGCCGGGCGAGATCGATCTGCCGACCTTCCCGCTGTTCGCGCTCTTCGATC
>JAUXRI010000101.1 GCA_030681895.1 Myxococcales bacterium | reverse complement strand
GCGCAGTCGGAGGGAAACGGAATTGGTAAAGTCACCGACGGCCTGTTCGAGGGCGCGACCGCGAAGGGCAGTTTCAAAAAGCCGATCCGCGGCCTCGGGATCGGGCGGCAGCAACTCCCAGAGTTCGCGCAGATGCCGGGCGGTGCTGGCGGCCTGGGCCGGGAGCCGCTGGGCGAGGAGGGCGCGCTCGACGACGTTGAGCCGGGCGTAGGCCCACGGCTCCAGGTGACGGGAGAGATCCGTCGCCAGCAGGTACTCGTCGAGGAACGTCTTGTCCTTCTTGTTCCGCAGGTAGGGCTGGATGACTTCGGTAAAGAACTTCGGATCCTTCCGGCTCAGGAAGAAGCTGAGTTCATGCGAGGCGAACTCGGAGTACTTCGCGCGCTTCTCCGTCTCGGTGAGCTTCGGCCACTGCAGGATCCAGGCGAACTTCGCCAGGTTGGTGTTGCCGTTGAGCGTGGTGAACAGTGCGTGGACCGAACCGAGGTTGTCGTAGGTCTCCAGGTCGCCCGAAAGCAGGTTGGTAATCGAGAGCGTCGCGCCCTTGGCGAGGATCGAAATGTCCTTGGTCTCAGTGAAAGGCTGGGTGGGATCCAGATTCCGCGAAAGTCGCAAGTCGCGAAGGCGGGTGGGCCGTTCCGCGAGCGAATAGAGTCCCCACACCGCCTGTTCGGCCGACTCGGCATACACTTGAACGGTCTGGCGATCACCCAGAGCGGAGACCGGGATCCGGACCACGCCGTTGGTGTCGGGAACGAGGTTGAACAGCACGGGAGCCGCCTCCGCGAGAAAATCGTAGTTGAGATCGACGGTGCCTGGCATGGCACTCCCTTCCATCGTCGATACGGCGTTCCCCGCCATCTTGGCGGCAACTCTGGCCCCCGCCGTGGCCAAGGGATCCTGGCGTCCATTCTGGCTCAACGCATCGATGTCGGTGGACCGCTTCTCCCATGGGTTCAACAGCAGCCCGGGACGGCTGAGCATGTTGCCGGGGAACTTCGTCGCGTACCGGCGTTCCAGGATATAGCGGTACTCATCCCCGATGGCGCGCCCGCCCGAGTAGAGGTTGGGAAGACGCCCGGGCGTCTCCCACGACAGGCCGGGCCGTTCGAATCCGGCGAGGCCGTCGAACAGATCGCGGGAGGGGAGAAAGCGGGTGGCCGCAATGTGAACGCGGGTCTGGGCGTTCCAGTTGCGGAGCTGAAGGGTGAGCTGGTTCGTGTCGAGGTTGACGGATTCGATGCTGAGGAGCCGGTTCGATCGGACTTCAAGCGAGCGGTTGCTCCCGACCAGCCAGCGTCCCACGGGATCCGCGGCGGCGATGCGCACGGTGATCTCGTGTTCCTCCTCAGCGCGCAGGCGGAGGGAATAATCACCGGGTTCAAGTCCCGTCAGTTCCAGGAAGCTGCCCTTCGGCTTCACGGCCGTGGAGCGATCCGCCACAAACTCGCCCGAACGAACCTCCAGCAACGACACGGCTCCCGCGTCCGTCGGCAAGCCCCAGGGGACCTGGATCGCCTCGCCGGAGCGGGCGTGAAGCACACTGGGCCAGGTGCGCCGGTGATCCCGCAGGGAGGAATGGCTGACGGCCTGATTCGGCGTCCGGGCGCTGACCCGCTCGATGTCGTTCAACGGGCCGAGGGCAATCCGTCCGCGCTCGTCGGTCCGAAGGCTGACCGCCTCGGTAGGGTCGAATCCGCGACGGTGGAAGGTGAGCAGGATCGGTTGGTCGGGAATGGGCTCGCCATTGCGACCGAGCAACTCGAAGACGTGGTCAGGACCGAAGCGGGTGAAACGCCCGCCCTCTATGACTTCGGTGCGGTCGATGCCGTTGACCTGCCAGGCATGCGAATCTTCGAGGTCCTGCTTTTCACCGCCGCGGGTCAGCACGGGCACGCGCCCCTGAAGCAACACCCGGAGCGAGGCCAGACGTTCGGGAACACGGAAGGTGTGGGTGAAGACGCGGTCGGCGGAGAGCGTGGGCGACTTGACCTCGGTGGTGGTGTCGATGCCATCGAGCGAGGTGGAGGTAATCACCAGGCGCGTGTCCTCCAGGAGCCCGGGAGGCACCGCCTC
>JAUXRI010000255.1 GCA_030681895.1 Myxococcales bacterium | reverse complement strand
CGAGATGATCGAGCGCGAGGCGCAGAAGGCGAAGAAGGGAGAGCCAGCACGCATCATCGGCAAGATGAACGCGCTGGTGGATCCCGTCACGATTCGCGCGCTCTATGCGGCGAGCCAGGCGGGCGTGGAGATCGATCTGCTGGTGCGCGGCATCTGCTGCCTGCGGCCAGGCGTTCCGGGCGTCAGCGAGCGCATTCGGGTGATCTCGGTCGTCGATCGGTTCCTCGAGCACGCGCGCGTCTTCTCGTTCGGCACTGGCGCTGCGACCGACGTCTTCATCTCGTCCGCCGACTGGATGCCGCGCAACTTCCACCGCCGCGTCGAGGTGATGGCGCCCGTCGAAGACCCCGCCCTGAAGCTCCGCCTGCTCGACGAGGTGATGGGGCTCGGCCTGAAGGACAACGTGAAGGCGCGGCAGCTCCAGCCCGATGGCTCGTACCTGCCCCGCCCGCTCGCGCTCGACGGCCAGACGATTCGCAGCCAAAGCATGATGCTCGAGCTGGTGAAGCGGCAGTCGCCCGCCGCCGAACCCGTCCTCCGGCACGTCGCGTCGCCGGTCGAGAAGCTCGAACCACGCGCAACTCCGGGCACCATCACGGCGGCCTGAACGTCTCTCAAGCACCTGCCTTCACAGGGGTGACGGCGTACGATGGCGGTGTTACAGCCATTGGGCCTACACTCACAGGCACTGCGGCAAACGAAGGAGTCTCATCATGGGTGGTCTTCGAGGCTGGGAAATTCTGCTGATTGTCGTCGTGATCGTGATGCTCTTCGGAGCCTCCCGGCTGCCGGCGCTCGGGTCCTCCATTGGCTCGTTCGTGAAGAACCTGAAGAAGGGCCTGTCGGGCGAAGCAGAGCCGGACGAGAAGAAGCTCGCTGACTCCTCGGGGCAGCAGGTTCAGCCGAACGACAAGGCTGCCCACAAGCAGGGCTGAGTCTTCGTCTGGGTCGACGTGCGCGGGCCGCGACGCTCCTTTGGAGCCGCGGCCCGTCGTCGTTTCAGCCGTCGTTTCACTGTCTCGCCAGATCCTCGACCAGGAAGGCGTGAGCCGCCGTGACGAGCTCGTCGCTCAGCAGCATGGTGGCGTGGCCGCGGTCGACCAGCTGAACTCTCGAGAGATTCCAGGCGCGCTGCCACCGTTCACGTGGCGCTGCTGGCGTCACCTGATCGTACCGCGCGGCGAGCACCGAGAGGGCCTTCGGGTCCATCGACGCCGCGACACGCGAGGGATCGAGCGTTTCGTACAGCGCCGCCAGCGCCTCGAGCGAGACGCCCTTCGAGACCAGCTGCGCGCGAACCTGGGCGAACTCGGGCCGCTCGAGCAGCAACGCGCCCCAGTCGATCAGCGGGATCATCACCGTCATGAACTCGAAGGCCGGCCGCTCCCGGGTGCCGTCGAAACGCGCCACCTGGAGCGCGAAGTTGGCGCCCATGGATCCGGCGAAGACGCCCAGGCGGGTGACGCCCGCGCGCCGCAGCACGCCGACGGCGTCTCTCAAGTCCGCGACGCCCTGCTCGATGACGCCAAGGTGATCGGCCAGATCGGTCGCCAGCACCGCGTCACCTGAGCCCATGCCCTGAGGCGTGCGCTCGAGGTGGTACGGCGGCACGAAGAACGCGACGTCTGTTCCTTGTGCGAGCGCGTCGAGCAACAACGGCCGGAGCAAGGTCAGCGCGAGGTCCGAGACGTACAGCCCGGGCACCCACAGCTGCACCGGGCGATCGCCGAGCCGGCCGTGTCGATAGACGTACAGCCGCGCGTGGTTCGACTCGGAGTGGCGCAACGTCACCCGGCTGCGGAAGGCGAGCTGCTCCTGAATCAGCTCGGGGCGATCGAGGGCCCGCACGCCGATCGGCAGCACCTCGACGATCGGCACGGCACCGGGCCTCGTCTTCAGCTCCAGCTGCTCAGCCGTCGTGAACGGCCAGGGCCGCGCGCTGACCGAGCTGGAGCGCTGCGCGAGGACCGCCTTCGCCTCGATGGCCTGAACGTCGAGGGCCGCGTGCACGCTCGCGCACCCCGACACGCTCAGCATGAGGAGCCCCCAGCGCACGAGCCTCAGATGCCCGCGACCGACGTTCGGATTCTCCTGGCCGACACTTCAGTCCCGCCCGCCCTCGTACAGCGCGTCGAGCTCGGCCTTGTAGCGGCCGGTGACGACCTTTCGTTTCACCTTGAGGGTCGGCGTCAGCTCACCGGTTTCCTGGCTGAAGTCCTGCGAGATCAGCTGGAACTTCTTGAGCGTCGAGTACGGCGGCTGCGTTCCGTTCACCTCGTCGATCGCAGCCTGCACCGCAGCAATCACCTCGGGCCGCTTCACGAGTTCGGCCGAGCTGCCGACCGTCACGCCCTTCTCGGCGAGCAGCTTCTTCGCGGTCTCTTCGTTCACCGTCAGCAACGCGACGAGGTACGGCCGCATGTCACCGTGCACCATCGAGTTCGAGACGATCGGGTACGTCTTGAGCGCGTTCTCGAGGTTCTGCGGCGCGCAGTACTTCCCGCCCGACGTCTTGATCAGGTCCTTCTTGCGATCGGTGATGCGAACGAAGCCGTCCTTGTCGAGCTCGCCGATGTCTCCCGTGTGGAAGAAGCCATCGGGCCGGAGCACCTCGGCGCTCGCGGCTTCATTCCGGTAGTAGCCCTTCATGATGTGGGGCCCACGGATGAGGATCTCGCCGTCTTCGGCGATCTTCAGCTCGACGCCGGGGAACGGCCGGCCCACGGTGCCGATTCGAATGCCGCCAGGCAGGTTGATGGTGCTCGCAGCGCTGGTCTCGGTGAGGCCGTAGCCTTCGCAGACGGTGATGCCGACGAGCTCGAAGAAGTAGCCGATCTTCCGAGGCAGCGGCGCGCCACCTGAGACGAAGAGCTCCAGCCGGCCGCCGAGCTTCTCGTCGAGCGCCGCCTTCACCTTGGTGAACACGAGCCGCTTCGCGATCGCAAAGCCGAGCGAGTCGTAACTCTTACCGGCCTCGCGTGCCGCCACGTACTCGTCGAAGAGCGAGAACGCCCAACGGCCGAGCGAGCCCTTGAGGCCCGGCGCCGACAGCACCCCACCCTGCACGTTCGCGAAGATCTTCTCGAAGACGCGCGGAACGGCGGGGAAGATCGTCGGCTTCGTCTCGGCGAGGTTGGCGACGACCTTCTCCACCGACTCCGCGAAGATCATCGTGAAGCCCATCGCCAGCCAGGCCGCCTTGGCCACCTGCGCGAAAGAGTGCGCGAGCGGCAGGAAGAGCATCAGCGTGTCTTCCGGCCGCATCACCTTGAGCGAACGAATCGTCGAGGCCTCGAAGGCCCAGTTCCCGTGCGTGAGCATCACGCCTTTGGGATCGCCGGTGGTGCCCGAGGTGTAGATGAAGTGACAGAGATCGTCGGCTTGAATGGCCGCGACGCGCGCGTCGAAGTCGTCGACGGCCTTGCCCTGCTCGATGAGCGCGTCGAGGGTGAGCTCGCGGTCGCCCGAGGCCTGGCCTTCGAACAGAACGACCGTTCGGCAGTCGGGAGCTTCGTCGAGCTTCTGCCTCGCGCGGGTGAGCCGGCCGGCCTGCTTCGCGTCAGGCGCGTCGTTGTCGACGAAGAGCAGCACGGCGCCCGAGTTCTGGAGGATGTACCGGACCTCGTCGGGCGTGTTCGAGGCATAGATGGGAACGCAGATGGCCCGTGCCGCGGCGATGGCCTCGTCGACCACCACCCAGTTCAGGCTCGTCGACGCGAACACCGCCACGCGATCGCCAGGCCTCACGCCCGCAGCCACGAGGCCATTCGATACCGCCTTCACGCGTACGACGACGTCGGCCCACGAGACGTCCGTCCACCCCGAAGCCGTCTTGTGCCGCGCCGCCGGGTTCGTCCGATCCTTCGCGCGGGCCAGCAACATCTCGACGAGGTTCCGCTCCTCGGTCACTTCAGCTCCTTCTCCACTTCGGCGGAGACGACCTTCCCCCACTTCTTGACCCGGCGCGCTTCGGGCGGATCGTACGCGTCGGAGCCGTTGAGCACCTTGTCGACGCAGGTCTTCGCCTCCTTCGCCTTGCCGTCTTTGAGCTCGGTCTCGGCGAGGTAGAGCCACGCGCGCAGGTGCTCGGGGTGCTTCTCGATGACGGACTTGATCTCGGCGCGCGACTTCTCGAGATCGCGCTTCGGCCACGGCAGCTCCCAGTAGTAGCGGCCCTTGGCGTTCACCGGCCCGTGCCGATCGTACGAGGCGTCGCCCTTGCGCGCCTTTTCGAGCTCGTCGTTGAACTTGCCCTCGAGGCCTTCGCCGAGCGCCTTCAAGATGCCGACGGCCTGGCTGTACGCGCCGATGTTGAGCGCGACGTAATAGTGCCCCTGCATTCCATCAGCCTTCGCCTTCACGGCGCGCTCGGCGAGCGTCCACCCCTCCTTCGCGACCTGCCGCTGGAGCTTGGTGTCGGTCGCGCCGTCAGCCACCCACCACTTCACGCGTGAGGCGCGCCAGAGCAGCTCGAAGTCGTCGGGGAAGGCCTTGAGGCCCTCGGTGATGGCCTCATCGGCGGCCTTGATGGAGGCGGCGTCATCGCGGGTCTTCCAGAGCTCATCGAGCTTCGTGGCGACGTCGGCGGCTGACGCGGGTTGAGCGAAGGCAGGCAGAGCGACCAGGACAGACAGGAGCAGGAGGCGCATGGGGGCGCATGCTCCCCGAGTTCGGTCGAAAAACGAAAACCGCGATGCACCGGGGTGGCGCATCGCGGCAATCACGTCAGAAGGTGAGGAGCGCATACCGGCCAGACGGCGCCGGCGCTCCGGACTTCACGCTCAGGCGGCGAGGTTCGAGTCGAGCTCGAGGTCGTTCTCACTCTCGGCGTGGTTCTCGAGGTACCGGGCGAGGAAGTTCTTCGTCTTCAGCTCGACCTGGCGAACGCGCTCACGGCTGACGCCCCAACGCTGACCCAGCTCTTCGAGGGTGCGCGGCTTGTCCTGGGTGAGGCGCTCCTGGAGGATGTCCCAGCCGAGGTCGCCCAGACGGCGGCGAACGCGCTGCAGGGCCTCGGCGACTTCCTCGTCCTGCTCCAGCTTGAGGAAGGTGACGTCAGGCGTCGGGCCGGCGTCCTCGAGGCGCTCCATGTAGGTCGAGTCGCCCTCGTCATCGAGCGGCGTATCGAGCGAGAAGTCGCTCATCGACATGCGCTCGTGCTCGCCACCGCGCACCTGGCTGCGGTTGTCCTTGAGGTAGCGCGTGATGTACGCGCGGATCCACCAGACGGCGTAGGTCGCGAAGCGGACGTTCTTCTTCGAGTCGAAGTGCTCGATCGCCTTCATCAGGCCGACGTTGCCTTCCTGGATGAGATCGTCGAGGCGAGCGCCGCGGCTGGCGAACTTCTTCGCGACAGCGACCACGAACGGCAGGTTGCTCACGGCCAGGGTGCGGCGAGCCGCCTCGTCGCCTTTGCGAGCGCGCCCCGACAACTCGTACTCGTCTTCACGGGTCAGCTGTTTGTGCCCGCCCATGCTGCGCATGTAGTGGGACAGTCCGTCGGAACCGCTGCTCGTCTTTGCCAGCACCTTGACCTCCTCGGGCATGAACAAGGTTTGTTCAGGCTCGGCAGGAAGATGCTCGCCCCACACTTCGGTTTCGAAATAGCTCATCTCACCCTCCCCGCTCTGTCAGTGCGTTGACACGAGGGGGTCACAGCAAGCCCGGGGCCGCGGGAACCCGCGACGAGATGTCGTCGAAAATCAGATGGTTAAGTGCCTACTCCCAGATCTTCCCTGGGTTCATGCAGTCAGATGGGTCGAACGACACCTTCAGTTTCTTCTGGAGCTCACGCAATGCGAAGGGCTGTTCGAGGGGCAAAAACCGTCTTTTTGCGAGGCCAATGCCGTGTTCGCCGGTGATGGTCCCGCCGAGTTCAACCGTAATGGCCATCATTTCCTGAAGCACGGCTTCGACGCGGGGCCAGTCGGCGCGGGTCGAATAGAGGACGTTGGAGTGCAGGTTGCCGTCTCCCGCGTGGCCGTAGGTGGCGACGGTCAGCCCAGCGCGAGCCCCGGCTGCTTTGAACCGCTCGATCGCCTCTGGGACCTTCGAGCGCGGCACCACGATGTCTTCCGAGATCTTCTTGCCGGTCAGCGCGCGCAGGGCCGGTGACACCTCTTTGCGCACGGCCCACAGCCGTTCGCGCTGCGACTCGTCCTGGGCGACGACGGCCTCGAGGCTCGCCCAGCTGGCGCATTGATCGACGAGCATCGACAGCTCCGACAGCACGCCGGGCTCATGGTTGCCGTCGAGCTCCGCGATGATGACGGCGCCGGCCTCTGGCGGCACGGGGAGCCCACGGCCCGCGATCGCCTTCAAGGCCACCTCGTCGAGCAGCTCGAGCGTGCGGGGCCACAGCCCGCTGGTGAGCACGGACGAGAGAGCGCGCGCCGCGTCTGAGACATTCCGGAACGGAATGAGCGCGGTCTTCACGACCCTCGGCCGGGGGATCAGCTTCACGGTGATCTCGGTGGCGATGCCCAGGGTGCCTTCGCTGCCAACGAAGAGCGCGACGAGATCGTACCCGGCGACGCCCTTCCCCGTTCGACGGCCGACCCGCACCACCTGCCCCGTCGGGAGCACCCACTCGAGGCCGATCACGTAGTCGCGCGTGACGCCGTACTTGAGCGCGCGCGGGCCGCCGGCGTTCTCGGCGACGTTGCCACCCATGGTGCAGTAGCCAGCCGAGTTGGGATCGGGCGGGTAGAAGAGCCCGAGCGCGGCGGCGGCTTCGTCGACCTGCGCCGTCAAGACGCCGGGCTGCACCACCATCAAGAGATCGTCTGCGTTCACCTCGACGATGCGGTTCATCTTCTCGAGCGACAGCGCCACGCCGCCTTCGATAGGAAGACTGCCTCCACTCTTGCCGCTGCGCGCGCCGACGGGCGTGACGGGAATGTGGAGCTCGGTCGCCAGCTCGAGCGCGCGGGAGACCTGGGCCGTGTTCGCCGCGAGCATCAACAGCTGCGGGGGGAACTCGCCGAGGTCGGACTCGTCGCGTGCGTAGGGCGCGAGCGTCTGCTCGTCGGTGGAGAGGGCGATGTCAGGAAACGACGCACGAAGGGCCGTCTGGAACGCGTCGAGCCGCTCCTTCGGAACCGTCACGGGCGGTGACCGAGGCGCGCCCACAGCTCGGCGCGAAGGCCCGGCTCCCGCAAGATGCCCTCGTAGGCCTCGGCGTGCGTGACGGCCTCACACTGCTCGCCGCCACGAAGACGCAGGCAGGTCTGCTCCGCTTCCAGAATGCACGCCGCGCCCTGGCTGCCGAGCTCGGTCATCAGCGACGTCGCGACCTGCCGGGCCAGCTCTTCTTGCAAGACGAGCCGATGGGCGAACGTGTCGAGGAGCGCCGAGAGCCGGCCGAAGCCGATGACGTGATCTCCCGGCACGTAGGCCAGGTGCGCGCTGCCCGAGTACGGGAGCAGGTGGTGCGGGCACATCGATCGGAACCACAGGTCGCTGACGATGACGACTTCACGGTCCGACGCCTTCGAGACAGGGAACCGTTCGGCCAGCACCTGCTTCGGCGACTTCGTGTAGCCGTCGAGGAACTCGTCGGCCCAGGCATCGGTCACGCGCGTCGGCGTCTCGACGAGGTTGGGATCGGTGGGGTCGAGGCCCGCCGCGACGAGAAAGTCCTTCACCGCCCGTTGCATCGCGGCGCGGTCAGGGCGCTTCGACTTCGGCTGGCGGCGGGCGGCGCTCACTTGCGGTAGGTGACGCAGTACTCCGGAGTCTCCCAGAGCTTCAGCTCTGCCAGGCCGGGCACCAGCGGCTCGAGCTCGGCCCACATCCACACCACGATGTTCTCGGCAGTCGGGTTCTCGACGATGTCGTTCAGGTAATAGTGATCGACCTTCGTGAGCACCTTGTCCCAGACGGTCTTCTTCACCTCGTCGAAGTCGCGAATCATGCCGTCTTTGGGTGACGGGCGACCGGCGAGCACGACGTGCAGGACGTAGTTGTGACCGTGCAGCCGCTTGCAGGGGCCGTCGTAGAACGGCAGCTGGTGCGCGGCGCTGAAGTGAAACTCGACTGACAGCGACATCTCCATGGGGCGCCTCTAGCTGGCTGTGACGGCGCGCGCTACCCCGACTGACGACTTCAAAAGAAGCGGGTGGGCTCGGTGCGCGTGAGCTTCTCGACGGGCACGTCGACCTCGACTTCATCGGTCGGAATGAAGGCGGGCCGATCGATGCAGATGAAGCTCTGCTCGATGTCGGTGACGTTCTCGTAGCGGTGCGGATACCCACGGGGCCAGGTGTGGGCGGTGCCGGCCGCGACGGGCTGGCCCTGCAAAAGCAACCCATCACCAAGCACCAACTCGGACTCGTCGAGGTGCTGGTGCACGTGGGTCGGGAGCACCGTTCGAGGCGTGATGCGCTCGCGGTAGACGCCGCACTCCTTCGTCTCGAAGACGATGTCGACGAAGCCGAAGCTCTTCGTCTCGGTCACCATCTGGAAGTCGCTGCGCTGCCGCTGAATCTCGAGCGTCGGGACGGCGGCGCCCGAGAGCGCGACGAGCTTCGAGAGGTGCACGTCGACCCGCTCGATCTGGGGGCGCGGCACGTCCTGACTCGGGGGCGCGAGCATCCACGCGGCGACCGCTTCGGCGGCGCTCTCGAGCAGGCGGAAGCGCCCGGCGACGAGGATGAAGCGGATCTCTCCGAGCTGCCGGGAGTAGTCGTCGGTGCTGGACTGCTTCGCGATGTTGGGGGCGTTTCTCGTGTCGAAGTGGTGCGTGTCGT
>JAUXRI010000252.1 GCA_030681895.1 Myxococcales bacterium | reverse complement strand
GTGTTCGCCACCGACGTCCTGGGAGCCCGCGCGGCGGGCATCCGTCACGCGCTCATCGATCCGTTCGGGCACTACGAGGGCCGCCACCTCGACGTCCCCCGTGTGCCGGGCGCCGTCGAGGTCGCGCGCGCGATCACCGCTCAGAAGCCGCAGGTCGACGAGCAGGCCGAGTAGAGGCAGCTCTTCAGCGGCGCGTACTTGGTCTGACCGGCGGGGTACGACGCTTCGCAGTTCGCGACGCAGCTCGACGTGGTGCAGCTCTGCGCGCAGTAGCGGATGTTGTCGCAGCTCGTGTCGGCGGAGCACGACGAGTAGTACGTGGAGCAAGTGCCGCTCATCGCAGTCGATCGACAGGAGGAACACGTCGCCCCTGTGCCGGAGCTGCCGCTGCTGCTCCCGCCGCTGCAGACGCCCTGATAGCAGGACTGGCTGGACGAGCATTCGTTGCCGCAGGAGCCGCAGTTGTAGCGATCGGTCTCGAGGCTCGTGCACGTCTCGTCGCAGAAGGACTGCGTGCTCGGGCAGCCCTGGAACGACGCGGACTCGGTCGACGACGTGATGAGCTCGAGCCAGCCTTCCGGCTTCACGGTGGCGATGGCGAGCTCGCCCTTCGCCTTCTTGTCCTTCTTCACTTCCTTCTTCATCCGGGAGACGGAGATGGAGAGCGACTGGGTGGTGGTGGTCGAGCCGGTCGTGGTCTGCACGGCCTTCACCACCGAGCGCGGGACGTCGAACTTGCCGAGCGCGTCCTTCACCTTGCAGGTGGCGCTGCCGCCCACGCCGGACACGGTGATGACGATGGTGTCGGTGCTGGGGACCCAGGCGATCGGCACGCCGCCGGTGCCGAAGATCTTGTTGCGGTCGATCTTCGCGAGCGAGGGCGTGGTCTGCAGGAACGTCGTGGCCGTGAACTTCTCCGAGAACTTCTCGAAGCCGGCCTCGCTCGCGCCCTGGGCCTGGACCTCGAGCTGCGCGCCGCCGAGGAACGGGGCGCCCTGACCGGTGCTCTCGAAGCGGTACGGCGGAAACATCGTGATCGGCGTGGTCGTGCCGCTGAAGGCGAGCGGGCCAGCGTCGAAGCTCTCGCTCTTGACGCATGTTCCCTTCGTCGCGGTGGACGACGCGAGCTTGCTGACCTCGTCCTCGCTGCAGGCCTTCTCGCAGAGCGCGAGCTTCTTGCAGGTCGGCTCACATGCGTCGTCGAACGTGCATGACTCGTCGCTGTTGCAGCCCGTGGTGCTGGTCGACGTCTTCGAGCACTTCGGGACCTCGACGATCTCGCAGC
>JAUXRI010000250.1 GCA_030681895.1 Myxococcales bacterium | reverse complement strand
AGCCGCCTGCTGCAGAACCACCGGCTGCGGAGCCACCGGCTGCGGAACCGCCTGCTGCTGAGCCACCCGCTGCAGAACCACCAGCCGCAGAACCACCCGCAGCAGAACCACCCGCTGCTGAGCCACCCGCTGTTGAGCCACCCGCTGCAGAACCACCCGCTGCAGAGCCACCCGCTGAACTCCCTCCCGCAGCCGACCCACCGTCGCCCGCCACGCACGTCTGCTCCACGCACATCTGGCCGGACGGACACGGGGTGGTCGCGTCGCACGGGTCTCCACTTCCTCCCGTGCACGCAGACACGAAGAGCACAGCGACGATCAGCCGAGAGGGTGACGGTTTCATGCGTGCCGATCTGAGAGGGGAGTGGACAGCGCGGTGAGTCTAGCGAGCCTGTCGACGCGTCGGCGGATGGCGTGCGTCGGCCAACGAAGTCGGGCGCACACTGTGTGCACGGCAGTGAACGTCACCCTCGGGTGACGGTTTTCCCGAGGGGCTGCCGCTTCGTGCTTTTCGTGACTACTCAGTCACGACATGAGAACCCTCCTCCTCGCAGCGATGACGGTGGCAGTGGCGGGCTGTGGCCCTGACGCCGAGGCGACGTTGACCGAAGCCGCCGAGTCGGCGACCAGCTCGAGCGAGCTGTCGTACCGCGCGGTGCGGCCACCCGGCCGGAGCATTCACGTCGCCGAGATCGATCTCTGCGAGGCGGGCATCGAGCTGCGCGCGACCGGGCCCTCCGATGGCACGCGCACCGTGTCGTCGTTCGCAGCGATGACGGGCGCCATCATCGCCATCAATGGCGGCCATTCGTGGAGCGGCGCGCCGTCGGTCAGTGCGCACGGTGGCCAGTTCTTCGGCAGGCCCGATCAAGGTGACGTCGGCCAGGCGGTCTTCGGGCCCGGCGTCGCGGAGTTCATCCACATGCACGCCAGCTACGGCGCTGCGCCCACGCACCACGAGGTGCTCTCGGGGCTCCTCACGCTCGTGCACGACGGCGTCGCGCAGCACGAGGTGCTGCCTCACGCGGAGTACACCTGCTCGGTGCAGCACCCGCGCACGCTGCTCGGGCTGTCAGCCGACAAGCGCAAGCTCTTCATGGTGGTCGTCGACGGGCGCGCGCCGAACTCAGGCCGTCGCGGCATGACGTGCCGTGAGGCGGCCGACTACATGGTGTCGCTCGGCGCGCATTGGGCGCTCAACCTCGATGGTGGCGGCAGCTCGGAGATGGTCGTCAACGGGCGCATCGTGAACGTGCCGTCTGATGGCCGGGAGCGCCCCGTGCCGACGCACCTCGCGGTCGTTCGAACGCCCGGGGCCCGAGGGCACTGTCCGGTCGCGCCGGTTCAGCCGATGCCGATGCCGATGCCGATGCCGATGCCCGCGCCGACGCCGGGGGCGTGTGGTGTCCTGGCGCCTGATGCGTCGCTCGGCCGCAACGAGTCGGTCACGAGCTGCAACGGACGCTTCGCGTTCGTGCACCAGGGTGACGGCAACGTGGTGCTCTACGACGGCGCTTCGGCGCGCTGGAGCAGCCGCACCAATGGACGCAGCAGTGGCGTGCTGGTGATGCAGTCGGATGGAAACCTGGTGTTGTACTCGCCCGCGTTCGCGCCGCTGTGGAACACGCGGACTGCAGGCAACGACGCAGCTCGACTCTTCGTGCAGGACGACGGGAACGTGGTGCTGCGCGCGCCGACGGGTCGGGTGTTGTGGTCGACGGGCACCGCGGTCGCCCAGCCGGATCCAACGCCCGCGCCGACCCCGACGCCAGCCCCGACGCCAGCCCCGACTCCGACGCCAGCCCCGACTCCGACTCCCACGCCGACACCAGCACCGTCGTGTGGACTCCTGGCGTCCGACGCGGCGCTCGGGCCGAACCAGTCAGTGACCTCGTGCGATGGCCGCTTCACGCTCGTTCATCAGGGCGATGGCAACGTGGTTCTCTACCAGGGGCCTTTTCCCATCTGGTCGACCAACACCTCAGGCCGGGCCACCAGCTCGTTCGCGATGCAGGGTGACGGCAACCTGGTGCTGTACGCAGCGTCGGGTGCAGCGATCTGGAGCAGCCGGACGTCGGGATCTCCCGGTGCGTTCCTCGCGATCCAGGACGACGGCAACGTGGTGCTGTACTCGGGCGCCCGTGCGCTCTGGACCACGCGCACCTGCTGCCGCTGAGGCGCAGTCGACCGGAAGCGCGCCTTTCTTCCCGGGCCCTGCATTTGCGTGCACCCACCAGCGGGCGTTAGGGGAGCCCATGGCTTCGAAGTTCCCTCACCCGTTCCTCCCCACGTGCCGCGCCGATCTCGACGCACGCGGGTGGGACGCCGTCGACATCGTCATCATCTCTGGTGACGCGTACGTCGATCACCCGGCCTTCGGGCCTGTGTTGATCGCCCGCTTTCTCGAGGGGCGCGGCTTTCGCGTCGGGCTGATTCCCCAACCTGACTGGCAGTCGGCCGAAGCGTTCAAAGCGCTGGGCAAGCCGCGTCTCTTCTTCGGAGTCGCCGCCGGCAACCTCGACTCGATGTTGAACCGGCTGACCTCGCAGAAGAAGAACCGGAGCGAAGACCAATACAGCCCCGCAGGCCGCACCGGCGCGCGACCCGATCGCGCTACCATCGTCTACGCGAACCGGTGCCGTGAGGCGTACCCCGACGTGCCGATCGTGCTCGGTGGCATCGAAGCGTCATTGCGCCGAATCGCGCACTACGACTACTGGAGCGACACGGTCCGCCGGTCGATCCTCCTCGACGCGAAGGCCGATCTCCTCGTGTTCGGCATGGGCGAGCGGCCGGTGTGGGAGATCGCCAGGCGCCTGCGCGACGGCGAGTCGATCAAGACGCTGCGCGACATCCGCGGCACCGCGTTCCTGATCTCCGATGCCGAGATGAAGACGCACGAGGCCGACCCGGCGACGCGCGCCGCCGACCGGAAGACCGTCGTGCTCCCGAGCTACGAAGAGGTCGCGAAAGATATGCCGGCCTTCGCGCGCATGAGCCGCGACTTCCAGATGGAGACCAACCCGGGCAACGCACGCCCGATCGCCCAGCGGCACGGCACCCGCGGCGTCTTCTTCAACCCTCCGGCGAAGCCGCTCGAAGACGGTGAAGGCAGCGGGGCAGGGCAGGCGTCGGTCGCGATGGATGAGCTGTACGATCTGCCGTTCAACCGCGCGGTGCACCCGATGTACGGCAACGAAGGCGTGCCGGCGTTCGAGACGGTGAAGCACTCCGTCGTCGTGATGCGGGGCTGCTTCGGCGGCTGCTCGTTTTGCTCGATCACCGAACACGAAGGGCGCGTCATTCAGTCGCGCAGCGAGTCGAGCGTGCTGCGCGAGATCCGCGCGGTCCGGCGGCAGGGCGACTTCCGCGGCACCATCACCGATCTCGGCGGTCCGACCGCCAACATGTACAAGCTCAAGTGCAAGTCCGAGGCGATCGAGTCGAAGTGCCGCAAGCTCTCGTGCGTGCACCCGGGGGTCTGCGAGAACCTGAAGACCGATCACGGCCCGCTCGTGCAGTTGATGCAGAACGTGAGGAAAGAAGAGGGCGTGAAGCACGTCTTCATCGCGTCGGGCGTCCGCTACGATCTCGCCGAGCTCAACCCCGACTACGTGAAGGAGCTCGCCGCGCATCACACTGGTGGACAGCTCTCGGTCGCGCCAGAGCACGTCAGCACCCGCGTGCTCGAGAAGATGAAGAAGCCGGGCATCGAGAGCTACGAGCGCTTCCAGACGATGTTCGCGTGCGCGAGCAAGGACGCCGGCAAAGAGCAGTACGACATTCCGTACTTCATCTCGGGGCACCCGGGCTCGGGCCTCGAGGACATGGTCGAGCTCGCGCTGTGGCTGAAGAAGAACGGCCGGCGTCCGCGCCAGGTGCAGGACTTCATCCCCACGCCCATGTCGATGGCCGCGTGCATGTACTTCACCGGGATCGATCCCATGAAGATGGAGCCCGTCTACACGGCGCGCGGCCTCAAGGAGAAGCGGCTCCAGAAGGCGCTGCTGCTCTACTGGAACCCCGAGCACTGGGAGGACGCGCGCGAGGCGTTGACGCAGGCCGGGCGCTCCGATCTCATCGGGCACGGGAAGGACGCGCTGGTGCCGCCGGGCAGCGGTACGCCTGCGTCGCTCAAGTCACACCAGGGCCGCCCTCGAGCGCGATCATGAGGAGCGTCTCCTCATCGCTCTGCCTCGTCAGCGCCATCGCGGCCGCCGGCACACCGACGTTCGAGGTGAAGGGCGACTCGGATGCCGAACGAGCGCGGATCGCCGCGATTCGGTGCGGCGGAGAGGCGACGCTCGTCTCACCCGACGCGGGCGCGTTCTTCTGCGCGCAGTTCCCCGGCACCGATGTCACTGACGCACTCAAAGAGGCCGAGCTCGTGGTGGTTGGTGCCATCACGAAGGTGCAGACGCTCCCCGCAGAGATCTACGGCGACCCGACGCCCGGGTGGGGGCGGGCAACTCTGAAGATCACGCGAGTCCTCAAGGGGAAGCGCGCCGGCAGCGTCGACTTCCTCTTCATCGGGAGCACAGAGGCAGAGCACGCGGAAGCCCCGAAGCCGCGGGTTGGCCAGAAGGGCGTGTTTCTGCTGACGCGAGGCGGGGGCGCCGTTCGGGAGTTGATGGCCCTCTCCGTGCTCGACGTTCATGCCGCTGATGCCGAAGCGACGCTGCGAGAGCTGCTGCGAGGTGACGCGTGCCCCGCGAAGCCGGTGGGACAATGCAGCAGCCCCGGGAGCGTGTGTCCTGGCGCGAACGTGAACTGCACCTGCGAGAGTGCCTGCGGAGGCGGGCACGAACCACCTCCCGGTGAGGAGCCAAAGTCGTTCTGGGTGTGCAGGCCGTCGGCCTGCGCCGCTGCGAAGGCGGGCGCTGCATGCAGCCCTGACGGGCTCAAGTGCCTCGGGTGTTGGGGCACGTCACCGTGGACGTGTTCCGGCGGGAAGTGGCGCTACCGCCAGATCGCCGGCCCACCGTGAGCGTCAACCGACGACGATGTGCCGCCCGATGCGCGTGGCGAGCGCGTTGGAGCTGAGCAGCCGCGCCACGGCCCTCGTCTCTCCGATGGTGTCGTAGGCCGCGGCGATCAGATCGCCGAGCGAGAACGCCGCGGGCTGCTTCGACCTCGCAACGGTACGGATTGGTGGCACAGGACGGCGGGCTTGGTACTTGGTTCGTTTCGACATGGGTGAATCCTCCCGACAGCCTTCAGAGCAGCCCCCGTGCCACGCTGCGCTCCGCCCAATTCGGGATGGTTCAACGGCCAGCCGGTGGTTTGTTTGCGACCCCCCATCAGTTAAGGAGCCTGCGTGTTTCGCCGTTCCCTGACTCTCGTGGTGTTGCTCTCGTGCGCCACTGCGAGCGCCTACGAGAACGCTCGCCGCACCGAGGTCGACGGCGGGGTGCACGTGCCGGTGCTCACCAAAGCGCCCACGCTGGTGACGCTCGAGCGCGCGAAGTACCCGGAAGCTGCCGAGAAGGCAGGCCTCACGGCCAGTGTTCGACTGCTGGTGACGATCGGCGCCGACGGTACTGTTCCCGAGGCGAAGGTCGTGGAACCCGTGGGCAATGGCTTCGACGAAGCCGCGGTCGGCGCGCTGCTGAAGTCGATCTTCACCCCGGCTGAGGTCGATTTCGCCCCGGCACCCGTTCAGATTGAGTTCGTCTACACGTTCGTTCTGACGGTCATCCCCGCCGACGCCGGAGTGATGGAGAGCGCCGACGGTGGATACGCCGGACCGATGGCCCATCTGACGGGCCAGCTCTTGCTCCGAGGCAGCCGCAACCGCGTCAACGGCGGCACCGTTCGCTGCGTGGAGTACGACGATCGCGAGTCGGTCGCCGACGAAGACGGCATGTTCGATCTCGAGCTCCCGCCTGGTCTGTGCACCGTTCGGGCAGTCGGCGCCGAGACCGAGATCTTCAAGACGACCGAGACGCTCGAGGCCGGCGAGCTCAAAGAGGTGAAGTTCTATCTCTTCCCGAAAGTCATCGGCTACCAGACCGTCGTGCGCGACAAGCGCGAGAAGAAGGAAGTCGTTCGCCGCACGCTGACGCGCGAAGAGCTGCAGAAGGTGCCTGGCACGTTCGGAGATCCCGTTCGCGTCATTCAGAACTTCCCCGGCGTCGCGCGCGCCCCGTTCATCTCGGGCCAGCTGATCGTCCGCGGTGCCAACCCGGGCCAGACGCTCACGTTCTTCGACGGCGTCGAGATTCCGCTCCTCTTCCACCTCGCGGGCGGCCCCTCGGTCGTCAACGCCGAGTTCCTCGATCGCGTCGACTTCTACCCCGGTGGGTTCGGCGCTCGGTACGGCCGGGCCGTCGGTGGCGTGGTCGACGTGGCGAGCCGCAAGGGCGCGAGTGACACCTGGCACGGCGTGGCGAAGGTCGACTTCCTCGACGCCAGCGCCTTCGTCGAGGCGCCCATCACGAAGGATATCTCGATCGCCGCGGCCGCGCGCCGCAGCTACATCGACGTGCTGCTCCCGCTGGTGCTGCCGAACGACCCGGCCGGCGGAGCGATCACCATTCTCCCCACGTACTGGGACTACCAGGTGCGCCTGGACGTCGGAAAACGGCAGCCGAAGAACGCCGAGGGCTACTCGACGTTCTCGGTGTTCGCGTTCGGCTCCGACGATCAGCTCAAAGTCGTCGCGTCGGGTGGCAATCGCAACGCCGACGTCGCGGTGCAGTTCCGCACGCTCTTCCACCGGCTCATCGGCAACTGGACGTACCGCCGCGGCAACGTGCAGTTCAAGCTGACGCCGTACGCCGGGTACGATCTCGCGTCGGTCAACTTCGGCATCGCCAAGCTCGACGCCGATCGATGGACGCAGGGCCTGCGGCAGGATCTCGGCGTCGATCTCGGCTCGCACGTCACGCTGCGCGCTGGCGCCGACATCTTCAACCAGACGCTCGTGGGCAAGGCCGAGCTGCCGGTCATCTCGGGCACGCAGTACGTGTCCTTCCCCGGCGCGGAGCCCAAGACCGAGACCCAGCGCATCGGCCGCACCGTGCCGACCTTCGACGGCGCCGTGTACGTCGAGGGCGACTTCAAGTTCGGCCCGCTCACCGTGACGCCCGGCCTGCGCGCCAGCCACGCCCTGCTCGGCAAAGAGACGCGCAACGCGTTCGACCCCCGCCTGTGGATGCGCTTCGAGCCGTCGGACTGGACGACGCTGAAGGGCTCCATCGGGCTCTATACGCAACCGCCGCAGGCCACCGACATGGAGCCGCCGCCGTTCGGGACGCCTTCGCTCGTTCACGAGAAGGCGTTTCAGGCCTCGTTCGGTGTCGCGCAGAAGATCACCGACGTCATCAACGTCGACGTGACCGGCTTCTACAACCGGCGCTTCGACAACGTGGTGTCGCCGGGCGATCGCATCGTGAACGAAGACGGCTCCGTCACGCAGAACCGCTCGTCGAACAGCGGGCTGGGGCGCGCCTACGGCCTCGAGGTGTTGTTGCGCCATGAGGTGACGAAGAACTTCTTCGGGTGGCTCGCGTACACGCTGTCACGCAGTGAAGAGCGCCGCGTCGGCTCCGCATCGGACTACGCCGCGACGAGCTTCGATCAGACGCACATCCTCACCGCCATCGGGAGCTACCGCTTCCCGTACGGCTTCGAGCTCGGCGCGCGCTTCCGCTACGTCACGGGCCGGCCGACCTCGCCGCTCATTCACGACGCCGACTTCCAGCGCCTGGACGCCAACCGCTACTCGAACACCTTCGGCATGTTCCGCTCGGCGCGCGTCAGCGACTTCCACCAGCTCGACGTGCGCATCGACAAGTACTTCGTCTTCGAGAAGTGGACGCTCAACATCTACCTGGACGTTCAGAACGTCTACAACCGGGCCAACGTCGAGGCGACGCTCTACGAGTACCGCGGCCGCTACGGCGTCGACGTGCCGGGCATTCCGGTGTTGCCGATTCTCGGCGTGAGGGGGCAGCTGTGAAGCGCGCGGTGCTTCTGGTCCTGGCCTTCGTTTCGGCGTGCACCGAGCCGCTGCCCAGCCCCACGGGCGTCGTCGATCTTCGCGTCATCGCGGCGTCGTTCGAGCCGCCCGAGGTGTTGATCACGCCGTGTGATCCCCGGCTGCTGGTGAGCCTGGCCGCTGGCGGGAGCACCAGCAACCTCGACCCCGCCCTCGTGGCGCGGCTGCTCGTCATCGGCCAGCGTCCGCTCACGTACCGGGCGCTCGTCTCGGATCCCAAAGGTGAAGGCCGTGAGTTGACCTACCGGCTGCGCGCGTGCGCCAACACGGGCGACCGCGAGTGCGACAACACCGACGACTTCGTCGAGCTGCTCTCGGGCAAGGCGCCGGCGGGTGAATGGCTGTTCCCGCTCGATGGCTCCTCGCCGAGCAAGCCGCTGCTGGGCACCGCGCTGCTGCCCGACGGTCAGCCGTTGTTGCTCGAGGCCATCGTCCAGGACAGCTCGCGTGGCCTCGGCGGCATTCGTATTCCGGTGATGCTCGAGGTGAAGGCGAACGAGACCGACGAGCACATCTTCGCGCAGAAGCTGATGGTCGTGCAGTGCCAGTTCTTCCCGTCGATGCGCGAGAACGTGACGCCGGTGCTCCCGGGCGTGCTGCTGCGCGGAGAGCCCTGGCCCGAAGACCTGGTGCCCGAGTTCCAGGGCTACGAGGCAGTGCCGATGGAGCCGCAGGACTTCACCGCGCTCGAGGAGCCGTACACCGTCCCCAGCCTGCAGCTCACCCCGGTCAACCTCTCCGAGAGCTGGAAGATCGCCTGGTACGCGACGCTGGGCACGATGGCGTCGTTCGAGACGGGCGGCACCAGCTTCGACGGCAACACCGAACGTCAGAAGAACCGCTGGCAGCCCGACACCACCGTGAAGGAGCCCCGCGACGTCACCTTCCACTTCGTGGTGCGAGATGGGCGCGGTGGGCAGTCGTGGCTGACGCGTCGTGCGAAGTGGACGCCCTGACGAGTCGTGTTGGAGTGACTCACCATGGCCGAGACAGCGTGCCCCTATTGCGCGTACTCACCGATTCCGTCGGGTGCTGACGACTGCCCTCGCTGTCACCGGCGCTTCGTGCTCGACGTCCGTGAAGACAGCGTCGTCACCGCCACGCGCCTCGGCGGCTTGACCGGCGCCGTCACGGCCAGCCCCGTGCCCATCGCCATCGCGCTCGTGTTGGGTGCGGTCGCCTGGTTCCTGCGCGTGCTCGACGTCTTCACGGCGTTGCACGATCCCGTGTACCTGCTCGCCGTCCCCGCGCTCCTGGTCGCGGGCGCGGCCAGCGTGATGGCGGCTGCAGGCCCGGCCAAACATCTGCCTGCGGTGCTCGGCCTCGTCTGCATGGCGGCAGTGGGCCTGTGGTTGACGCCGGTGCCGCTCCACAACTTCGCCTTCGGAGCGTTCGGCGCGCTCGTTCTCATCGCGACCGTCTCCGAGCCGTCGTCGCTTCGGCTCAAGGGCGGCGCCGCGCTCGCGTCGATCGCCGCGGTGGTGGGCCTCGCTGCGCTCCCGCTGGGGACCGGCAAGCCGCGGGACGGCGCGAGCGTCGCCTCGATCTCCGACGAGCGCGTGGGCCTGCGGTGGGATCTCCCGGCGGGCTGGCGTCAGGCCGAGTCGCTCGAGGGGCTGCACCCGGAAGCGCCTGCCGCGCGTCGCGCCGTGCTGCTGGCGACGAACGGTGACAACACCGGCGCGTTTCTGGTGCTCGATCGCGAGCCCGGTGACGATCCCTGCACCCGGCTGTTGGTCGACCTCGGCGCGACGGTGCTCAAGACGCCCGACGAAGCGCCCAGCCCGTTTCCGAGAGGCACCACGGTGCTCGAAGTGCAGGGGAGCGCTGGCGCCGTCCGCGCCGCCTGTGCGGTGACGCCGAACGGCATGCTGGGCATCGTCGTCAGCTCGACGGGGCCGGCGTCGGTCGTCGAGGCGACGCTGCGAGTGCTCGCGAACGGCGCGCTCGTGCTCGCCGACCCGAAAGGTCCCTGAGAGGCTACAGCTGCCCGAGGAAGTCCGTCAGCTCGCCCAGCTCGATCGGGTCCAGGGTCGAGACGTTCCCGTGGGCTTTCCCACCGCAGTCGGGGTTCTTGAATCGCTCCTGCATGGTGGTGGCGCACCCGTCGTGCATGAAGGGGGCGCGTCGCGAGACGCCCTTGAGCGACGGCACCTGGAACGAGTCACCGGTGCCGACGTTGCTGCTGGCGCCGTTGGTCAGGGTCGCGCCGTCGTGGCAGCCGTTGCAGCCCGCCTTCTCGAACGCCGCGCGGCCCTTCGTCATGTCGACTGGTGTGTCGCGGGTCGGCGGGGGCGGCGAGGGGATGCGATCGAGGAAGCTGGTGAGCGACGCGATCACCTCGGAGGAGGGTTTGGTGCCGCCCATGCGGGCCACGAAGGTGTCGTCGACGAGCGCGCCCATGGTGCCGAGGTCGCCCTTCCAGTGGAACGGGGCGAGCGCCGCGATCCCACCCGACAGCGGCTGCGTGCGGCGCTTCTGGCCGAAGAAGGTCCACACGTGGCCATCCTCCTGGCCCTCGGGGTGACACGACGCGCAGGCGATGCCGCGCGTCGAGGTGTGGAACAGGCGGAAGCCGGACGCCTCGGTCTCCGTGCTGCCCTCCAACGCGATGACGATGGGCGCCGGGGTCCTGGTGGTGCCAGCTGCGGGCGCGGGGAAGAGGGTCAGGCGCGCGGGGCTGCGGCTGTGCACCAGCAGCTCGCCGTTCGAGACGTAGGCGACGCCGACGGGCTGCCCGAGCGCGTCGCCAGGGCGGCCGAGCGCATCGGCAGGCGCCGGGGTGCGGGCGATGGGGCCGCAGATGCCGCCGCTGATGCCCGCCATGACCGTGTCGACCGGCATTCGGGTGAGCGACGAGTCGCCCGCGCCGACGATCGCGAGCTCGCTCCCGTCGGGAGAGACGGCCACGTCGACGGGGAGCACGGCAGAGATCTCAATCGACGACAGCACGCCCGTCGCGTTGGCCACCGAGACGGCCGAGCGCACCACCGCGTTCGCGCAGGGGTTCGTGTAATAGGGGACGACGACAGGCGGCAGGCCGGTGCGAATGGTGTCGATGTCGCCCGTGACGGCGCGCTGGTGCACGGTGACGCTGAGCCCGTTCGGGGTCGCGACGGTGCGCCACGCGACGGCAGGGTCGAAGGAGGTCTCGGTGCCGCGCAGTGGCGGGAGCGAGATGCTCGGCAGCGTCAGCGTCGTCACGGTCTCGGCGACGTCGAGCAGCTGCGCCGAGCGGAACGTCGACACGCGGATCTTCCCGTTGTGCACGAGCACGTCGCGCAGCTCGGCATCGAGGCGCCTGACGGTGGTCGAGCCGACGTTGGGAACGGCGACGAGCTCACCCGACGCGCACGCGACCAGGAGCGTGGCCTTCGTCGAGTCCCACGCGACGCCGCGAGGCTCGGGGCACACGGAGTCGGTTCGAACGAGCGCGCCGCTGGAGACTGCGATCGTCGCGATCTGCCCGGTGCCGCGCAGCACCACGCGCACCTGGCCCAGGTTGTCCTCGACGCCGCGGGTCGGCTGGCTCCCGGTCGGCAGGCGAATGGTCGAGCGCACGGACCTCGAGCGGACGTTGATGACGTGCACCAGGTCACGCTCGGCATCGCTCACCACCGCGAAGTCGCCTCCGCCGGCCGTGGTGATGGTCCCTCCGAGCAGCGGCGCCGTGTTCCGGTTCGTGTGCGCGCCGCCCGACGCCCTGCCCGCGGTCCCCGACGTCTGGGGCAGGCCTTCGTCTTCGGGGCTGCAGGCGGCGAGGCACAACGAAGCCAGCAGGGAGGCGAGTCGCGGAGTGATGGGCATGGGCACGGGAGGCGCCGAGGAATCTCGGAGGCGGGGGGCACAACAACTGCGGGAGCCGGAGTATTCAATCGGCGCTGCGTTCGGCACAAGCGTTGCCGCCTGCCCATAGGTATATGTGCGTCATGTCTGGCCTCTTCATCACCGACGAGCAGATCGCCCGCGCGCGCGCGCTGGCTCGTGACATCACCGATCCGACGTTCGAGCTCATCTCGAAGAACACCACCATCTCGGTCGAACGAACGGTGCTGCGCTGGTTCGGTGTCGACGGCGTCGGCAACCTCGGCGCTCCGCTCGTCAACTTGATGGTCGACCGGCTCAAGGCCGCGGGCGTGCTGAACAAGGGCGCGGCGTACTGGTACGGGCGCGCGCTCCGGATGGGCGCCAGCAGCCCGCTCGACGCCGTGGAGCGCCTCACCGCTGCGCCGCTCGAGACGCTCCAACCGCTGGCGGCCGACGAAGAGGCGAAGCTCCGTGCTGACGTGCGCGCCGAGGCCGAGGCGATGGTGCGCGAGCTGAAGGATCGGGTTGCCAACCGCGAGGCGCTCAAGGCCGAGTTCCCGATGGGCGCGACGCCGCACAAGTACCTGATCGTCGCCACCGGCAACATCTTCGACGACGTCGATCAGGCGCGCGCCGCGGCACAGGCCGGGGCCGACGTCATCGCCGTCATCCGGTCGACTGCGCAGTCCTTGCTCGACTACGTGCCGCACGGCGCGACGACCGAGGGCTACGGCGGCACCTACGCGACGCAGGAGAACTTCCGCATCATGCGCGAGGCGCTCGACGACGAGTCGCGCAAGCTCAAGCGCTACGTGCAGCTGACCAACTACTCCTCGGGTCTGTGCATGTCCGAGATCGCGTTCTGTGCGGCGTGGGAGCGGCTCGACATGCTCCTCAACGACGCGATGTACGGAATCCTGTTCCGCGACATCAACATGCGGCGCACCTTCATCGATCAGTACTTCTCGCGGCGCATCTGCGCGATGGCCGGGCTGATCATCAACACCGGCGAAGACAACTACATCACCACCGCCGACGCGTACGACGCGGCCCACACGGTGATCGCCAGCCAGTTCATCAACGAGAGCTTCGCCCGTCGCGCAGGGCTCGCGGACTGGCAATTGGGCCTGGGTCACTCGTACGAGATCGATCCGCACCGGCCCGAGACGCTCCTGCTCGAGCTGTCGCAGGCGATGCTGGTGCGCCGCTGCTTCCCCGACGCGCCGCTCAAGTACATGCCGCCGACGAAGCACAAGGAGACCGACATCTTCTTCAGCCACGCCTACGACGTGATGGCTGACCTGGTGGCAGTGTGGACGCGGCAGGGCATTCAACTGCTCGGCATGATGACCGAGGCGATGCACACGCCGCTGCTGGCCGATCGCTACGTGGCCCTCAAGAGCGCGTCGTACCTGCACCGCGCCGCCAGCGGCATCGACGAGGAGTTCACCGTTCGCGAAGACGGGAAGATCGCCAACCGCGCGCGGTTCGTCTTCGGCAAGGCGCTCGAGTTGCTCGAGGAGTGCCAGAAGGACGGCATGGTGGCAGCGATCGGCCGCGGGCGCTTCGGTGACGTCAAACGCGAAGAGACCGGCGGCAAGGGGCTCGACGGCGTGGTGGAGAAGGCGCCCGACTACTTCAACCCGTTCCTCGACATCATGGAGGGCCGCTGATGCACGCACTCGTGGTGGGGCTGTTGCTCGCGCAGGCCGGAGAGTCGCTCACCCGGCACGACTTCAAGGGCATCACCGTTCGTGCGCCGAAGTCGTGGGCGATCAGCGCCGAAGAAGAGACCTCGAAGGAGTGGGCGAGCGGGGATGAGCGCGCGCAGATGGCGTTCTCGGCGTTCCCCGTCGATCCAGTGCGGCCCGCGCGCGCGTGCGTCAAGCAGCTGATCGAGGCCGTGCAAGGGGCGAAGGGTGAAGGCGACGCTCCGGGCTCGACGGCCGCGCCCGCGTTCTCGAACACCACCGTCGGTGGGCAGCCGGCCGCGAAGAAGATCACCACCGACTTCATCGCCGAGAAGGAAGAAGACAAGACCGACGCGAACAAGGTGACGACCACCACCATCGTCGGCTGCAACGGCAAGACGAAGTGGCTGCTCACCTTCTCGAACCGCACGGCCGACGGCGCGAAGTCTGGGGCGCTGCTCAAGCGGGTCATCGACTCCATCACCTACGCGAAGTGACGCCATGACGACCCACACTGGACGCGAGAAGCACCTCATCAGGGCCTACGGCGATCGCCGCGACGACGGCATCATTCAGCTGTCGTTCACCTTGCCGGTCACCGCGTCGGAGAAGGCGAAGGAGGCCGCGAAGCTGTACTGCCAGAAGATGGGGCTCACCGATGTGAAGGTCGCCGCCATCGAGCGCGCCGCCGAGAACTACACGTTCTTCGTGGTCTACGCGCGGTCCAACGTGGTGCTCGACTACAACGAGATCGACACGCCCGAGATCGTCATCAAGAAGAAGAGCTTTCACGATCTCAACGCGCAGATCGAACTGGAGATCGCGCGCAAGGTCGTCGTCTTCGGCGCCTGCACCGGCACCGACACCCACACCGTGGGCATCGACGCGATCCTCAACATGAAGGGCTTCGCCGGCGACTACGGGCTCGAGCGGTACCCGTGGTTCGAGGCCTTCAACCTCGGCAGCCAGGTGCCCAACGCAGACCTCGTTCGCCGCGCGAAAGAGAAGGGCGCCGACGCGATCCTCGTCTCGCAGGTCGTCACCCAGCGCGACGTGCACAAAGAGAACAGCCGCGCCTTCATCGACGAGACGAAGAAGCAGGGCGTGCACGGCAAGATGACGCTGTTGCTGGGCGGCCCGCGCGTCGATCACCGGCTGGCGCTCGACCTCGGCTTCGACGCAGGCTTCGGCCCCGGCACCAAGCCGTCCGACGTCGCGAACTTCATCGTCCACCAGGTGCTGCAGCGCATGGGCAAGGAGCAGAAGGGCGCCCACTACGAAGGAGAACCCACGTGAGCTCAAACCCCTCGGTCACGCTGCGGCTGCGCATGTCGAGCCACGACGCGCACTACGGCGGCAACCTCGTCGATGGCGCGCGCATGCTGGGGCTCTTCGGTGACGTCGCGACCGAATTGCTCATCCGCCTCGACGGAGACGAGGGCCTCTTCCGCGCCTACGACTCGGTGGAGTTCCTCGCGCCCGTCTACGCCGGTGACTACATCGAGGCGTACGGAGAGATCACCACGGTCGGCAACAGCAGCCGCAAGATGAAGTTCGAGGCGCGCAAGGTGATCCGCGCGGCGCCGGAGATCAACAACTCGGCCGCCGTCGTCATCTCGCCGCCCATCGTCGTCTGCCGCGCCACGGGCACCTGCGTGACGCCGAAGGACAAGCAACGCGGAGGTGCCCAATGAGCCCGATGGTCCTCACCGCCGCGATGGTCGGCGCAGAAGTCACCCGCGAGCAGACGCCGTACCTGCCGATGACGGCCGACGAGATCGCCGAAGACGCCGCGAAGTGCCGCGAGGCCGGCGCCGCGATGGTGCACCTGCACGTGCGCACCGCCGATGGAAAGCCGAGCCAGGACGCCGAGCTCTTCCGCGCCGCCATTCGCGCCATTCGCAAGAAGTGCGACGTGCTGGTGCAGGTGTCGACCGGCGGCGCCGTGGGCATGGGCGTCGACGAGCGCTGCGGCGGGCTGACGCTGACGGGGGCCGATCGCCCCGACATGGCGACGCTCACCACCGGCACCGTCAACTTCGGGCCTGACGTCTTCTCGAACCCGCGGCCGCTGGTGCGCGAGATCGCCACCCGCATCAAGGGCGCCGGCCTCAAGCCTGAGATCGAGTGTTTCGACGTCGGCATGATCGACGAGGCGCGCGCGCTGGCGAAAGAAGGCTTCATCGAGCTGCCTGCGCACTTCGACTTCGTGCTCGGCGTCGGTGGCGCGCTGGCGGCGGACGAGCGGGCGCTCGACTTCATGCGCTCCTACGTGCCGGACGGCTCGACGTGGACGTGCGCCGCCATGGGCCGTCACCAGCTGCCGTTCGTCGAGCTCGTCGCCGAGCGCGGCGGCAACTCGCGCGTCGGCATGGAGGACAACATCTTCATCTCCAAGGGCGTGCTCGCGAAGGGCAACTACGAGCTGGTGGCCGAGGCGGCGAAACGCGCGAAGGCGAAGGGCCGAACGCTGGCGACGCCGCAGCAGGCCCGCGAGCTGCTCGGCCTGTCGTAGCCGTCAGTACCGGACGCTGGGCGACGCGTTGCCGCCCTGGCCCCAGCACCGAATCTCTCCCGACGCGGCGACGGCGCAGGCGAACCGGGCGCTCACCGACACGTCGACGAAGCGGCCGAAGGGTGAGCCCGAGATGATCCCCGAGTTGGTGCTGCCCCAGCAGACGAGGGTCAGGTCGGTGCTCGTCGCGAGCGGCGTGCTTCGAATGGCACACGCGGCGTAGTCACCAGCGCTGAGCAAGACCGTGGGCACGGTCAGCGCGGGCGCTCCCGAGACCCGGCCGACGCTCTGATCGAACGCATTGGGCGTATTGCTCCCCCAACACTGCACCGCGCCCTGCAGCCGCTCACCCGACATCGTCCGGCTCTCCCGAACCGCACAGCAGTAGCCCTGGCCGCAGTCGACGGTGGCGTAGCCGTTGGCGAAGGTCGGGGCGGTGCCGGTGATGCCTGATGAGGTGATGGCGCCCGTCGTCCCGCTCAGCGCCGCGTATTCGAACTGATCGCCGATGCCGACCGACAGGGTGTTGGCGCGATTGACGAACGCATAGTTCGCGCCAAAGCACGTCAACGCGCCGGCCGCCGTCTGCGCGCAGGCCCAGGAGGTGCCGCCGAAGAGATCGACGAAGGCGCCGGTGTTGGGTTTGGTCACCACGGTGTCCATCGGCATGCCGACGCCGACCGCGTCACCCCAGCACTTGACGCCTCCCGTCGTGGGCAATGCGCAGCTGTACCAGACGCCGGCGGCGATGCGCGTCGCCACGAGGCCCGCGGGCACGTTCGTCTGCCCGACGTTGTTGGAGCCCCAGCACTCGACGGTGCCGTTCGAGCGGAGCCCGCACGCGTGGGTTCCGCCGGAGGCGACCTGCACGAAGCTGGGGGTCTCACAGCGCACGCCGCTGTAGCCCGTGGTGGTGCAGGTGCAGCTCGGGGTGCCCGACGCATCGCTGCAGGTGCCGCGGCCGTTGCAGCCGTTCGGCGTGAAGGTGGCGCAGGTCTCGACGCAGAACCCGTTCTGATCGTTGTCCTGGTAACCGGGCGCGCAGGTGTTGCAGGTCGCTCCGGCGTAGCCCGTGTGGCAGCTGCAGCTCTGTGAGCCGCCGGCCTCGGAGCAGGTGCCGTGGCTCGAGCAGGTCGCGAGCGCGGGCGCGACACAGGTGGAGCCGCAGAGCGCCGAGCCCGGCGCGCAGGCACAGGTGAACGCATCGGTGGTGCCGACGCTCACGCACGTCGCGGTGCTCCCGGCGGCCGCAGGGCAGGGCGTGCATCTCGACCCACACGAGTTCACGTCGCTGTTCGACACACACTGGTTGCCGCAGCGGTGAAACCCGAAGTTGCAGGTGAAGTCACAGCTGGTGCCGCTGCAGACCGGCGACGCGTTCGCCGGCGTGGTGCAGGCCGCGCACGTCGTGCCGCACTTGAGGAAACCCTGGTTGCAGGTGAAGTCGCACGTCGTTCCATTGGCGCACGTGCCGACCGCGTTCGGTGGCGGGTTGCAGGTGGTGCACGCGTTGCCGCAGCGCAGGAAGCCTGCGTTGCATGCGAAGTCGCAGCTCGAGGCGTTGAGGCAGACGGGCGACGCGTTTGGCTGTGCGGGACACACGGCGCACGAGCCACCGCAGCTCGTCACCGCGGCGTTCGGCACGCACGCCTGGCCGCAGAGGTGCTGGCCGGTAGGGCAGGAGCAGGTGCTCGAGCTGGTGTTGCACGTCGCTCCCGTGGGGCATTCGGAGTTGATGCGGCAGCCGGGCGCGCACATGCGCGTGACGGGGTTGCAGCTGAAGCCGGGCGCGCAGCCGCCGGCGACGACACAGTCGGTGGGAAGTGGCATGCACGTGCCCGAGTTGCACACGCGGCCCGAGCTGCACTGCACGCCGCAGCCGCCGCAGTTGTTCTCGTCGCTCAAGGTGTCGAGGCACGTGGTGCCGCAGAGGGAGAGGGTGCCGCCGCACGCAGGCAGCCCCGCGTCAGCCGTGGAGCCACCGGCGCTGCCACCAGCCGTGGAGCCGCCTGCGCTACCGCCAGCCGTGGAGCCACCCGCGCTCCCGCCCGCCGTGGAGCCGCCCGCGCTGCCACCCGCCGTGGAGCCGCCCGCGCTCCCACCCGCCGTGGAGCCGCCTGCGCTTCCGCCCGCCGTGGAGCCTCCTGCGCTTCCGCCCGCCGTGGAGCCACCCGCGCTCCCGCCCGCTGTGGAGCCACCTGCGCTCCCGCCCGCCGCAGAGCCACCTGCGTCACCGCCAGCCGTAGAGCCACCTGCCGACCCGCCGCCCGCGACCCCGCCACCCGTCCCCTGCGGCATGGAGCAGCTCCCGACCAGACAGATCGCGCCGGCCCCACACGCCGAGCATTGATTCCCGCCGCTCCCGCACTGCTGGGCTGACGGCGTGGCCACACAACTGCCCTGCGCGTCGCAGCAGCCCTGACAGCTCGACGGGCCACACGGCACCTGCGTCGCGCCACAGCCAGCCAGCAACAACACACCCAGGATCGTCGTGAGCTTCATGGGCAGGCAGACCCAGACGTGTCGGCCCGGGTGCACCTGGAATGTGTATCGCTGATGGGACAGGTCGCCTGTCGCTCGGCTAAACCGGCGAGGTGCTCCGGCGTCTCCTGCTCCTGTCGTTGCTCGCCACGGCCTGCGGTCCGACGGATCCCCAGGTGCTGCGGCCGGTCGCGACGGTGCAGGGCGCGGTGACGACGCCGGCGGGAGTCACCGGCGATGCGTGGCTGTTCCTCTACCGGCCGGGCGAAGGGCCTCCCGCCGAGCCGGCGATTCCAGTCTTCGTCTCCGCCGTGAGCGCCGATCGCCTCGCGCAGACCGGCCGCTACGTCTTCGGCGAGGTGTCTGCGAACCCGTGGCGCCTGTGGGGGCTGCTCGACGTCGACGGCAACTTCCGCGGCGACGTCGACGTGCTCGCGCAGCCCAGCGCGGGCGATCGAACGGGTGACGGCGTCGAGTTCAACCTGCAGCCCGGGCGCGCGTTGGAGCTCGACTACGCGGTGCCCACGCTCGTCACCTTCGAGCCGCCGGCATTTCGCGTCGAGAACGCGAGCGAGAACGTCTTCGCGCTCGACACGGCGACAGGCGTGATGCTCACCACGCTCAACCTGGTGGCCGACCCCGTCGGGCGACTGGAGCCGACGAAGACGGGCTTCTCGATCGGCCTCGTCGACGTCGATGGTGATGGCCGGCCCGACGATGTCGACGGCGATCGGGTGCCCGATCTCACCTTCACCGCGTTCCTTCGCTGGCTGCCGTTGCCCGGGCAGAACCCGGCGGGCACCGAGGTGATCGTCCCGCTGCTGCTGAACCCGGCGCCGTTCCTGTCGAACCTGGGGGGAAATGTAAGCCTTCGCCTCCTGGTCGACCGGCTCTCGTTGACGGTGTTGCCCACGGCGCAAGAGGTGTTGCGCAGGGTTGGCCGTCGGGAACTCCAGAACTTCGGGGCTCCACCGGTGGGCGAGTACGAGCTGATCGTCCTCACCGGCACGGGGCAGTTCTGGCGGCTGCCCAACCAACTGGGCCCCGAGGTGCCATCGCAGGCGTTGCGCTTCCGCTTCGAGCGGGCCGCGCCCTGACCTAGAGTGCGGTTCCTCCCCCCGAATGAACGCGTCTCCCGAATCTGACTCGGTCATCGCGAACCCGCTCCGGGCGAGTGGATTGATCGACAGCGCCGCCCTCGATCGTGCGCGGGCGTACGCGAAAGATCACGGCGGGCTGCTCTCAGACGCGTTGTTGCGAATGAACCTGGTGAAGGAGGGCGACTTCCTCCGCATCTTCGCCGAGCTCTACAGCACGCGCTTCGTGAAGTCCGACAAGCTCAAGACGCTGAAGCTCGACGAGACGTTGCTGGAGCGGGTGGGCGTGCGCTCCGCCGAGCGGCTGCGCATGTGCCCCATCCGGTGGGACTCGAAGGCCGAGGAGCTTCACGTCGTCGCGGCGATTCCGCTCTCGTCGAACCTGGACGCCGAGCTGCGGCAGACGGTGGGGGCGAAGACGATCACCGTCTACGTGGCCACCGCGGGCTCGGTCGCGGCGCTGATTCGGAGCAGCTACTACCGCGACGAGTCGGCCTTCGCGCAGATGACGGCCAACGGCGCCGGCCCTGGGATGCCCAGCAAGGCCAACGAGACGATGGACGAGGAGAGCGCGCGCGAGCAGACGCACTCGTCGATGTCGGCGACGTCTCCGCGGCCGTTGCACGACCACGACGACGACGAGCCATCGACCGAAGGCAAGACGGTGATGGTGAACATCAACGCGCTCGCCGACACCACGACGATCGCGACGCTGCGCCGCGAGAACGCGCGCTACCGCATCGCCCAGGAGTTCCACCGCCGCGTCACGCTCGAGCGCAACCTCGAGGCGATGGTCGATCGCATTCTCTCGGTGCTCTTCGAGCTCATGCCGGCCGAGGGCGCGGCGATCTGGCTCACCACGGGGCAGTTCGCGGCGAAGTCGAAAGACGGCTCGAAGCAGGTGCAGGTGCCGAAGGCGGTGTACGAGCAGGCGATCAACTCCGAGAAGGGCGTGTTGACGCACAACGCGCTGGTCGACGAGCGGTTCGATCGCAGCGCGTCGGTGATGGTGCGGGGCATTCAGAGCTGCATGGCGGTGCCGCTGCGCACCCGCAACGGCGTGGTGGGCGTGCTGTACGTCGAGTCGATCAGCATGTCGGCGGCGTTCAGCGACGACGATCTGCCGTTGCTCGACTCCATCGGCTCGCAGGCCGCCATCCTGCTCGACAACGCGGCGCTGCTGGCCAAGGTGCGGCAGGAGGTCGAGCGGCGCGCGCAGCTCTCGCGGTTCTTGTCCTCAGCGGCGGTCGACGAGGTGTTGTCGGGGCGGCTCAACCTGAAGATGGAGGGCGCTGCCGCCGAGGTGACGGTGCTCTTCGCCGACCTGCGCGGCTTCACGACGTTGTCGGCGGCGATGAAGCCCGAAGAGGTGGTGCGCTTCCTCAACGAGTTCTTCCAGGAAGCGGTCGACACCATCGAGAAGCACCACGGCACGGTCGACAAGTTCATCGGAGACTGCGTGATGGCGCTGTGGGGCGCGCCGTTGCCGAAAGAAGGCGACGCGCGCAACGCGTGCCGGGCGGCGATCGAGCTGGTGGAGCGGGCCTCCCGCATCACCGTGGGCGGCCAGCGGCTCGAGGTGGGCGTGGGCGTGCATACGGGGCCTGCGGTCGTCGGCGCGCTCGGGTCGAAGCAGCGCATGGACTACACGGCCATCGGCTCGACGGTGAACCTGTCGGCGCGGCTGTGCGGCATCGCGCGCGAGAACGAGGTGCTGGTCACCTCTGACACGTTGATGCGCGCGGGGCCGGGGGTGATCACCGAGGCCGGCGAGGCCGTCATCCTCAAGGGGCTCGACACGCCGATCGTTCCGTACACGTTGCGAACGGTCTCGCAGCCGCTGCAGCTGAGCCACGTGTCGAAGCCGAACGCGACGCAGCCGGGCGTGCCGGGGCCGTTCACGCGCAACAGGGGCAAGTGAGTTCGTTTTGACTTGAGGGCAGGTTGGAACGAGGCTCCGGCGCGTTTCGTCCCCTCACGGAGAACACTCATGCGCACGCTCATTCTTGGCTCGTTGGTCCTCGCGTTTTCAGGCTGTGGCGCGGGCGTCAGCCCCGAGGTCTACGCGATCGTCGTCGACTTCTTCACGCTGCCCGACAGCTGCTACACGAACAACGCGCAGCCCAGCAACGTGACGGTCTCGGCCGCGCCGGTGCTGCTGCAGGTGCAGGTGTGGGACGGGCCTGACAACACGGCGATCCTCGAGCTCGAGAGCGGCATCCGGAGCATCGATCTGGGCGACGCGCCGACGGTGTCGCTGACGGGCCTGATGAAAGGCAAGAAGGGCACCGGAGCGACCTGGAACTTCGCCGCCGAGACGGTGCAGAAGTCGACGCAGGTCGGCCGCACGCTGACGGACACGTCGAAGCTCGAGCTCAACATCGACCGCGCCAACACGTTCAAGGGCACGGCGAACATCACGTCGTCGCGATCGTGCGCCGGGAGCACCTGTGCAGGCACCCAGCCGACGTGCGCGGTGTCGGGCGTGGCCCTGTCGGGCACGCGGCTCGAGGTGAAGTACGAGCGCGCGCCCTAACCCTCACCTCAGCTCGAAGCGCGCCAGCCCACGGGTGACGACCCCGCCGGTGTTCATCGCGTCGAACAACCGCTCCGCGCTGACCAGCCACGGGCCGTAGCCCGCGTTCACGTCGAGCACGAACGCGAGATCCTCTTCCTCGAGGTACCCACCGACCGGTGAGTGGTGCCCGCCGCCGCGCCCGAACAACGGCGCGCGTGAGAAGTTCGAGATGAAGCGGTACCGCTCGTCATTCGACAGCCGCAGCTGCACTCTGAGCGCGTCAATCGAGCGGAGCCGAAGCGCGCTCCCTCGCCACCCGGCCGGCAACACCTCGGCCGTCTCTTCCACCACCTCGTCCAGGCTCATCGCCCGAACGCCAAACCGGCGAAACGGATTGCGCCCGGTCTCGACGCCGATCGAGCGCAGCACGTTCGCGGCGCTGGTCGGTCCGCAGATCGACGTGAAGCTCTGAGACAGCAGCGGCGCGTACCGGCGCGCGACGGGGAGCTCCCACGCCTGCTCGAGCAGCCCACGGTGTTGGTACGACCGGCTCGCGTTGATCGACGGAGGAGAACGAAGCACGGAGGCACTTCTAGCGGCCGCCCCCACTCCAGCCATCGCGCAAACGGTCAGGTCAGCGGTTCAGCACGGTCTCGAGCGAGCCGTTGTCATCCTTGTCGAGCTCGAGCTTCGTCTTCTCACCACCGGCAAACGTCGTCGTCGCGCGCGCGCTCAACGCGCCCGTCTTGTTGCTCGCGCGCTCGTAGACCTCGAACACCGGCGTGGCGCTGTCGCCCGAATACTCGCGGTGCTCATGGCTCCACACCTTGCCGGTCTCGCTGAGGCTCCCGAAGAACGAGTCGTAGCGGGTGCCGCTGACGAACGTGTCGACCGTGCGGCCCTGCGCATCCATCAGGCTCAGCTCGCGGCGGGTGGTGCCCATCACCGTCGACTCGATCAGCCGCGCGTCGGCCTTGCCGTCTCCATTCACGTCGAACGTGCGCCGCACCTCGTCGCCGAACATCGGCACGTTCTTGTCCTTCGTCTCGGTCAGCACCCGCGCGTTCTGCACCTTCGCGAGGACGTTCTGGAACGGCGAGCCGATGAGCGTGTTGGACATGCGCAGTTGTCGGAGCCTGTCAGTCGTGGATTCGGGCGGTGGGTGTAAGGGCCGACTTTCAGGTTTCTCAGCTCGTGAGGAGCGGGTCGATCGCCGGGTGATTCCAAGCGGTTGGCGGCTAGCGACAGCTCCCGCCGTGGCATTTGCAGCAGGTCGACGACTGGGCCGGCGCTCCGAAGAAGTGTTGGAAGCGCCAGTTGGCCACGTAGCTCGCGCCCGTCTGCACCGTCGCGGGCACGGCGCTCGGCTTCGCGTGGCACTCGCCGCAATCGGCCGGGTAGAAATGATTGAGCGCGCAATTCTGCGTCCCGCACTGCTGGCTCTCCGCGTTCGAGCTGCACGCCAGCGTCGCGATGCCGACGGGCCGCGTGTCTCCACCACGATCGAACACGGTGCCGCTCCCGCGTGCGCATTGAGCCGCCACCTGCGTCGCGCCGGGAGCGTTCAGACTCCACGACGTGCCGACGAGATCGCTGCCCGCCTCGTGACACGACGAACACCCGTTCACCGGCGCCAGCGCGTGGTCGTACCCGAACGCACGTCGGCCTCCCGTCGCCTGCGCATGGCAGCTCGTACACGTCAGCCCGGATCCGACGGCAGGGTGGGGCACACCGTTGAGGCCGGCCTGCGTCGTCGTGGCGTTCTCAGCGGGCGGCTGGGCGATCGTGAAGCCACCGAGGCTGAGCGACGCGGGCGTGGTGGATCCGCCCGACAGCCGCCAGCTCGGCCCACTGCTGTGACACGCGCTGCAGTCGGTCGCCGACGTCGCCGTGAAGCCGCTGTGATCGACCGCGAAGCCCGACGTGGGCTTGAGGTTCAGGTGGCAGGTGCTGCACCGGCCCACCAGCGCGACGCCTCCCGTGAAGTGTCGATGGAAGCTCGCCTGCGCCCACTCCCGCCCGGCGATCGCGCTGCCCGCCGGAGCGATGCCGATCTGCGTGTGGCAGACGTTGCAGTCGCGGGTGCTCACGTTCACGTCGGTGTGAGCGATCTGCACCGCGACGCCCGCGCGTCCCGTCGTCGCGCTCGCGCTGGTGATGGTGGCCGTGTCGATGAGCCCCGTCGGCATGTTGTGCGCGGTGCCTCCGTTCGCAGGGCCGTGACAGCCGCGGCACGAGGTCGCCGTGATGCCGGTGCGGTGGAAGCGGGTGGAGGGGCTCCACGCCGTGCCGACATCGGCGGCGTGGCAGAAGGCGCAGTCCTTCGCGGTCACCACCGACAGCGCGTGGCTCATCCACTGGCGGTCGCCTTCGTACGCTTCTGTGCTCTGCCTCGGACCTGCCGGCGCGGCGTGACAGTCGATGCAGGTGGCCGGCTGCGTGCCGGCGTTGGCGTGGAAGACTCCGGGAGCCCACTTCGCCGCGGTCGGCGTGCCCGAGGTGTTGGCGAGCGCTTGCGCGTGACAGCGATCGCACGTCTGAAACGTCACCTGCGTCGAGCGGTGCTTCATCGCGCCATCGGCCGCCGCAGCGCTCGCCATCAGCGGGTAGTGACACACGGTGCAGTCGTCGAGCTGCGCGGTCGCGGGGAGCTTCGAGTGGAACGCCCCGTCGCTCCACGCGCCGCCCGGCGACTGATGACAGACGGAGCAGTCGAGCTCGGACGCGCGGCTCACCAGCTGGCCTCCGACGTCGACCGGCGAAGTGAAGCGCGCGTCGTGATCCATCGGCTGCAGGTCGGTCTTCTGCACGATGCCTGTCGGCCGCATCGTCGAGTGGCAGTCGGCGCAGCGCGTGCTCGGTTGGGACAGCGGCGTGACGCCCGCGTCGGGAGCGCTCCGGTACGTGGTGAGCGCCGCGTGGAACTGGCCGCCAGGGAACGAGGTGACGGTCGTCGTGCCGGGCGCGCTGGTGTGACAGTGCCAGCACGTCGTCGTGTCGCCAGGTGACGGCCCCGCCGCCAGGCCTGCATCGCTCGGCAGCGCCGCCGAGGTGTGGAGCATCGTGTTGTAGAGCGTCGCTTCAGCCGAGACGGAGCCGGTGACGAGCGCTCCACTGCGCCGCAACGAGAGCTGCGTCACGCGCACGAAGCGATCGCTCGAGCTGATGAGTCTGGACCCCGGGTAGCTCTGCCCTCCAGCCCAGTCGCTCAGCTGCGTGAAAGCCGTCGTCGCCTGATGGCAGCCGAAGCAGTCTCCATTGCCGGCCTGCGCGTGATCGAAGCCGGAAACGATCGAGGTCGGACGTTGCGTCGTGTGACAGGCCACGCAGGTGCGCGTGGCGATCGTCGTCGGCCCGTGCGTGAAATTGCCTCCGGTCCAGTCCTGCGTGCGGACGTGACAGACCGCGCAGTCCTGCCCGGCGCCGTGGGTGATGCCCTGCGCGTTGGTGCCGAAGTCGAACGGCGGCCCTTTGAAGCCGCCGTCCAACTCGGTGGGGCGCTCGCCTGCGTGGCAGGGAAGACAGGCCGACGGCGGCGCCGCGCCACGATGGAACGTGCCGCCTGCCCATGAGGTGAAGCCCGCCGCGTGACACGAGACACAGTCGCCCAGCCAGATCGGCGCGCGGTGATCGATGACGAGGCCGCGGGGCAGGGCGGCGTTCGAAGCGTTCAGCCCGCCGGGGCGGGTGTTCGCGTGACAGTCGAGACAGGAGCCCGGCTGCGCGCCCTGCAGCGCCGCGTGGAAGCTCGCGCGCGTCGCCCAGTTGGCCGCCGACGACTTCGACGGCGCCACGTGACAGGTGCTGCAGTCTGCCGTCACCAGCGCCATCGTCGACGGAGCGCCAGCCACCCACGCCACCGCGTCGTGCTTCATCTCTCCGCTCGGAGGCGATCGACTCGCGGCGATTGGTCCCACGAAGCCCACCGGCGCAGACGACGCATGGCACTCCGCGCAGGTCGTCGGCTGCTCGCGATCCAGGGTCAGCAGCGAGGCGTGCAGCTGTCCGGGATAGAAGTTCGAGAGCTCGACGTTCGCGTGGCAGCTCGAGCAGGCTCCGGTCACGACAGCGTGGTTCATCGGCATCGGGAGCGACTGCTCCTCGGCCGTGACGCTCACGATCGTCGTCGCGGAGAACGTCGGCACCAGCGCCGTCACCGAGACGTTCTGGCCCGGATCCGAGGTGAGTCCGGAGACGTTCGGAGCGTTCGCCGCCGAGCCGTCGCGATGACAGGCGTAGCAGGCGCCGGTCTCGTACGAGTACCCACCGACGGCCGTGTGGCGTGGGTCCACCTTCTCCTTCGCGTGCTCGTGACAGTTCAGGCAGCTGAACTGCGAGTAGTTCGTGTTGGTGAGCGCGTGACAGGCGGTGCAGTGGAGCGCGTGCGTGCCCTCGGCGATCGGAAAGAACGGGTGCGGTCGCGGCGGCTTCGTGGGCGCAGGGCCCGGTGTGCAACCGACGACGAGCAGCAGGAGCAGCGTTCGTTTCATCATCGGTTCGCCGGCGCGAAGAGCTCGCCCTTCATCGTCTTCACCTGCACGCCCGCCTTCTCGAGGAACGCCGTCGGCAGCACGCCGCCCGCGAAGATCAGCACGTAGTCGTTCTTCAGCTCCCGCAGCTCACCCTTCACGTCGAGCGCGACCGCGTCGGCGCGGATCTCTTTGGGTTGCGCCTTGAACAGCACCGTCACCTTGCCGGCGGCGCTCGAGGCGTCGAGGCGCTCCTGGTTCTTCGGCTTGATGCGATCGAACACCTCCCCGCGGTAGGCCAGCTGAACCGTCGCTCCGGCGTCACTGAGCGCGATGGCCGCTTCGATCGCCGAGTCACCACCACCGACGACGAGACAGTGGGTGCCCGTGTAGTTCTCAGGCTCGAGCAGCCGGTAGCAGACCTTCGAGAGCTCTTCGCCCGGCACGCCGAGCTTACGAGGAGAGCCCCGTCGACCCAGCGCGAGGATCACCCGCTGCGCCCGAAGCGGCCCCGCGCTCGTCACCAGCTCGAACACGCCCGCCGCGTCGCGCTTCACGTCGTCGACCCGCACGCCGGTGCGCACGGTCAGGCCGGTCTTCGTGAGGATCTCCTGCCACACCGCGAGCAGCGCTTCTTTGCTCACCTCGGTGACCTTGAGCAGGCCGTAGAGCGGCAGCTCCACCGGCCGCGTCATCACGATCTTCTGCCGTGGGTAGTGGAGCACCGTGCCGCCGACCGACTCCTGATCGACGATCACGAAGTCGAGCTTTGCCTCGAGCGCGGCGAGCGCGGCTGCGATGCCTGCGGGGCCTGCGCCGACGATCACCAGCTGGTGAATGCCTTCTGCCTTCGCGGGCGGCTGCTTGAGCATCGCCTTGATCGCCTGAAGGCCCTGCGTCATCGCGTTGTAGATGAGCCCCATGCCGCCGAGCTCGCCGACGATGAAGAGGCCGGGCACGTTGGTCTGAAAGTCAGAGGCGAGGAGCGGAATCTCGACGCCCCTCTTCTCGGTGCCGAGCACGAGGCTGATCGCGTCGACCGGGCACGCCCGCAGGCACTCGCCATGGCCGATGCAGGCGTTCGGGTTGATGAGCCGCGCCTTGCCGTCGACGATCGCGAGCACGTCTTTTTCGGGGCACGCGGTGATGCAGGCGCCGGTGCAGATGCAGGCACCCAGGTTGACGACCGGGTGCAGGCTGACCGGCTGCACGTTGCGCTCCACCGACTGCTGGTGCTGCTGGTGGGCCCGGTCTTCCTTCTGGGCCGCGCGTCTGGAGGTCCAGAGCTGGAAGCCGACGATGAGCACGATCGCTGCTGCGCCAAGGCCAAGGACGAGATCCACGCGCGGAGCGTAGCCCTCATCGTCTTCGGTCCCGCAGAATTTGCGTCGTCAGGGCGTCGGCGGCGGCTATCGTGCCGCAGGTCATGGGGAGACTGCTTCCAGCGATCTACGCGTTGATCATCGTGATCGAGACGGTCGCGTTCTCGTGGCGGTGGTGGACGGACCCTCCCGCGCCGACGTCGACCTTCAGCGTCACCCTCGGGTGGATCGGCCTGGGCTCGATGGTGGTGATGCTCATCTACTCGGTCGCGCGACGGTCACGCGCGATGCGGGCGATGGCGCGGCTGTCGTGGTGGCTCCACTTTCACATCTTCCTCGGCGTGCAGGGCGCGGTCTGCGTGCTGTTTCATTCGTTGCACCTGTTCACCCGCGGCTACGCGGTGCACTGGATGAACCCCGCGGTGCTCAATTTTGCCGCCGTCGCGACGGTGTTCTTCTCGGGCCTGTTCGGCCGCTATCTGTATTCGTTCATTCCTCACACGCTCGGCGGTGAGCAGATGGCCGCGAAAGAGGTCGAGGCCGAGCTCACGAAGCTGGGGCCTGTGCCGGTCGAGGTGGAGCCGCTGATGAAGCCGGGCGTGGCGCCTCGCACGTTTGGCGGGTTGATCACGGCAGACCTGGCGACGAGGCGTGCGCTGCGATCGTTGCCGTCGATGGGCCTGGGCGCCGAGGCGTTGTCGTTGGTGGAGCGTCGGCTCAAGCTGCAGCGCCGGTTGCATGCGCTGACGGCCGCGGAGCGCGTGTTCCAGCGGTGGATCATCCTCCATCGGCCGCTGGCGACCATCATGTACGTGCTGTCGGTGGTGCACGTCGTCCTCTCGTACATGTATGCGATGTCGTTCACCGCCGAATGACGCTCCTCGCGCTCGCACTGGTGGTGCTGGGGCAGGCTGACGCGGGCGCTCCGACCGTCGACGTGGTGAGCGGCGCGTCGGTCAATACGACCGTCGACGCTGAAGTCGCGACCGATCTGCTGGCTGCGAACGCCGTGAATGACGACGTCGGCGCAGGCACGCCGGCAGAGCTCACGGCGCTCGAGATGGGCTTTCGCGGCAAGTTGCACGCGACGGGCTGGTCGCGGCGCGCGCGCTTCGACTTCGACTACCAGGGCCGCCAACCAATTGCTGGTAACTCCCAGAACACCGCGATTCACCTGTTGTACCAGGCTGAGCTGTCGGGCGACTTCTTCGAGAAGCTGCTCACCCTCGGGCTGGGCCGCTTCGTCGTGCCTTCGGCGGGGTTCCTGCCGGTCGATGGACTGCGGGCACAGCTGCACCTGTCGAAGTTCGAGTTTCAGGTGTTCGGAGGGCGGCGCGCCATCACCAGCACCCGGACAGGCAACGTCGACTTGTCGACCCTCTTGCCTGCAGCCGGCGCGTCGGCCGCACTCACGCTGGAGCGGCTGCGCGCGGAGCTCGCCGTCACCTTCAATCGTGACGAGGTGCCGCTCGCGCAGGGGCCGACGTCGTCCTTCGACGCGGTCTCGATCGCGGCGCGCGCCGTGGGGCGGCCGCTCGATGGCGTCGTGGCTGGCGCTGAGGTCTCTGCCGCGCAACGCGCCAGCTACGTCATCGGGCCGACGTGGAACTCGGTGGCCTTGAGCGCGCGCTCCGTCGATCTCTTCGCGGCCGTGGCGTTCGTCGAGGCTCGGCCGATCAAGACGCTGCGCATCGCGTACGACTTTCATTTCCAGCAAGCGGGCGTGTATCGGGAAGGAATTCGGCTCGACCCTGACGATCCTACGGTGATCGCCGATGGCTTCGTGCCGCTGTTCATCGACAACCGGGTCCGCGTGCGGTGGCGTCCGTTCGCGCTGGGGTGGCTCGGGCCCGACGTTCGGTTCCGTGTTCGGCCCGATCGTCAGGAGTGGCGCTTCGGCGGACAGGCTGACCTCGCGCCGGATTGGGCCTACGGCTTCTGTCTGCGTGGTGGTTTTACGTACGAGATGATGGTGCGCACCGGCGTCGAGCTCGCTCCGTCGGACCGCAGCTATTGGTCGGCGTCGCTGGGCTGGAGATGGAAGGGGCTCGATCTCGCGGCGGGCGCGAGCAACGTGCAGCGCAGCGCGCTCCCGCTGTCGGGCCGGGTGTACACGCCGTATGACGACACGCCCACCAAGCCCGTCGACCTGAGCCCGTTCAACCTCGAGGCGCAGCGGCTCGGCTTCGTGCGGGCCTTCTATGCCAGCGGTATCTGGTTCGGCGGCCTCGACTTCGAGCAGAGCCTCACCGACGGCCGCGAGCGCCGGTTCTTCGTGCAGCTCGGCGCACGATTGGAGAAGGAATGGTGAGCCCGCTCACGTTGGGCATGCTCCTCGTGGTCAGCCAGGGGTGGCGGGCCTCGACCGCGCCAGGTCCTTCCAGCACCGCGCACGCGTCGATCGCCGACGACTGTGATGCCTGCCACATGCCGTTCAAGGGGTTGCCGAACGAGAAGTGTCTGACCTGTCACGGCGACCTGAAGAAGTTCCACGCGTCGGTCTCGGCGCAGAAGTGTGTCGCCTGTCACCTCGAGCACAAGGGGCCCGAGGCCGCGCTCACCCGGCCCGCCGCGCTGACCTCGTTCGATCACACGCTCACTGGCATGTCGCTGATCGGCGCGCACCAGAAGGTCGCGTGCAACACCTGTCATACAGCCCCGATCGCGAAGATGGTCCAGACGTGCGTGGGCTGTCACAAAGACACGCATCAGGGCGCGCTGGGGACGTCGTGTACGGCCTGTCACTCGTCGACGGCCTGGAAGCCCGCGCTCCATCAACGAAACGAGCACGCCGTCTCGATGGAGGGCGGCCACGCGAAGGCGCAGTGCTCGAGCTGTCACCAGAAGGGGAAGCACCTGACGCCGAAGGTCGCGTGCTCCGCGTGTCATGAAGAAGCGCACGGAGGGACGAAGGCGGCCTGTGAGTCGTGTCACGTGGTGAAGGCGTGGACGCCGGCGACGTTCGATCACTCGTTCTGCACCTGTATCTTGCCGCAGAAACACCAGACGGTTGGATGTCTGGGGTGTCATCGCGACTGGAACTTCACCAAGACGCCGTCGGTGTGCAGCGGGTGTCACGATCAGGAGCGCAAACACGAGCCGCTCGGAGAGTGCAGCCTGTGTCACAGCGCCGTGTCGTGGAAGAAGAGCCAGTTCAATCACAACCAGCGCGCAAAGTTCAAACTTGCAGGTGAGCACCTGAAGGTCGCGTGTGAGAACTGTCATCCCGCGACCGGGGCGACGCAGAAGTTCCGGGGCGTGCCGCAGCAGTGCGAGGGCTGTCACCAGAAGCAGGGCGACGCGGCTCACGGCAACTTCGGAGCGTGTTCGACCTGTCATCCGACCACCGAGGCGTTCAAGCCGTCTCCGTTCAACCACGCGACGACCGGGTTCCCGCTGGTGGGACGGCACGGCAAGGTGAGCTGCAAAGACTGTCATCAGGACAAGCTCCGCGGGTACCCGAAGGCGCCGGTGCCGGTGAAGAAGGCCGGGCGCTCCAGCTGGCTCCAGGGCGCGCTCGCGTGGGTGCCGACGAACGATGCGGTGCTGTTCAGCGTCGCGCCGCACGTGAAGGAAGCGACGTGTAGCCATTGCCACGCAGACCCGCACCAGGGCTCGACGAAGGCCGATGGCGAGTGCTCCGTGTGTCACACCTCGGAGGCGTGGAAGCCGAGCACCTTCACCGTGGAGCGGCACGCGTCGACGCCGTTCCCGCTCACCGGCAAACACGCCACCACGTCATGCAAACTCTGCCACTTCGAGCCGAAGCTCGATGACGTGCCGAAGGTGTGCTCCCGATGTCACGTCGACCGTCACGACGGCCGGCTGGGGATGGCGTGCGAGAAGTGCCACTCCACGACGGCCTTCGCGCCCGTGCCCGGGTTCGATCACGCCCTGACTGGCTTCACGCTCGATGGGAAACACGCGCAGGCGACGTGCGCGGACTGTCATCAGGGGAAGCTCGGCAAGGCGCTGTCGATGGTGACGTCGAGTCCCGTGAAGTGCGGCACGTGCCATCAGGCGCAGCATGGGGCCGAGCTGGGCGCCGATTGCCGCACCTGTCACGAGCCGAGCAAGGGGCCCTTCGCCAACGCGCGAGGCATGACGATGCAACACCAGCAGACGGGCTTCGCGCTCGAACGCCGGCACGCGTCGCTGAAGTGCGGAGCCTGTCACACCGCCGCTGGCCCTCCGCCGACCCAACGCTGCGCGAGCTGCCACGCCGATCCACACAGCGGGCAGCTGGGGCAGGGGTGTGAAGACTGTCACCAGGCCGATCGGTTCCGCGTGGTGCGCTTCGATCACGATCGCACCGGCTGGCCGTTGCGCGGCCGGCACTTCATGGCGCCGTGCGCGAGCTGTCACACCGCGCAGCGCTGGGTGGGCCTCGTCGACGAGTGCTGGGACTGCCATGCAGCGGCTGCGGCGCGTGGAAAGGCGAAGGCTCCCGGGGCGCACCCGTTCGGCCCGCTCGAGTGCTCGAACTGCCATACGTCGCAGTGGAAGTGGTGAGTCACTCTGCGCCGTCCCAGAGCGAGTAGCCGGCCAGCACGAAGTCGTGATCGAAGCTCAGCGCCGTCGTGCACTTCTTCGCCTTCATCACCGCGAAGCTGGCGGCGTCGGTGTAGCTGATCACCTGATCGTCGAGCCGCGCGAGCCACGCCCGTGCGTCATCGTGAATCGCCGCAGTGGCGAACTGAACCGTCACGCCAGGGCTCTGGTCGATGACGTTCAGCGCCGCCGCGGCCGGCCGAATGCCCGCACGGTGGAGCAGGAGCCGATGCACCTCGGCCAGCACCAGGTTGGTGGTGAAGAGCGGGAGCTTTCGGCGGAGCGCTTCGCGAATGAGCCGATCGGCGTCGCGGTGCCGGCCATCGCGCGCGCTGAAGAAGGCCAGCCAGACACCGCTATCGACGAACAGGCTTGCGGGCACGCGGCCTCCGCTTCGGGGGGCGCACGCCGTACTGGGCGGGAGGCTCGGCGACGAAGGTGAGCCCGAGATACTCGTCGAAGCGCTCACTCAGATCGGCCGGCAGCCCCTCGATCATCCCGCTCGCCGCCAGCAGCGGGTCTTCGGGCGTCGGTGGCCGGGTCAGCGCCTTCAGCGCCACCCGCACGGCCTGAGACAATGACCACCCGCGCGCGTCGGCCCACGCGCGGAGCGTCTCGAATTCGGGGTCGTCGAGATAGACCTGCAGGGCACGGGACATGATGCGTCATGGTATGGCTTCATGAAGTGACGGTCAACCGGTTCATGAAGCGACTGAGCGCGCTGGCAGCGTGATGTTCCGCACGCCGTACGGGCCAGGCTGCGACTGACTTTGCTTCAACTCCGTTGTTTCAGGTGGTTGGCGACCCGCCCCACCTCAATGTCAGCCCCTCTTGATACTGAATGCGTGTTCAGGGAGAGATCCCGAAACGGAGGCGCGCATGGGCGGAATCGCAGCAGAGGCCGGTAAATCGGCTCCAGATCGATCGGTCGTCGAGCACCTCAAGGAGCAGATCCGTCGCGTGCAGGCGGCGCCGCGGCGGTACCTGGTGACGCTGGCGACGGGGGCGCCTGAGCTCGACGCGCTGGGCGTCTTTCGCATGGGCTCGGCGGTGGAGTTGTCGGGTGAAGAGGCCTCGGGGCGCACCACGGTGGCCTTGTCGCTGGTGGCGGCGGCGTGTCGCGAGAAGCGGCTGGCGGCCTGGGTCGACGGCCCGCAGGAGCTCTACCCGCCCGCCGCCGTGCCGATGGGCATCGACTTGAAGCGGCTCCTCATCGTGCGTCCTCCGGCGCCGGGGCAGCTCGTCTGGTCGGCCGTGCAGTTGCTCCGCAGCGGCGCCTTCACCTGCGTGGTGCTCGACGTCACCCACACCGGCGTGCGGCTGACGATGATCGACACCAAGAAGCTCCTCGACGCCGCCCGCGCCGGTGGCTCGCTGCTGGTGGTGCTCACCGCCAACGCCGCTCCTGCGCAGGGCCTGGTGCGGCTGGTGATGTCGGCGAGAGAGGGGACGCCCGAAGGCAAGCTGGTCGGCCATCTGCGCGTGGTGGGCGCCCAGGAGCCCGTGGGCGAGCCTGAGCTGCACGTCGAGGTCGCGCGCGCGCAGGGCGTGACAGGTCGAACGCTCGTCGTGCCGCGCAGTCGCCTGGCCGTGCTCGCGCGCAGCCGGCGCAGTCCGTCGTCGCTGATGCCAGGCCTCGAGGTGCCGCGCATCTCGGCGAGCTCGTCGCTGCAGCGGCTGAAGAAGAATGAACAGCGAGATGGGGTCGGCTTCCACGTGTCGACGCGACCGGGTCGAGAAGGCTCCCTTGGGCTCCCGCTCGAGGGCGAGTCGCTGCGCTCGTTCGCGCCGCCCGGCAATCGTCGGCGCCCCGCCGCGAAGCTGGCAGCCGTCGATGCCGTCCGCGTCGAGACAGACGCCGCACTTCGCGTGCGGGTGAGGTCGTTCCGATGAGCGCGGTGCTTCCGCTGAAGGGCGCGTTGATCGACGTGGCGCTCCAGTCGTTGCGGCAGGGCGTGGAGCAGGTCTGGGTGCTCGCGCCATCGTCTCCGCGGCTGGTGGTGTTCTCGGCGGCGCCGCCCGTGTGCCGGCCAGTGACTGTCAGCCCTGTCTGATACTGCTTGCGTGTTCAGGAGGTCGTCCCATGCGTGTGGCGTACGTGCATCTTCCGAGGTTTCCCCTGCAGCGCCTGGTGCTGGAGCAGCCGTCGTTTGCCGGCAAGCCCGTCGTGCTGCTCGAAGACGTGAAGGGCGCCGAGCGGGTGCGCTTCGTGTCGAGAGCGGCGAGCGCGGCGGGCGTGCGCATCGGCCAGACCGGCGCGGCGGCGTCGGCCACCGTGCCCGGCCTCGTCAAGCGCCGCTACGACGCCGATGAGGAGCGCAAGGCCCTGTGCACGCTCGGCGAGTCGTTGCTCCCGGTGGCGCCCGGCTTCGAGCTCGACGCCCCGCACGGCCTGTGGCTCGACGCCTCGGCTGCGCACCTGTCGGGTGGTGAGGCCACGTGGCGTGAAGAGCTCATCGCCCGCTGCGGCGTGGCCGGCTTCCGCGCGAAGGTGGTGATCGGCTCCGAGCGCTTCACCACGCAGGCGAGCGGCCGCTTCAATGAGGTGGGCGTGCTCCCGGCACAGGGCGGCGCTGCTTTCGCCTCGACACCGCTCGACTCGCTCTCATGTGCTGGCATCGGCGCCGACGTGCTGGGTCCGCTCAAAGCGCTCGGCCTCACCACGCTGGGCGAGCTCTCGGGTCTTCCCATCGGCTCGCTCGCGGCGCGCTTCGGCTCGCACGGGCACCTCGTCGCCCAGCTCGCTCGTGGGCAAGACGACTCGCATCTGACGCCCGAGGTGTTGCCGGAGGTCATCGACGAGTCCGTCTCGCTCGACTGGCCCGCGGAGCAGCTCGAGCCGGTGCTCTTCGCGATCAAGATGGTGGTCGATCGTCTCTGCGCGCGGCTCCAGGGCCGGCAGCTCGCGGCGGTGCGGTTGTCGGTGGGGCTGACGCTCGAAGGCGCGGGGTTGACCTCGTTGCCGCTCATCCTCGCGAGGCCGGCGGCGCACTCGAAGCTGCTGCTCGAGCTCATTCGTCATCGGCTGACCGATCTGTCCGTGCGGCACCCCATCGCCGGCGTGCGCGTGATCGTCGAAGAGGCCTGCGCCGACCCTGGCCGGCAGCTGATGCTCGGCGACGCGCCTGCGGGAGACGCACAACTCGAGGTGGTGCTCTCGAAGCTCCAGTCGGCGTTGGGCGAGGCGTCGTTGTTCTCGGCCGAACCCGTCGCCCGGCATCGCCCCGAGACGGCGTGGAAGCTGGCACCGTTCCGCCCGCCCGATGCCGGCCGTCCGTCGGAGCTCTGGGGCGCCCTCGATGCCGGGTGGACGCTGGGGGAGAAGAAGGGAGAGCCGGCGGTGTCGCCTTCGAGCGACCGACAGCAGACGAACGATCAGCTCGCGTTGTTGTCGGCTCCCGTGACCGAGAAGCCGAAGCCCGAGCCGGTCGTCATGCCTTCAGCCTGGGATGGCCCGCGGGGCAGGGCAGCGGCGGGGCCGCACGAGGCCGACGTGATGGATGTGATCGCAGGGCTCGCGGTGGGTGAGCGGTGGAGGGCGCCGAAGGCCAAGCCGGTCGCCGAGCCGTTGATGCTCGCGGTGACGCTCGAGTCCCGCCCGTCGCGGGTGTTCCGGGAGCCGACGGTGCTCCACGCCGATGTGTCTTCGTCGTCGGGGCTGCCGGCGTACGTGACGTTGCAGGGCCGGCGCCGGCGCGTCGAAGCCATCGAAGGCCCCGAGCGCCTCGTCGGCCAATGGTGGAGCCCTGACACGGTGGCCCGCGACTACTACCGGCTGCGCGTCGAAGGCGTTGGCGTGTTGTGGGTCTTCAAGGACGCGGCTGACGGGCGCTTCTACGCGCACGGCGTCTTCGACTGAGCGCGCCCATGTACGCCGAGCTCGTCAGCCGTTCGAACTACTCGTTCCTCCGCGGGGCCTCGCACCCCGAGGAGCTCGTGTCGTCGGCGGCCGCCCTCGGCCTGTCCGCCCTCGCCATCACCGACGATGACGGCCTGTATGGACTCGTGAAGGCCCACCTCGAGGCGAAGCAGCACCAGCTCAAGCTCGTCCTCGCCAGCCGATTGACCCTCACCGACGCGCCGCCCATCGCCGTCTACGTGCAGAACGCGACCGGCTACGCCCACCTCTGCGAGCTCATCTCCGAGAGCCGACTGGCGCACCCCAAAGGGTACGCCGGGCTGCCGTGGGCACGGGTGCTCGAGCGCGCAGAAGGCCTCGCCATGGTGTTCCTCGATGGCGAGCACGACCACCGCGTCGCTGCGACGATCGCCGAGGCGTTCCAGGGCCGCAGCTCCGTCGGCGTGTCTCGTCACCTCTCGGCCGACGACGAGGCCCGCTGGCTCGCCGCGAAACGTCTCGCCCGCGCCATCGATGTGCCGTTGCTCGCCCACAACGACGTGCACACGCACTCCCGTGAACGCCAGCCGCTGCAAGACGTGATGACGGCCATTCGCCTCGGCACCACCCTCGCCACCGCCGGCACCCTCGTGTTTCCCAACGGCGAGCGGGTGCTCAAGTCGCCCGACGACATGCTCCGCCTGTTCGCCGACGCGCCCGAGTGTGTCGGCCGCAGCAGGGAGCTCGTCGACGGCTGCTCCTTCACCTTCGACGAGCTGCACTACACCTTCAGCGAAGAAGAGCTCCCGCCGGGCATGGACCGGCGCACCTACCTCGAGCACCTCTGTGAAGAGGGCGTGCGCGTCCGGTACCCGTCTGGCGTGCCCGAGGCGGTGCGGCGGCAGCTCGAGAAGGAGCTGAAGCTCATCACCGCGCTCGAATACGAGGGCTACTTCCTCGCGCTGTGGGACATCGTTCGTTTCGCCCGATCGCGCGGCATTCTCTGCCAGGGCCGCGGGAGCGCCGCCAACTCGGCCGTCTGTTACGTGCTGCAGATCACCTCCATCGATCCCGTGCGCATGGGGCTGTTGTTCGAGCGTTTCCTCTCGATGGAGCGCAAGGAGCCTCCCGACATCGACGTCGACTTCGAGCACGCGCGCCGCGAAGAGGTGTTGCAGTACGTCTACGAGAAACACGGCCGCCACCGCGCCGCGATGGTGTGCGAGCACATCTGCTTCCGCGGGAAGTTGTCGGTGAAAGAGGTCGGCAAGACGCTCGGCCTCTCGGTCGACCAGCTCGACCGCCTCTCGAAGGCGATGGACCTGTCGGACGACGTCGGGCCGTACCAGCTCCACCAGGCCGGGCTGTCGGCGTCTGACGTCGCGGTGCAGCAGACGATGGCTCTGGCCCGCCAGCTCTCAGGCATGCCGCGGCACCTCTCGATTCACACCGGCGGCTTCGTCATCACGCACGGCCCGTTGGTCTCGATTGCCCCGGTCGAGGCCGGCGCCATGCAGGACCGCACCGTCGTGCAGTGGGAGAAGGACGATCTCTCGGCCCTCGACATCTTGAAGGTCGACCTGCTCGGCCTGGGCATGCTCACGGTGGTGGCGCGCAGCTTCGAACTCATCGAGACCCTCACCGGCCGCCGCTACGACATGGCCACGGTGCCGGCAGAAGATCCCGCCGTCTACGACATGCTCTGCGAGGCAGACACGGTGGGTGTGTTTCAGATCGAGAGCCGCGCGCAGATGAACATGCTCCCGCGCCTCAAGCCGCGAACCTTCTACGATCTGGTCGTCGAGATCGCGATCATCCGCCCCGGGCCCATCGTCGGCGAGATGGTGCACCCCTACCTGCGGCGACGAAACGGTGAAGAGCCCGTCACGTACCCCTCGCCTGACGTGCAGTCGATTCTCGAGCGCACCCTCGGCGTGCCGCTGTTCCAGGAGCAGGCGATGAAGCTCGCCATGGTGGCGGCCGGCTTCACGCCCGGAGACGCCGATGCCCTGCGCCGCGCCCTGTCACACAAACGTGCGCACGAGCTGCTCCCGAAGTTCCGCGATCGCTACATCGAAGGCTGCGTGAGCCGCGGCTACGAGCGCGAGTTCGCCGAGAAGAGCTTCGACAGCTTCAAGGGCTTCTCGCACTACGGCTTCCCCGAGAGCCACTCGGCCTCGTTCGCGCTGATCGCCTACGTGTCGTCGTGGCTCAAGCGGTACTACCCGGCGGTGTTCTGCGCCGCGCTCCTCGATGCGCAGCCGATGGGCTTCTACGCGCCGCACACGCTGGTCGACGATGCACGACGGCATGGCGTCGAGGCCCGCGCGGTCGACGTGAACTGCTCCACCTGGAAGTGCCAGCTCGAGCTCGATGGCCGAACGAAAGAGGGGCTGAGCCGCGCGCCGACGAGTGGGGGAATGCCCGAACAACCGGCGCTCCGGCTGGGCTTCGAGCTGGTGAAGGGCCTGAAGGAAGAGACCGTGCAACGGCTCGTCGCCGAGCGGGAGCGGGGTGGGGTGTTTCAGTCGCTCGCCGAGCTGGCCCGGCGCACCCGAATTCCCAGAGCGGAGCTGACACGGCTGGTGCTGTCGGGCGCGTTGGCGTCGATGACGAGCTCCCGGCGTGGCGCACTGTGGGAGCTCTCGGCGCTCGGCACCTTCGACGAGGGCGACCTCTTCTTCGGCATGCCGATGGCGACCGACGCGCCCCCGTTCCCCCAGATGAACGCCACCGAGCGCGTCGCGACCGACTTCGACACCGTCGGTCTCTCGCTCGAGTCACATCCGGTCGGGCTGTTGCGGGGCCAGCTCACGAAGGCCGGCGCCGTCACCGCCGAGGAGCTGCAGAAGGCTCCGAGTGGGAAGACGGTACGCCTTGGCGGGCTGGTGATCGTCCGGCAACGGCCTCCCACCGCGAAGGGCTTCTGCTTCATGTCGGTGGAAGACGAGAGCGGCCTCGCCAACCTCGTCATCGAGCCGCGGCGCTTCGAGCAATACCGAAAGGAGATCACCGGCACCGCGCTGGTGCTGGCAGTGGGGCGGGTGGAGCGGAATGGGACGGTGGTGAACCTGAAGGTCGATCACCTGGAGCCACTCATGCCCGAGGCCTGAGGCGTGAAGACCGGAAAGGACCCGATGGACTGAAAGCCCAACGCGAGGAGGATCGGCGCCGACGTCTCAGGCTTCGCCTGGCAGGTGACGAGCGTCTTGCCCAGCTGCCGCGCGAGCTCGATACGCGCGTCGAGGAGCGCCCGGTAGACACCACGGCCGCGGAAGTGCGGCAGCACCACGGCGCCAATCAGGTAGACCGAGCGCTCGACGATCGCCAGGCCCGCGCTCCCGGCCGGCACGCCGTCGACCCGCGCGAGGAACAGGCGTTGCCGTGCGGATGCGATCATCAGGAGCTGGTTGTACGCAGCCAAAGGCGCGGCGGGCGTGCTCCACCCTTCGGCCATCACGGCAGTGAAGGCGTCGAGCTCGCCCGGGTTCGTCACCTGCGCGGCGACGACCGTCGTCGATGAACGTGGTGGAAGATCGACCGCGCGCCAGAGGCCGGTGATCGAGTGCTCTGCGAGCCCTCGCTGTCGGAGCGCGTCTTCGAGCCCTGGCGTGCTGCGTGGTCCCACCGTCCACCGCCAGCGAAGGCCGGTGTAGTCGTTCACCGCGGTGTCGATGGTCTCGTTCAGGTGCTCGACACCGACCCGGCACCGGCCGACTCCGTTCAGCCCTCCGCTCGTGAACGACGGCGTCACCACCTGATGCCAGTCGGGCCGATCGATGATGCGCGAGTCCGAGGTGCCCACCAGCGCGCCGAGCGGGCGATCCATGACTTCGTCTTCGAGCGCCTCCATCGCGCCGCACTGTCGATCGTTCACGCGCGGCACGCAAAATCGGGCGAGTCCGGCCCGTCTCCAGACGTCAACCCGTCGTCTGGAGCTCCATCATGAAACGAACCCTCGGCGCAGTGCTCTGCTTCTCCCTCGCGGCCACCTTCGCCCTCGCCAAAGACGCGAAGGTGAAGCCCGTCAAAGTCGATCTCGCGAAGCTCAAGCCCGCAGTCGCAGAAGGGTGGACCGGAGACTTCAACGCCGCGCTGCAGAGCTGGACCTTCGAGAAGTACACGCCCGGCGCCGATGACACCAACGTGCCGAACCGTTTCTATCTCGACACCTTCCCCAGCGACCGGCCGAAGGACGTCGAGGGGTACGCGAAGAAGCTCCAGAAGGACAAGACGTTCCAGGACTATGGCTCGCTGTTCACCGCCGTGAGCGAGAAGACGAAGCTCGCCGCAGGGTGGCTCATCACCGGCACGCAGACGTACCTCGACGATGCCGAAGACAAAGGCGCGCCTGCGTTCGTGCTCTATCGCGAAGATCTCGGCGTCTATTGCCGCGGCAGCGTGTTCGTCAGTGAGGCCCTGCGGGCCGAGGCGATCGAGGCGTGCAAGAGCCTGACGCCGTAGCCGATGTCAGCGTCGGCTCGACGTCGCTGGTTCGGGCCGAGCTGGAGCAAGTGGTCCTCACGCTCGGTCGCCTCACCGGCTCCCGGCAGAGTGCCATCCTCCGCGGGCGAGAAACCGCGTTCGCGGAGTTGTCTCGCTCTCCCCACCTCTTCCTCCGTCGGGAGCGCCCGTCTTCATGGTCGGTGGCGGCTACGCGTTCGCGTGGAGCACGTCATTCCCGTGCTCTCGGGCTCGGCGCCGCAGTGGCCCGGCTCCCCACGCTCGCGGAGCTGGCTCAGACCGGTGCCGCCCCGGCATCGCGCGATGGTCCGTCGGCAACCGCTTACGGAGTCGTCTGCAGCGAGGCTCTCAGCTGCCTGCGCAGTGCGGCGATCACCGGCTCGGGGCTCTCTCGATGACAGAAGTGCCCACCCGGCACCGTCAGCACCTCGAAGCCAGCGAGGTAGTGCCGGCGGGTCGACTCGAAGGCGGCTGGCCGCACTCCGGGGTCGTCGGTGCCAGCGATGTTCAGCGTCGGCACCGTCACCGGCTTCGCCATGAAGTCGGGCGTACGGAGCGCGGCAGCGCGGTAGTAACCGAGCGCGGCGTGCACGGTTCCCGGCTCCCGAAAGCACGCCTTGATCGGCGCGAGCTCGTCGGCGCTGAACTTCCACGTCGGCGACCAACGGGTGATCAGCTCCTCCATCATCGCGAAGTCGTGCTTCGCGAAGCGCGCCTCGGCACCCGGCAGCGAGAGCGTCACGAAGTGGCGAATGGCCCACGCGAGCTGCGGCGTCGGCGTCAACGTCGCGCGATGTGGAATCGCGATGGTGGTGAGCGTGTGGAACGCCTCAGGAGCGAGCGCGACGGCGGCGTAGGCCGACTCCGCGCCCCAGTCGTGACCGACGAGGTGAACGCGCTGAACGCCGAGCGCGGCGACGAGACCGATGACGTCTTCGCCGAGGTCGCGCGTGGTGGTGTCCTTTGCCCCGGCCTCGCTCGGCGCGTAGCCGCGAAGAAAGGGAGCCACGACGAACGCTCCCGACTCGGCGAGCGCCTGGCCGATGACGTCCCACCCATGCGGCGTGTCGGGGAAGCCGTGCACGAGCACCACCACCGGCCCACCGCGAGAGCCCCACGTCAGCGCTCGAACGCGAAGGCGATTGGCGACGAGATCGAGCTCGGAGAAGGGCACCAGCCCGATCTAGCGCAGCGCCAGCCATCAGGCCCTACGTCGCCAAGAGAACCACTCGCGACGTGTCAGTTCTCACGACCCGGTGCGCATCGAGATGACTGCGCTGGACGCCGGCATCGAGCTCGGAAGGCCGCGATACCGCGACGCTCGACGTCTCACGGGCAGAGAGGTCGTCCACTGGCCAGCGCACGCCTCTGGGGGGTCGACGTCGGCAGGCTGTCGACGATGCTCCGCGGCTCCGAGATCACCCTCCACGCAGCAGCGGAGCGCTCAGGCTTTGGCGGCGACCCCGGGCACCGGAAAGCTCGATTTCAAGAACCAATCCCACGTGCGGTCCGACATCAGCTTGCGCTGGGTGAGCAGCAGCGTGGCCGACCCGGACACCGTGTAGCGCGCGCGGGGCGACTTCGAGACGATCGCCTTCTCGATCACCGCCGCCACGTCCTCCGGCACGCCTGCGAGCTTCGCGAGCGGCCCTTTCTCGTACGACTCCTTCGTCGCCTTCGCGACGGCGTCATGGAACGCGCCGTAGACCTCGGCCTGCGGAGCGCCATCCATCGCTCCCACCGCGGCCTCGCTGAAGCCGCTCTTGATGAGCCCGGGCTCGACCAGCACCACCTTCACGCCAAACGCCTGGACCTCGAACCGCAGCGCGTCGCTGATGGCCTCCACCGCATGTTTCGTCGCGTGGTAGTAGCCGCCGCCCGGAAACGTCAGCTTCCCGCCCATCGAGCTCATGTTGATGATTCGCCCAAACCCCTGCCGCCGCATGCCCGGGAGCACCAGCTGCGTCATGCGCACGAGGCCGAACACGTTGGTCTCGAACTGCGCGCGCACGCGCTCGAGCGGCACCGTCTCGATCGCGCCGGATTGGCTGTACCCGGCGTTGTTCACCAGCACGCCGATCGCGCCGTATTTCGCCTCGACCGTCTTCACCGCCGCCACCATCGACGCCTCGTCGGTCACGTCGAGCGCGAGCACGTCACACCCGGCGTCGGCCAGCTCGGTCAGGTCCTTCACCTTGCGCGCCGTCGCCACCACCTGGTGCCCGCGTGAGACGAGGTGCTTCGCCGTCGCCTTGCCGATGCCCGACGAGCACCCCGTGATCAGCACCACCTTCGACACCTTCGTGAGTTCCGTGGTCATGTGCGGCTCCTTCGTGTTGCGAGTGGGTTGGTTGAACTATACGATTTGTGTATGATTCGTTCAGGCCCGCGTGAGATGCCACCGGCCGCGAGAGGTTTCATGACGGACGCACTTTCGAGAAAAGACCGTGTTCACCGCGGGTTGCTCGACGCCGGGCTGCGGCTGTTCCTGCGGTACGGTCTGCGCAAGACGTCGATGGAGGCGATCGCCGACGAGACCCAGGTCGCCAAGGCCACCGCGTACGCGTACTTCCCGAACAAGAACGCCGTCTTCACGGCCGTCGTCGAAGACGTCATCTCGACGATGGTCGCTGAGGCCGAAGCCGCTGCAGGGCTCGAGGTGGCTCCGCTGGCTGCGATCGCGCGCTCGATGAGTACGAAGTTCGTGAAGCTCTTCGAGCTGGTGCACACCTCATCGGAGGGCGCCGAGCTGCTCGCCGCGTCGAACCAGCTCTCGGCAGAGGCGGTGAAGCGGGGTCACGACGCGTACGTCGCGCACCTCGCGAAGCTGCTGGTCGCGGCCGAGGTCGTGGAGCGACGAAAGGCGACCGAGCTCGCCGAGGTGCTCGATTCGGCGGCCGAGGGCGTCGTGGCGCGCGCGACGTCTCGAGAAGACGCCGAGCGACGAATTGCAGTGCTGGTCGATCGCCTCGTCGCCGGGCCCCTTCCACGAGCGTGAGGGCGAAGCGCTCCTCGAAGTGCAGCCCGCTGGGCTGTCCTCGAGCCTGAAGGGCAGGAACTCACGGCCTCGCGCGTTCGGGAGTCATCGTCGCGCGCAGCCGGACAGCCCGAGATGCCGATCGGCAGATGGCGCCGCAGCTCAGGTCGGTGCAGGAGCCGGGCCCCCCCGATGGCGACGCTGCTCGGTGCGGTGCATTCGCCTCGAACGAAGCTGCGCGCTCACTCGGCGAAGTCGAAGGAGCTGTCGATGACCATCATGGGCTCCACGCAGTCCGGCACGCGGAGCTCCCGACGCCCATCCGCGACGATCCATCCACGGGCTCCAGCAGTGGCGACGAGCGCTTCTCCCGTTCTGAACTGGCACCCCGAGCCTCCTTGCGCGCGGCGAATCAGCCTGGCCAGCTCGAGGTTCGCGAGGCTCGACGGCGCAACGTGGAAGCAGCGCCGCGAGGCCGCATCGACGCCGGTGCCGCACGGACCGAACCGCTCGTGGGTGAGAAGGAACTCGAGCTGCTCGGCCGCGCTCCACGTCTCGGCGAGGTGTCGGGCGACGGCGAGCCTCGCGAGGTGGTGGTCAAAGCGGCGAAGCGGTCGCTGCTCGACGAGGAACCCGGCGACCCGCCCTTCGACACCGAGCTGGGTGGATGACCTCCGCCGCGGCTCTGTACGGATCCGGTGGTTCTCCATCCCGGCGTGCACGGCGGCGCCGAGACGTCTCACGATTCGCAGTGCCGGCCACGGTTCGGGCTCGAACGAACTCCGCTCCGGGTCCAGCGAGGCGAGGAGGAGTCCATGCTCCCGCGTGAAATGAGTGACGGCGGGCGGGGAGGGGAGGGGACCGGCGAGCGCCAGACCGCGCGCCAGCAACAGCTCACCTGCAACCTGCGGAAGCAGAACCCCTGCGGCCACGAAGCAACACCCGAAGACGAACAGCCGCGATCGATTGCGCACGCGCGGACGTCAGTGCACGGCTCGCGCCTCTCAGCTCACGCCCGGCCCGGCTTCACCTTCCACTGCCGCTGCGTCGGCCGCACGTACCCGGCCCGATCGTTCCACCGCAGATCGTTCACCTGGCCCACGCCGTGAGTCCCCTCGACGCGAACGGCCGGGGTGTCGCACATGGGCTCCATATCGAGCGTCATCACCCAGTCCTCGCCCACCGGCTTGAGCGTCATCACCGAGTGGAGCGACTGCGTCGACACATCGACCGCGCACTCGAACGGCACGGGCAGCGGAGGCGGCGCCTGACGCGACCGCTTCGGAGGCAGGCAGAACTGCACCGGAATGCCCTGAATCTGAACGGGTTCGCGGTCTTCGCTGACGAAGAACAGGAGCGACGCCACCAGGGTGATACCGCTCGAGGCGAGGACAAGGAGAACGTCAGGCGGCATGGTCACCTCAGACAGCCCGCCCATATTCCCGGTTCCCTGTGCCGACGAGCCACAGTGAACGCGGTCGGAAGGCCGCGGTTGTTCGTCGACATCACTTCACTGCACGGTGACAATGCGAGGCTCATGCCGCGCGTGAAGCTGGTGCTCGAGTACGACGGCAGCAACTACGTCGGCTGGCAGATTCAGCAGAACGGGCCCTCGGTGCAGGGCCGGCTTCAGCGTGCGCTGCAGGAGCTCCTCGACGTTCCCGTCGCCGTCTACGCGGCCGGGCGAACCGACTCTGGCGTGCACGCGACGGGGCAGGTGGTGATGTTCGACTCTCCCAGGCAGCTGCCGACCAAGGCGTACTGGATGGGGCTCAACGGCCTGCTCCCCGACGACATCGCCGTGGTGACGGCGGAAGAATGCGACCCCGCGTTCGACCCTCGTCGCTGGGCGCGCGGCAAGCGGTACCGCTACCGGCTGAGCAATCGCCGCTCCCGCTCACCGATGCGCCGTCACACCCACTGGGAGATCTTTCAGCCGCTCAATCTCGCCGCCATGCAGGAGTGCGTGATGCCCCTGCTCGGCAAGCACGACTTCTCGGGCTTTCGCGCCTCTGACTGCCAGGCCGCGCACGCGAACCGGGAGCTGACGAAGCTCGAGCTGAGCGGCACGGTCGGCGACGAGATCAGTCTGGTCATCGAAGGGACCGCCTTCTTGAAGCACATGGTTCGCAACATCATGGGCAGCGTGGTCGAGGTCGGCCGCGGCAAGGAGCCACCGTCGTTCCTCGCGACGATCCTCTCGGGCAGAGACCGGACCAGGGCAGGGCAGACGGCCCCGCCGCAGGGCCTGACCCTCGAGGCAGTGTTCTACGGTGACGGGCCCAGGGAGGATGCCGATGACGACGAGTGACCCATCACCCGAGCCGGTGCCCTCGACGCAGCTCAGCGCCTTCGGGCGGGCCGAGAACGCGAGCCGCCGCATTCTGCTCGTCGTCTGCGCAGGTGTGCTCGCGTGGGGCGTCGGGTCGATCCTCTCGGTCAACCTGCGCGAGGCCTTCGAAGCGTCGCTCGACTCCGCCGTCCAGACGGGGCTGGGCGCGATCGTCGAGCACTGGGTCTTTCAGATCGTGTGGATCGTCGTGATGCTGGTCCCCGCGAGTTGGCTCGGTGGCCGCTTCCTCGGCGGCTCGTCGCTCGGGTTCGTTTTGCCTGCGGCCATCTCGGGTGAAGTGCTCGATCTCACGATCGCCTTCATGCGCGACGGCTCGCCGTTCTACTCGTGGGAAGACGTCGGCGGATGGGCGATCAGCCTCGTGCTCGCCCTCGTGCCGTGCTTCGTCGCGTTCGCCGCCGGTGGGAAGGCGTTCGAGCGCGCGCAGCAGCAGTCGTTGCGCGACGCCGCGGCGAGGAAGTCGGAATACGACGCCTTCATCGCGAAGGCCTCGGTGGAGCCATCGACAGAAGTGGCGCCCCCGTCGGAGCCGCCGAAGCCGACCTGACCGGCCTTGCTGTCAGCTCGCGGCGTGCGTCGTGAACGTGTTCCTGGCAGCGGGAGCTCCGACGGCGCCGCGTGGATCAGGAAACGCGAGCACATCGATCGAGTTGTTCTCCGACGGCTCCGGGGCGAGGTGTCTGCCCGACTCATCGTGGTGCCGAACGGCGCGCAGCTGGGCTCGGACCGCGAAGCCGTTGCGCACGGGTCGACAACCCGTTGCCGCTCCGCCTGATGCGCCCTCGAAGGCGCTCGTGAGCGATCACTCGAGTCGGGACTCTGCGTCGTCGATCTGCCGCGTGGTGGAGAACCGCGTCACGCGACACGGTGAAGCGCGTTCCGGTCGTGGCGTTGATCCACCCAGGCTCGCGAGGGGGGGCGCGAAATCAGGGTCCTCGCGCCAACTTGATGAAAGTAAAAACTCGCTGCCTGATGCTCCGGGATGCGCCGTATGGCCTGGAGCGCTCCGTTTCGGGGCACTTTGTTACTTTCAGCAAGTTGGCGCGACAGGCCCGAAAACGCATCGCCCTCGAGCGCCCTGCAGAGGCCTCGACCGACGGGACGTCTGATCGGCGGCCATCGCGTGGGATCACTCGCGAGCCGCGCAGTAGGAGGCGGACGGGGCGGCCGCTGTTCACCTGATTGGAAGCGGCTGCACGCGTCGTGGCGCTCGAGCAGTCGCAGGACCACGAGCCCGTCGCCTCACGTCGACCACCCATCAGCGCAGTTCAATCGTTCGCTCAGGCCCGTGCGCCGGTGGTGAAGCGCAACGTCTCGCCCGCCACGTCAGCCTTGAGGTGATCGCCCGGCAGGAACTCACCCGCCAACAGCCGCAGCGCGAGCGGGTCCTGCAGGTGCCGTTGAATGGCGCGCTTGAGCGGCCGCGCGCCGTACACCGGGTCGTACCCTTCCTTCGCGAGGAAGGTGCGCGCGCCGTCGGTGAGCTCGAGCGTCAGCCGCTTGTCGGCGAGCAGCTTCGTCAGTCGCGCCATCTGCAGGTCGACGACCGAGGTGATGTGCGCCTGGCTCAGCGGCTCGAAGAGCACGATCTCATCGATGCGGTTCAGGAACTCGGGCCGGAAGCTCGCGCGGAGCTGGCTCATCACTTCACTCCGCGTCGCCGCGTCGAGCCCCGACTTGCCGGCGAGCCCTTCCTGAATCGCCTGCGCGCCGATGTTCGACGTCATGATCAGCACGGTGTTCTTGAAGTCGACCGTACGGCCCTGGCTGTCGGTGAGCCGGCCCTCGTCGAGGATCTGCAGGAGCACGTTGAACACGTCGGGGTGCGCCTTCTCGATCTCGTCGAACAGCACTACCGCGTACGGCCGCCGGCGAATCGCCTCGGTCAGCTGCCCGCCTTCGTCGTACCCGATGTAGCCGGGAGGCGCGCCGACCAGCCGGGAGACGGCGTGCTTCTCCATGTACTCGCTCATGTCGATCCGAACGATCGCCTGGTCGGAGTCGAACAAGAACTCGGCGAGCGCCTTGGCCGCCTCCGTCTTGCCGACGCCCGTGGGCCCGAGGAACACGAACGAGCCGATGGGCCGGTTGGGATCCTGCAAGCCTGAGCGCGCGCGCCGTACGGCGTTCGACACCGCCTCGAGCGCCGGCCGCTGACCGATCACCCGTGCCCCGAGCCGGTCCTCCATCTTCACCAGCTTCTGCAGCTCGCCCTCGAGCAGCCTCGAGACGGGAATCCCCGTCCACTTGCCGACGACCTCGGCGATGTCTTCGCTGTCGACCTCTTCCTTGAGGAACTTCTGCTTCTTCTGCAACTCGGTGAGGCGAGCGTTCTGCTGGTTGAGCTCCTTCTCGAACGACGGCAGCACGCCGAACTTGATCTCGGCCGCCTTGTTCAAGTCGCCGCGCCGCTCGGCGCCCGCCTGATCGTTGCGCGCCTGCTCGACCTTCTCCTTCACGCTGCGAATGGCCGCGATGATCGCCTTCTCGGCTTCCCAGTGCGACTTGAGCGCGGCGAACTTCTCGTTCAAGCCCGCGATCTCGCGCTCGATCGTCTCGAGGCGCTCCTTCGAGTGCGCGTCGGTCTCCTTCTTCAGGCCCTCGCGCTCGATCTCGAGCTGCACCAGCTTGCGGCGAACGTCGTCGACCTCGGTCGGCATGGAGTCGATCTCGATGCGCAGCCGTGACGCGGCCTCGTCGATGAGATCGATCGCCTTGTCGGGCAGGAACCGGTCGGAGATGTAGCGGTTCGACAGCGTCGCCGCGGCGACCAGCGCCGTGTCCTGAATGTGCACGCCGTGGTGCACCTCGTAGCGCTCCTTCAGGCCGCGAAGGATCGAGATGGTGTCCTGCACCGAGGGCTCGCCGACGAAGACGGGCTGGAAGCGGCGCTCGAGCGCGGCGTCCTTCTCGATGTGTTTGCGGTACTCGTCGAGCGTGGTGGCGCCGATGCAGTGCAGCTCTCCACGGGCCAGCGCGGGCTTGAGCATGTTGCCCGCGTCCATCGCGCCCTCGGCTTTCCCCGCGCCGACCAGCGTGTGCATCTCGTCGATGAAGAGAATGATGTCGCCGTTGGCGGTGGCGACCTCCTTGAGCACTGCCTTGAGCCGCTCTTCGAACTCGCCGCGGAACTTCGCGCCCGCCACCATCGCGCCGAGGTCGAGCGTCACCAGGCGTTTGCGCTTGAGGCCCTCGGGCACGTCACCATCGACGATGCGGCGCGCGAGACCTTCGGCGATCGCCGTCTTGCCAACGCCGGGTTCACCGATCAGCACGGGGTTGTTCTTGGTGCGGCGCGAGAGCACCTGAATGGAGCGCCGAATCTCTTCATCTCGGCCGATCACCGGGTCGAGCTTCCCAGCCCGCGCCATCTCGGTGAGATCGCGCCCGTACTTCTCGAGCGCGCGATAGGTGCCTTCGGGGTCCTGGCTCGTCACCCGGCCCGCGCCGCGGATGTCCTTGAGCACGGCCACGACGCGGTCCTTCTTCACGCCGGTCGCGCCGAGCACCTCACCCGCCGCGCCCTTGTCCTGCACGAGCGCGAGGAGCAGGTGCTCCGACGAGGTGAACTCGTCTTTCATCGCTTTCGCTTCGTCCTCGGCCTTGTCGAACAGCGACATCAGCCGGTTCGAGATCGACGTCGTGCCGCCCTTGATGGTGGACATGCGCGTCAACGAATCGTCGACCCGGCCGGTGATCAGTTTCAGGTCGGCACCGATCTTCTGGAGCATCGGCACCACGACGCCGTCCTGCTGATCGAGCAGCGCCTTGAGCAGGTGCTCCGGCTCGTAGTTCGGGTGGTTCGCCCGCCGTGCGAGCGATTGGCCCTCTTGAATGGCTTCCTGCGCCTTCACGGTGAACTTGTCGATTCGCATGCCACCACCCTAAGAGCCGATCGACCTCGCGCAAGGGTCGTGCCGAAGCGCCCGCAGAACCTGCGGAGCTCACGCACCGCGCCTCCAGCACTTCGAGCGGCTTGCGTTCCGGAGACGCGCTTGCATCGTTCACGAGCGAGGAGGCGACGCATGAAGCCCATCTCGACGCAGGTGGAGGTCTTCATTCCCCGGCCGCCGCACGCCGTCTTCGAGTACTTCGCCGATCTCCGGCACGAGCCTGAGTACAACGCGCGCGTCCACGACGTTCGCAAGACGACCGACGGGCCACTGACGTGCGGCACGCGCTTCGAGGGCCTTCACGACGGCATCGGAACCGTCAGCTGGACGCTCGTCGAGTTCGACGCGCCCCGGCACCTCGCCATCGAGGGACACGTCGGCGCGGGCGTCTACCGGTGGGTCAGCGACTTCGAAGTCGCCGTCGTCGGCGAAGGCACCACCGTTCACGGCCGCCTCGAATGGCAGCCGGGCGGAGCACTCTCGCTCCTCGGTCCGTTGCTCCAGCCGCTGCTCGGCTTCGAGGCGCGCAGGTCCTTCCGCCGCCTCGCTGCGGCGCTCGCCAGGACCCGCTGAGAGACCTTCGTCAGTCAAGCGACGCCTCGCGTTAAACCGTCTGGAAGAATTGGCGAAAATCTCCCCGAACCGGGCTTGTCCGCTCGATCGGCATCCTGTAGGTGCGGCCCGACTTCGAAGTTCCCTGGGGGGTGTCGACGGTGGAAGCGCACGGTGGCTATCTGTGCCGATTCGAGGACGTCGACGTGGCCTGGCTGCAGCAGGTCGCGCGCGCGTCACTCGAAGAAGACGGCCAGAAGACAGATGACGTCGCGCTCCAGGTCACGCTGCTGGGTGGGCCGGGGCTCGTCCGCTTCGCCTGGGACGCGCCCTTCACCTATGGGCGGCAGGGCGCGCGCTGGTACCTCTCGCATCACTCGCTCGCGCGTCGCCTCAGCGAGCACCTCAAGACGGCGCTGCACGTCTACGTCTTCGATCCCGACGAGCTCGAGCAGGTGATGGCGTACGGCAATGGCCGGCGCGTCGGTGGAGAGCTGCTCCGCTACGTCGACGTCGACTTCGACATCGATGAAGACGACGACGTGGCCTTCGAGAAGCTCAAGAACAAGTGGCCGATCGGTCACCTCGCCAGGGTGCTCGGCGTGGCGCGTGAGGAGCTGTTGCGGCTGCCCCGGCAGTCCACGGCGCTGATCGATCTCCGCCGCTTCTACGCACCGCAGCCGCTGTGGAAGCTGTTCCCCGAGTCGCTGCTGGGTGGGCGTACGGCCACGCGGGCCGTCGCGTCGTAGCCGTCACTCTTCTTCTGGCGCGTTGCGATCGATCAGCTCGAACGTCTGCACGATGCGCTCGGACTTGAAGTAGTTCGACGCCACCACGAAGAGCGCCGTCACCACCACCGTCGTCACCACGCTCGCGCCAGAGAAGACCGCCATCGTGGCGCCGGCTTCGGCGAGATCGACGTGGTGCTCGGTGAGTGCCTTCTCGTACGCCGCGACGGCGGCCCGGACGATCACCAACTCCTGGGCGCCATCGAGCGTCCGCAGGACGGCCGCGACCAGCGCCGCGTTCGCCAGCAGCTTCGCCAGCCCGGCCCGTTGAACGCCTGACGGCCAGCGCAAGCGCATCGCCGAGACGAAGACCATCGCGGCCGCGCCCGAGAGCACGAAGAGAATGGCCGCGCGTGGCCAGCGCATGCCCTCGATGCTGTTTCGAATGGCTACACCCTGGGCCCGCTGGGCAGCGGCGTAGGCCTCGGGGTTCGGCGTGAACTTGTTGAAGAACGGGGTCTCGCCGGCCGACACGTCCATCTCGTCGGCGACGAAGGCCAGCCGCATGCCCTGCACCGAGCCGCACGACACCATGGCGCCGAGGGTGAGCGTCGCCAGCGTCGCGTAGCGGAGCGGGTTGGGCAGCACTGCGTGAGGCTACTTTCCCTGTTGCTGCTTCTGCACGAAGCGCAGCCGCAGATCGGTGAGGAGCGAGACGAAGAGTTGCTCCTCCTCGGCCGTCAGGTTGCCTCTGGTCTTGTGGCGGAGCAGATCGAGCAGATCGAGTGACTGCCGCGCCAGCACGAGGTTGACCGTCTCGCCGCCCGTGTCGGGGTTCGGCGCTTCACCGAGATGAATGAGGGCTGACGACGCCAGGCCCAACACGAACGTGCTGAACGACAGCTGGTCGCCGTCCTCCATCACGAACGTCTCACCGCGGTGTTCGGTCATCGCTCGTCACTCCTCGATGTCGTCGTCGTCGATCGGGTCGTCTTCGGAGACGGTCTCGACTCGGGTCGCTTTGTCGGCGAGGTCGGTGAGCGACTTGATGTGCTTCTCGAACGCCTTCTCGTCCACCAGGCCCTGGGTGATGTAGCGGGCGACGGTGCGCTTATCGATGTGCTTGGGGTCCAGCTCGGTCTTCTCGCTCATGGTCGCGGCGTCTATAGGAAGCAGCCATGGCGCTCAAGCTCCCGCGCGGGCTGTATGCACTGATTGATGACGGGGTGCGCCCCGAGGTCCCGGTGCCGCAGAAGGCCCGATGGGCCCTCGAGGGTGGGGCGGCGGTGCTGCAGCTGCGGCTCGAACAGACGAACGATCGCGTGGCCTTGGCGTGGATTCGGGAGGTGGTTGGCTTCGCTGGACGCGTCCCCGTCATCGTCAACGATCGGGTCGATCTGTGTCTGGTTGGGCAGGCAGCGGGCGTGCACCTGGGCGACGACGATCTGCCGGTGGACGTCGCGCGGCGGCTCCTGGGGCCCGACGCGCTGATCGGAATGACGACCCGCGATCTCGCCGGCCTGGATCGCGCGAAGGTCCTGGGCGCCGATCATGCGGGCCTGGGACCGATCTTCTCGACGTCGACGAAGCAGGTGAACGCGCCGCCGCTCGGGCTCGAACGGTTCGCGGCCCTGGTGGCGGCGAGTCCGCTCCCCATCGTGGGCATCGCTGGCATCACGCTCGGGACGATCGGCGGCGTCGCCCGGGCCGGAGCGTACTGCGCCGCGGTGGCGGGCGATCTGCTCAACGCCGAAGACGTCGTCGCGCGCGCACGGGCACTGAAAGCGGCCTTCGACGCCGGCGTGTAGCCCGCGGGGAGGGTTTCTCGCGCGGCGGGGCCGCAACGGGCATGGTGGCGGCATGATGAAGTCTGCTCCCGGTCACCATCACCCGCGTCGCCCCAACATCGCGATCACGCCAGACGTGACGACGCCGACCGCCGAGACGCCGCAGGCCCGGTACGAGCTCAAGACGTCGTACGCCGACGCGATCATTCGTGCTGGAGGCCTGCCCTTCGTCGTCCCGTACACCGACGATGGCCACGTGATCGACGCGTACCTGGACCGCGTGTCGGGCGTGCTGATCTCGGGTGGCGCCTTCGACATCCCCGCGGAGCTGTACGGCGAGACCGCGCGCGAAGGCATGGGCCCCACCAAGCCGGTGCGCACCACGTTCGAGATGGCGCTGCTCAAGGGCGCGCTCCAGCGACGCCTGCCGGTGTTGGGGATCTGCGGAGGCATGCAGCTGATCAACGTCGCGTACGGCGGCACGCTCATTCAGGATCTCAAGCTCGAGCTGCCAGCGGCGGCGAGCCACCAGCAGAACCACGATCGAAGCCAGCCGCTCCACCCGGTCGAGGTGCGTGAAGGCTCGCTGCTCGCGGACTGCGTCGGCAAAGGCGCGCTGATGGTGAACTCCACGCACCACCAGGCCGTGAAGACCGTGGGCAACGGGCTCCAACCGTCGGCGGTCGCACCCGACGGCGTGATCGAGGGCATCGAGTCGAAGGACGGCAGCTTCGTGGTCGGCGTGCAGTGGCACCCCGAGCAGATGCTCGACACGGTTCCCCCGCACCTCGGCGTGTACAAGACGTTCGTCAACAAGGCGCGTGATCGGCGCCAGCACGGCTGAGACGAGCGCTGATCAGCGGCGATGTGCTCCAAGGTGGGGGCCGAAAAGTCCTCATGTTCGGCGCTCCCGCTATACTTCGGTCGCTCTGGCCGACTTCCCCAAGGCGGAACCTTTCATGCGCACAACCTTTCTCGTTCAGGTCTTCGCGGCCGCGTTGCTCGTGTCCGCGTGTGACTGCGGCACCAAACCTCCAGTCAATGGAGACGGTGGTGCGGGTGGTGAGGCCGGCGGGAGCTCGGGCACTGGCGGCGGCGACGCGGGTGGCAGCTCGAACACGGGAGGCGGGGAGAGCGACGCTGGGCTCCCCGTCGATCCGAATGATCCCCGCAACGATCAGCGCGACACCGACTGCGACGGCCTCACCGACGCCGAGGAGTTCGGCAACGTCTACGCAGGCGGCCAGCGCACGAGTCCCAGCAACCCCGACACCGACGGTGACGGCGTGCTCGACGGCGTCGAGGTTGGCAAGCTGATGTCGGTCGAGGCGCGCTGCAGCTTCATGGGCGATGCAGATCCGGGCTCCCGCACGATTCCCACCGTGGCCGACACCGACGGTGATGGGCTGAACGACGGGCAGGAAGACGTGAGCCGCAACGGCCGCACCGAGCCCACCGAGACCGACCCGACGACCAACGACACCGATCAAGACACGCTGAGCGACGGCGCTGAAGACGCAAACAAGAACGGCATGGTCGACATGGGCGAGACCGACCCTCGCGCCCGCGACACCGACGGCGATCGGATCGCCGACGGCATCGAGCTCAGCGTCACGCTCACCAACCCCACCAACCGCGACTCCGATGGCGACACCTGCCAGGACGGCGCCGAGGACTTCAACCAGAACGGCATGGTCGACATGGGCGAGACCAGCCCGAACCTCGCCACCGACTGCGGAGCCGCGGTCAACCCCGACGCCGACAACGACGGGCTGCCGAACACCATCGAAGACAAGAACCGCAACGGCATGGTCGACGCTGGAGAGACGGACCCGATGCGGGCCGACACCGACGGCGACGGCATCTCGGACGGCGTCGAGGACACGAACAAGAATGGCTATTTCGAAGCGGGTGAGACGAACCCGCTGCGCATCGACACCGACTGTGACGGCTTGCTCGACGGTCCGTCGGCGGCGCGGGCCGATGGCGGCATGGTGCGTGGGGAAGATCTCAACGCCAACGGCATGGTCGACATGGGCGAGACCGATCCCCGCAAGCGCGACTCCGATAGCGACGGCGTCACGGACGGCGTGGAGACGGGGCTCACGGCCGCCACCATCGCCGACTCGACGAACTGCACCGGCGTGCGAGTGGACGCAGACCCGACGACCACCACCAACCCGACCAACCGCGACACCGACGGTGACGGCATCGATGACGGCGCCGAGGACACGAATCAGAACGGGCGCGTCGACATGGGCGAGCTGAACCCCAACGACATGACGGACGGCATGGGGCCCGCGGGGCAGGCCTGTTCGCGCACCAACCTGCGCCCGGTGCTCTTCCGCTCCGAGGCGGACCCCGATCTGCAGCTGGGGCTCCCGGCGACCTTCACGGAGGTCAGCCCGATCACCGTGATGGGACAGCGTCGCGGCTTGATGGGCTTCGACCCGACGAACCAGGTCGCGTTTGTCGTGTGGCGTGAAGCGGCGCGTGGTGGCGCGACGAACCCGATCACCGACGAGACGGCGCTGCGGCCGCTCTTCAACGGCGTCGGAGCCGTCACCAACGTCACCACCCAGCAGTTCACCACCTGGGACACCCTGCCCGCGGCGCAGGCGTTCTACGACATGGCCGGCGCGACCGACGTGAAGACGCGCGCCAACGCCATCGCGAACGCGCTGGTCGGCATGAACGGCGGCTCGCTGATGGGCGCTGGCACCGGCATGGGTCCGTTCCGCGTGCAGCTGCAGATCATCCACCGCACCAACACGGCAGTGGTGGTGATGGCCGCGCTCACGCCGATCGCCAACTTCACCGGAGCGCCGCTCTTCACCATGTCCGACACGGCGGGTGGCTCGGCCATCGCGCAGTTCGGTGACGACAACGCCTCGCAGTGTGAGGTCTTCACGCCGGGCAACGCGAAGGTCGACTTCCTCTTCGTCGTCGACGACTCGTGCTCGATGGCGACGTCTCAGAACGCGCTCGCCGCGACGGCGACGCAGATGACGGCGCAGTTGTCGAACTCGTCGCTCGACTGGCGCCTCGCGATGGTGACGACGACGTACTTCACGGGCGGCAACGCGACGAACAACAACAACAACGCGCTCCGTGGCTTCACCCGCAACGTCGATCAGTTCCGCGCGTGGCTCACCCAGAACAGCACCTGCAACACGATGCGCTGCAACACCGTCGTGCCCACGCCGCCTGCGACGATGGGGCCGGCCTGCAACACGACGGGCTCGAGTGGTGGTTGCTGGGTTGGCACCGGTGGCGCCAGTCCGGAGCGCAGCCTCGAGTCGGCCGCGCGCGCCGTGCAGAACATCACGCCCGCGACGATGGTGGAGCAGGCGAACCGGCTCCGCGAGGGGGCGCAGTTGGTCATCGTGCTGCTGGGCGATGCTGACGATCAGTCGGCCCGCAACGCCGCCGAGTTCACGACGTTCTTCACGACCGCGAACGCGAACATCGCCTTCGGCGGCAACACGTACCAGAACCGCACCGGCGGCCGCATCGTGGTGCACGGCATCGTCTGCCCGCAGGGGAGCACCTGCAACTCCGAGCCGAACAACAACAAGCACGGTCAGGTGATCTCTGCGACGGGCGGTGTGCGCGGCGATCTCTGCAACCCGCGCATGGGCAACACGGCGGCCGACTGCTCGCAGTTCCCGTCGATTCCCGTGGCGGTGCCGAACATCGTGACGAGCGCCATCGCGGCGGCCGGCTACCGCATGCAGAAGCCGCCCATCGGCGCGTCGGTGAAGGTCGCCATGGCCAACGTGGTCGACATGGCGATGTGCAACCCGAACGATCTGCCGCGCAGCCGCATGAACGGCTTCGACTTCGACGGCATCAACCGCACGCTCTCGTTCTTCGGCGCCTGCCGTCCAGCCGGAGCGATGAACCGTGCCGCCGTCTCGTACCGGTACTGGATCGACGTGACGCCGATGCCTGGTGGCAACCCGCCGCCGTGTCTGAACGACCCGAACTACGATCCGACGCAGACCGACTTCTGTCGCGGCCGGCTCGCCTGCAACCGCACCAACGGCGTCTGTGAGTGCCCGCAAGACTGTGGTGGCAACGGGCCTGCTGGGACGATCTGCAACACCAACCCGCAGGTGTGCGACTTCGTCTGTACGGCCGACTGCGGAGGCACCTGCTCGAGCTTCCAGCAGTGCAACACGACGAGCTGCTCGTGTGACTGCCGGCAGATGTTCACGTGCCCGGCGGGCTTCCGCTTCGCGAACTCGGGCGGCCAGTGCGGGTGTGTCTGTGACACCGCGGCGTTGAACTGCGGCGCCAGCTACGACGCCGACCCGGCGACGTGTTCGTGTACCTGCAAGAGCGACTGCGGCGGGTGTACGGGGACGCAGACGTGCAATCGCTCGGTGTGCTCGTGCTCGGGTGGCATCAACTGACGTCAGCCCTTCCGCGAGTGGGGCTCGTGATTTCTGGGCTCCTCGTCATCGTGATGGTGTCGTGCGGCAGGACCGACCTCGTGGACTACGAGGTGCCCTTCGTCGCGCCTGATGCGGGCACGTCGCGCGACGCGGGGCCTGTCGATGCTGGCGCCTGTCCTCCCGGGTTCGCGCTCGTGAACGGTGCCTGCGTCGAGATCGCTGCGTCGCTCAACGGCCTGCGTTGGGAGCTGCCGTGCCTCACACTCGATCCCGACTACCCCGACTTCGTCTGCTTCACCGGCGCCGACGTCACGCAGTCGACGACGATGCTGGGCGCTCCCGGCCGGCTCTACGACGTGCGAGTCCGGGTCCGCGGCGTGGTCGAGACGCGCGGCTACACGGGAGGCACCACCGTCGCGCCGCTGGTGAGGCGAGGCGCCGAAGCCAACCCGTCGACCGGCGATGCGTGGAACATCTACCGCCTCACGGTGAGCGACCCAGCGGAGCGCTGGTACCTGAACGCCTCGGTCAGCGGGGAATACGTCTGCCGGCCCGTCGACGCGACCTTCACCGTGCGGGTGCGCGCGCAGGCCACCGTCACGCTCTTCGCCAGCTCGGTCGACGGGCGCCGTTCGCAGATCCGCAATCGGGACGACGCCGGTACGCCACTCGTCGCGCCCGGAGTTCCGCCAGCGCCAATGGCCTTCGACGGCCAGTTCCTGCAGCTCGATGTTCTCGGCGTGACCGCTGTGCCTTGAAGCAGTCAGGCGTCAAACAGGTACTTCGCGACCTCTGACGCCTGCAGCGCACGGAAGCTCTTGTTCGCTTCGCGCAGCAGATCCTCACTCGTGCGAACGCGCTCGGTCGGGAACACCGCTCCGCCAAACCGCGTCACGACCCGAATACGCCCGTGCGGCCCTTCGACCGGCATCGCCTGGAGCAGCACCAGCATCCGATCCGCGACGATGCGCGCGCCAGGGAGATCGGTCTCAGGCAGCAGCGCGACGAACTCGTCGGTGTCGATGCGGAAGAGCCGATCAGCCCCACGCATCGCGCTGCGGACTTCTTGAACGGCCTTCGCGAGGTACGCGTCACACGCATCGCGGCCGAGCGAATACCGAAGCCCCTGGTAGTCATCGAAGCCGAACATCAGACACGCGGCGGGGCGCCCATACCGTCGGCTGCGCGCCAATTCGGAATCCAGGCTCGCCTTGAGCTGCGAGTACGTGCCTGCCCCCGTGACAGGATCGACCGCGCGGAACTGGGCGAGCTCGTCTTCCGCGTCGAGCAGCCGGCGCCGGTACTCACGCACGGTCAACGCCGAGTGAATGCGCGTCTGCAGCTCGATCAGCTTGAAGGGCTTGGTGATGTAGTCGTCAGCGCCGAGCTCCATGCCGCGAATCTTCCCGTCCATGTCGCCCATGGCGGTCAGCACGATCACCGGTAGCTCGGCGAGCTCGGTCGTCTCGCGCACGGCTTTGAGCACCGAGAAGCCATCACGGCGCGGCATCATCAGATCGAGGAGGACGAGATCGGGCCGGTCTTTGCCGATGTGCTCCATCGCCTCGACGCCGTCTTCGGCCATCAACACCCGAAAGCCGCTCGTCTCGCACAGGTCCTTCAGGAGCGTACGGGTGTGCTCGTCGTCGTCGACGATCAGCACCAGCCTGTTGCTGAAGTCGGGAGCAGGGCCCTTCATCGAGGGGTCGGAGTGTACCCTCAACCCTGCCAGTCGCGAGCGCGGCTTTCGAAGCGCGTGTATTCCGGCAGGAAGATCAGGTCGATGGAGCCGACGGGCCCGTTTCGCTGCTTGGCGATGATCAGCTCCACCGGCATCGAGGTGCGGCCAGGTGGAGGCGGCGCGCCGTCTTCGCCCTCTTCTTCACGGTGGATGAACATGACGACGTCGGCGTCCTGCTCGATGGCGCCCGACTCGCGGAGGTCGGACAGCATCGGCTTGCCGCCCTTGCGCTCTTCGACTTTTCGGTTGAGCTGGCTGAGCGCGATGATCGGCACGCTGAGCTCCTTGGCGAGCTGCTTGAGGCCGCGGGAGATCTCGGAGACCTCGAGCTGGCGGCTCTCGACCTTGCCCTTCTGATGCATGAGCTGGAGGTAGTCGATGACGATGAGCCCCAGCGAGTCTTCCTTCTGCTTGAGCCGCCGCGCCTTGGCGCGCAGATCGAATGACGACAGACCGCCGGTGTCGTCGACGTACATCTTGCAACCGTAGAGCTCGTTGGCGGCCTGCTGAATGCGCTCTTCGTCACCGGGCGTCAGGCGGCCACCGCGCAGCTTCTTCATGTCGACGCGCGCGTGAGTGGCAAGCATACGAGTCAGCAGCTGAACGGACGGCATTTCGAGCGAGAAGACGGCGACGGCCTTCTGCTCCTTCAGCGCGACGTGGATCGCGATGTTCATCGCCAGCGATGTCTTGCCGATACCCGGGCGTGCCGCGAGGACGAGGAGCTCGCCGCCGTGCAAGCCGGTCAGCTGGTTGTCGAGATCGATGAAGCCCGTCGCCGTGCCCGTGATGCCCGACGTGTTCTTCTTCATCGTGTCGAGGAGCGTGAGCGCCTCGTCCATCAGGTCCTGCATCGAGCGCAGGTCGCCTTGCTGCCGGCTCTCGGCGATCTGGAAGACCTTGCGGCCCGCCTCGTCGACGAGCTCGAGCACGTTGCCGGTCTCCTGGCTCGCCAGCTCGTGAATCTCGCGGCCTGCCTTCGCGAGGCCCCGCCGCGTCGACTGATCCTTGATGATCTTCGCGTACTCGACGGCGTTGGCCGAGAACGGCACCAGCTGATCGAGCGTCTGCAGATAGCTGGGACCGCCGACCCCCGCCAGCTGACCGCGCGTCTTGAGCTCTTCCGAGACCGTCAGCCAGTCGACCCGCGAGTTGCGCGAGTCGAGCGCCACCATCGCGTCGAAGATCTCCGCGTGCGCGGCGTTGGCGAAGTCGTCTTTGGTGACCTGCTCCGCGACGTTGGGGAGGACCGAGTTGTCCATCACGATCGCGCCCAGGACAGCGCGTTCGGCGGCGAGATCTTCGTGCACGCGGGCTTGCAGGCTCACGAGTGCTTCATACGCGTTCGGGGAACTCGCGGGTCAGCCAATTCGGTCTGCGTCGAGGCACCGCGAGCCCGTGTCGTTGAGGCCTGCGCGTGCCCGAATCGGTTCATACTGCCCTCGAGTGTTCTTCCCGGTTCGATGGCTCAAGCGACGGTGGTTGGCGAGGCAACCGTTTCCTCCCGAGTGGGAGCCGCTCGTCACGAAGCACTTTCCCTTCGAGGCGAAGCTCCCGCCCGAGGAGCGCGCGCGGTTTCGCCGGCACCTGCAGGTCTTCGTGCACGAGAAGGACTTCGTGGGCGCGAAGGACCTGGTCATCACGGACGAGATGCGCGTCGTGGTGGCAGGCGCGGCGGCGCGGCTCGCGAGGAACCTGTCGCTCGACGTGTACGACGCGCTGATGACGATCGTCGTGACGACCGGCGCGTGGGAGCGTGACGGCGGCACCATCCTCGGAGAGGCGCACCGGTGGGGGCAGGTCGTGCTTTCGTGGGACTCGGTCCGCCACGGCCTGAAGAACCCCTTCGATGGCCACGACGTCGCGCTGCACGAGTTCGCGCACGTGCTGGATCTCACCGACGGACGCTTCGATGGAACGCCGGAGATGGCCACGTTCTCGGCGCTCCACGCGTGGGCGGACGTGTTCTCGAAGCAGTACTTCGCGCTCCAGAAGTCGCCCACCCGCGACAAGGTGCTGCGGGCCTACGGCGCCACCAACGAAGCCGAGTTCTTCGCGGTGGCCACCGAGGCGTTCTTCGAGAAGCCGACGCAGATGAAGCAGAAGCACCCGGCGCTCTACGACGAGCTGAAGCGCTACTACCGCGCCGACCCCGCTCACTCGAGAGAAGCGGCCCGAGCGTCGAGCCTCGACGACAGCTCGCGGTAGAGCGACGCGCGTTCGTCGGTCGCGTCCTCTGACAGGCGGCTCAGCATCACTGGGAGAAAGCGACCGAACTTCGTGTGCAGCGCTCCGGCGAGCACTTCGATGGCGCGCATTCGCTCCTCGGAGTTGTTCTCGCTGTTCGTCACGACCTTGGCCAAGCCCGGCGGCCGCACCAGCCGCTCGAGCTCGGCCCTCACGGCGGCGAGCTGCTCGGGCATCAGCAGCTCGAGACGACCGACGATGGTGCGCACGAGTCGTTTCGGAGCTGGCGAGATCGTAAGCGGCAACAACGCAGCGGTGCGGGCCGACGGCACGACGTAGAAGATGCGCACACCTTCGACGAACCAGCTGTCGTCCCACGTCTTCACCATCGCGCGCGCTTCTTTCTCGAAGAGCCCCGTCGCGACCAGCAGCTCGAAGACGGTCTGCCGAATCGCCTCTGGCGTGGCGGTGAGGGCAGGGCGGTTGACGCTTTGACGGCCCGCGCGCGCGTCGAAGCTGGTGATGCCGAGGGCGTTGCCGCGTCGCTCGAACAGGATCGCGGTGCCGAGCTTCTCGGTCGGCGTCACCGTCACTTCAGTCTTCGAGACGACGGCCTGGAGCGGTGGGTGGAAGTCGCCGACGCCGCGATAGAAGAGAAAGCGCTCCCACTCCTTCGTCGGCGTCGAGGTCAGGCACATGCGCGTCTTCCGGCCCGCTTCGAACTCGACCTCGCGCTCCGTGCAGCCAGGGCCACCCTCGACGAAGCGCTGGCCTGTCACCAGCACGGGCGCCGCGTCGACCTCACGCGCCGCGTAGTAGTGGTTCGGCGCCGCCTCGGCCGGGAGCTTCGGGCGCTGGGTCGGGTCGACGCGAAAGGTGCCCCAGTCGAGCAGCGTGGCCGTGCTGTTCCACGCCGACGGGTACCACTCGGTCATTCGCCCCGTGGGGAAGGCGACCTGGAGCGACACGTCGAGCGGCTCAGGCGTGTAGAAGTAGATGACGGGCGTCTCCATGCGAATGAGGGCGCGCATCCGGCTCTTGGACTGCTCCATCGCCACGCACGAGCGAAGGCCCGCGCAGCTGAAGTGGTTCGAGTAGACGAACGACGGCAGGTCCTCCGAGGTGGCCTGCCACGGCACGGCGCGCCCATCGGCCCCGGCAATCGAAGTGAAGGTGCCCCACTCGTGCACCTCGAGGTTCGGCGCGGCATGGCTGACGACGGAGACGAGAACCAACAGAACGGCGACGCGACTGAGCATGTGTGTTCCTCCCTGGCGAATGACTGGGAGTCGCGCGGGCAGGAAAAGTGCGAACGGCCGTTAACGTTTTTGCTGCGCCGTCGTCTTGCTCGACATGAGCGAGGACCTCAGCGATGGCGTGGAGTTGACGTGCCGATCTTCGAAGCCTCTCCCGCCGATCTCGCCGCCGCCCGAAGGGGCGATCGCCTCGCGTTTGCACGGCTCTTCGAGGGGTTCGCCCCGATGGTGCACGGTGTGCTGATGGCGAACGGCCCGGCGTCGGAGGTCGACGATCTGATGCAGGACGTGTTTCTCATCGCCCTGGAGCGTCTCTCGTCACTCGACACCGAGCGCGTGGGCCCATGGCTTGCGGCGATTGCCCGCAACCGGCTCATCGATACCTTCCGCAAGCAGTCGCGACTGGTGGGGTTGCCGACGGAAGAGCAGGGCGCTCACGATCCGCAGCGGGCCGAGGCCAACCAGGTGCTGGCGATCATCCGCACCATGCCCGACACCTACCGCGAGACCCTGGTGCTCAAGCTGGTCGAGGGCATGACGGGCAAGGAGATCGCCGAGCAGACGGGGCTGACGCCCGACTCGGTGAGAGTGAATCTGCACCGGGGACTGAAACTTCTTCGTGAACGCCTCGGACTGGCGCCAGACGGAGGCCTCGATGAGTGATCCGCTCGAGTCGTTGAAGCAGCTCAAGTACCAGCCGCAGCCCGGTCGGTGGGAACGGCTGGCCACCCAGCCTCCGAAGCGTCGCAGCTCGAGGCCGTTGCTCGTCATCGGCGGACTGCTCGCGGCGGCGCTGGTGGCGGCGGGCGTGTTCTTCGGGATCCGTCCATCGATCAGCCTGCCGACCGAGATCGTCTCGAACGGCGCGAGCCGGCTCACGGCGCTGACTCCGAGGTGGCTCGAGGTGGGAACGGGTGAATCAGCGACGGTGACGATCGCCGACATCGGCACTGTCACGGTCGACGAAGGCTCGCGGGTGCGCCTGAAGCAGACCGGGCCGACGCAACACCGCCTCGAGTTGGAGCGCGGCACGCTCCACGCGCTGGTGACCGCGCCGCCGCGCCTCTTCGTCGTCGACACGCCCACGGCCTCGGCCATCGATCTCGGGTGCGCGTACACGCTCGAGGTGACGGACGCGGGCTCGAGGCTGACGGTGACGTCGGGCCTGGTGTCGCTGGCGGGGAAGGGACGGGAGGTGACGGTGCTCGCCGGCATGCGCGCGATGTCGGCACCGAATCGCCCTCCCACGACGCCGGTTTCGCTCGACGCCAGCGCCGCCCTCGTGGACGCGATCGACCGGTTCGATCGTGTGGCCGATGTGACGGCCCTCGACGCCGCCGTGTTGCTCGCCCGCGCCCAGGACGCCGCGACGCTGTGGCACCTGCTCCCCGTTGCGCCACCGGCTCAGCGGGCCGCGCTCATCGCCCAGCTGACGGCCTTCGTGGCGCCTCCAGCGGGGTGGGCCGACGCCGCTGCAACCGACGCATCGTCAGCGCTGATGCAGGCGTGGTGGGCAGCCATCATCGCCTTCGAACCGCAGGCCGCGCCGACGAAGTGACCTGAGGCGCGCGCCCTCCAGAAACGACACAGGCCGTGCCCACCCGAAGGTGAACACGGCCCGTTTCATCGATGCCGTGACGCGATTACGCCGAAGCGGCTTCGCCCTGCACGTGCACCATCACCTTGGTCTGCACATCGCGGTGGAGCTTGAGCTCGACCTCGAAGCTGCCGATGGTGCGAATGGGCTCGGGCAGGTGAATGACGCGACGGTCGAACTTGTGACCCTGCGCCGCCAGCGCCTCCGCGACGTCGAGCGCCGTGACAGAGCCGAAGAGCTTGTCCTGATCGCCGACCTTGCGAACGACGGTGACCGACACGCCCGCCAGCTTCTTGCCCGCCTCTTCAGCGACGGACTTCATCTTGGCCTGGCGAACGAGAATGACGCCCTTCTCGTGGTCGAGCTGGCGGATGTTGGCCGCCGACGCGAGCATCGCGAGATTGCGCGGCAACAGGTAGTTGCGCGCGTAGCCGTCCTTCACGGTCACGACCTCGCCGGAGTCGCCGAGGTTGTACACATCTTCACGGAGAATGACCTTCATGGTGGCGTTCTCTTTCAGCTCGCGAGGACGAGGTAGGGGATGAGCGCCAGGCCGCGTGACTGCTTGACCGCTTTCGCGATCGCACGCTGGTGCTTGGAGCAGTTACCCGAGATGCGGCGGGGAATGATCTTGCCGCGCTCGGTGACGAAGTACTTCAAGGTCGACTGATCCTTGAAGTCCACGATGATCTTCTTGTCGGCGCAGAACCGGCAGACCTTCCTGCGGGCAAAGCCCCGGCCGCCACGCTTCTCTTCGCCGTCTCGGTCGCCACGATCACCGCGATCGCCGCCACCCTTACCGCCGCTCTTCTCGTAGGTCTTTTCCATGGTCGGGTCCTTTTCCTCAGCCCGGGGTGATGTCGTCGTCGTAGCTACCGTCGACGTCAGCGTTGAAGTCTTCACGCTCGGCACCGCCGAACGGCTTGTTGTCGTCGACGTCGCCGGCGAGCTTCAGATCTTCCTGGGGCTCACGCGTCGTGGGGTCGATGTCGTCGGCCAGGCGCTTGGACATGTAGCGGCTGACTTCGTCGAGGTTGCGCAGGTTGCGCTCGAGCTCGGCCACCAGGCTCGGCTTCCCGAGGTAGTGCGCGTGCAGGTAGATCGCGCGCGGCTGCTTGGCGACGAGGTACTGGGTCTTCTTCTTGCCCCAGATGGTGAAGCGCAAGAACTTGCCGCCTTCACGTCCCACGATGACGCGGAACTTTTCCTTCACCTTGTCGACGTTCTCGTCGGTGAGGTCCGGCTTCACCAGGAAGACGGTCTCGTACTCGCGCAAGAAGCTCGCGCTCTTCGTTGCTGCTTCGGTCATGTGTTCTCCCCACGGGTTCTGCCCACCGGAGACATTCCAATGAGCGGGGAACTTCTGCCCTCACCGGGAATGGGGAGGGACGGTGCGCTTATGTGGCAGGCCCCCCACTGTCAACTGACTCCCCACGCGACTCCCAACCCCTCGCACTTTTTCGCGGCGCGTCGCAAGGGTCCGTAGTCACTCCAGAGGGTGCGTGGTATCGGCGCGCACATTCCTCGGGAGGGACTCTTTCCATGATGGCAACTCGACTCGTGGCACTCGTGGCCGCGCTGGTGTCGTTCAACGCCTTCGCAGAAGACGACGGCGGCATGCCGGTGCAGCCCCTGGTGGCCAACCCGGGCACTGCTGACGCGCCCGCCGAGCTGCTCCGGCACGGCTTCGATGACGCTGGGGTCGAGGCCGCGGCGCCCTGGCAGCAGACGACGCCGACGCCTCCTGAGGCCGCGACGCAGGAGCCTGCGAAGAAAGAAGAGACGGGCACGGGCACCGACATCACGGCCGCGCTCGCCGCGTCGGCGCGCATCTCGTACCAGGGCGCCACGCCGTTTCCGCTCGACGATCGCAGCGGCAACACCACCATCGCGCCGCTGATGACCCGAATTCGTGTGACGCCCGAGATTCACCTGAAAGGGTTCGGGCTCATCGGAGAGGCCGACACGGCGTCTGGCGCCATCATCGGTGCGCCGTCGAGCACGCTCGTCGGCGATCGGGTGCCGTACCCGGCCATCTCGGCGCTCGACTTGCGCAAGCTGTACCTCGAGTACAAGTGGAACTCCGGCGCCTTCCGGGTCGGCCTGCAGACGCAGTCGTGGGGCCTGGGCATGCTGGCCAACGACGGCAACAAGGAGCCCGAGGCCGGCGACTTCGGTCAGCAACAGTTCGGCAACACCACCTACCGCGCGCTGCTCGCCGTTCGCCCACTCTTCAACCTGGGCGGAGCGTTCAAGGCCTTCGAGACCGCGCTGGCCGCCGACCTCATCAATCGCGACGGCTTCGGCGAGTTCGTGAAGGGCGACCGCGCGTTCCAGGGCGTGTTGGCGCTGCGCTTCGCCAAAGACGCCGAGAACACCGTTGGCGTCTACGCGGTGTACCGCAACCAGCGGAACATCAACGTCACCGACGGCGGCAAGGCGACCGACGTCTTCGTCGTCGACGCGGCCGGCAAGTGGGAGTTCTTCAAGCGCCGCAACCGCGTGCTCAAGGTCGGCTTCGAGGCGCTCACCATCAACGGCACCACCACGCAGGCCCGCAACGAGAACTCGGCGCTCCTGCGTGTGCAGCAGTTCGGCGCGGCGGCGAAGGTCTCGTACAAGGTGCACAAGCTGACGCTGCTCGCCGACTGGGGCTTCGCCTCGGGCGATCAGAACCCGGCCGACGATCGCATCGAGAACTTCCGCTTCGATCGCGACTTCAAGGTCGGCCTGGTGCTCTTCGATCAGGTGATGGCGTACCAGTCGGCCCGCGCCGGCGTGCGCGCGTCGGATCCCAACCTCGTGGGCATCGCTCCCGAGGGCGCCGATCTGCTCGGCACCGCCGGCAGCATCACGGGCGTCTGGTACCTGTTTCCCCGCGTCAAATACGGCCTCTTCGACTGGCTCGACGTGTACGGCGGCCCGCTCTTCGCGTTCAGCACCGCGCGGCTGACCGATCCGTTCAACACCCGCCTCGGTGGCGGCACGGCGCTCAACTCGCTCAACGGCCGGCCCGGGCTCTACATGGGCACCGAGGTCGATGTCGGCGTGCAGGCCCGCTACCGCCCGGTGCCCGAGCTCCTCATCACCGCGACGGGGGAGGGGGGCTTGTTCCTCCCGGGTGACGCGTACAACCTCCCGGCCGGCGGCGTGATGGGTCCCGTCGGGTTTGGTCGCATTCGCCTCAGCATCGCCCTTTGAACCAGGAGCACGATACTCTCATGCGCTCACTCACTCTGCTGGCTTGCCTCGTCTTCGTCGCCTCGTGTGCTTCGCCTGAAGGCAAAGGCCTGATGCCCACGCCCGTCGGCACCGGCGCCGCCGTGAAGTTCGACGCCTTCGCGCGGCCGTTGCCCGAAGTGCCGCTGCCGAACGACTTCGCGACCCGCTTCGACGCGACGTCACCCACCAAGCGCCGGGTGAACGCCTCGATGCTCGCGCCCACCAAGTGGGAGCAGGGCACCCGCAAAGAGATCGATCACCTCGACGGCTGGGGCACGTACCAGACGATCACGGTGGGCTTCGACAAGACGCTCGACCTGCAGAACATCGTCAAGCGCCACCAGGGCGACGACTACGATCCCTCGGACGACGTCGCGTACCTCATCGACATCACCCCCGACTCCCCTGACTTCTGCGAGCGCACGCCGCTCGATCTCGGCGAGGGCAACTTCCCCACGGTGCTCGAGCGCAAGGCGTACTTCGAGAACGATCGCGAGACCGACCAGCTGCCCTTCGAGGACCGCGAAGAAGACGCCAACCGCAACGGCAAGCTCGACCTCGGTGAAGACCTCGACATGGACGGCGTGCTCGATCACCCGAACGTGCTCATCCCCGGGCAGTCGAGCTTCGAGACGATGGAGTGGTACGAGCGTGAGACCAACACGCTGCTCCTCAAGCCGGTGATGCCGCTGCGTGAGAACACCACGTACGCGGTGGTGCTGACGCGGCGCCTGGTCGACGAAGACGGCCGCCCGGTGCGCTCGCCGTTCCCGTTCATCAACCACGTCTCGCAGACCGATCAGCTCAAGCCGCTGGCCTCGTGCCTGCCGAAGTTCGGCCTCGGCCTCGACGACGTCTCGTTCACCTGGGCGTACTCGACGATGTCGATCGCGCGCGACTTCATCGCGATTCGTGACGGGCTCTACGGCCTCGGGCCCCTGTCGCGCCTGAAGAAGGAATTCCCCGCGGCGGTGACCGACCTCTTCCAGGTGCGTGACGGCGATCGCCAGACCAACGTGCGCATCGTGCCGGGCGATCAGTTCCGCCAGATGCTCCCCGACGTCTTGAAGGCGCTGAACAGCGGGAAGCTCAGCGCAGCCGATCAGGCCCTGATGGACGCGCACAAGTTCATCGACTTCCACGCCATCTTCGCGATCGAATCGCCGCAGTTCTTCCGGCGTGTGGACACCGAGGGCAAGACGCTGCCGCTCTACAAGCAGACGTTCGATCTCGATCCCGTCACTGGCGCGGCGTTCGTTCGCCCCGAGAAGTCGTACGCGTGGATCACGGTCCCCAAGAACCGCAGGGGCCCCGCGCCAGTCGTGATTCTCGGACACGGGTACACGGGCAACAAGCTCGACCCCCTCGTGTACGGCGGCTTCTTCGCGCGCCTCGGCCTCGCGTGCATCGGCATCGAGAACGTGAGCCACGGGGTCGATCTGCCTGACACCGAGAAGCAGGTGCTCGGTGGCCTCTTCAAGGCGCGCGGCATGGAAGGGCTCTTCCAGGGCATCGTCGAGAAGGACCGCGCGTTCGACCAGAACAACGACGGCCGCAAGGACTCGGGCGCCGACTTCTGGACCAGCTACATCTCACACACCCGCGACGTCGTTCGGCAGTCGGCCGTCGACTACATGCAGCTCGTTCGCGTGATGAAGGGCTTCGACGGGACGAACACGTGGGACTTCGACGTCAACCGCGACGGCGACAAGACCAACGATCTCGCCGGCGACTTCAACGGAGACGGCGTCGTCGACATCGGAGGCTCGGGCTCGATCAACATCACCGGTGGCTCGCTCGGCGGCATCATGAGCGCGCTGATGGCCGGCCTCGAGCCGCAGATCGACGTGGCCGTGCCCGTCTCGGGTGGCGCGGGTCTGCCGGACATCGGCGTGCGCTCGATTCAGGGCGGCGTGCGTGAGGCCGTCAACCTGCGCATGTTCGGGCCGCTGCTCGTCACCGTGCCGAAGCCGGGGAACGCGGGCCAGCTCGAGCTGTGGCAGGTGCTGCCCGATCTCAACGACACCGGCCGCGTGAAGGTCGCGACCGTGCCGGTGGCGCTGAACGACGGCGATACGGCCGTGCTCCACAACCTCACCAACGGCGAGCACCGCTGCTTCCGCGTCGGCACCAACGGAGCCCTGCGCGCCGCGATCGGCTCGGACAAGAACGACTCGTACCGCTTCGAGGTCTACGCGGGCGTCCTGCCGCCGAAGGAGCGCGATGGCTGCACCGTGCCCGAGGGCGCCGAGCCGAAGTGGACGCTCACGGCCTTCGAGTTCGACTTCAAGTGGGAAGGGGTCGAGCGCAAGGCAGGCGAGGCGCTGTCGGCCTTGAGCGACGGCTTCGGCTTCCGCCGCAACAGCCCCGAGATCCGACGCTTCATGGGCCTGGCGCAGCTCGCGATCGACCAGGGCGACCCGGTGAACTACCTGCAGAACGTCGAGCGGCACCGCGTGCTCCGGTACGGAACGGGCGAAGAGGTGTCGACGCGCCTCGTGATCGTCAACACCATCGGCGACATGAACGTGCCGGTGGCGTCAGGCGTGGCGATCGCGCGCGCGGCCGGCTTCATCGGCCTGACCGAGAAGGACCCTCGCTACGGCAAGACCGAGAACCGGGTGCTCATCGACAACGGCGTCATCAAGGCCGTCGAGCGCGCGCTGCCGTACCGCAACTCGAAGGGCGAGCCCGTGCTGAAGGACATCGAGCACTTCTCGAAGATCAACAACGTCGACGACGGCTTCGATGTGCCGCGGCTCGATCCACCGCTCCGGCTCGTCAAGCGCAGCGAGCGCGTCGGCGGCTTCTCGGGCGTCATCTTCCCGATGGTGTCGCCGACTGGAAAGCACGGCTTCGATCCTCCGGATCCTGCGAAGACGTGGGACCTCGGCTCGTTCCTGATGAACGCGCTCGGTCGCTACATGGCGTCTGGTGGCCAGGAGTTCACGATGGAGCCATGCATGATGCAGAACTCCTGCTCGTGGATTCCTCCGGTTCCGGCGGACTGAACCACGAGGTCAGTCAGCGCCTTCCCAGGGAACGGGAGGCGCTGCGAGCGCTCGGCTGATCGACTCGGCGCCTGCGGCCATCGCGTCTTTCCCGGCCTCCATCGACTTCGGCGACACGGGCGGCAGGTGCGACGTCACCACGTACGTTGGCAGGCCCCGGTGTTTCAGGACCTCGAGCTGCAGCTTGAAGTGTTCCCGACGCACGGCCGCGAAGCCGCTCGCCATGCCTGAGGCGTAGGCGAACGCTCCGGACGGATCCTTCGGGCCTCCACGGCTCGGAAGGTAGTGCACCAACAGCGCGTCGAGCTTCGTGACGTCGGCATCCAGCAGCGCGAGCGCCGGAGCCTTGTCGACGATGCCGCCATCCCACAGCAGCTGACCGTCTCGCCGCACGGCCTGGAAGAGCCCGGGATACGCGCACGTCGCGTGAACGGCCGAGGCGAGATCGCCACTCGTGAGCGTCAGCGCCGACTGCGTCGAGAGATTCGTCGTCACGATCACCAGTGGCGCCAGCGTGTCTTCGAACCGCTTCGCCGGCAGATGCTTCTCGATCAACGCGCGAAACCGGGCGCCCTTCAGCAGGCCACTCGGCCGGTGGCCTGTGCGCAGAGAGTCGACCGCGATGCCGAGCCAGTCGGGATCCCAGAAGTGTTCGCGCCGCTGCGACAGGATCATCGCCTTCAAGTCAGGCGGAGCGACGCCAGCCGCCGCGAACGCCGCCACCATGCCGCCTGCCGACGTGCCCGCCCACGCCGCAGGGACGAGCCCGTTGCCCAGCAGGCCCTCGACGAAGCCCGCGTGACCGTAAAACCCGAAGTAGCCCGCCGAGAGCACGAGCCCGAAGCGCTTGCCCTCGAGCCGGGAGCGAAGGGACGCGCTCATTGACGCTCCAGCCAGGTCGACAGCACGCCCATCGCTTCGCCCAGGCTCTTCCGGCCCAGTCCGACGCGTACGTGCGTGTCAGGCCAGTCGAACAACACCGACGGCGCGAAGAGGACGCCCGCTTCGTTGAGCAGCCGCTCGCTCCAGGCGCTGGCAGGCTCACGGCGCACGCGCAGCAACCCTGTCGTGCCGGCCAACGGCCTCGTCCACGAGAGGTGCTGCGGGAACAGCTCGAGCAGCCCGTCGATGAGTCCAATGTTCGAGCGCACCGTCGCCAGCGTCCGCTCCCTCAGCACCGACGCGTGCTGGAGCGCGAGCGTCGACAGCAGCTCACTCGGACCGGCAGCGCAGATGCTCATGAAGTCCTTCGCGGCCTCCATCGCGGCGAGGCGTGAACGATCGCGGCAGACGGCCCAACCGATGCGCAGCCCCGACAACCCGTACACCTTCGCCATCGCGCCGAGCGAGACGCCGCGCTCCGACACCTCAGCCATCGCTGGGAGCTGTGGCCCACCATGCTCGAGCCCGCGGTACACCTCATCGCCGAGGACCCACAGGCCGTGCTTCGCGGCGAACGCGCAGACGGCGTCGAACCGGTCGCGCGTGAGCAGGCCTCCGGTCGGGTTCTGCGGCGTGTTGATCACCAACACCTTCGTCTTCGGGGTGACGAGCGCCTCGAGCTGCGAAGGATCCGGCTGCCAGCCATCGGCTTCCCGCGCATCCCATCGAGAGACGGTGGCGCCCCTGCTCTCAGCCACCGAGGTGAGCGACTGATACGTCGGCGTGAGCGCGATCACGTGATCGCCCGGTTCCAGCGTCGATGTGAAGAACGTCGCGATCGGCTCCTGCGCGCCGACATGCACGAGCACGTCATCAGCTTTGATGCCCGAATACAGGTTCGCGATCGCCGCTCTCAGCGCAGGAGCACCCTTCGACTCGGTGTACCCGAGCGACATGCCGAGCAGCCGGTCCTTCGCGGCCGGATCGAACGCGAGCAGCTCGTCGACGCGCATCGTGTCGGGGTCGCTCGCGCACGCCACGTGCTTCACGGAGAACTCGTGCTTCGAGAGGTAGCGTTCCAGCGCGAAGGGTCGCATGAGAAAAGGTCAGGGCAGTGCTGTTGACCCCGTGAGTCGGGCTCAATACATCGTCCGCGTCATGGCAACTCCGAACCGCTTCCCGCTCCCGCTGGCCACGTCGAAGGGCAAGCCCGATTGGCTCAAGGTGAAGCTGCCGCGCGGTGAAGGCTACGAGCGCATCAAGGGCCTCGTTCGTGAGCAGAAGCTCGTGACGGTCTGCGAAGAAGCGCGCTGCCCGAACATCGCCGAGTGCTGGGGCGGAGGCACCGCGACCGTGATGCTGATGGGCGAGGTCTGCACGCGCGCCTGCCGGTTCTGCCACGTGAAGGTCGGTTCGCCGCCGCCGCTCGACCCCGAGGAGCCGGAGAACCTCGCCCGCGCCGTGAAGGCGATGGAGCTCGAGTACATCGTCGTCACCTCGGTGAACCGTGACGATCGGCCCGATGGTGGCGCGTCGCACTTCGCCTCGGCCATCACCGCGCTCAAGCGGGAGTCGCCGCGCACGACGGTCGAAGTGCTGATCCCCGACTTCCAGGGCTCGCACGAAGCGCTCGACATCGTCGCGATCGCGAAGCCGCACGTGGTCGCTCACAACGTCGAGACCGTGGAGCGCCTCACGCCGACGGTGCGCGATCGCCGCGCGACGTGGAAGCAGTCACTCCACGTGCTCGAGTACCTCAAGCAGCGGCCCGAGAAGCTCTACACGAAGACGTCCGTGATGATCGGCCTGGGCGAGACCGATGAAGAGCTCGACGTCGCCTTCCGGCAGCTGCGTGACGCTGGCGTCGACGTGCTCACCCTCGGCCAGTACCTGCAGCCCTCGCAGTACCACCTGCGCGTCGAGCGCTTCGCCTCGCCTGAAGACTTCGCCCGGTACCAGACGATGGCCGAGGCGCACGGCTTCCTCTACGTCGCGTCGGGACCGCTGGTGCGCTCGAGCTATCGCGCCGCCGAGTTCTTCATGCGCGGCCTGATGGAGCGGGAACGCACTGCGCAGTCCCAGCCCGAGGAGACCGCTTCGTCTCCCGCGTGACCGGTGGTACAGCCCGCCCGCTATGGCCCTTTTCGAGTTCAAGCTGCCGGACCTTGGTGAAGGCGTCCTCGAGGGAGAGATCGTCGCGTGGCTGGTGAAGCCCGGCGACCTCGTCAAAGAGGATCAAAACGTCGTCGAGGTGATGACCGACAAGGCCACCATCAGCGTGCCGACGCCCAAGGGCGGCAAGGTGCTCAAGACGCACGGCAACGTCGGCGACGTCGCGAAGGTGCACCACTCGCTGGTCGACTTCGACGTCGAAGGCGCGGTGCCGGTGCAGGCGACGGTGCACACCGGTGGAGGTGCGCCGGCTCCGAAGGCTGTGGCTGCCGCGTCGAAGGTCGCTGCATCGCCTGTCGACTCGAACGAGAAGGTGCTCGCCACGCCCGTCACCCGTCGCATGGCGCGTGAGCACGGGCTCGATCTCGCGCAGATCTCCGGCTCGGGTCCGCAGGGCCGCGTCCTCAAGACCGACGTCGAGGCGTTCATTTCGTCAGGCGCGAAGCCGGCCGGCAACGGCGCTTCGGCTCCGACCCGGAACTTCTCCTTCCAGGCGCTGAACTCCTCAGCCGTCGATCAGCGCATTCCCATCCGCGGCCTGCGGAAGAAGATCGCCGAGAAGATGGTGAAGTCGAAGTTCACCGCGCCGCACTACGCGTTCGTCGAAGAAGTCGACATGACCGAGCTCGTCAACGTCCGCGCGCGCCTCAACGCGCAGCTCGGCAAGGACAAGGACCCGGTGAAGGTCTCGTTCCTGCCGTTCTTCGTGAAGGCGCTCATCAACGCGTTCCGGAAGTACCCGAGCGTCAACTCGAACATGGACGAGGCGAACCAGGAGCTGATCGTTCGCGGCGAGTACAACGTCGGCATCGCGGCGATGACGGAGCAGGGCCTCACGGTGCCCGTCGTGCGCAACGCCGATCGGTTCACCATCAAGTCGCTCGCGCACGAGATCACCCGCCTCGGCAACGCGGCCCGCGACGGCAAGCTCAAGATGGAAGAGCTCACCGGCGGCACCTTCACCATCACCTCGCTCGGTCAGACCGGCGGCCTCTTTGCGACGCCGATCATCAACCACCCCGAGGTGGGCATCATGGGCGTGCACCGCATGCGCAAGCGCCCGATCGTGATGGAGAACGACCAGATCGTCATCCGCCAGATGGCGCTGTTCTCGTTCTGCTTCGATCACCGCGTCATCGACGGCGGCGTGGGCGCCGACTTCGCCTACGAGTTCATCAAGTACATCGAGAAGCCCGAGCTGCTGTTCCTCGAGCTGGCCTGAACGTCAGGGCGCGGGCGGGTAGCGGGCTTCCAACTCGCCGATCACGTTCGCCGTCTCGTTGACCGTGCGCTGCGCGACCAGCGGCGTGTTTCTCAGGTAGCCCAGCGCGCGCAGGGTTCGAAACCGCAGCGCCACGTCTCCCAGCGGCGTCAGATCGAACTGCGTCGAGGTGTACCGGTTCGTCAGCGTCGTCACGTCGACGCCGGCCAGGGTCGCCCGCTCCGGCAGAATCGTGGTCGTGACGTGACAGGTGACGCACTGAATCGTGTCGGCGGTATTGAGGGTCGGGTTGTCGCTGGCCACGAGCGCTTCGAGCGCCTCTTTCTTCTGCTCCGCCGTCCCATCCATGAACGAGCGCAGGCTCATCGCGCGCGCGAAGCCCTTCGGCTCGTCGGCCTGCGGCATCGTCTGGAACTCGGTGGCTGAGAACAGCAACGACACCTGGTCGATCTCCATCAGGTCGGGGATCTCGATGCGCGCGAAGCCTCCCGCCCGCTTCTCGATGCCGCGGAACACCCAGATGAGAGCGGCCCGGTTCGTCATCTGACCGAAGAGCGTGAGCCGAATGATGCGGGGCGCGCTGGCGTAACGACGAACGAACGCGGCGAGCGTCGAGGTGAACTCCGCGTCGACGCCGAAGGCCGTGTTGACGCGCAGCGCGCTCCCGGTGGGTACGTTCTGGAGCCGGGCGAGCGCCCGCAGCGTGTCGACCGCCTCGTACACCTCGTTGCGCGGCACCGGATAGAACGCGTGCAACGCGACATCCTCCACGCTGCCATCGTTGAACACCGGCTGGAGCACGAGCCTGATGACGCCATCGGCCGTCTCGCCACACGGCGCGGTCGTCGATCGATCGCAGATGTCGAACCGCAGCGCGACGATGCGCAGGCGCGAGAGATCGGTGATCACGTCTCCCGGCGTGGTGCTGACGCGATCGAACAGCACGCGCGGAATCATCGCCTCGGGCCCAGGGAACGGGCTGCCTGCGTCGGGCGCCGAGAGTGGGAGCAGGTACGTCGCGTCGTTCAGGCCCAGGGGCCGCGACTCGACCGGCGTGTACTGGCCAGCGTCGAACGGCTCTCCGGCGTCTGGCATCGGCACCGGCATCGGAGGGCTGCACCCGATCACCAGCACCGCCAGCAGCGTCAGGCGCGCCATGTCAGAGCCTCGAGCGTGAGTCACCACCGCGCAGCTTCACGTAGAGCGTGTCGGTCAGCAGGAACCAGTACTGCACCTCGCCGAAGCTCAAGATGTCTCCGTTCTTCAGCGTCGTCTCGCGGCGAATGCGCACGCTGGCGTTCAAGAAGGTGCCGTTGGTCGAGCCGAGATCCTGCAGGGTGCAGCGGTTGTTCGCGGCGTCCCACCGGAGCATCGCGTGGCGCTTCGAGGCCGAGCTGTCTTCGATGACCAGCTCATTGTCCGGCGCGCGGCCGACTGACAGCTCGTCGACGCCCTCCATCGGCGGCACCGTCGCGACGACCAGATCGTCGAACTGAAAGAGCAGGCTGAGCGAGCCGCTCTCGACGACCTCTGGGCGTGCCATGGACGTGCGCTGCGCGTTGGGAGGAACGCCCCACTTGTTGGTGTCGCTGACGCCTCCGCTTTTGCCTTCAGGACGCTGGATCAACACGAAGGGTCCCAGCTGCGTGCGGAACTCTTTTTCAGTGAGCCGTTGGACGAAGAGCTTCAGCTCCTTGACGGACAGCATCGTCAGCTCGCCTTCGGACGCCCGCTCGAGATCCGGGCATGGAGCGTCTTCGTGCGCATGAACAGGAACCGGGCCTCGCCGAAGCAGACCTCGTCACCATCACGGACCGCCGTCGGCACCATCGCGTCGACGCCGTTGACCTGCGTGCCGTTCGACGATTCCAGATCGGTGACGAGGCCCTGCAACAGCGTCTCGTCCCACGAGAGCGTCGCGTGGTGCTTCGAGACGGAAGGATCGTCGATCACCACGTCGCAGTCAGGGAGCCGGCCGACCGAGAGGTTCTCGTGCGAGTCGAGGGGGGGCAGCGTGGTGATGCTGAGGTCGTCGAGCTCGAACAGCAGCGACATGACGTCTTTGGGCTGGTTGCGGTTGAGCGCGATGGTGCGGCGGGCGCCGAGCTGAATGGCTCGCTGCTGCGTCATCTCGTCAGGGGGGCGCTGCACGAGGACGAACGGGCCCAGCTGTTTCTCGAACTCATCGGCCTTCATCGAGGCGGCGATGCGGTGAAGCTCGTGTACCGAAAGCACGCCGCAAGGCTACCCCGGTCGAGGGAGGGGCGTCCCTCAAACCTCGCTGGCCCTCGCCTACGTGGGGCGATACCGTGCGCCTTCCTCGTACCTTTCACGAACAGAAACGGTGGTTTCGATGAGCGACCGGATGCCGATGACCGCTTCGGGTCTCAAAAAGCTTCAAGACGAACTCAAGCTGCTGAGCGGCCCGGAGCGCATGAAGATCGCTGCCGAGATCGAGGTCGCGCGCGCCCATGGCGATCTTCGCGAGAACGCCGAGTACCACGCGGCCAAAGAGAAGCAGGGCCACATCGAGGGCCGCATCAACGACATCAACGGGTGGATCAACCGGGCCGAGGTGATCGACGTCTCGAAGTTCAAGGACTCGAAGGACGTGAAGTTCGGCGCGCAGGTCGAGTTGCTCGATCTCGAGACGGACAAGAAGGTCAGCTACCGCCTCGTCGGAGAGATCGAGACCGACTTGAAGAAGCGGTGGATCTCGGTGGCGTCTCCGGTGGCGCGCGGGCTGATCGGCAAGCAGGTCGGCGACGCGGTGACGATCCAGAGCCCGGGCGGCGTGAAGGAATTCGAAGTGCTCAAGGTGTCGTACGAGGATGCCGAGTAGCCCGCACCCACTGGACTCGCTGGTCGGCCCGCTGCGTTTCGCGGCGGCGCGTGACTTCGCCAACCTGGCCACCGTGAAGAGCCTGTCGACGCCGCTGGCTGCGGCGATCGAGCGGGCGCGCGTGTCGGTGCCGGGCGAGCTCGTCGCGGCGCTGGAGCGTGAGGTGGTGGAGATCGATTCTGCCGATGTCGCTCGTCGGAAGGCGTCGGTGGGGCGCGTGCTCGGGGTGTTGGCGAAGGCTGGGCTCTCCGTGCCGGGAGCTCCTGCCGCGTTCCCGTCTGCTGCGTCGAGTTCCGTGGTGCCACCGAGCCGTGTGCCCGTGACTTCAGCGTCGAATTCGACGGGTCCAGCGTCCGTGGTGAGCCGCACCTCGGCGAAACCACCAGGCTCGGCGACTCCGGCGAGCCGTGTGCCGACGAAGCCGCCGAACACTCCGCCTCTCGATGAGCCGGAAGACGCGGCGCCCGAGACGAAGAAGCGAGGCAAGAAGAAGCTCGAGGACCCTGACGCCGCTGCGCCAACGCGCATCATGTCGATCTCGCCGCAGTCGGGGCCGTTGGCGGAGCCGGTGAACAAGGTCGGCTGGCGGGTCAATCCACGTCTCCTGGGAGCGCTCAAGAAGAAGGGCGTGCACCGCATCGGTGACGTGCTGTTCCTGCTCCCGCGCGCGTACGAAGACCGGCGGAGCCTCAAGCGCATCGCGCAGCTGCGTGGTGGCGAACGCGGCACGATCATCGCGACGGTGCGTGACACCGAGGAGTCGTACGGCCGTGGGCGGCGGTTCTTCCGCGCGGTGCTGGCAGACGCGTCGGGCTCGATCGCCGCGACGTACTTCCAGACCGGGCCGTGGCTGAAGGCGCGGTTTCCCATCGGCAAGCGGCTGGTGGTGTCGGGCGACGTTCGGCAGTCCTTGCGCGGCTGGGAGATGCCGCACCCCGAGATCGAGTCGGCGGATGACGTGGAGACGTCTCCGATTCACTTCAACCGCATCGTGCCGATCTACCCGGGCTTCGAGCGGGGGGAGCAGCGCTCGCTGCGTGAACTCGCCTTCAAGGTGTCGGAGAAGTTCTCGAGCGCCATCGAGGAGCCGCTGCCTGACGACGTGCGCGCGCGGGTGGGTGTGTTGCCATTGGTGACGGCGCTGCGGCTGATTCACTTTCCGACGCCCGAGTCGTCGTTGACGGCGCTCGACTCGCACCAGTCTGACGCGCACCGGCGGCTCGCGTTCGACGAGCTGTTCTTCCTGCAGTTGGGCATGGCGTTGAAACGTCAGGGCGTGAAGGTGACGCCAGGCATCGCGTTCGACGTGAGCGAGCCGAGGCTCGAGGCGGCGCGGAAGCTGTTGCCGTTCACGCTGACGGGCGCGCAGGGCAGGGTGGTGCAGCAGCTGTCGCGCGACATGGGCCGGCCGGAGCCGATGAACCGGCTGGTGCAGGGCGACGTGGGCTCGGGCAAGACGGCGGTGGCGATGGTGGCCGCGTCGGTGGCCGTGCAGAACGGCTACCAGGTGGCGGTGATGGCGCCGACCGAGATCCTGGCGGAGCAGCACTACAAGACGTTCTCGAAGTTCTTCGCCGCGGCGGGTGTCGACGTGGCGCTGGTGACGGGCTCGGGCACGGCGAAGGCCAAGCGGGAGCGTCGGGAGCGGGTCGCGTCGGGCCAGGCGATGATCGCGGTGGGGACGCACGCGCTGATCGAAGACGCGGTGGAGTTCGCGAAGCTGGGCCTGGTGGTGGTGGATGAGCAGCACCGGTTTGGCGTCATTCAACGGCACAAGCTGATGTCGAAGGGCGTGCGGCCGGATGTGTTGGTGATGACGGCGACTCCGATTCCGCGAACGCTGGCGATGACGATGTATGGCGATCTCGATGTGTCAGTGATTGACGAGCTGCCGCCGGGTCGAACGCCGATCGAGACGCGGGTGTTCAACGAGAAGGCGAAACCCAGGGCGTGGGAAGCCGTGCGGGAGCAGCTCGCGCAGGGGCATCAGGCGTACGTGGTGTACCCGCTGGTGGAAGAGAGCGAGAAGATCGATCTGAAGGACGCGACGCAGGCGGCGGAGGAGTTGAAGGTGGTGTTCCCGAAGGCGCGGGTGGGGTTGCTCCACGGGCGCATGAAGCAGGACGAGAAGGACGCGGTGATGTCTGCGTTCCGGGCGCACGAGCTCGATCTGTTGGTGGCGACGACGGTGATTGAAGTGGGCGTCGACGTGCCGAACGCATCGGTGATGGTGATCGAGCACGCGGAGCGGTTCGGCTTGTCACAGCTGCATCAGCTGCGCGGGCGCGTCGGCCGTGGCGCGGCGAAGTCGTACTGCTTCCTCATCGCCGGCTACGCGCAGAGTGAAGACAGCCAGGCGCGCCTCGAGGTGATGGCGGAGACGAGTGACGGCTTCGTGATCGCCGAGCGCGACCTCGAGATCCGCGGGCCCGGCGAGTTCCTGGGCACGAGACAGAGCGGCCTGCCCGAGCTCGCCGTGGCGAACCTGGCGCGGGATCAGGACCTGCTCTCGATCGCCCAGGTCGAAGCCCGCGCGATCGTCGAGAAGGATCCCGAGCTGGCGAAGCCCGAACACCTCCGCCTCCGCAAGGCCCTCGAAGAGCGCTGGGAAGGCCGCCTCAAGCTCGCTCGGGTGGGCTAGCTCCGGCTTGCTCTCGAGGTTTCATCTCTAGGCCCATTTCGCCAATGAACCGCGACTGATTCTGCGTGAGAACCGATCCGCGGGATGAAGTGCGGGTCGCAGATCGCGTTAGGATTAGGAGCCTCGCCGCACGTGTGACAGCCACATAGGCGCTTCGACGCTCTTCATTGATCTTCGGCTCGCTGTCCGCGCGAAAGTCAGGAAGGGTGCCCTCGTTCATCCCGACGAGGAAGACGGCTCGGAACTCGAGTCCCTTGGCTGCATGAATGGACATCACGCGAACCCCCTCTCCCGCAATGACACTTCGCCCGCTCAAGGCGAGCGCGCCTAGGAAGCCGCCGATACTCCGTTGGGCGGGCGCAATAGGGCCTCGGTATTGCGCCCAGCGGTCCGCAAGTGTTGTCACGTCAGCTCGGAGCCGATCGGCCTCGGCTGACTCGACCTCGCCGACACTCGGACGCTGTGCGAATTCCTCCAATGTGCCTATGCACGCCATGACAATCGAATTGACATCGACCGCTCCCCCCTTCTCAATGCTCTGAATGAACAGGAGAAGGAGCTTTGCAATGCCTACATCGGTCGCCTGAATCTTGCGCAGAAGTGCTAGCGGTTCATCGGCCGAGGTTCCGTCGAGGCCCCATGTCTTGATGATGGCCATCTTCGGTGCGCGGTCGCGCGGGTTGTTCAGCAGGCGCAGGCAATCAATCGCCAGTCTTGCGGCAGACGACTCCAGGAGACCCTCGTCAGAAGACGCCAGGAAGTGCTTGATTTGTCTCTTGCTGAGGGCCGCGAGGATTGCGCCCAGGCAGAACCTACTTCGACCCAGAATCGCGATTTCCTCCGCGCTGACACGGTGTTGCTCTCCTTGAGCCAGCCACTCCGGTCGAAGGCCGCTCTTCAGGAGTTCTTGGACTCCTTGGACGACCAACTCAGCCTCGGCCTCTTCCGTATTGCGAACGAAGGCGTCGACGTGCCCCTTTGCATCCGTAGCCTCAATCGATGGTTGGCGAAGTCGATTGTCATGGACAACAAGACGGTTTGCGAGATGTACAATTGCCTGCGCGCTTCTGAAGTTGTGGGATAGCGTCAATCGCTGCGCGGAGAAGCACTCGACGAACTCTTCAAGGAACTCAGTGCTCGCGCCCGCGAACCCATAAATCCCTTGGCTCTTGTCGGCGACCAGCATGACGGAACGGTGCGACGTGCCGCACAGCGCCCTAAGTATCTCGAATTGAACCCGGCTGGTGTCTTGAGCCTCGTCAATCAATATGTATCGGTAGATCTGGCGGTAGTGTTCCGCGACTCGCTGATGTTGGTCGAAGACTTGCCAAGTCAGGAGCAGTAGATCGTCAAAATCGCAGGCATTGCTATCCACAAGAGTGCGCTGATATGCGCCGTAGATGGTCGCGAGTTCGCTGTCAGAAACTTCGTCAGGTGCGCGCAGCGCTCGCTTCTCGGAACTGATCCGGTACAGTATTTTGTCGAGGTCTTCCCTCGTTCTCGGCGCAAACCCTTCAGCCGCTATGGCTTGAGAAAGCGCATCCCGCCTATCTGCGGCGCGTTCGTAGATTGTGGCAGTCGGTGCAAAACCGACGCGATCGCCGTACGCGCGAAGAACGGAGAGCGCGAAGCTGTGGAACGTCTCAGCAGTTACACGACTTGAGGTCTCTCGTGGAAGTGTTTCGCTCACCCTTGATCGAAGGGTCTCCGCCGCCTTTGTCGTGAAGGTCAGTGCGAGCACGCGAAAGGGTTGCGGCGGCCCGGAGAGCAGACGACGAACACGTTGCGTTAGAACCTGAGTCTTGCCAGAGCCGGGCGGTGCTTCCACTAGGAAGCAGCCAGCGTCTAGGTCGATAATGGCTTGCTGCTGGGTTGTGGCTTCGAAGCTCACTCTGTTCTCGCTGGTCGCCCTGCGAGTTCATCAAGGCATCTGAAAAACTCTCGGAACCGTTCGGGCCATTGATCAGGCGGCAGTGCTGTCAGGTGAGCAGCAAATAGTGATGCTGTCTCCATCTTGCTGTGCCGAATGAGGTCGCTGCGCGCGCGAGTCCGCCCCGCGTCGCCCTTGTAGTCGCGAATCTCGTTTTTTCGCTTCTTTGCTCCGTCGAAATTGTCAATGTATGTCTGCAGTGGCCCACACTCGTGTTGACTAAGGACCGTATCCACCCGAGCTTCGCCAACAGACAGCAACGTCTGCTCGATATCGCCGTCAAGGCAGAGCACTCGGACCTCGCTGTTAGCTGGCACTATCTCCGTTAGCCATTGTCTGAGCGCCTCCTCCGCTTTCGCGCCTTCGGCATCGCCGTCACGCATGAAGATCCAAGGAACACCAAGAGATGATAGCAGTGGCGCGAAGTGGACGACCTTGTCGACGCCGTCGCAACTCAGAATTGAGACCCCCACGCTGTCCGGGCCTTCGGGCCACCAGCGGTGAGCGAGCCTTTGCATGAGATTGTGGTCGCTGTCCCCTTCGACGAGCCCAACGGCGCGCGCGAAGAGCGCGTGTGGACTGCGCTGTAAGAAGAGCCGCTTGACGTCGGCCAACTTGTCCGCAGGGAATCCCGAGGCCGATGCTACGTTTGCTGATGGGCCTTTGCGGCGAAATGTGCGAAGCGCCTGAACATTCGCAGTGGCGATGATTGCTGTCGAATGGGTAGTGATAATGTTCTGGCCTGAGATTTCGGAAATGCAGTCAAAAACGGACCGTTGCGCTTGTGGGTGTAAATGCGCCTCCGGCTCTTCAAATGCGGAAAGCCGTGCTGCACCCGAGGCGGCGATCCCTTCAGTCATGCTTGCGCCGTTGACTGCAGACCGGAAGACGAGCAGAGCTGCGAGGCTGCGTGTGCCCATTCCTTGCGACGACGCCCCAAAGGCCTCTGACTCTGTTGACCTTACGGTGATGTCCATGGTTCGCGTCAGGTCATCGAGCCTGCGTGGTAGAGTGTTTACGTTGATTTCGAGAGTTCCTGCCCCTAGTGTTCTGCCAAGGTCTCCAAGGTCGGTTCGCACCGTCCTCAAGAGGCGACTGCCTTGGCCAACTCTCATGCTTAGATCGGCAAGTTCGGTTTCGAAACCCATTCGGTCGGCAGAACTCACGTCTGTCAGGCTTGCGACGTTTGCCCAGGTAGTCCGGCGGTTTCGCAGTTGAGCCACCACATCGCGCTGTGCGTCGAGAAGGTCAAACGTTAGGCGCTTGCGCACATCGGAGCTGACGCGTGGGTTGGGTCGCTCTAGTGCTGTCGCGGCCCAGCCCGATAGAAAGAAGGCGCGAGTTGCAAGGTCGCCATCGGTCGTGTCTCTGGAGGCCTCGAGGCGAATGGCAAAAGACTCGGCAACAGCCACGTCCTTGGGGATCTCGATCGCGTCCCCGAAGACATTTTTCACGTCGGCGTCAAAATTCAAACCAGAGGACGGCATGAACTGTACGTCGATTCGAAACCTGTCGCTGCTTTGGTTGGGCGACCGAAATAGGTCGTCCACGGTTGGCCGTGTTCCTCTAAACGCTACGTCCAGCGCGGCTAGGAATGCGGACTTTCCGGTGTTGTTCTCCCCGAGGATCACGGTTGTGCTCGGGTCGATCTCGACTTCGAGGTCGCGCAGCATTCGGAAGCCGTCTATCCGCACTCGGTGCACGCGAATCCCGTAGGCTCGTGACGGTGCTTGCGTTTCGTCGGTCTCTGGCGAGGGTTTGGTCACGGTGTTGTCTTGGTCTTGGATTGCCTATCGCGGTGCAGGCGTGAGTCCGACAGAGCGAGCGGCTGCGATATCGATGTTGATTAGGTGCCCGCCTTGAGACCAAGCGTTCAGGGAGGACATGCCCGTGACGTACGCGTCAGAGAAGGGCGCGCTTCCTCCCACCAGGGTGGTTTCGACGGCAATGTAACAGTTTGGTGTGTCAGACCAGCACTGGACGCCTGCGAAGGCGTGGCCCGCGGTGAAACTCATGAAGACCTGAGGTTTCATCCCCGCGGCTTCCCACGCGCTTGCGAAGAGTAGGGCGCCGTCGATGCAGTTCGCCCCGCCGCCGCCGATTGACTCTTGCGGGTAGCGCACATTCTGAGACGAGCCGAAGAACCCGGTCCCCGTCAGATTGACGTAGATAAGCCCGCGTGCCCGTAGTTCTTCGAATAGAGCGCGCGACTGGTAGTAGGTCACTTCCCACTTCGTTCGCGCGCGTGACCGCGTGACGCCGCGATCTGAGAAGTTGCTGTTGGGATTGACATAGACAATTCGATAGTAGCCCTCGGGAGGGGTTGGGCAGGTCAGGGTTGTCCCCGCTGTGGTTGCGCTGTTGATGGCGCAAGCTGTGGCCGGCTGGCCGGCAGCCCAGAGTTGGAATTCCGCCTCCGAAGCGATGAATGTGGTCACGTTGTTTGAGACGCCGCCGGAGACGGAGGAGATTGCGACTGAGATGCTTTCGCCTGGTAGCACCACGAAGCCCTCTGACTGGTATGTGCCCGGCGCAACTGTGAATGTGCTGGTGGGGGCGTTTGCTCCCTGGTAGCCAACGAAGCTCGCGTTGGCGAAAAGGACTCGTTGTCCAGCGCTCGTGAGGAGCGCAGATACGGCGAGCGCGCTGTCCTGCGGCGTCACCATCGTCGCGATGAGAGGAGCAACGCTGGTCGAACCCCTGCGCCAGAACACTGTGTTTCGGCCCGTGATCTGAACGGGGAAGGACTGCGCGTACAGAGTGGTGGCGCTTCCTGTCGATACTCCGATGTTGATTGCCGCCGGTATTGTCGTCGTGTTCTGGAATAGCGGCCCAAATGCGACGATTGGGCTGATGGGTATGTTGACCGTTTGGCCAGGAGCAACCGTTGTCATGGTTGTTCTCGGGGATCCGTATTGAGGTAGGTCTGCCGTTACTCGTCCCGAAAAGGGACCACCCGTGTTGGTGATTTGAACGTTTGCCATCTGCAGGTTGGCCACTGTTCCATATAGATGGGAGATGTAGGTCGGTAGAATCGTTTGAGAACTCTCTTGGAACAGTCCGGGGAAGGTGACTTGGACTTGCAGGTTGGCGGGGTTGGCGATGCACGTTGTGGCTTGGCAGCTGAACCCCAGCTGACAGCCGCCGCATGCGTCACCTCCGCCGGCAGAGCCACCCGCGGCTGAGCCACCCGCGGCTGAGCCACCCGCTGCTGAGCCACCCGCTGCTGAGCCACCCGCGGCTGAGCCACCCGCGGCTGAGCCACCCGCGGCTGAGCCACCCGCGGCTGAGCCACCCGCTGCTGAGCCACCCGCGGCTGAGCCACCCGCGGCTGAGCCACCCGCGGCTGAGCCACCCGCGGCTGAGCC
>JAUXRI010000099.1 GCA_030681895.1 Myxococcales bacterium | reverse complement strand
GTAGATGGTCGCGCCTCTTGCGCGCTTGCCCGCGAGCATCAGCGCGTTCGCCTCGGCGTGCGCGGTGCCGGCGCGGGCGTGGTACCCGGTGGCGATCACCCTGCCCGCTTTGACGATGACGGCGCCGACGGCCGGGTTCGGGTGCGTGCGGCCCAGGCCCTTGTGCGCTTCGTTGAGCGCCAGCCGCATGAAGCGATCGTCGTCAGGCGCGCGGCTCATGACTGGGAGCCCGGGCCCTTCCCCTTCGGCCGCGGCGGGCTGCTCGCCTTCGTCTGGAGGATCTCCTTCAGCTCGTCCATGAATTCCGAGATGTCGCGGAAGCTCCGGTAGACCGAGGCGAAGCGCACGTAGGCCACCTCATCGAGGAGCGGCAGGCGTTCCATGATCAGCTCGCCAAGCGTCGTCGAGGTGACCTCCTTCTCGCCCAGCTCCTGGAGCTTTCGCTCGAGCTCGGTGACGAAGGCCTCGAGCTGATCGACGGACACCGGCCGCTTCTCGCAGGCCTTCTTCAAGCCGACGATCAGCTTGTCTCGATCGAAGGCTTCGCGCCGGCCGTCCTTCTTCACCACGAGCGGGTTGAGCTCTTCGACGCGCTCGTAGGTCGTGAAGCGGCGCCGGCAGCTCTCGCACTCCCGGCGTCGGCGAATGACGGCCCCGTCGCTGGCTTCGCGACTGTCCATCACCCGGGTGTCCTGCGTGGCGCAGAAGGGGCACCGCACGGCGTCGCTCAGCCCTTCTTCAGCCGCGAGGCGTACAGCGGGAAGGACCTGGTGAACTCCGAGACTTCGGCGCGCACGGTGTTCAGCATCGCGTCGTCGCTGGCGTGATCGAGCGCCTTGCCGATGAACTTCGCCACCATCGCCATGTCGGCCGTCTTCAGCCCGCGGGTCGTCAGCGCAGGCGTCCCGACGCGCACGCCCGAGCTCACGGTGGGCTTCTCGGGGTCGAACGGGATCTGGTTCTTGTTCACCGTGATGCCAGCCTTGTTGAGCACCTCTTCAGCCACCTTGCCGGTGACCTTCTTGGCGCGCAGATCGACGAGCATGAGGTGGTTGTCGGTGCCGCCGGAGCACAGCCGCAAGCCCTGCCCTTTGAGGCCCTCGGCGAGCGCCTGTGCGTTGTCGACGACCTGCTTCGCGTAGTCCTTGAACGCGGGCTGCAGCGCCTCGTGGAACGCGATCGCCTTGGCCGCGATGGTGTGCATCATCGGCCCGCCCTGAATGCCGGGGAACACCTGACTGTTGATGCTCTTCGCGTACTGCTCGCGGCTGAGAATGACGCCAGAGCGCGGCCCACGGAGCGTCTTGTGCGTCGTCGAGGTGACGACGTCGGCGAAAGGAACGGGCGACGGGTGCACGCCACCGGCGACGAGGCCGGCGATGTGGGCCATGTCGACGAGCAACGCGGCGCCCACGGAGTCCGCGATCGCCTTGAAGCGGGGGAAGTCGAGGATGCGCGGGTACGCCGAGCCGCCGGCGATGATCATGCGCGGCTTGTGCTCCTTCGCCAGTGCCTCGACCTGCGCGTAGTCGATGCGCTCGGAGTCCTTCTCGAGGCCGTAGTGCACGACCTTGTACTGCTTGCCCGAGAAGTTGAACGAGGCGCCATGGGTGAGGTGACCGCCCGAGTTGAGATCGAGCGTCAGCATGAGCTCGCCCGGCTTCATCAGGCACATGAACGCGGCCATGTTGGCCTGGCTGCCCGAGTGCGGCTGCACGTTCGCGGCTTCGGCGCCGAAGAGCTTCTTCACGCGCTCGATGGCCAGCGTCTCGGCCTTGTCGACCTCTTCGCAGCCACCGTAGTACCGCTTGCCGGGGTAGCCCTCGGCGTACTTGTTGGTGAGCACGCTGCCGACGGCTTCCATCACCGCCGGGCTCACGAAGTTCTCAGACGCGATCAGCTCGAGGCCATCTTCCTGCCGCCGGGTCTCTGACTGAATGATGGCGGCGATCTCGGGGTCGACCTGGCTCAGCGGGGCGGTGTTCTCCATGGCGTGTGCAGGTAACGCACCGTGCCCGAGGGGGCAACAGCCACATCGAGGGTCAGACAAGCGGTGCTTCTCGCCCGCGCGAAGGCGTGACGGTGCCCGGGCCCGAGAGCGTCGATGAAGCTCGAGCTACTGAACGACCCAGGCGTTCGCCTCGAGGTGAATTGGAGGATCGGCCACGCTGGCGCCGGCCGATCGGATCCATCGCATCTGCGAGAACGCGTTGCCTCCCGCCTTGCACACCGCCTCACGGAGCGCCGCGAACGTCAGATCGTCATTCTCGAGCCGGTCGACGCGCACCCAACCGATGTTCTTGGCGCCCGAGGGCACGTCGGTGCCAGCCGGGTAGTCGGTCGCTTCGCAGCCCTGATCGACGAGGCGAACCCGCGGCCCGGTGTCGGGCTTCTTCACCACGGGCAGAATCTCGGTTCGGCAGCCACTCACCACGAGCGCGAACATCAGGATCAGGTGTCTCATCGCAGGGCCTCCAGCGCCTTCACCTTGTCGAGCCGCGCCTGATGCCGGCCGCCGTCGAAGCCCGTGGCGAGAAACACCTTCGCGATCTCGAGCGCGACGCCGCCACCCGTCACGCGCGAGCCCAGACAGAGCACGTTCGCGTCGTTGTGCATGCGCGTGAGCCGCGCTTCGTACTCGGTCCGGCACACCGCCGCCCGAATGCCGTGCACCTTGTTGGCCGCGATGCTCATGCCGATGCCCGTGCCGCAGATCAGAATGCCGAGCGCGGGCGTGCCCTTCGTCACCAGCGCCGTCAGCTTCGCGGCGTAGTCGGGGTAGTCGACCGAGGCCGGCGAGTCGGGACCGAGATCGTTCACCTCGTGGCCCAGCTTCTTCAGCTCGGCGACGAGCTCGGCCTTCAAGGCGACTCCGGCATGATCAGCGGCGATGGCGAAGGAGCTCACGAACGGCGTTGTACCGCCTTTCCCCCTCGCACTGGAACGGTCTCGCGTGACACCGTGTCTGACCGCTCCCAGGAGGCTTCACGTGGATCTCGATCGCCGCGCCCTCGCCCTCGCCCTCGTCGTCAGCACCCTCATCGCCTCGGTGGCGTTCTCGGTCGTGAAGCTCTCGCGGCCCACCACCATCGACGTGCGCGGCTCGGCCAAGCGTCGCATCACCTCCGATCTCTCCGAGTGGTCGGCCTCGGTGCACGTCACCCGGAAGGAGCGCGTCGAGGCGTACACGGCGCTGAAGAAGGACGTCGAGGTGCTGACGGGGTTCCTCGAGCAGGCCGGCTTCCCGCGAGAGCAGGTGCGCATCTCGGCGGCCAGCATCGATGAGCTGTCGCACGAAGAGATCACCGAGACCGGCGATCGCGTCACCCGCAAGACGGTCTTCGATGGGTGGCGCGCGAGCCAGACGGCCAACGTCGTCTCGAAAGACGTGCAGCGCGTCGAGCGTGTCTCCCGCGAGATCACCCAGCTGCTCGAGAAGGGCCTCGACATCTCGTCGCAGTCGCCGAGCTACCTGTTCACTGGCGTCGGAGCGCTGAAGATCGAGATGTTGGCCGAGGCGTCACGCGATGCCCGTCAGCGCGCCGAGCGCATGATCGAAGCCGCTGGCGGTGGCGCGACGGTCGGCCGAGTCTTCGGGCTCGACACCGGCGTCATCAACATCAACGCCGCGAACTCGACCGAGACCTCGTGGGAGGGCAACTTCGACACCTCGTCCTTCGAGAAGGACATTCTCACCACGGTGCGGGTGCGCTTCGAGGTGAAGAACTAAGGCGTCTGGAGCGCGCGGCGAACCGGCGTCCACCGGCCCTGCACGAGCGTGTACTCGGTCTTCTTGCCGCAGCCCGTGACGCGAACGTTCGACGGCGCCAGCATCTGCTTGAGCTCTTCGAACTCGACCGCCTTGCAGCCGAGATCGCTGACGGCGCGAGGCCCGAGCTCGGTGCGCACGGCAGCCATGTCGAACGAGCAGCCCGAGAGCGCGAGGACGACCGCGACGACGGCGAGCCGTGCCGGGCCCATCAGTCGCGGTACCGACGAAGAATGAGCACCGCGTTGGTGCCACCGAAGCCGAAGGAGTTCGACATCGCCGCTTCGACCCGAACCTCGCGCGCCTTGTTGGGCACGTAGTCGAGGTCGCACTCGGGGTCCTTCGTGAACTGGTTGATCGTCGGCGGAATGATGCCGCGCGAGAGGGCGAGGGCACTGAAGACGGCCTCGGCACCACCGGCGGCGCCCAGCATGTGGCCCGTCATCGACTTGGTCGACGACACCATCAGCTTGCTGGCGTGATCTCCGAAGACGCGGCGAATGGCCTTCGACTCGTGCAGATCGTTGAAGGGCGTCGAGGTGCCGTGGGCGTTGACGTAGCCGATGTCCGCCGGCTGGAGCCCTGCGGACTTGAGCGCCAGGCGCATGCAGCGCTGGGCCCCTTCGTGCTCTGGCGCCGGAGCGGTCTCGTGGTGAGCGTCGCTGTTGGCGGCGTACCCGACGAGTTCGGCGATGATCTTCGCGCCGCGCTTCTTCGCGTGCTCGAGCTCTTCGAGCACCACGATGCCGGCGCCTTCACCCATCACGAAGCCATCGCGGTCCTTGTCGAAGGGCCGGCTGGCGGTGGCGGGGTCGTCGACGCGGGTCGACAAGGCGTGCATCGACTCGAAGCCGCCGATGCCGAGCTGGGTGATCGCCGCTTCGGAGCCGCCGGCGATCGCCGCGTCCATCTCTCCGTACCGAATGCCCTTCCACGCCTCGCCGATCGCGTGCGCGCTCGTGGAGCACGCCGAGACCGGCGACCAGTTCGGGCCGCGGGCGTTGTACCGCATCGAGATGCGGCCCGGCGCCATGTTGACGATCATGCGCAGGATGAAGAAGGGCGAGAGGCGATCGAAGCCCTTCTCGAGCGCGCCCTTGTGGCTGTCTTCCAGCGACCCGAGGCCGCCGATGCCACTGCCGACGATGACGCCGACGCGCTCGGGATCGTACCCGTTGGGCTTGTCGAGGCCGATGGGCGTGCCGGCTTCCTTCATCGCGAGCTCGCTGGCCGCGATGGCGAAGTGGCAGAACCTGTCCATGCGGCGGGCTTCACGCCGCTCGATGAAGTCCTCGACGACGAAGTCCTTCACTTCGCCGGCGATGTTCACCTTGAGCTTGGGATCCTCCCACGCCGAGATCTTCGAGATGCCGGACTGGCCGTTGATCGCGGCCTGCCACGACTTCTCCGTGCCCGTACCCAGGGCCGTGATCAGGCCAGTACCGGTGATGACGACGCGTCGAGGAGCGCTCATGGAGGAGACAAGCTCACTTCTTGTGGGTGTTGATGTAGTTGATCGCGTCGCCGACGGTCTTGATGTTCTCTGCTTCTTCGTCGGGGATCTCGATCTCGAACTCTTCTTCCATCGCCATCACCAACTCGACGATGTCGAGCGAGTCGGCGCCGAGGTCCTCGATGAAGGAGGACTCCATCTTGATCTCGTCCTCGCTGACGCCGAGCTGGTCGGCGATGATCGACTTGACCTTGGCTTCGATGTTCTGGGCCGTCATTGCGTGTGTCCTTGGTGTTGGGGAAGAAAGCGTTGCGCCGCGCGCGTAGCACACGGGGTGTGACTGACCAACGGTGAAACTACATGTACATGCCGCCGTTCACCTTGAGGACTTCTCCGGTGATGTACGAGGCGGCGTCAGAGGCGAGGAACGCCACGGCCTTGGCGACCTCTTCAGGGTTCCCGATGCGTCCCAATGGAATCGCGTCGGCCATCTTCGTCTTCAGCTCGTCGTTGAGCGCCGCCGTCATGTCGGTGGTGATGAAGCCCGGGGTGACGGCGTTGACCCGAATGTTGCGCGACGAGAGCTCCTTGGCGACGGCCTTGGTGAGGCCGATCAACCCGGCCTTCGACGCTGCGTAGGCCGCCTGGCCGCCGTTGCCCATCTCGCCGACGATGCTCGAGACGTTGACGATCGCTCCGCCTTTGGCCTTCATCATCGGGCGGCTGACGGCGCGCATGAGAGAGAAGGCGCCCTTGAGGTTGGTGTCGAGCGTCTTGTCCCAGTCGTCGTCCTTGAAGCGCATCAACAGCCCGTCGATGGCGACGCCGGCGTTGTTCACCAGCACGTCGATGCGGCCGTGCTCACGCATCGCCTCGTCGATGAAGGCGGAGCACGCAGCAGAATCGCTCACGTCGAAGCGTTTGGCCTGGGCCTTCGCGCCGGCGTCGGTGAGGAGCTTGATGGTCTCGACCGCCGCCGCTTCGTTGCCGGCATAGGTGATGACGACGTCGGCGCCGCGCGAGGCGAACTCGAGCGCGATCGCGCGACCGATGCCGCGGGAGCCGCCGGTGACGAGCACGACCTTGTTGTTGAAGTCCTTCATCACACGCTCCCGAGAGAGGGCGGCCCTGTGCAAACCGGGGACCCTTCACTGCGCGCCGTTTACGGAGTGATCAGCCCGATGTCGAGGGCGGTAGGTGGCGAAGTTCGTTCGCACCGGCGGTAAACTGCACAAATGCTTTCGCACTCGACCTGGTTGCTGGTGGCCGCGCTGACGCTTGCAGGCTGTGGTGATCGTCGCTGCGCACTCAAGCCTGAGGGGGGCTTTTGCCAGGCCATCATCCCGAGAGCATTCTTCAACTCGACCACCAGCCGTTGCGAGGCGTTCGACTGGGGCGGCTGTGAAGGCGTCGTTCCGTTCGACACCCTCGAGGAGTGTCGCCAGGTCTGCGGAGGCTGATCGTTACGGGGATGCCGCGAGCGCCTTCTCGAGGCTGGCGGGATCTTCCACGTTCACGCACTCGATGCCCTTGGCGATGCGCTTGATGAGGCCAGAGAGCACCTTGCCGGGTCCGAGCTCGACGATCTTCGTCACGCCGGCCTGCTCGAGCGCCTGAACACACTCGATCCACCGCACCGAGCCGGTCACCTGACGGAGCAACAGCCCCTTCACCTTCGAGGGATCGGCGTTCGGTGTGGCCTCGACGTTCGTCACCACCGGAACAGTCGGGGCCTTGAACGTGACGTTCGAGAGCACCTCGTCGAGGCTCGGCACCACGGGCGACATGAGCTCGCAGTGGAACGGAGCGCTCACCGGCAACGGCAACACCCGCTTCGCACCTGCCGCCTTGAGCAGCACCCCTGCCCGCTCGACCGCGGCCGCGTGGCCGGCGATCACCGTCTGCGACGGCTCGTTGAAGTTCGCGCACGAGACGATCTCTCCCTGCGCGGCTTCACGGCACAGCTCGGCGACCTTCTCGGGAGCCAGGCCCAGCACCGCCGACATCGCGCCGACGCCCGCGGGCACGGCTTCCTGCATGAACGTTCCACGCGCGCGAACGGCGCGGACGGCGTCGGCGAGCGACATCGCTCCGGCCGCGACGAGCGCCGAGTACTCGCCGAGCGAGTGGCCCGCGACGAACGCCGGCGCGGTGGCAAACCGCTTCGTGAACACGGCGTGCGCCGCAATCGACACGGTGAGGATTGCGGGCTGCGTATTCGCCGTCAGCTTGAGCGCGTCTTCCGGGCCCTCGAAGCACAACGTCGAGAGCTTCTCGCCCAGTGCATCATCAGCCGCGTCGAACACGGCCTTCGCCTCGGGGAACGCGTCGGCGAGCGCCTTGCCCATGCCGACCGACTGACTGCCCTGCCCTGGAAACACGAACGCCACCGAACCCATGGTCCGCACTCCTCGAAAGAGAGACGACTGCGCTGCCTACCAGCGGACGATGGCACTGCCCCACGACATGCCGGCCCCGATGGCCATCATCAGGATCGTATCGTTCGGCGCGAGCCGCCCGCTGCGATTGGCCTCGTCGAGCGTCATCGGGAGCGAGGCCGAAGACGTATTGCCGTATTTGTCGATGTTGAGGAAGGCCTTCTCTTTGGGCAACTTCACGCGATCGAGCACCGCGTCGATGATGCGCACGTTGGCCTGGTGCGCGACGATGTGGGTGATGTGATCGGCCGTGAGGTTGTTGGCGGCGAACGCTTCACCGATGGCGTCCGACAGCGCGCGCACGGCGAACTTGTACACGTCGCGGCCGTTCATCGAGACGTACTGGAGCCGTTGATCGACCATCTCGTGCGAGACGGGCGTCTTCGAGCCGCCACCGGGAATGCAGAGAATGCCGGTCTGCGCGCCGTCGGTGTGCAGGTGCGTCGAGATGATGCCGCGGGCGTCGTCCTTCGAGGGGCCGAGCACCATCGCGCCGGCCGCGTCACCGAAGAGCACGCAGGTGTTGCGGTCCTTCCAGTCGATGATGCGGGTCAGCAGCTCGACGCCGACCACGAGCACCCGCTTCGCGCGGCCCGTCTCGATGAACTGCGAGGCGACCGAGAGGCCGAAGAGTGAGCCGGCGCAGGCCGCAGAGAGATCGAACGCGAACGCCTTCGTCGCGCCGAGCTTGTGCGCGAGGAACGCGGCGCACGCGGGCATCGGCATGTCGGGCGTGACGGTGCCGACGATGACGAGATCGAGCTCGTCAGCGCGCGTCGACGCCATCTCGAGCGCGCGGACCGCCGCCTTCAGCGCCATGTCAGAGGTGTTCTCTCCTGGCGCGGCCATGCGGCGTTCACGAATGCCGGTCCGCTCGACGATCCACTCGTCCGTCGTCTCGACCAGCTTCTCGAGATCGCGGTTCGTCACCACCTTTTCGGGAACGTAGCTGCCGGTGCCGATGATGTGTGCGCGCATGGCGGGCCGCTCCTTACAGGTAAAACCACTCCCATGTCACTGCGTCGGTTTCGGGAGATCACGGCCAACGCCCAAGGCTGGATTGGCAGCGAAAACACGAAAACCCCTCGCGTGCCTGGTGGGCCCACGAGAGGTCGTTGCGATTCGAGCTGGGACGATGCAAACGACAGTTAGTCGCTGGTGCCGCGCGCGACCTTCTTGCCGGCGTAGTTGCCGCAGGCCGGACAGATGCGGTGAGGCATCGTCGGCGCGCCGCAGCCAGTGCACTTGATCACCTGCACCGCCGTCTTCAGCGAGTTGTTGCCAGCGCGGCGGCGATCTCGCCGCATCTTCGAAGTGCGCTTCTTGGGGACACCCATGGCTTCATCTTCCTTTCGACTTCTTCAGTTCTTCAACTTGATGTCCTTCAACTTCAACAGCCGGACATCGATCTCTTTCTTCTCGGAGTGACCGCAGTCATTCTCGTTGAGGTCCTGCCCGCAGGTCGGGCACAAACCCCTGCAGTCCTCCCGACACAGCACCGTCACCGGGAGCGCCAGCAATACCTGCTCACGCACGATCGGGTCCAGATCGATCGTCTTTCCATCGAAAGGTTCCGCGTCGATCTCGTTGATCTCGAAGCTGGCGGCCATCTCGGCCTGCTCATCGTCTTCACGCTGCTGCTTGCGCTTCTTCGAGGGCTTGGGGTGAGCGACCAGCGGCGCGGCCTCTTCTTCGGCGGGCTTGGGCAGCTCTCGCACCATGCGGCGGGAAAACTCGGTCGCCACGTCGAAGGGCACGTCGGTCGTGCAGCGCCTGCACGGACCTGTGAGCGCCGCGTCGAACGTGCCCGTCACATGCACCTGGCCGCTCACCTTGCGAAACGACGCCGAGAGGGTCCCCGGAGCGAGCACCTTGAAGCCGCCGCTGTCCTCAAGCGCTTCGTCGAGCACTTTGCGCTCGAGCGGTTGGCTCACGTCGAGCCCGGGTTCCTGAATTTCCTCAATCTTTACGAGCATTTGCGCGAAGTCCCGCGAAGGGGCGCGGAACCTACATGCCGGGGAGACGGGAGTCAAACATCGCCCTGACCAGGAGCCGCTTTCACGGGTGGGTTTTCTGGTATGCGCGCGGCGTGCGCCTGGTGGGGACCCTGTTCGCCGTCGTGTCGATGCTGGCTGCTACGCCTGCGTTCTCGCAGCTTGCGCCGCGCAACGACGCCCTCACCAAGGGACAGCAGCAGGTCGACGACGGTGACTTCGAAGACGCGGTGAAGACGCTCGAGGCGGGCATCGATGCGCCCGATCTCACCGACGAGCAGCTGGCTGAGCTCTACCGACTGCTCGGGCTCTCGCACCTGTACCTGGGCAACGAGGACAAGGCGCGCGACGCGTTCGAGAAGCTGCTGCAGGCGCGGCCCGACTACGAGCTGCCCAAGGCGACGCCCCCGAAGATCCGCACGCTGTACGCGCGCATCAAGGACGACATCCGCAAGCGGCGGGTTCGGCCCGTCACCCTCACCGTCTCTGGTGTGCCCGAGCAGATGCCGGGGCAGGCCGTCACCGTCGAGTCGCGCATCGACGACATGGCGCTGGGCGCGAAGGCGAAGCTCTTCTACCGGCGCTCGGGAGCGCAGAACTACAGCTCCATCGACTTCATGCGCGACCGCGCCGAGCGGAGCCTGTACCGGGCGACGATTCCCGCGTTCGAGCTGCCTGAAGAGGCCGCGGCGTACGATCTCGAGTACTACGTCGAGGTCGCCGACGCCGCGCAACGCCGCCTCGCCGGCCGCGGAGACCCGTTCACCCCGCTGACCTTCCGCGTGAACGCCAAAGCGACCGCGAGCGAAGCCGACAAGCCGACCGCCTGGTACGCCAACCCGTGGGTGTGGGTCGGCATCGGCGCTGGCGTCGCCGCGGTCACCACCGGCGCGGTGCTGCTCGCGACGCAGAAGCCGACGGGCACGCTGCCCATCACGATTCAGATCGAGGGCATGCCGTGAAGCGCGCCGCGCTCCTCCTCGCCGCGGTGCTCTCGGCCTGTGGCCCGGAACAACCGTCGGAGCCGGGGTTCAACCTCGAGCTCGCCGTGCAACGCGGCCTGCTCGACGTGATCGGTGGCTTCCAGGTCGCGCTGGTGACGAACATCTCGAGCGTCGAAGGCGGCGACTGCACGGTGATTCGCACGAAGTGCATCAAGGATCAGGTGCCCGCGAGCCGCTTCGTGCCGCTGAAGAACCCGGCGACGAACATGACCCAGCCCGCGCTGGTGTTTCCCATCAACCTGACCAACGGCACGCCGAACACGCAGGATCTCTCGCTCACCGAGGTGCCGCCGGGCCGCGACTACGGGCTGATCATCGAGGCCATCGCGAAAGACGGCGTTCGGCTCGCCGGCGCAGAGTGCCAGTTCGTGCAGCAGCTCAACGCCGGCTCGAACCCGCGCGTGCTGATGCGTATCCAGCAGTACAACCCGCCGAAGATGTGCGACCCGCGGCTGGTGCCGTAGCTCCGTCTTCTCAGCGAGTCTTCGGCGCCTTCGCGTGCAGCTTCTCGATCAGCGCCTCGATGCGCGCTTTGTCGGCAGCCGAGAGCCCGATGAAGCTCACGCCCATGCCGAGCTCCTTCGCGGTGACGATCTCACCTTCGCAGGCGACCGCTCCGGCGTCGGCAGGCAGGTCGAACTTCAGCGCGACCCGGGTGCCCACCGGCAGGGGAATCGTCTGAATGAAGTAGGCGCCACCGACGCTCAGGTTCGACGCCCGCTGGAAGTACAGCTCGCCGTCCAGCGTCGCCTCGATCCAGAGATCGACGGGAACGCGCTCTTCCTTCCGCTTCTCTTTGCCGGTCGCCATGCGCGTGCGACTTATGCCACGGAGCGAGATGAGTTAGGAAGCCGGACATGTCGCGCATCCTCATCGTCGAAGACGAGCAGGACCTCGCGTCGCTGCTCGAATACAACCTGAAACAAGAGGGGTTCGAGATCGACGTCGCGCGCACCGGCGCTGCTGGCGTGTCGCGGGCCAAGTCGTTCAAGCCCGACCTGATCCTCCTGGACTTGATGCTGCCCGACATCGGCGGCACCGAGGTGGCGCGGCTGGTGCGAGAGCACGAGGGCAAGCGCATTCCCATCATCATGGTGACGGCGCGCGGCGAAGAGTCCGATCGGGTGCGCGGCCTCGAGCTGGGCGCCGACGACTACGTGGTGAAGCCGTTCTCGGTGAAGGAACTGCTGCTGCGCATTCGCAACGTGCTCCGCCGAGATGGAACCGAGCCGAAGGCCGCGTCGTCGACCGGCACGCTCACTGCGCCCGACATCGTCCTCGACGCCGATCGCCACGAGGTGACGGTGAAGGGCAAGCCGGTCGTGCTCACCGCCCTCGAGTTCCGGCTCCTCAAGACCTTCCTCGAGCGGCCGGGCCGCGTGCAGACGCGCGAGACGTTGCTCTCCGATGTCTGGGGCATCGACGCCGAGATCACCACCCGCACCGTCGACACGCACATCAAGCGGCTGCGCGAGAAGCTCGGGCCGTCGGGCGACATCATCGAGACCATTCGCGGCGTCGGGTACAAGCTGTCGCGCCCCGAGTAGGCACGCCTTCGTTGCGGCATCGTCACACAGGGGCGCTACAACGCCGGCCCCATGGCGAACCCAACAACGGTCCAGAAGAGTGACGAGCCGGCTCCGGGCAACATGAGCGACACCTCGCGGGCGCTCGCCGTGCTGCGCGCTGTGATCGACGGCATGGCCGAGGGCGTCTGGGTGACCAGCGAAGACGGCACCGTCGTCGAGCACAACAACGCGCTCAAGGAGCTGCTCTTCTCGGGCACCGCGCTGGTGGGCCACAAGGCCGGAGAGATCGTCGAGAGCGACGAGCTGCAGCAGGCCGTCGATCGCGCCTGCCGGGAGAATGCGTCGAGCCGGCTCGAGCTCAACCTCGAGGGCGTGCGGCCCCGCGTGGTGTCGGTGCACGTCTCGCCGCTCGGGCATGACTTGAGCGGAAGCTCGGCGGTGTTCTTCGACGTCACCGAGCTGCGGCGCCTCGAGAAGGTGCGCAAGGACTTCGTCGCCAACGTCAGCCACGAGCTGCGCACGCCGGTGACGGCGATCCGCGGGTACGCCGAGACGCTCCTGTCTGGCGCGTTGTCGGATCCCGCGGCGGCTCCGAAGATGGTCGACATCATCCACCGGCAATCGGAGCGCCTGTCGGAGCTCGTGGAAGATCTGCTCGAGCTCTCGCGCCTCGAGTCACGGGAGCTGCAGCTCGCCGAGAAGCCCATCAACCTGGCGCAGGCCGCGCAGGGCGCCTCCGAAGCAGTGCGGCCCAAGGCGCGCGCGCGCAACACCGAGATCGAGCTGCAGGTGGCGCCGGAGCTGTTCGTGCTCGCCGACCCGCGGGGCGTGGAGCAGGTCGTGCTCAACCTGCTCGACAACGCCGTGAAGTACACGCCGGTCAACGGCCACGTCTGGCTGCGCGCTCGACGAATGAACGATCACATCGAGCTGATCGTGAAGGACGACGGCCCCGGCATCGAGGCCCGCCACCTGCCCCGCCTCTTCGAGCGTTTCTATCGCGTCGACAAGGGCCGCAGCCGCGACATGGGCGGCACGGGCCTGGGCCTGTCGATCGTGAAGCACCTGGTGACGGCGATGAAGGGCGACGTGCGCGTCGAGAGCGCGCCCGGGCAGGGCAGCACCTTCTACGTCACCCTGCCCATCGCGCCCCAGGTTGCTGGGAATCCCCTTCCCCCGGGGTAGGATGCGCAACGGATGCGCGTCGCGGTGTTGGCTGACATTCACGGAAACCTGCCGGCCTGCGAAGCGGTGCTCGAGGACATCAAGCGGCAGAGCCCCGACTTCATCGTGGCCGCCGGCGATCTCTGTCTGCGCGGCGCGTGGCCACGAGAGACCTTCGAGCTGCTCGACGACGCCTGCGACGATCTGCTGATGGGCAACACCGACTGCTATCTGGCCGGCAACTACCTGTCGGGCGCGTACCGCGAGCGCGATCACTGGAAGACGAACCTGCTCGAGTGGAGCCGTGATCAGCTCGGCGCTGCGAAGACGGCCCGGCTCGGGCAGCTGGCGTTCTCGGTGCGCTACTCGCCGCGCAAGGGCCAGGACCTGTTCGTCTGCCACGCCAACCCGCGCAACCTGGAAGACTCGCTCGAGCCGACGCTCGACGATCACACGCTGCGCCGGCTGCTCGGCCACCTCGACGCCGCCGCGCTCGCGTTCGGGCACCTGCATTTCCCGTATCGCCGCAGGCTCGGGCGCATGGTGATCGCCGACGTCGCGTCTGCGGGTATTCCACGTGACGGCGATCTGCGACCGGCCTGGGGCCTCTTCACGTGGACGCCGCGTGGCTGGCGCGTGCAGATTCGTCGCGTCCGGTACGCCGTGCGTCGCGCGACGTCGGGGCTGCAGGAGCGCAAGGTGCCGGGCGCGTCGCTCCTCATTCACAAGATGCTCGAGTGCCGCTATCGCCACCACGAGCTGATGGCACAGGCCGCGCGTCGGCACTCCGGGTTGCCGCCGTACCTCAAGCCTCCGCCCGGAGCGCCTGCGCACCTCAGGCCGCTCGGCCAGACGGCCCCTGCGCTGCCTCCGCCGCCAGGCATCGAGCAGCCCGCGCCGGGTGACGCGACGCGCGCCGACGAAGCCGCCGATGAGGTGCTCGCGCGGTTGAATCTGCCGGCCCCCACCGACGTGCCCGCCGAGACCGAGGCCGGGAGCGGTGAGTCGTCGGGAGAGACGCACGACCCGACGAACGGGCTGGGGAGCGACGTCGGCGAGGCCGAGCCCGAGACCGGCACCTGAACGTCGTGTGACAGGGCCGTCACGTGCCGTCGCGAACTTGTCACGACCCAGCCACGGGCTCGTCGAGGGGCGGCGCTATCTGGTGCGCCATGTCCACCATCCTCATCGTCGACGACGAAGCCGATCTCGCCAGCCTCGTGGAGTTCAACCTCAAGCAGGCCGGCCTCGACACGGCGGTCGCCCTCACCGGAGAGCAGGCGCTCCAGCTCGCCAGCCGCGTGAAGCCCGATCTGGTGCTGCTCGATCTCATGCTCCCCGACATCTCGGGCCGTGACGTGTGCCGCCGCCTGCGCGCGAACCCCCAGACGCGCGAGGTGCCGATCGTGATGCTGACGGCGCGTGGCGAAGAGGCCGATCGCGTGCAGGGGTTCGAGGTCGGCGCCGATGACTACGTCACCAAGCCGTTCTCGCCGCGAGAGCTCGTGCTCCGCGTGAAGGCGATTCTGCGGCGCTCCGGAGGGGGCAGCACGGGTGAGCGACTGGCGCTGGGGCCCCTCGAGCTCGATCTGGGCTCGCACCGAGCGTACGTCGCGAGCGAAGAGGTCGAGCTGACGGCGCTGGAGTTCAAGTTGCTCCACCACCTCATCTCCCGGCCGGGCCGCGTGCAGACCCGCGAGCAGCTGCTGTCCGACGTGTGGGGCATCACCAGCCCGCTCGAGACGCGCACCGTCGACACGCACGTGATGCGCCTGCGCGAGAAGCTCGGCGTGGGGCGGGAGCTTGTCGAGACCGTTCGTGGTGTCGGCTACCGCATGGCCGACCCGCAGCGGCCCGAAGCCCGCGCGTAGCCACGGTTCCAGGCTGGTGGCACTGCGAGCCGGCGTGGAGTGGGCGTGCCCTGGTCCTCTTTCGAGAACTCACGGAGACCGTTCGCGCGGGGCCTCGTCGCCGACGACGCCAGCTTCACCTCGGTGAAGCGACGTCCTGGATCGGCACGATCCCGTTGCTCAAGCGTTGGTGAGGGTTCACCGCACCGAGCCCGCAGCGTCGCAGGCACCCCTCATGATCACGCCATCTCGAAGAAGGAGGTGCGCGGTGCTCCAGAGCGTTCGGACGCGAGTCGAGTGGACGGTGTCGGTGTGGCTCATGGTGAGCGCGGTGAAGGTGCTCACGGTCACCTCGCGCCTGAAGCTGCTGGTGGCCGGCTGATGGCCACGCTCGCGCACCTGTCGGATCTGCACCTGGGCACGTCGGCCTCGGCGGAGCGGACGCTCGAAGCAGCTGTCGCCGCCCTCTCTGACACCGAGCTGATCGTCGTGACCGGCGATCTCACCGAGAACGGGCGCACGGCCGAGCTCGCGGCCTTCGATCGCATCACCGCGCCGCTCGCCGACCGACTCATCGTCGTGCCGGGCAACCACGATCGGTGTGGTGACGACGTCGGCGCGCAGCTCATGAGTGGCGTGCGGGTCGACGTTCAGGTTCGCGCCGGGTGCGCCATCGTTCGAATCGACTCGACGGCGCCGCACAACCGCGTTCCGTGGCTCAGTCACGGCCGCATGTGCCAGCAGGTGCTGGAGCAGGTCGACCACGCGCTCAGCGCCCTACCCTCGCAGGTGATGACCGTCGTCGCGCTGCACCACCACGTCGTACCGCTGCCGGCCGAGGGTTTCTGGGAGCAGGTCTCGGAGGTGCTGCATCTACCGAATCACTCCGAGCTGGCGCTGGGCACCGAGCTGCTCAAGGTGCTGCGCTCGCGCTGCGATCTCGTGCTCCACGGCCACCGCCACGTGCCGCGGCAGTTCATCGTCGACGGCGACAGCACACGACCGCTGCGGGTGTTCAACGCCGGCAGCAGCACCTCGCTCGGCGCGTTTCGGGCGTTCGACTTCGCCGAGGGCCGGCTGCTCGGAGACCCTCGGTGGCATCAGGTGACGCCGGCGCCGCGGCCGAGCCCGCAGGTCTGGCAGGCGCCCGTCTGTGCGCTCCAGTTGGCCTGAGCCTCAGCGTTCAGCGGTGACGACCAACGAGCGGCCGAACACCTCGCGGAACAGCGCGACCTCGTGCTCGACGTCCCACAGCTCGAGATCGACGGCCTGACGCGACTTCACCTTGAGCCACACGGTGCGCCCGCGCGAAGCCATCACGAGCTTCTGAACCGGCTGGTGGTGGCTGCGATCGAGGGAGTCAGCGACGCGCAGCAGCGCCGCGCACTTGCGCACGACGCGACGCTCGATCGTCGTGAAGGGCGCCATCAGCTCGTGCGTGAGGTCAGGCGCAGACCGTCGATGAAAGCGCGCGATGGTCGCCACGATCAACCGCTCACGATCGGACAGGCCGGGCAGGTCGACGTTCGAGATCAGATAGAAGGCGTGCTTGTGGTGCCGCTGGTAGTTCACCGCGTGCCCGATGTCGTGGAGCAGCGCGGCCGTCTCGAGCCACGGGCGTGCCGCTGCAGGCAGCTTGTGCACGGGGGCCAGCGAGTCGAAGAGCGAGAGCGCGAGCTTCGCGACCTGCCGGGCGTGCGCCTCACCGAAGCCGAAGCGCCGCCCGATGCCGGTCGCCGCCTCCGAGAGCGAACGATCGCCCGTCTGCTGCTTCTTGCGCCGCACGAGATCGACGAGCACGCCCTCGCGCAGACCTCGATCGACGGCGGTGACGGTCTGCACCTTCAGGTGCTTCATCACCGACTCGAGGATCACGGCCCCGGCGGTGACGATGTCGGCGCGACGCGGATCGAAACGTTTGCGGCGCTTCTCGAGATCCATGTCCGCGAGCTCTTCGACGGTGCGAGACACCTCGAGCAGGCTGGCGTGCCCCACGCCTTCGGAGCGCGCGTACGCGACGATGGCGCCGATGGTGCCGCTCGAGCCCAGCGCCGAGCGCGGCAGCCCAGAGATGCCGTAGGGAATCGACTCCTCCATCAGCTCGCGGGCGAACGAGCGCATGAGGGTGAGCTGCCGCTTGGGCACCTCGTCCTTCACGCCGAACAGCTCGCTGAAGCGCACCGCGCCGAGATCGAGGCTCCAGAGCTCTTTGGGGAGTTCTCCCTGCGCCGAGATGACCTCGGTGCTGCCACCGCCGATGTCGATGCAGAGCGAGCGCAGCTGCTCGGGTTTGCCGGCCAGCACCCCCAGACAGATGAGCCGCGCCTCTTCACGCCCGGAGACGACCTCGAGCGTCAGGCCCGCCTCACGCTTCACCCGTCGAACGACCTCGTCCCGGTTCTTCGCCTCGCGCAGCGCGCTCGTGGCCACGGCCCGCACCTTCGCGCCGTGCCGCTTGCAGACCGAGGCGTAGCGCCGGAGCGTCGAGACCAGCCGGCCGGCAACCTCCTTGGAGATGACGCCCGTCTTGAAGAGCCCTTCACCTGGGCGAACCGGGTCACGCTCGGTGTGGAGCGTCTCGAGCGTGCCGTCGGGAAACGCTGCAGCGATCTCGAGCCGCACCGCGTTGGTGCCGACGTCGATGGCGGCCAGGACTTCGCCGCCGGAGTCAGGGAGTCGTTGAGGCATGGAGCGCTCCACACGCTAGTCAAGTGGGCAGGCATCTCCATGCTTTCCCGCCATGTCACGAGCAGGTGGCACGACTTGCGCCCGCGACGGCGCGTGTCAGAACACGACGCAGGAGCCCACCCATGGTCGACCCTTCCGACCGCCACCTCTTCATCAACCGTGAGTTGTCGTGGCTGGCGTTCAACGAGCGCGTGCTGGCCGAGGCGCGCAACGCGACGCTGCCGATCCACGAGCGCATCAAGTTCCTGTCGATCGTCTCGAGCAACCTCGACGAGTTCTTCATGGTGCGCGTCGCCGGCCTCAAGCAGCAGGCGACCGGCGGCATCGCGGAGCTGCCCGCCGACGGCATGATTCCCCAGGAGCAGCTGACCGCGATCTCGGACCGCGCGCACCAGATGGTGACCGAGCAGTCGCGCGTGTGGACGAGGGAGCTGGTGCCCCTGCTGTCGGCGAACGGCCTCAACCTGCTCACCCGCGACAATCTCACCACCGAGCAGAAGGTCGCCGCGCGACAGGCGTTTCAGACCCAGGTCTTCCCTGCGCTGACGCCGCTCGCCGTCGACCCCGGCCACCCCTTCCCTCACCTGCGCAACAAGTCGCTGAACCTCGCGATGGTGGTGCGCCGCGGCGATCGCCGCCGGAAGAAAGAAGCGACCGAGTCGTCGATGGCCGTCGTGCAGGTGCCGTCGGTGCTCCCGCGCCTGGTGACGATGCCGACGACCACGGGCTCGGCCTTCTTGCTGCTGGAAGAGCTGATCTCGATGCACGCGTCTGATCTCTTCCCGGGGTTCGCCGTCGAGCAGTCCTTCACGTTCCGCGTCACGCGCAACTGGGACATCGACGTCGACGAAGAAGAGTCGATCGATCTGCTCGCGTCGATCCAGCAGGAGCTCCGCCGGCGCGATCGTGGCGCCGCCGTGCGGCTCGAGATCGACGACAGCGCGACGCCAGCCATCGAGACGATGCTGACGAACGCGCTCAAGCTCTCTCCGTCGGACGTGTACCGGGTGCAGGGCCCGCTCCAGGTGTCGGATCTCACCGCGATGAGCGACGTCGATCAGCGCCCCGAAAACCGGGTCGAGGTCTTCGTTCCGGCGCAGCCCGCGTTCATGAAGGAAGACTCGATCTTCGGGGCGATCAGCCAACGCGATCTGCTCGTGCACCACCCCTACGAGTCGTTCGACCCCGTGGTGCGCCTGCTCGAAGAGGCCGCCGACGACCCGAACGTGCTGGCGATCAAACAGACGCTCTACCGAACGACCGGTGACAGCCCGATCGGCCGCGCCCTCGTGCGCGCGTCGGAGAACGGCAAGCAGGTCGCCGTGCTGGTCGAGCTCAAGGCCCGCCTCGACGAG
>JAUXRI010000247.1 GCA_030681895.1 Myxococcales bacterium | reverse complement strand
GCTGCGCCACCTGCTGCTGCGCCACCTGCTGCTGCGCCACCTGCTGCTGCGCCACCTGCTGCTGCGCCACCTGCTGCTGCGCCACCTGCTGCTGCGCCACCTGCCGCGCTGCCGCCAGCCGCGCTGCCGCCAGCCGCCGCGCCACCTGCCGCGCTGCCGCCTGCCGCTGCACCACCAGCCGCGTTTCCGCCAGCCGCCGCGCCACCTGCGGCGCTGCCACCGGCCGACCCACCATCCGCTTGATTCATGTCAGGCGGGCAGCCAAAGAACGAAGCTGCCGCCAGTGCGACCAAAAGATTCCGCATGTGTACGACCCCCGGGGAGAAAGGAACGACTGCCGACTTCGTGACACATATCAATTCCCGTTCCACCCCTTTCTCCCTGTGGGACGTGTTCTGGAGGTGCGGGGTCGAGCCGACAATCGCGGGGCGAGGCCGACAGGTGCTCCTCGTCGAAGGAGCCGCGGGTAAGGTGCGCGACCCATGACGCCCGAAGGAACGCAGCCAGTCGCCATCGTCGGTCTGCCGATGCGCACCTTGTCCCTCACCGTCACTGCCGGACCCGATGCGGGCCGCGTGCTGTCCGACGAGGCCGACACCGTCTCGATCGGCACTGCTGAAGGCAACACGCTGCAGCTGACCGATCCGACCGTCTCCCGCTTTCACCTCGAGCTGACGCGGCGCGGCCCTTCGGTGGTCGTTCGTGACGTGGGCTCGACGAACGGCGTGGTGGTCAACGGAGTCACCTTGCGCGAAGGCGCCGTGCTCCCCGGGGCGACGCTGCAGCTCGGCACGACGTCACTGCAGGTCGGTGAGGGGAAGAACGGCACCGTGCCGATGCTCGAGCACGAGAGCCTCGGCTCGCTCAAGGGCCGCGCGCCGGTGATGCGAACGCTGCTGGCGCGGGTGGAGAAGGCCGCGGGCTCCGAGACCGGCGTGCTGCTCATCGGTGAGTCGGGAACGGGGAAAGAAGTCATCGCCCGTGAGCTTCACCAGCGCTCGGCGCGCGCGAAGGGGCCGTTCATCACCGTCGACTGCGGCAGCCTGGCGCCTGGGCTCGTCGCGAGTGAGCTCTTCGGCCACGAAAAGGGCGCGTTCACGGGCGCCGATCGCCGGCATCAGGGGGCGTTCGAGCGCGCCAACAAGGGCACCATCTTCCTCGACGAGATCGGAGAGCTCCCGCAGGGCCTGCAGTCGATGTTGCTCGGCACGCTGGAGCGCCGACGCTTCCGGCGAGTGGGCGGCACCGAGGAGCTCTCCATCGACGTGCGCGTCGTGGCGGCGACGCATCGTGATCTGAAGGCCGAGGTGAACGCGGGCACCTTCCGCCTCGATCTCTACTACCGCCTCGCCGTGGTGCGCCTCGAGGTGCCGGCGCTGCGCCAGCGGCTCGACGATCTCGAACTCCTCGTGCAGCACTTCCTCACCGAGGCGGGCTCCGAGCGCTCCGTCTCGTCGGTGTTCCCGCCCGACGATCTCGCGGTGCTCCGGGCGCACCACTGGCCCGGCAACGTTCGCGAGCTGCGAAACCTCGTCGAGTCCACGCTCGCGATGGGAGAACGGCCGACCTTCGACGCGCCCGTGACGGGAGCGGGCTCCGCCGATGCACTCCCGGGTCCGGAGCTCCCCTACAAGGACGCTCGCGGCGCGGTGCTCGAGCGCTTCGAGAAGCACTACCTGCCGAAGCTGCTCGAGGTGACGAAGGGCAACGTCTCGGCGGCCGCGCGCCACGCGAAGATGGACAGGTCTCACCTCATCGAGCTGCTCGCCCGTCATGGGCTGAGCTGAGCGGCCGACTTACGGCTGCCACTGGCGCGGTGCTCGAGCGCTTCGAGAAGTCATATCTGCCGAAGCTACTCGAGGTGACGAAGGGCAACGTCTCGGCGGCAGCGCGCCACGCGAAGATGGATCGGCTGAGCGAGCGTCGGACTCACGGCTGCCACTGCAGCTGGCCGTCGCTGCACGTGCGCACGCCCTGCTCGCAGAGTCCCGTCAGCGTCTCGAAGCCCAGGTAGACGTCCTGCTCGACGCGATCGAGCAGCACCGGGCACGAGTACGCGCAGCCGATGAGCTCGTTCTTGTCGAACGCCGGGAGTTCCGGTGCGTCGGCCGCAGGCGTGAGCGCCTCACACGACTGCAGGCTGCCCACCACCCGGACGATCACGAACTCGTCGGGAGCGTCGTTCAGCACGCCCGAGTTGCTGATCTGCTTCATCGCGGACAGCAGCGGCTGGCGCAGGTCTTCGCGGCTCATCACTGGCGGCAGGGCGGGCAGGGTGATCGGCACGCAGGCGCGCGTGGATCGCAACGGCTTGCACTCGTGCGTCGCGCACCACTTGATGAGCTGCCCGGTGCGACAGCCCGGCACGCCGCCGAGCCGCACGAAGTCGAACACCAGCGCGGCAGGGCGAACGCCGCCATCGGGCTGACGCGCACGCTCGACGAGAAACGGGGCTCCCGGAGGCCGGCACATGAAGCCGTCGAGACCTTCGCCTTCGGGCCCGAACGTGAGCGCCACCTCGCGCTGCACCGTGCAGGTGGAGAACACGAGAAGGAGCAGGGCCGCGCGCGTCATGGGTTGAGCACGACTCTGGTGGAGACGGGCCGGTTGGCGAGGAGCACCGCGGTGGTGACACCCGATGCGACGACGGCGGCGCCGATGGCCACCCAGAACGGCCAGCGCTTCCACACCGGCACGCTGGGCTCGAACACCTTGCCGCGCACGAGCAGATCGCGCACCAGCGCCTGCACGTCGTCACGTTCTCCACGCGCCTGCACCACGCCGTCGATGGCCAGGGCGCCGCGCACGAGCGATGGATCTTCCGAGGCCTCGACCACCAGAAGGCGGGCCGACCGAAGCGCGACCGACAACAGCTGCATCGACTTGCCACCATCGAACGACTCTCCAGCCGCGTGCCGGCGATGCCACTGCGTCGACGCGAGCGTGGGGTCTGCAGCGGTGAGCGCGACGTTCACCTCGAGGCCGGTCGCCGGCAGGCTGACGGTTCGAGCCATCGGGCTGTAGCCATCGCCCGACACCTGCACCACGTGAATGCCCGCCGCCAGAGCCATGCGACATGGAACTGTGCACGCGCCGGGCCGACCATCGATGGCGACGGAGGCGGCAGAGACCGGGCTCGTCACCGACAACTGGACCCGGGGCTGAGCATCGACGGCGCGGCGAACGCTGGTCAGGAGCGTCTCGACATCGGGCGTCATCACACCAACGTCGTCAGGCAGGGGCAGCTGGAGCGAGGCCAGCCACTCGGCGTCACGGCGGGCTCCGTCGGCCTGCCGTGCGCTGAGCTTGCACGCGACCCGCCACGTCAGCGTCCGCGCCGCGGTGGTGCGCTGCTCCTGTTCGAGCGCGGTCGTCACTGCGCCATCGTCTTCGAGGAGCTTGAGGCACGTCGCAAAGTCAGCGCTCACCCAGGCGCTGCGGGCCTGGCTGAGGCGTTCGGTCGGCGCCGGGAGCGACGCGGGTCCAGGCGGTGGAACGACGGCGGTCACCAGCACCACGGGGAGCTCACCGGTCTGCGCTGCCTTCACCGCGAGCTCCGGCGCGCCCGCCGACACCACCGTCACCGATGGACCTTCAGCAGCGAGCGTGAGCGCGACGAGGACGGCGAGCATCGGACGAGCCGTCAATCACACGTCGCCGCGTTGTGCGAGCCACGACCGCCCGAAGAAGAACTGGAACGGCAGGTGAATGCGCGCACCCCACGAGCCCTCGGCGTGCAGGCCCTCGGGGAAGGCGAACTGCAGCAGGTCGACGCCGAGCCTGAAGCCCTTGTGGAGCAGCAGATCTCTCATCGCGTTCGTGGCCTCGTAGTTGTCCTTCGGCCAACCGCTGTCGAGATAGATGAGCAGGTCCTTCTTCGGCTCGGCCGCGATGCGCTCGAAGAGATCGTCGAGGTGCCCGAAGGTGCTCGACATGCAGGCGACCCGCCCGAACACGTGCGGCCACTTCCAGCCCAGGTGCAGCGCGGCGACGCCACCCAGCGAGGAGCCCATCACCACCGTCGCCGACGGCTCGGGCCGGGTGCGCAGGTTGGCGTCGACCAGGGGCTTGAGCTTCTCGACGACGAAACGCCCGTAGTCGTCGTAGCCGGGCTTCGTGTACTCGCGAATGCGATCGGTCGGCGCGATGCCCACCACGACGCACTTTCGAATCGCGTTCATCTGATCGAGCCGGTCCATCGTCTCGTCGACGTGCCACTCGTTGCCCGCGAAGGCCTCTTCGGGGAAAAAGAGGTTCTTGCCGTCCTGCATGTAGAGCACCGGGAAGCGGCGCAGCGGGTTCTCGTCGTAGCCGGGCGGGTGGTACACGCGCACCGCGCGCCTGGTGCCCTCGAAGTCGACCTGGAGCACGTCTGAGACGTGGCCGTGCTCCGATGAGAAGAAGAACGGCCAGAGCCCGCGGTCACGTTCGTGCCGGGTGAGCACGTAGTTGGGGCCCTTCGCCCAGTGCGACGTGGTGCCTTCTCGCAGGCACGGCTTGAGCTCCAGGGTCGGTCCGGTGACCTCGACGTCGAACCAGGCCTGGGTGGGGGTGACCGCGCTGGGGAGCACGTCGCGGTCCCAGTCGTGCGCCGTTCTCAAGACGAGCTGGCCGCGGGTGACCTGGTAGTTCACGCAGATGCGCATCGCGCGCAGCCTGACACGCGGTCGTCGGCGGCGAGAACAACTTCAACCACCACGGCGGTGGTTGAAGTTGTTCTGGGCGCTAGCATCGGCGCTTCGATGAGTCGCCTCGCCGGGAAGTACGAGCTGCTGCGCCCACTCGGCCACGGAGGCATGGCCGAGGTGTGGGAAGCGGTGCTGCACGGTGACGCAGGGTTCCGCCGGCGCGTGGCCGTCAAGCGCATGGCCGCGGAGCGCGTGGGCGACGAGCGGCTGCAGCGCATGTTCGTCGACGAGGCACGGCTCGCGAGCCGCCTGCACCACGCGAACCTCGTCGCGGTGATCGACTTCGGCGTCGTCGACGGCATCGCGTTTCAGGTGCTCGAGCTGGTCGATGGCTTCGACGTCGCGCGCCTGGCGAACTGGGGCCTCACGGCGAAGGCACCGATGCCCGTGCCGATCGCGCTCGGCATCGCGGCGCAGGTGGCGCACGCGCTCCACGCCGCGCACACGGCGGTGGGAGACGATGGGGCGCCGCTGAACATCGTCCACCGCGACGTGAGCCCACAGAACGTCCTCGTGTCACGAGGTGGCGACGTGAAGCTCGCCGACTTCGGAATCGCGCTCTGGGAGCAGCGCACCGAGAAGACGCTCGGCGCGACCGCGCGTGGAAAGCCGACGTACATGGCTCCGGAGCAGGCGATGCGTGGCGCCATCGATGGGCGCGCTGACGTCTTCTCGCTCGGCTGCACGCTGCACGCGCTGTTGACGGGCCTCAGTCCGCTGCAGGACGAGAACGCGCTCGTCGATCTCCTCGCCGGCGTCGAGCTCGCGTTGGATGGAGGCCTGCCCGCGCCGATTCGTGAGGTGATCGGTCGCGCCGTTCGCAGAGATCGCCAGCTGCGCCAGGCGAACGCCGAGGTTTTTGCACAGGAGTGTGAGCGGGTGATGAAGGCGCTCGCGCCGCCCGACTTCGAACTCCGTGGAGCCCTGAAGCGGTGGCTCGAGGTGGTGGTGCCGTCGGACCAGGCGGCGTTGGCGACCCCGATGCCCTCGTCGGTTCCTCACCGCGCGACCGTCTCGACGCGCCGACGCTGGCCGCTCGTGGTGGCCGTTGTTGCACTGGTGGGTGGCGTCACTGCGTGGCTGCGTCGTGACGTGCCAGCGCCGGTCGTCGTGGTGGAGCCTGTGCCGATCATCGCGCCCGTCGTTGCAGCCCCGAGCCCCGGGCCGAAGGTCGAGCCGCCGCGCCCTGTCGCGGCGGTCGTGGAGCCGAAGCTCAAACGCCCTGCGCCCGTGCCCGAGGTGCGCGCGCAGCTCGGCGTGCTGGCGATCGGCGGAGAGCGTTTTCTCAAAGGCGAAGTGATGGTCGACGGCCGCTCGATGGGCTTCGCGCCCCGTCAACTCGAGCTGCCCGTCGGCGCCCACCAGCTCGAGCTCGTCCTGTCCGATGGCACGCGCGTCGGTCCGCGCACCTTCACGATCGCTCCGCAGCACACCGAACTCTCGCCGCTGCGATGGGTCGAGTGACGGGTTAGAGAAGCTCGTGATGAGCCTCTTCGATTCCGTGCTCGACGCCTCGGTGGTCCTCTCGTTCGATCGGTCGGGCTTCCGACGTCACGCGAAGCGCTTCGTCCCCGCCGACATGCAGGTGTCGATGCAGGGCAAGACGGCGCTGGTGACCGGCGCGAACTCGGGCATCGGCTTCTCGGTGTCGAAGGCCCTGGCGGCGCTCGGCGCGACGGTGCACCTGGCGTGTCGTGACGAAGGCCGTGGTCAACGCGCGCTGGAGTCGATTCGCGCCGAACTCCCGAGCGCAGACGTGCACCTGCAGAAGCTCGATGTCTCGCTGCTGGCCGACGTGCGGCGCTTCGCCGAGACGCTCCGTGGCCCCATCGATGTCCTGGTGAACAACGCAGGCGTGCTCCCCGATACGATGAGCCGCACGAGAGAAGGTCATGAGGTGACGTTCGCGACGAACGTGCTTGGCCCTCACTGCCTGACCTCGGCCCTGATGCCCCGCCTCGTGGTGGCGAAGGGCCGCGTCATCACCATCGCGTCGGGCGGCATGCTGACGCAGAAGCTCGACCTCCACGCGCTCCAGGGACAGGTTGCGAAGTTCGACGGCGTCGTGGCGTATGCGCAGACCAAGCGTGCCGAGGTGATCCTCTCGGAGCAGTGGGCGACGAAGCAGGCCGAGGTGACGTTCTCGACGATGCACCCGGGCTGGGCCGATACGCCTGCCGTGCGCTCGAGCTTGCCGACGTTCTATTCGATGACGAAGAGCATCTTGCGCACGCCGGAGCAGGGCGCCGACACGGCGGTGTGGCTCGCCGTCGCGCCGCGCCTGTCAGGGAAGAGCGGGTTGTTCTGGTTCGACCGCGCGCCCGTGTCGACGCACCCGCTGGGATTCACGAAAGAGGCGCCGGAGGATCGCGAGAAGCTGTGGGCGCTCGTCGAGACGGCCTGCGCGACGCTCAAGGCGTAGTGGCCGATGCTGCACTCCGCGGGTCCCACAGGCCGATGACTCTCTCTCGCCTCGTCGTGTCCGCTTCGCTCGGCCTCGTGGCTTGTGGAGGATCAATACCGGTCGGTCAGGGCTTCTCGTCGACCCCCGTCACTGCGACCTGCGCGAGCGGTCAGCAATGGACGGGCGGAAATTCGGAGAGCGAGCTGATGAACCCCGGCCTCGCGTGCCGCAGTTGCCACCTGGGCGACAACTTCCAGAATCAGAACCCGACCCGCGAGGCGGAGCCCAGCAAGGCGTTCTTCTTCATGGGCACGGTGTTCCCCTCGGTCCGCGAGGCCGATCTCTGCGCGGCCGCCGTGCCGACCGACACCGTCGTCGAGATCCTCGACGCGCAGGACGTCGTGCAGTTCAGCCTGCCGGTGAACGCGGCGGGCAACTTCCGGTCGCGAACGACGGCTGCGGGGCTCACGCTCCCGTACAAGGCGCGCGTGAAGTCCGGCGGCACGGTGAACGTGATGGCCAGCGCGCAGATGGATGGAGACTGCAACGCGTGCCACACCGTCAATGGACTGAACGGTGCGCCGGGGCGGGTGTTCTTGCCTCAGTGAATCGCGGGTTGAGGCCGTCCTGCCCGAGGCCCAGGGCGAGAGGTCACTCGCCGTCGTACAGGCAGCCCATGAACGCGTTGCAGCCGCCGTCGGTGCTGGTGTCGATGCGCGCGCACTGCCGAGACTGTTCAGGGCACCCGGCGCGCAACGCGGTTCGCACGACCAGGGGCATATCGGGTGCCGTCGGGTCGCACTGGTCGAGCTTCGTCACGAAGTTCTCGCAGCTGTCCGGCCCAGCCGAGGTGGGCCGGGCCGACTTGCAGGCGCCGAGGACGACGATGACGATCGCGAAGTAGATGGCACGCACAGGTGCTTGACCCGCGAGCGTGTCGAGCCGCGCAGAAATCACGCTCGGCCGTGACACCGGGCCGATGCCGGTGAAGAGGGATGGCGAAAAGCGTTGAATGAGGGGCGCAGCGACGACTCAACGGCCGCTGCGCTCCTGATCACATGATGCCGCCGCACTGGTTCGGAATGCCGCCACCGCCGCAGGTCAACGGCGCTGCGCACGGCCCACAGCTCACCGTGCCACCACACCCATCGGCGATGAGCCCACACGCTGCGTTCGCCTGCGTGCACGTGCGTGGCTGGCATGACGTGCGTCCACACACGCCCGGCGTTCCACCACCGCCGCACGTGTCTGGTGCCGTGCAGGCGCCGCACATCTGCAGGTTCCCGCAGCCATCGCCGGCGGGGCCGCACGACAGGCCCTGCGTCTGACACGACTGCGGCGTGCAGCCACCCGAGCCGCAGCGTCCCGGCCCGGCGGCTCCGCAGACCTGACCCATCGGGCACATGCCGCAGTTCAAGGTGCCACCGCAGCCATCGCCGGCCTGACCGCACTCGAGGTTCTGCTGCAGGCACGTGCGCGGCGTGCACGACGAGCCGCCACAGACGCCGGGTTGGCCGGAGCCTCCGCAGAACTGACCCATCGGGCACGGGCCGCAATCGACGACGCCGCCACACCCATCGCCCTGCTGACCGCAGTTGAAGCCCTGCTGCATGCAGGAGCGCGGCGAGCACGTGGGCTGGCCGTTGTCGGGCTGAATGCACGAGGTGAGATCGAAGATCATGAACTCGAGCACCTTCTCCTGTGCCGACATCGGCGAGGCCGTGCCGCAGGTGCCGGGGAACGTGCCAACGCCCGCGCCGCCCGTCGCGACGTGGAAGTCGGAGAACAACACGCGGCCGCACTGCTGGCCGACGGGCACCCCGACGGGGGTGTTGAAGGTGAACTGGAAGGGAATGGCTCCGGCGCCCGTCATGCCGCCCGGAGAGTCCGAACGAATCCACCGCTGCGCAGGTGAGCCGACGGGGAGCCCGTTCGTGTCTCGCCGCGTCTGCTGCACCGACACGCGCCCGAGCGTCGTCGAGCCTCCGTTGTTGAGCAGCCACTGCGCGAACGTGGCGCCCTTGGGGAAGGTCGTGTCGATCCACGCGCTCTGGGTGTTCGGGCTCGGGTCGCCCTGGTTGCCCGCCCAGGTCGCGACGGTGTCGAACGGGGTGTTCGTGTCCATCCACACGTAGCCGTAGTGGCTCAGGTAGATGCGGCCGCCGCTGTTCAGGTAGTTGCGAATGTTGGTCAGCTCGGTGGCGGTGCGACGCGCAGGCGAGCCGACGCAGTCGACGATGACCAGGTCGTACTTCATCAGCTCGGTCGAGTTGCCGAAGAGCGCCGTCGCCGCGCCACCAGCGGGGAACGACGTGCCGTTGTCGCGGAACATGCGAACGCGGCCGGTGCCGGTCGGCGCGGTGAACTCGCTCGCGGCGAAGCCGACCTTCGGAAGGATGCACTCCATCGGGTCGGCGCTGCCCGTCACCATCGCGATGAGCGGCAGGTTGCCTTCGGCCTGGGTGCGCGGCAGCCGCGTCGAGTCAGGCGGAAGGGCGGTGTTGCCACAGCACGCGACGCTGGGAATCGTGATCTGCCGCCGCCACTTCCCGAGCTGCACCACGAGGGGAATGTTGGTACCGCAGGGCACATTGCTCAGCGTGAAGGTGCCGTTCGTGGCCGTGGTGGTGGTGACGAGCGGGCTGCCCGAGGCCTGGCCCGAACACCCGGTGCACGACGCGCCCTGCGGAATCGGCTGCACGGCGGCGTTGGGCACGTAGACGAGGGCTCCTGGAATCGGGTCAGGGTTGCCGTAGCCGGCCGCCGCGTTGGTCGGCGCGACGATGGTGCCCGTCACCGTGTTCACCCCGGCGTCGCAGAGGTTCTGCTGCGGGCACAGGCCGGTGCACGAGCCAGCGTCGGGAATGTTGGTGCCGCACGCGTTGGGAACGCCGCCACCGCCGCAGATGATGCCGGCGTCGATGTCGCAGGTGCCGCAGTCCATCGTGAGGGCGCCGCAGCCATCGCCGACCCGGCCGCACGTCGCCTGCGCCTGCGCGCAGGTGCGAGCCACGCACGAGTTCGACGCGCCGCAGACGTTCGCCATGCCGCCGCCGCCGCACGACTGGCCCATCACGCTGCAGGTGCCGCACGAGATGGTGCCGCCACAGCCGTCGGCGATCGGTCCACAGTTGAGCCCCATCGGGCAGGCCGTGAGCGGCGCGCAGCCGCCATCGACGAGGCCGGAGCCGCTGGTGCCGCAGCGGTTCGGCATGCCGCCACCGCCGCACGTCTCACCGACGCCCGAGCACATGCCGCAGTTGAGGATCGAGCCGCAGCCGTCACCGACCGGCCCGCAGTTCGCGTTCTGACTCAGGCACGTGCGCGGCGTACAGCCCATCGAGCCACCGCACTGCGAGGGCACTCCGCCGCCGCCGCACGTCTGGGGCGCGGTGCAGGTCCCGCAGTCGAGGTAGCCGCCGCAGCCGTCCCCGACCGGTCCACACGTCGCCATCGCCGACGCGCACGAGACGAGGGAGCACAGCTGCGTCGACCCGCCATCGGCGCCGCCGTCGAGGTCGCCGGTTCCGCCGCCCGTGCCGCCAGCGGTCGAACCACCACCTGCCGAGCCGCCAGCCGTCGCGCCGCCGTTGCCTCCGCCGACGCCCGACGAGCCGCCACCCGTGAGGTTGATGCCCGAGTCCGAGCCGGCGTCCTTTCCTCCGACGTTGACCCCGGTGCCGCAGGTGCAGCCCCACAGGCTCGCGGAGAACACCACAGCCACCGCAAGGGTGGAGAACGAACGGAATCGAACAGTCACGGTGAAGCTCCCGGGAATCGCGCGTACGGCGCAGGACTCCCATCGTCTCGCGTCGGCCACTGCCCTGCAAGAATGCGTGAGGGTTCAGGGGAAGAGAAAGAGGGCCCCGGTCGACACCGTGCCGCCGCGGTTGATGGGCCCACTGGAATCGACGTCGGTCTGGAGCAGCGCCGAGAGGGTGAGGCGAAACGACGACGAGACCTTCCAGGTCACGCTCGCGCGCACCAGGTGGTTGGCTCCGAAGTCGGCGCTGTAGAGGCCGAACTGATAGCCCAGCCGAAGGTTCACCTTCGAGAATCGGTACAGGCCCGTGAGCCGCGCGGTGGCGACCCACGGCGCGGTCGGGCTGCCGAGGTCCATCGCCAGTCGACCCTGCTGCGTCGAGAAGAGACCGACCGCCGCCGGGTCTTTGTCGTAGAGGAACGCGGCGCCGTCGAGCATCAGATCGAGCTTCGAGAACAGCGTGGCCGTGTACGTCGCGCCGAGTCGCACTTGAACGAGCGGAGTGTTCGTTCCAACGACGAGCCGACACGCACGCTGGTCGTCACCTGGAGGGCAGTTGTTGCGCGCGATCGCCTCGGCGATTCGGCCCAGCTGCAGGTTCTGAAACGAGCTCAAGCCCGTCACGTTCGCGCTCACGTCGATGGTGTGCTCCCACCGCGACAGCCCGTTGGTGGCGTAGGAGCCGAGGAGCGTGCCGCCGAGGCTGGCATTGGTGCTCTCCAGCACGCCGTCGAGCACGATCGTTCGTGTTCCATCTGTGAGAGGGAGCTGCGCGGCGTTCTTCTGGAGTGAGGGCGGAGAGCCGTTGACGGCGCCCATCAGCATCACGTGGTCGTTCACCACGAACATCGCGCCGGCGCTGAAGAGGAAGATGTTCGAGCCGGGGCTGTACGAGTCAGTCGTGCGGGTCGCGAAGTCGCGCACGTAGCTGGCGGTGAAAAAGGCGCTCCACTGATCGTTGAAGTCGTAGCTTCCCGACAGCCCGAACCCTGCGGACCCCGACCGCGGGTTGGTCGCGCTGGCGGTCGTACCGTTGAAGGTGAGATCGACGCCGAGATCGTGCGCGCTCGCGGGGAACGCGAGCACCACCGGTAGCAGGAGCGCGAGCCGACCGATCACCTGAGAGCTCAACCCGCGGTCACCCCCGGAGTTGCACTCAGCCGCCGTGAATGGCCATGCCGACGATGAACGCCAGCCCCAGAATGAACGAGGCGACGACGATGCCGACGGCGGTGTTCTGGTCGACCTCGAGCTCCTTGTGCACGTCGAACGGCAGCATCTTGCGAATCACGAAGAAGCCCGCGACGAACACGAGCATGCCGATGACCGAGAAGACGACGGCCAGCACCAGCGGTTTGACGATCGCGTCCATATCCATCACTTCCCTCCCATGAAACCGCTGTGCCACATCAAGATGCCGCCCGGCGCGCGCCGCACGTCTGCTGGCAGATCGCCGCGGTCCTCGTCAGGCATTCGATCGAGCCCCGCGCCGTGCAACAGGGCCCACGCCCCAACCACGATGCCTCCGAACCATTTCATTCGTCGTCCTCTTCCTGCTTCGCGTAGGGGAAGGTGCTGACACCGGGTGATGACTGGAAGACGGCGTCATTCCAGCGGCGGGTCTCGAAGCTCGAGCTGCGCCAGGCACTGAAGAGCGGGCCTGCGAAGAGCATGAGGAAGACGAAGAACGGGCAGCAGAGGCCGACGCCCGAGTCGCCCTTCACCGTCACCGTGTAGTCGCGTGGCACCGAGCTGGGCGCTTCGAAGCCAGGCGTGGCGCGCAGCACGTACTTGCCTGGGTCGACCTCGGCGGTCTGCTTGGTCTGGTTGCGGCTGCCTTCGCTCCAGCTCTCACCGTCGTCGACGCCCGCGTAGTAGCTGGCCTCGGGGCTGACCGAGACGACCTCGCCGGTGTCTTCGTTCACGAGATCGAACTGCACCGCGAGCCACTCGTTCGACAGGCCCGGCACGTCGAGCTCGACCTCGAGCGGCACCTTCTTGTCGATGGTGAAGGGCTCGGTGAACTGCTGCGCCTCGGGAGTGCCGCCTTTGACGCCGGGCGGAACCGTGAAGGTGGAGCGCATGAACTGGCGCGTGTCGCCGAGCGCGGAGAAACCGACGAGGAGCGCGATGAAGATGACGCTCCAGATGCCGGCCCAGGTGAACTGGGACCCGAGCTTCGTCTTGTGCGGGTTGAGCTGCGCCGGCGCGAGGCCCTGCGCGACCGGCATCGGCGCCTTGAGCTTGAACGCCGCTTTCACCTCGTCGGCCGTCATCATCACGCCGTGCGTGAAGGTGACCTCGGTGTCGGTCTCGTCGCTGTTGATGCTCTCGGGCGGCTCGACGTACTCCGAGCCCCGCGCCATCTCGCCGACGTTCACCTGCCAGTAGCACTCGCCCGCGACGTAGTCGGTCGTCGCGAAGACCGACTGGTAGGCCTTGAAGCCCTTGCCGTTCCACGTGGCTTTGCGGACGGCGAGTCCGACGTCTCCAGCGGCGATGGGGGTGAGGAAGGTCCAGTGGCCGTTGGAGTTCATCAGCCAGCGGAACCCCGCCTGCTGGTTCCACAGCAGGTACTCTTCCCACGGGTAGCGCGTGCCCTCGACGTTGGTGCTGCGGATCAGGAAGGCGAGCACCGTCCACTGCGTCTTGTGGAGCGTGCCCTCGCTGCCGAGCGGAAGAATGGGCTCGTACGGCGGCTTCTCGAGCAGCTGAAGGAAGGCGAGCTCACCGTTCGAGGCATCGAGCAGGGCGCCACAGTACGGGCACGCCACGCGCTTCACGGCGTCAGGCGCTTTGAGGTCGAGGTTGCCGTTGCAGTTCGTGCAGCGCGCCTGCTTGAGCGCATCTTTCTTCGGCGTCGGAGCGAGCTCTCCCCTGTCGAAGCCGAGCTGCGCGATCGTCACCCGTGCGCCGACGAACGCTTCGCCTGAGCCACCGTCCGCGTAGTCGAGCGAGCAGAACGCGCCTTTGGGGCCCGTCGCGTCGGCGTAGACGTGCTCGCGGTTGAAGTCGGGGAGCTGGCCCTCGGCGGTGACCGTGTGCGCGGTGCCGACCTCTTCGACGACGAAGGTGCGATCGCGCAGCGAGAAGCTGCTCAGCGGCCGCAGCTGATCAGCGGCGGGAGCTCCGATGCCTTCGAGCGGGAACATCAGGTTCCACTCGCCCTCGGACTCGGACAACCACGCGGTGCGACCGTCGTCGAAGGACAGACACCACTCGTCCCACGTTCCGGTGCCGTGGCTCTTCTGAATGCGCCCGATGATCGTGAAGGTGTTCCCGGAGTACTGGCCCGAGAGCATCAGCTTCAGCGGCGATTGGGTGTCGACGAGATCGGCGACCTTGCCCAGGGTCTCGAGCTTGAACTCACCGCGCAACACGACCGTGTGGCAGTACTCGCACACCTTGATCTTGCCGGCTCCGGGCTTGAACTCGACCGGGGCTCGACAGCTGGGGCAGTCGCCGACGCGCATGACGGGGTGGGTTGTAGCGTGAAGTTCGGCGAATACCGAGTGCTTCGCTGCAACTTCAGCGCGTTGTGAGGCGTGTTTTCTGTTTTTCGAGAGCAGCGTGTCAGAGTTCCCTCAATGCGAATTCTCACTCGGCTGCTCGTCGTCACCCTCGTCGGCTGTGGCGGGACCCCCGGTCCCACGGGGGGCGGTGCAGGAGGAGGGGGCGCAGGAGGCTCGGCAGCAGGAGGCTCGGCAGCGGGCGGTTCAGCGGCGGGCGGTTCAGCGGCGGGCGGGTCAGCAGCGGGAGGCTCGGCGGCGGGAGGCTCGGCAGCGGGAGGTTCAGCAGCGGGAGGTTCAGCGGCGGGAGGCTCAGCGGCGGGCGGCTCGGCAGCGGGCGGCTCGGCAGCGGGAGGCTCGGCAGCGGGAGGCTCAGCCGGCTCACCGACCGCGGCCTCGTGGACGTATCACCCCGTCAGCGGCACTCAGTGCGCCACGGGTGCGTCGGCAGGCATCGGCTACAGCACCGGCGCCAGCAACGAACTCCTGCTCTTCGTTCAGGGCGGCGGCGCGTGTTGGAACAACGGCATGTGCCGGCCCTCGGTCTATCGCTGGGGCCCGGTCTGCAACTACGGCGTGGACTCGTTCTGTCTCGCCGACATTGCCGGAGGCACGCAGCCCACCGCGGTCTACGTGACCCACCCGGATCCGTTCCCCGCTGACGGTGGTGGCGCATTCCCTGCCGAGGTCGGTCAGATTCGCGACTCCATCTTGTTCGCGCGGCGGGCGGAGAACCCGATGGCGTCGGCGAGCTTCGCGTTCATTCCGTACTGCACCGGCGATCTCCACGCGGGCGCTTCCACGCGCACGTACTTCACCAAGGGTGGACTCTTCGATCCTCCCGTCGCGAGGACGCATCACTTCGCCGGCGCCGCCAACATGGACGCGTACCTCGCGTGGCTGCGTGCTCGGCACCCGATGGTGAACGTGGTCTGGCTCACGGGCGTGAGCGGCGGAGGCTACGGCGCCCAGCTCAACCTGCACCGCGTCAAGGCAGCCTTCCCCGAGGCGCAGGTGCATCTGCTCGCTGACTCGGCGCCCATGCTGACCTCTCCGTACTTCGACACCTTCCGGCGAGAGTGGAACCTGCAGGTGCCGGCTGCGTGCACGACGTGCGACGGTGGGTTGCCGCAGATCGTCGCGCACCAGATCGATGCCGCTCCGACGTCACGCGTGGGCCTGCTCGCGTACTCGGAGGATCAGGTGATCACCCGGTTCTTCTACTCGCCTGGCAATACCCAGGGCTGGGCGACGCCTCCCACGCCGTCGTACGTCGCGGGGCTGGCGGCCCTGGAGCCGATCTACGAGGCGCGCTCGAACTCGAAGTTCTTCCGCCGCGCAGGCCAGGAGCACGTGATGCTCCAGTTCGCGGGGATCGTTCGCTCGGATGGTGGCGTGACGCCGACGGTCCCCAGCGCCGATGGCGGCACCACCCTCAAGGCGTGGGTCGACGCGTGGGCGACCGGCATGGGGACCTGGGAGAGCAGCCGCTGACTCACCACGCAGAGGTGCGGCTCAGGGCCTCACGCGCGTCGAGCCAGGCGGTGGGAATTGTCGTCCTCGAGCTCATCGCGACGATGCCGCCGACGATCGCGCAGGTCGTGTCGCGATCCCCGAGGCCGGTCACTGTCGTCCAGAGCGCCTGCTCGTAGTCGTCGATGCAGCGCGCTGCGCAGTACAGCGCGAAGGGCACTGTGTCGGACGAGATCACCTGCTGACCGGTTCCCAGCGCGATGGCGAGAGAGAGGCGCCCGTGGAGCGGCAGCTCCCTCGCCCGGTCGAGACCCGTTCTCGTCGGCCCGGCGGGCACGCGCTCGGTCACCCACTTCAACATCGCGTCGCCATCTTTCGTCTTCGGGTTTCGGGTGACGAAGGCGCACGCGAGCGCGACGGCGATCGCTCCGGCCTGGCCATCGGGGTGCGCGTGCGTCACCTGCGCCGAGCGACGCGCCTGCTCGATGACGGCCTGCTCATCGTCGAAGAAGTACGCGCCCACCGGAGCCGACCGCATCGCGCCTCCATTCCCCATCGAGCCACCACCGCCGAAGACGCGACCTGCGGCGTGTTTCCACGGAACGCGATCGCCGATCGCTTCGAGAATGCCCTGCGCCGTCGCGCCGTAACCGCGATACCGATTGTGGCGGAAGCGCCGCGCGAACACGTCTGCCAGCGCGTTCTGCTCGATCGTTCCCTGCGCCTCGAGCACCTCGACGATGCCCAGCGCCATCTCGGTGTCGTCGGTGTACGGCCACCGGCCCGTTGGAACTTCGCGCCGCTCGATGCGCTCCAGCACCGATTGCTCGGGCCCGAAGAACTTCTCGCCGAACGCATCGCCGACCGAGAGCCCGTCGAGTGATCGCCACGCCAGCGTGAGCCGCTCCGAGGGAGTCATGCGAACAGTGTTCACCGGAGATGGATAAAGAGTCAACAGGACTCTTGCGATCGGGAACCCAAAGTCTGTCCCGCTGTCGTGTGGAGCATGACCGCAACGACGCAGGCGCTCCGCATTGCCCTCATCCACGCTGGCCGCATCATCGAAGACCGCACGCTCGACGCGGGGAAGAAGTCGGCCGTCTCGATCGGCGCGGATCCAAAGAGCACGTTCTGCGTGCCGATGGGCGAGCTGCCCCGCACGGTGACGATCTTCCGCGTGACGAAAGAGGGCGCCGTGCTCGTGAAGGAGAACGTCACCGACGGTCGGGTGGCCGTCTCTGGAGCCGACGTCGCGCTCGCGCAGCTGCCGGCGGGAGACGTGATGCTCGGCAAGGGCTCGAAGGGCAGGGTGAAGGTCGGCGACGTGACGGTGCTGTTCCAGATGGTGACGCCTGCGGTGGCGGCGCCTGTTCCCGAGTTGCCGCGTGGGTCTCGCGGCGTCGTCGCGCAGCTCGATCGCGCGTTCGTGGTGACGATGGCCCTGTCGTTCGCGGCGCATCTGCTCGGCGCCGGCTACGTGATGGCGCAGCCGACGCCGCCGGAGCCCGAGCTGAGCCTCGCCGACCTCCAGCAGGATCGGTTCGCGGCGGTGTTGATGCCGATTCCGAAGCAGCCGCTGCCGACGATGCCCGACACGAAACCCGCCGCTGCGGTCGAGGCACCGAAGAAGGTCACCCCGACGAAAGACGTGGTCGCCGATGCCGCTCCCGTGAAGCCGCGCGCGGCTGCGTCCGCCGACGAGATGAAGGCGAGGCTCTCGCGCATGGGCATGCTGCGCGTGATCGGCGCGGTGGGGGGACGTGACGGCATCGTCGGCGACCTGCTCAAGGACACGAACGGCGTCGGCAACGTCAGCGACGCGATGAAGAACGCCTCGGACGTGCGGGTCGCCAACGCGGCCGATGCGCTGCGGGCCGAGCGCAAGGGCTCCGACTCGGGCAACACGGTGTCGGTCAACCCGATGGGCACCGACGGCGTGAAGAATGTGGTGCTCGAGGATCGTCAGGCCGTCGCGGTCGTCGGCCGGGTGCGTGAAGAGCCCATCTCGGTCGACGCGCCCGACATCTCGTCCGAGGCGCTCGGCACGTGGATGCGGGGCCGTCGCGGCGCGATTCAGTCCTGCTACGAGCGCGAGCTCAAGCGCAACCACTCCCTCTCGGGCCGCCTGGTGCTCAAGTTCACCATCAGCTCGCGGGGCCGCGTGACGGGGCTCGATCTCTCCGAAGGCTCGCTGCAGAACGCCGGCGTCTCTGACTGCATCACTTCGCTGGCGAAGGGTTGGGTGCTCCCGTTCACGCCGGAAGATGAGGTGCCGGTGGCCTTCCCGTTCGTCTTCAGCCCCGTGAATTGAGCCGGCCCAGGCCCTCCAGAGGCGCCTTTCGGGAACACCTCGACACACTTCGTGTTGACGTAGCCCGACCGGCAAGCCTAGGAGGGCCGCGCCGCCTCGCGATGACCGCGAGGTCTCCCAACAAAACGTGGGGTTTGACGGCCAGAGGCGACTCTGATCGTTCCGCTCACCGTCGACGAAGAGAAGGAGCCACCCCGTGGCCAAGCGAGTTCCGACGTACCAGCCCTCGAAGGTGAAGCGAAACCGCGCGCATGGTTTCCGCAAACGCAACGCGACGAAGGGCGGCCAGGCCGTGCTGAAGCGCCGTCGTGCGAAGGGGCGCAAGCGCCTCGTGGTGCGCGCGTACACGAAGTAATTTCGTGGCGACCAGACGCCCCAACGCGTTCCCCAAGTCACTGCGCCTGCGCTCGCGGCGCGAGTTCCTGATCGTGCAGGACACCGGAGCCAAGGTGTCTGCCGATTGTGTGCTCGCGCTGTTCAAGCCCAACGGCCAGCCAGACTCGGAGACGCGAGTGGGGTTGACGGTCTCGAGCAAGGTGGGGAACGCGGTGGTTCGAAACCGCGTTCGTCGCAAGCTGCGCGAGCTCTTCCGAACCCGCCGCAGCGAGCTGCCGAGGGGTCTCGACATGGTGCTCATCGCCAGAAACAGCGCTGCGACGGCCGAGTGGCCTGTCTTCGTGCGCGCGTTCGAGCGCCTGGTGGCCGAGCTGAAGCGGAGATTCCCTTCGTGAATGAGGCCCTCGCTCCGCGTCGGCCCGTTGGTTTTCTTGCGCGGCTGTTGCTGGCGCCGATTCGTCTCTACAAAGCCGTGCTGTCTCCGCTGTTGCCTCCGATGTGCCGGTTTCACCCGTCGTGCAGCGTCTACGCGATGGGCGCGATCACGGTGCACGGGCCGCTGAAGGGCCTGTGGTTGGCAGCTCGCCGCATCGGGCGCTGCCACCCGTTCAACCCGGGCGGGCTCGACCCCGTGCCGCCACGCGACGGTGTCACCGCCGCCGCCATCGTCTCCCGTTTCGATCCACAGCTCGGCCGGCGCCTCGCCACCGAGTTGCCCGACGCGCCGCACCCCCGCGAAAGCTGAGTCATGGACACGCAGAAACGCCTCTACCTCGCCGTCGGCTTGATGCTCGGCCTCACCATGGTGTTCCAGGTCTTCATCTGGGGCCCCGAGGCGGAGCGTGAGCGCGCGCGGCTGGCCTCGCTCGACGGTGGCATCGCCCTCGTCAGCGACGGCGGCGTGCCGGACGCCTCGGTCGCCGTGGCTCTTGCGCCCACCATCGCGCCGGTCGCGCTCGACGACGGTGGCATGCCGTCGATGGTGGCCGTGCCCGCGCCCATCGAGGTCCCGCTCCGCACGTTCGAGGTCAACCGGCCGTCGATGAAGATGGCCTTCACCTCACAGGGCGCAGGCTTGACCGACGCGGTGCTGCTCGGGACGCGCGAACGCGAGACGCAGCGGCTCACGATCGGGCAGGGCTACCAGCGCCTCATCGGCACGAAGTTCCCACCCGGCACCCAGATGGACCTCGCTGATCCCGTGCCCGGGCAGGCGCCTCAGCTCGGCGTCGCGGTGCTGGGCGCGACGCCGCTGTCGCCGACGCTCCGCTACACGGTGACCGAAGAGAGCCCGGGCAAGGTCGTCTTCACCGGCACCGAAGGGCCGTGGCAGATCACCAAGACGCTCACGTGGGATCCGAACGCGAAGGGCCTCTCGCCCGACATGAAGCGCACCGAGCGCGACCCGCGCGGCTACGAGGTCGACGTCGCCGTGACGTTGACCAACACCAGCGCCGTCGCGATCACCGGAGAGCTCTCCATTCAGGCCGCGCGCGCCGTCGACCCGGCCATCGAAGAAGCGCCGAGCCTCTTCGGGAGCATCGGCAATCAGGCGGCAGTGCTCTGCAAGGCCGGCGATACCGTGCACCGGTTCATGCCCGGCCAGAAGGAAGGCACCGTGCTGGGCTGCGGCGGCACCGAGAAGGCCGACTTCGAAGAGAAGGGCCAGGTCGCGTACGTCGGCATCGATCAACAGTACTTCCTCACTGCGTTGTGGCCGACGGGTGGCTCGACCGAGGGCCGCTGCCTGCTCCACACCACGACCACCGAGCGCCGCGTGCAGCTCGTCGTGCCGATCACCGTTCCTCCGAACGGCTCGCTGTCGAAGAGCTTCGGCTCGTACCTGGGCCCGAAGGATCTCGAGATGCTCCAGATGGTGGGCGCGCCCGCGGGCGTCGCCCCGTCGAACGGCACCGTGGAGTCTGCGGTCGGTCTCGATGGCACCGTCGACTTCGGCATGTGGGCCGTCATCTGCAAGGGCCTCCTGTTCTTCCTGCGCTTCTTCCACGGCGTGTTCGGCAACTGGGGCCTGGCGATCATTCTGCTGACGGTGATGGTGAAGGTCGCGCTGTTGCCCCTCACCCACCGCGCGATGGTCTCGGCCGAGGCGATGAAGAAGCTCCAGCCCGAGATGGAGAAGATCAAGGCGAAGTTCCCTGACGACCGCGAGAAGCAGCAGGTCGAGCAGATGCGCCTGTACCAGGAGGCCAAGGTGAACCCGCTCGGTGGCTGTCTGCCGCTGCTCGTTCAGCTGCCGATCTGGGCCGCGCTCTTCACCACGCTGCGCACCAGCTACGAGCTCTACGGCGAGCCGTTCTTCGGCGTCTGGGGCGATCTCACCTACAAGGATCCCACGTACCTGCTGCCCCTCGCGCTCGGCGTCACGATGATCGTCACGCAGCGCCTGCAGCCGCAGATGATGACCGACCCGAGCCAGGCGTTCCTGATCACCTGGGTGATGCCGATCTTCTTCACGGCCATCATGCTCAGCTACCCCGCCGGTCTCGCCCTCTACATCTTCACCAACAACCTGCTGTCGATCGCCCAGCAGTTCGCGCTGCGGAAGTACCTCGAGAAGACAGGTCAGGCCGCGCCCAAGAAGCCCGGGCCGCCGCCCACCGCGGGGGCGAAATGAACGAGCCCGCGGTGATCGTTCCAGCGCCGGCGGCTCCAGTCGCCGTGACGCCTGCACCGGCCGAGCGCAAGGCCCAGGCCGAGACGCTCGTGAAGGGCATCTTCGAGCGCATGGACTACCCAGCGCGCCTCGAGCTCAAGGACATGCCCGACGGAGGCATCGGCATCGCGTGCCACTTCGAGGGAGAGCTGCCGGGCATCACCGCAGGCAAGCAGCGCTCGTGGGTGGTCGACTGCGTTCAGTTCCTGGTGAACAAGTCGGTGAACCGGCCGACGGTCGAGAAGCGCTGGGTGACCCTCGGCGTCAACGCGTTTCCGGAGCTGCGCTCCGAGCGGCCCGAGAAGAAGGAAGCGGCTCCGGTCGCCGCGGCCCCGGCGCCCAACGGCGCGAAGAAGCCGCCGCAGCAGCAACAGCCCGCGAAGCCAGAGCCGACCAGGCTCGCGAAGCCCGTCACCGAGAAGCCCGCGCGACCGCAGCGTCACCACGAGCCCGATGAACGCGCGCTCGAAGTGAAGGACGACCCGGCCGCGACGAAGCTCTTCACGCTGCTCGCAGAGAAGGCCGTGAAGTCTGGCCGCATCTACGCGGTGATGTCGTTGTCAGCCGACGATCGCGCGCGGGCCCTCAAGGTCGCCGCGGCAGTGAAGGGCGTGTCGGCGAAGACCGAGGGCGAAGGCCACTGGCGCCGCGTGACGTTTACGCCAGAGAAGCTGACCGCCATGCCGTCGAAGCGGCAGGTAATGCCGGACTACGACGACGAAGAAGAGTGAAAGCGCAGCAGCACCTCTGAGCGGTCCTTCGTTGGTGGTCGTGGCTCGATTGCGGGAACGCGAACTACTGACTCGGACCCGGCGGCGGCGACTGGCGGCACCGTTCGACCCAGTCCCGGGCCTTCGCGCCGAAGGGCCCCGAGATGGCCTTCGCGTCGTCGGCGAGCTGGGTCACCCGCGCGCAGTCACCTGATCCGTACGCGGCCTCGAGCATCAGCCGCAGCGTCTCGCGGCGAATCGATGCAGGCACGCCCGGGTCTGCGCGCGTCACCTCGAGGACCTCGAGCGCCGGCGCGAAGGCCTCTTTCTGGTGCAGCTTGCGCCCGAGCAGGTACGCCACGAACGGCTCCGAAGGTTGCGCGGCGCGGGCCACCTCGAGGAAGTGCACCTGCGCGACGTCGGCGTCGGTCGAGAAGTAGCGGGTCAACGCGACGCGCACCGGCCCTTCACTGTCGAGCGACCGCAAGCGGACCCGCGCCGTTCGATCCATCGACGGCGAGATGCGCTTCTCGATGAGCTGGGTGAGGAGCGTGCGCGCAGTGTCGTCGTCGCCTCGAACGATGGCGAGATCGACCAGCGCCAGCGCGGCATCGGCCCACGACGACGGCGCGTCCTTCACCCGCTCCGCGAGCTTCTCGAGCAGGCCTCGCGCCTCGTCATCGTTCCCCAGGCGCCTCAGCATCGACGCGCGCGAGAGCACGTGCGCGGGCTCCTCGGGCTGGAGCACCTCACACCGCGACAGCACCGCGAGCGCCGCCGGCCCATCTTCCGCCGACAGCTGCGCGACCTCGGACGACAGCCGGGCGACCTCACGTGCGCAGGGCCGATCGAAGAGGCTGCCGCGCCGAAACCGCGCGAACGCCTGGTTCACGGCCTCGGGCTCGAGCGGGACAGCGTCGAGGAACTGCTCCCACTCGGTCGCCAGCACGCCCAGCTCGACGCCGTAGACGCGCGTGAAGTCACCATCACGGTACAGGTCTCTCAACTTCGCCGAGCCGCGCGCCTCGCCGAGCCATCGAAGGAACGAGCCGGCCGTCGTGTACGCCCGTGACGCCGGAGCCGAATAGAAGCCCTGCGGCTCGAGCAGCGTGCGCACGTCGGGCAACATCGACTGCTTCTTCATCGCCGCCGTCCACTCGTGGAGCGAGAGCTCGTCGACCGGGTTGTCTGCCGCGACGGCCATGCCTTCGATCACGCCGACGTGCGGGCTGAGGCCGAACAGACGGGCGGTGACTCCGAAGGGACGCGCGCCGAGCGGCGCCAGGAGCGCGTGGGCGAGCTCATGTTTCGCGACAGGGTGAGGGAACCCGAGCTCGTTGATGTGAATTTCCCGCCGCCACGGCTTGGCGAACTGCGTCTGCGCGGCACCCACCAGTCGCTGCTTCTGCTCGGCGCTCCGGTACCACCACACCGTCACCTTGCCATCGGGCGCGCCGCCCACGAAGTCGGCGATCTGCCCGAATCTGAACTCGAGATCGCCGAGCGCACGACCGACCTCGATGGGCGTCATCCCTCGCGGGTGCATGAGGATGATGTTTTCCCCCTCGGTTCGCCCGCCGAGCCTGGCGGCGAGCGCCTCGTCACTCATGCGGAAGCCGAGCGTCGGGCCGGCGAGCTCGAGACCGAACAGCATCAGCCCGGCCGTCACCATCGCGCGTCGAACCACGGGCGCTCGGTCACCAACCGTTCGCGCGGCGCCGAGCACCGAGAAGATGGCGAGCAGCACCGAGCCGGCGCGGAACCACAGCAGCGCGGCGGGAACGCGAAGCTCCTCGTCGTAGAGCGGGCCCGGCAAGAACCCCGCGAGGTGATTCCACGCCGAGACCTGCGGCCCGAAGACGATCGGCCACGTCGTGTGCAAGGCGCTCAGCAGCACGATCGCCAGCCAGCCCAGGGTGAACTGCCACCACTTGCGGAACCGAAGACCCAGCCAGACGCCGAGCGCGGCGACGACGAGCGCGCTGGGAACGATCAGCAGCGGCACGAAGCCGAACGCGATGAACGGACTGCACGGCGAGCCGACGAGCGTCGCGACGATCGCCACGATGACGGTGAGGGCTGCAGGGAAGAGCAGCGTCGCCGCGGCGCTCACGGTCGCGAGGGAGGCCTGACGCAGCGGCGCCGACGCGACGCGCATCGACTCCTGCCGGCCGAACGCGACCCCGAACGCGCCACCGAGGATCGCTGTGATCAGCGACAGGCCCGTCGAGAGCTCGTACCCGGGAATCCGCGCGACCGGGAACGACAGCAGGGCCAGCTCGAGCAGCGAGTACGCCAGCCACGCCCCCAGCCAGAGCCGGTTCGCCATCACAGCCCTGACGCGAAAGAGGACTTCGGGCATCAGCCAGTCCTATAGTCCCGGCCCATGGCGGCAGACGAAAAACCCGGCGTCGAGGGCAGAACAGCGTTCCGCGCGCCCATCGAGCTGAAGGTCGACTACAAGAAGCTGAACTCGTTCTTCGCGGACTACACGAAAAACATCAGCAAGGGCGGCACCTTCATCAAGACGAAGAAGCCGCTGCCCATCGGCACGCGCTTCCTCTTCAAGCTGACCGTCCCGCTGCGGAATGATCCGTTCGAGCTCCTCGGCGAAGTCGTCTGGAGCACCGTCGAAGGCGACGACCCGGGCATGGGCATCAAGTTCGTGTACTCCGCCGACAACCAGCGCTCGGACTTCGAGGGCGTGGTGGAGCAGCTGATGTCGACCAGCCTCGGCTCGGATCTCGCCGGCAAGCTGCTCAACAAACCGATCAAGTGAAGCCGGCGCTCCTCGCACTCAGCGTGGTGCTGCTGGCGTGTCCGGGTGAGGGCAAACCGCCGTCGCCCGTCGCCCCTGCCGTCGCGCCGCCGGCTCCTCCTCCCGCGCAGCCACCGAAGCCCGTCGTCACCGACATCACGGCTGAGGACTACCCGATGCCCCGGCTGCCGCGGGCGAAGGTGACCCTCGTTGGCGCCGCAGGAAAGAAGCTGCCCATCGACGCAGAGGTCGCCGTGACGCGCGACTCGCGCACGCGTGGCCTGATGTGGCGCTACACGCTCGCCGAAGGCACCGGCATGCTGTTCATCTTCAGCCGCGAGCAGCCGCTCTCGTTCTGGATGCGGAACACCCTCATCCCGCTCGACATGCTCTTCATCGACGCGAAGGGGAAGGTGGTCAGCATCGTCGAGAACGCCGAGCCTCGAACCTTGAGCTCGCGCCCGTCGACAGGGCCTGCGACCTACGTGCTCGAAGTGCCGGGTGGGTACTGCGCGAAGAATGGCGTGAAGGCCGGCTCGAGCGTGACGTTCGAGGGCATCAGCAACCTCGTCGCCGAAGACTGAGGTCTGCTGCCTCGTGGATGAGCCTTGCGAGGCTGGCAGCCTGAACACAGCGACTCGACGGTCCGACGAGCGGCGACGACCGAAAGCGACGCGCCAGACACAGCAGGGAATGGGCGAGGTCTGCCGACTCACAACGGCTGCATCGCGCGCCTGATCGACGCGATAGCGTCGGTCGAGGGCGAGAGGGACTGCCGCGGAGAGCGAGCGTCAGTTCGACTTCAGCTTGTCGGGCATCGGCATCACGTCGGTCGCCGAGAGATCGGTCACCGGGACGACGGCCTGCTGCGGCTCGGCGGCAACCGGAGCGGGCTCAACGGCCGGCTGCTCCTTCGTCGAGGCCACCTGCTTCGCGCTGACGCTGTCGGCGTGCTGCGCCTCGAGCGCGGCGATCTCGGCGTTGGTCGCGACCGCGTGCGCCAGCTTCGCTTCATCGGCTTGCGAGGTCGCCAGGGCGTTCAGCTTTCGGGCGACGGCAGACATCTCGGCGGCGCGAACCGTCGCGTGTGAGCTGCGCATGCCGATCAGCGCCACGCGGGCACGCTCCAGCAACGCGACCTGCGACTTGAGCTTGGCCAGCACGCGCTCACCCTTGAGCTTCATCTCGCCGAGCCGCTCGAGCTCTTCTTTCAGCGACGACGCCGCCAGCTCGAGCTGCCTCTTCGCCACGACGTCACGCGCCTTACGGGCCGACTCGGTGAGCTCGCCGATCTCCTTCTCGAGATCGCGGTGCGCGTCGTCGTGGAGCTGCGACTCGACGCCGGCCCACTCCGCCGCCAGCTCGATCGCGTCCTTCGTCAGCTTCCCCACCGTCCGCGCGAGCTCTTCACGGGCAGGCTCGCGGGGGAGCGCCGCCAGCTGCTTGCCGCTCTGGCGATACAGCCCGAGCGCCTTGGTCAGCTGATCGGCGAACTCGCCGTCGAGCTGGGGCAACACCTCGTCACCGCGGGCCTCGACGGGGTCGGAGTTGAGCGCGACGTGTGAGGCGAGCGAGCCCAGGCCAGCGAACAGCGCGATGATGGTGCCGCTGACCGCCGCGTTGAGGAGCATCGGCGTGTGCGCAGAGGTCATCTGCAGAGAGAGGATCTCGGCGACCTTCAAGCCGGCGACCGCGAGCCCCGCCGTCGCGCCCGCGGTGGCGACGTAGTGCCCGACGCCGGGCCGGGAGGCGCCGACCGAGCCTTCTTCGCCGTACTCCGTGAGCCTCGACTTCACGACGACCGCACCGGCGACGGCTCCGGCGAGCGCCACCGTCCACCCCTGCGTCAGCCCGAACAGCCACGGCACCGCAGGGAGCAACACGGCTGCACCCATCAACAGCAGCCGGTCGATCTTGTCGCCCCGCACGCACGCCAGGCCCATCGCCGCGATCGACAGAAACGCGAGCGGCACCGGCACCTGGAGCCGCGTGGTCAGCCACGCCACCGCGCCAGCGCCCGCGCCGGCCAGCAGCGAACGGGTGACGTTCCGCTCGAAGACGTCTCGCTGCTGCAACTGCACCACCGCGGTCGATGACATGGCGTGTGAGTCTCCGGAAGGGTTCAGTAGGTCGAGCCGAAGAGGCCGAAGTTGAGGCGCGCCTTCTTGCGAGCGTCCTTCGAGTACGAGTTGATCGAGCCCTCGTCGTTGGCCGAGTCGAGGCCCTGAATCAGCTTGTCCTGCTCCTGAAGGTCGTCGGCGACCGAGGGCGCACCAGCGACGCTGCCCGAGCCGTTGATGATCTTCTTGTTCGCCTCGAAGAGCTGCCGGGCCTGCACGCGGTCCCCCTTGCGGAGCGCGTCGACGGCGGCCTGCGTGTTCGCGCCAGCCTGCGCGCGAGCGGCGAAGACGAGCGCCTCGCCGTCCTGGTTCTGCTGCACGACCGAGGAGTTGCCAGTCACGGTGGCGCGCACCAGCGCGTTGGTGGTGACGGGCTGGCTGGCGAGCAGGTCGGTGTAGGCGAGCGTCAGCTGGCTCACGTCGACCGCAGCGCCATCGCTGGTGCCATCGACCGACAGCTGCAGCACGACGCGCTCACTGGTACCGGCCGCGAAGTCGGGCAGGGCGATGGTGACGAGCTCTTCGGCGCCCGAGGTCGAGCGCGCGATGGGCGTGTAGCCGAGCGTGCGGACCAGCCGCGCGCCTGCCGGCACCTTGACGGTGATGGTCACGTTGCGGGCGACCTGCGTGCCAGCGGCGTTCAGATCCTTCTGGAAGATCTGCTGCAGCTGCGCGGCGTCCTGCAGGTAGGCGTAGGCGCCGGCGCCGACCTCGGCGAACGACTCCATCAGCTGCTCGTTGAAGTCGGTGCCCACGCCGATGCTCGAGACCGAGATGCCGGACTGGCGGACGTCGCGCACGATGTTGATGAGCGACGCGTGGTCGGTGATGCCTTCGGTCGGCTGGCCATCGCTGATCAGGACCATGCGGTTGACCTTGAAGTCGTGCTTCGCCTTCAGCAGCAGGTCGCGGCCTGTGCTGAGGCCGGCGCCGATGTTGGTGCCGCCGTCGTCCCAGATGCCGTCGATGTACGCGAGCAGCCGGTCGTGGTTCTCCGGCGTGGCGAAGATGCCCTCCATCGCCTTCACGTCGCTGCCGTAGTGGACGATGGTGAGCCGGTCTTCCGATCGCAGCTGCCCGACGAGCGTGCGCGCGGCCTGCTTGGCCTGGTTCAGCTTGAAGCCGCTCATCGAGCCCGAACGATCGATCACGAGCGCGAGGTTGACCGGCGAGCGACCGCTGCCTTTCTGCTCCACCGCCTTGATGTCGGCAGTGAGGTAGACGTCGTTCGTTCCGATCATCACGAACGGGTGCGAGAGCCGGGTGGTGATCGAGAGGCTGCCGTTCGAGCTCGTCGACGGAGGCGGGCTCACGATGGGCGGCGCCTCGACCACAGGCGGCGTGGTCGTCGTTCCGCCTGCCCGAGGCAGCCCGACCACGAGCGCCACCAACGCCAACACCCCTGCGACGCCGAGGAAGATGCCTGTCCTGTTCATGATGCCTCCGGGATTCTCGATGGTTCTGACTTCAGATGGCGCAGACACCGCCGGCCGCCTGTGGTTCTACGAACCAGCGACTCAGACGATCTATTGCGACTGCCGCGCCAGCGTCGTCGGCCAACAGGAGGACGGACGAACGACCGAGGTTCCCAGGCCCTTCATGCACCTACATGCCGGCGTCGGGAGAACTCCCGCGGGCACAGAACAGCGGCGACTTGACCCCGTTGATCAACTTGCGGGCTTGCGGGTCCTGGTTGATCGCCTCGAGGGTCTGCTCGTCGAGCAGCAGGGGTCGACAGTTCAGACGGGTATCGCCGCGCTTGTCGAACTCCGGGTCGAACGAGGGGCAGGCCGCGCCGATGTCGCAGGGGTTGGAGCAGTACCCGAAGGCCACCGCGTCATCACCAGCATCGGTGGTGAACGTCGCGTCCCGCACGCAGAGCAGGTCGGCGCAGTCGAGGGAGCCGAACGACAGAAAGTCACGCGTCGCGTTCGACGCCGTGCCCGTGCGCGCGCGGACTTCTTTCTCGGTCAGGAACGTGGTGCCGGCGTCCGTTCGACGCGGCATCTGGCAAGGGCGGTTGAGATCGCCCGTCGGAGGACAGGCGAAGAACCCCATCGTCGCGAGGGCCGCCGACACCAGCCAGAGACCACGCCGCTTCACTTCCGGTGTTGCCTTCGACATTTCGTTTCGTCTCCGACGTCCAGCGCCCCGTGAGCGGACGGCGGGGACCGTAACATACGACTTCGCGGAATCGAGGCTTCACAGGCGCTCGTCGTTGGGTAGAGTGCGCCGGCTTCGTTTCGGCAAGGGGCCCGGCGCGTAAAGCGCGGGAGAATTCGCGGAGAGTCAAACGAACATGGCTGTTCAAAAACGTTTCGCGGCGGCGTTGGTCCTGCTGCTGTCGCTGTCTTCAGGCGTCGTGTTCGCCCAGAACTTTGGCGACCTCGACCTCACTGAAGATCCCAAGAAGGAAGAGAAGAAAGAGCCGCCCAAGGACGAGCTCGATCTGACCGCGCCCGATAAGAAACCGGCGCCGAAGACCGGCTCCCCGAAGGACGACGATCGAAAGCCGCTGAAGGCTGACAAGCCGACGGTCGAGCGCGACGTCACCCAGGATGACCGCGTCAAGAGCGTGCAGCGCAAGCTGTACATCAAGCGCGGCCGCTTCGAGCTCGCGCCGGCCGCCATCATCAACGTCAACGACCCGTACTACACGCGCATCGGCGGCCAGATTCGAGTGGCCTTCTACCCGGCTGACACGCTCGCCATCGCGGCGCGGTTCGCGATCATGCAGACGCTGCCGTCCGACGACGTGCGGCAGGCCACGCGCACGCTCCAGTCGCGCATCTTCTTCTCGGTGCCCTACTGGAACGCGATGGCCGACCTCGAGTGGAGCCCGCTCTACGGCAAGGTCTCGTTCCTCAACTCCATTCTCCACATCGACGGCTACGTGCTCGGTGGCGGCGGCGTCGTGTTCACCGAGCGTACGGGCACGCCCGACCCGGCCAACATGGATCAGCCACGCCCCATCAACCCCGCCTTCGATCTCGGCCTCGGCCTGCGCTTCGTCGCGAAGGACTTCGTGGCCGTCAACCTGGGCATCGTCAACACCACCTACGTCGACACGCCTCGTGGCACGACCAAGGGCGTGACCCAGAACCTGATGATGCTCACCGTCGGCGTGTCGTTGTTCGTTCCCTTCAAGTCGACCTACCGGGAGGCCGAGTGATGCGCTCCTTCACTGCCCTCTGGTTGGTGCTGAGCCTCGCCGCGCTGCCGGCCTTCGCACAGAAGGCGGAAGAAGAAGCAGGCGACGTCTCCGAGACCGACAAGGACTCGTCGGGCCCGCTGCGTGATCGCATTCCGCCCGTGTCAGGCCACGTCTTCCTGATGGACGGCCGCTTCGAGATCTCGCCGGGCATCGGCCTGTCGGTGCGCGATGCCTTCTTCAGCAAGGTCTTCCTCGGCGCGGCGCTGACCTACCATTTCACCGAGAGCATCGGCCTCTCGCTCCGCGGCGGGTACAACATCTCGCTCATCTCGGGCGCTGCGCAGATCTGTGAGGCCGCCGACACCAACAGAGCCGCCGGCTGCCGCAGCCCGACGATCGAAGAGCTCACCACGCGCCTGGACTCCAACGGACAGCGGGTCACCGAGAACGTCGCCTTCGGCCTCAACACCGTGCTGGCGAGCCTCGATTTCCAGTGGGCGCCCATCTACGGAAAGCTCTCGCTGTCGGCCGAGCGCGTGTTGTCGTTCAACATGTACGCGATCGCTGGCCCGGCCCTCGTCGTCTACGGCCCCAAGAGCGAACTCGGCGGAGGCGGCAACCTGGGCCTCGGCTTCCGGTTCTTCCTCAACAAGTTCCTCACCATTCGGGCCGAGCTGCGCGACACCATCTACTTCGAGAACAGCTTCCCCGCGGGCAGCGGCTCGCTGCGCAACCAGCTGATGGCCGAGTTCGGCTTCTCGATCTTCCTCCCCACCGCAGTTCAGGAGAAGTGACGTGAACCTCCTGCGTGCCTTGAGCGTGGTGGTGAGCGTGTCGCTGGCAGTCCCGGCGTACGCCCAGATGAGCTTCGAAGGCCTCGACCTCGGCGGGAAGAAGAAGCCGCCCAAGAAGAAGCCCGACGGGAAGAAGAAGCCCCCCGACGAGAAGAAGCCCGACGAGACGACGCCCCAGCCCGACGTCGAGTTGCCCGCCGAGGGCCTCGATCTGTCGAAGCCGGCCGAGACGAAGAAGAAGCCGCCCAAGGGCACCGACGAGAACAAGCCCGCGCCGACGATGTCGTTCGACGCTGTCGACGTCTCGGGCAAGACCGGCGACCGCCAGAAGATGGACGCCGCGATCAACCAGTTCAAGGCCGACGAGTTCGAGCCCGCCGCGCTTGCGTTCTTCGAGATGACGCAGGACCCGAAGATGGCTGGCATGACGATCGAGGCGGAGTACTGGCTCGGCAAGTCGCTCTACAAGCTCGGGCTCTACAACTCGTCGCTCGGCATGTTCTCGAAGGTGCTCGGCCGCGGCAGCGACAAGAACAAGTTCTTCAAGAGCTCGCTCGAGTGGCTGTTCTTCATCGCGCGCAAGACGACCAACGAGACGGTCGTGCTCGACGAGATCGCGAAGTACGCCAACTTCGAGTTCCCCGAGCGCTTCCGCAACGAGTTCCGCTACCTGCTCGCACGGTACAACTTCGTCTACGGCAAGGCGCTCGACGATGCCGAGCGCAAGGGCGAGGCCGACAAGGCCTTCGATGAGGTCAAACGCCTCTGCCTGATGATCCCCAAGGCCGACCCGTTCTACCCGAAGGCCAAGTACCTCGAGGGCCTCTCGTATTTCCGCGAGAACAAGCTCGAGGCCGCGCTCGAGTCGATGAAGGAAGTCGTTCGCGCGACCCGTTCCGAAGAGGGGCGTGGCGAGACGGCCGAAGCGCGCAACCTGAAGAACCTGCGCGAGCTCGCCTTCATGCAGCTGGCTCGCACGCACTACGGCGCCCGCCAGAACCGGTACGCGTTGTTCTACCTGCAGAAGGTGGAGCGCGGCGGCCCCCAGTGGCTCGAATCACTCTTCGAGGCGAGCTGGGCGAACTACCGAATCGGCCAGTACGAGCAGGCGCTCGGCAACCTCATCACGCTCTCGAGCCCGTTCTTCCGCGACGAGTACTTCCCCGAGGCGCTCATCTTGAAGGCCGTCGTGTACTTCGAGAACTGCCGGTACACCGAGGCGCTCTCGATCATCGAAGACTTCGAGGGCATCTACGGGCCGGTGCAGGAAGAGCTCAACGCGCTCGTCGAGAAGAACATGGAAGCCACCGAGTACTTCACGGTGCTCGACGAGGTGCGCAAGAAGAACAAGGCGGGCCTGGTGAAGAAGGGCAGCGTCGACGAGATCCTCGAGCGCATCTTGAACCTCGCGCTCACCGACAAGGACCTGAAGAAGACGGTCGACTCCATCGGCGAGCTCGAAGGTGAGATCGACTCGTTCGGCAGCCGCTCCGACGCGTTCAAGTACTCGAACATGTCGAAGGCGCTGATCGAGTCGATGAAGGCGCAGCGCGAGCAGCTGATCAAGAAGGGCGGCATCATGGCCAAGGCGAAGCTCGACTTCGAGAACGGCCAGCTCAAGACGCTCCGCGCGAACGGCCTGCGCATCAAGTTCGAGACCACCGACAAAGAGAAGGAGTTCCTCACCGAGCTCCTCCAGGCCGGCGGTCAGAAGCAGACGGTCAAGAAGTACAAGGAGACCCAGGCCGTGTCGGACGATCAGCTCTACTGGCCGTACTACGGCGAGTACTGGCGCGACGAGCTGGGCACGTACCAGTACACGTTGACCAAGGGCTGCATCGAGCGCTCGTCGGGCTCCGAGCTGCGCGAGTAGTTCAGCCTCCGTCGCCAGGAACAGCCCATGAGCGAGCAGCAGCAGCGGCCCGTCACCATCGCGTTCGACGTCATGGGCGGCGATCACGGCCCCATCGAGGTCGTGAAGGGCGCTGCCCAGCTCACGCTCGACACGCCCAACGTGCACGGGTTGCTGGTCGGCGACCGCGCGCTGATCGATCAGGCGCTCAGCCAGGTGAAGCACTCGGCCGAGCGGCTGTCGGTGCACCACGCGCCCGACTTCGTGTCGATGCACGAGAAGCCCGCAGCGGCGCTCGACGCGCGGCCCCGGTGCTCGGTGCTGGTCGCGGCCGAGCTGATTCGTGACGGAGAAGCCGACGCCATGGTGTCGGCAGGGAACACCGGCGCCGGAGTGCTGGCCTGTGCGCGGGCCTTCAAACTGATTCCCGGCGTGCGGCGCGCGGCGCTGGCGACCGTGTACCCGACGGCCGTTTCGCGCGGCGAGAAGAACGATCCGTTCAGCTTGATCCTCGACGTCGGCGCCACGGTGGACGCGTCGGCCGACGATCTCGTCGCCTTCGCCGTCATGGGCGCGGCCTACGCCCGCATCATCTCGAAGAACCCCGACCCGTCGGTGGCGCTGCTGTCGAACGGCACGGAGGCCACCAAGGGCCCGGCGCGCGTCGTCGAGGCGAACCAGAAGCTCTCGGTCATCAAGGGCCTGCGCTTCATCGGCAACGTCGAAGGCGTCGACATTCCCAAAGGCACCGCCGACGTCGTGGTGTGTGACGGCTTCGTCGGCAACGTGTGCCTCAAGATGCTCGAGGGCGTGAGCGAGACGGTCATCGAGCTGGCCCGCTACGCGTACAAAGAGAAGCTGCTCTGGCGCGCGGGCCTGGCGATGTTGTCGAGCGGCATCGAGCGCATCAAGGAAGTCACCGACTGGGAGCAGTACGGCGGCGCGCCGATTCTCGGGTTCGACAAGCTCTTCATCAAGGCGCACGGTCGCTCGAAGGCGCGCGCCATCACCAACGCCGGCAAGGTGGCCGCGAAGGCCGTGAAGAGCGACCTCGTCAAAGTGATTCAAGACGCGCTGCCCCGGTAAGTCGGCACGCGAGCCTCCCCGGGCGCGGAGAAAAAGCGTACAAACACACGCCCCGTGAGCCTCACCGACCGCATCGACCCGAAGCCCCCGAAGAAGATCTACCGGTGGGATCTCGACAAGACGTACCTGCAGACGGAGTTCGACACGCTCCGGCAGCTGGTGCGCACGGCCATGCAGAAGGCCCACGAGAAGAAGGCCGTGCCCGGCGCTGCGGCCCTCATTCGGGAGCTGCGCGCCAACGGTGATTCGCGCCTGTGCATCGTGTCAGGCAGTCCCACGCAGATGCGCGCCGTGCTGGCCGAAAAGCTCAAACTCGACGGCGTCGAGTTCGACGAGCTGGTGCTGAAGGACAACCTGAAGAACCTGGTGCGCGGCCGCTTCAAGGCGCTGCGAGGGCAGGTCGGGTACAAGCTCCCGGTGCTGCTGCGGAGCCGTGCGCTCGCGCCCGCCGACGCCGAGGAGGTGCTCTTCGGGGACGACGCCGAAGCCGACGCCTTCATCTATTCGCTCTACGCAGACATGGTCGCGCGGCGCGTGAGCGAGCCGGTGGTGCACCAGGTGCTCCAGGCGGCCGAGGTCTACGAAGACGACATCACGCAGGTGATGAAGGTGTGGGAGTCGATTCCCCAGGCCGACCCCGTGCGCCGCATCTTCATCAACCTCGATCGCCTCACCACGCCGGCGTCGTTCGCCCACTACGGGCCGCGGCTCGTGCCCATCTTCAACTATTTCCAGGCCGCGCTGGTGTTGATGGCCGATGGCCACCTCACCGCGCCGCAGGTGCTGAAGGTGATGGTCGACATGGTGCAGTCGGCCGGTCACAACCTCTTCACGCTGTCGAACTCGCTGCAGGATCTGATTCGGCGTGGGCTGCCGATCGCGCAGGTCGCGCAGGGGTTGTCCGAGGCGCTGCAGGGGCCGCAGGCGATGCTCCAGGCCGTGCGCCCGGTGCCCGACATCATCGCCGCGTTCACCAAGCGCGCGGCGTCGCTCGGCGCTCCGATGACGCCCGCGCCCGTGAAGGACATCGACTACCTGTCGATGCTCGATCACGCGCGGCCGCGGACGCACAAGAAGCGGCGCATCGAGTAGCTGGCATCGCGCACACGAGAACCGAGCTGGACCCCCGCGAGGGTGCGGGAGGGTCTCGGCGGATCACGCCACCGACCCAATCCGCTTACGCCCGGGGCGCAGCAGGTTCGGAGCGCGGAATCACGTGCCACGCGATGGCCCGACGTCGCCATCTGGGCGTACGGGAGGTGCCGTCTCACTCGCCGGCTTCACCCACGAGTGCCGAGCGTTCGCGTGTGTGAGTCTCGGCGCGCTATGCGAGGCCGACGTCACGACGTCTGCGCGTACACCGCGATCGTCTCGTTCGCCGTCTTCGCCCACGAGAACTGGCGCGCGCGTTCGAGGCCGGCCTTCGCCAGTGACGCGCGTGCGGAAGAGTCACCGAGGAGCATGTCGAGCTTCTGCGCGAGGCCACTGACGTCATCGACGCCGACCTGCCACGCGCCCTGGCCGCAGATCTCTGGCAGCGAGCCCGCGTCCGAGATGATGGTGGGCACGCCCAGGCGCATCGCCTCGAGCGGCGGCAGCCCGAAGCCCTCGTAGCGTGACGGGAACACGAAGACGCCGGCGCGTTTCATCAGCGCGTAGAAGACCGAGTCCTCGAGGTAGCCGAGCGCGCGCACGTCGACGCCCGCCTCCTTCAACCGGAGGACGTGCTTCTCGATGGAGCCGCTGCCGAACCAGCGTTGCCCTGCGAGCACCAGCGTCGCGCGCCGGCCTTGCTGGAACAGGTGCTCCATCGCGCGCAGCACGAGTTCGACGTTCTTCCGCGCGTCGAGCGCGCCCGCGTACAGCACGAAGGGATCAGGCAACCCGAGCGCGTCGAGCCAGGCGGTGGTGATGCGATCGGGCGGCGCGACAGCCTCGACGTGATCGACTCCGTGATGGATGACCGTGAGCTTCGAGGGGTCGACGTCGACGTGCTGAAGCAGGCTCGTTCGCGCGACGTGGGACACGCAGATGATCCGCTCCGCGACGGTGGTGGCGCGCGCGAGCCACAGACGGAACTGCCAGCGAAACGCCGTCGAGACGGTCTCGGGCAACAGGAGCGGCACCAGATCGTGCACCGTCAGCACGTACGGAACTCCCGGCACGCGCTGGAGCGGCAGGTTGAAGTTCGCCAGCGCGTGGAAGAGGCGGGGCCGGCGTTCGGACAACGCGCTCGCGAGGTGCGCGACGGTCCACCCGGTTCGAGACGCGCCACGCCGCGGGAGCTCCCCGCTCGTGCGTGCACCCCATCGCTCGACGGGTTCGCCCGCCGCGACGAGCGCCCGGTGCAGCTGTCGTGTGTAGAGCCCGATGCCGGTGATCGGCTCGTCCCAGAGAGAAGCATCGAGGGCGACCGGCTGGTTCGGTGACACGGTGGGAGCGCATACCACAGGGCCCCCGTTGCGCTGCCGTGACGAGATCAACCAAGGTCCGCACCCATGAACGAGCGCCGCATCGCCGACCGCAAGCCAGTTCGAATCCTCGTGCACCACCAGTCGTCGAGCGAGGGTGGCTACGAGATCGACTACGCGAGCGATCTCTCGGCGGGCGGCATGTTCATCGCCTCGCGCGCGACGCCGCCCCGGCACGCGACGGTGCACGTGCAGTTTGCGCCCGCGAAGAACGCCCCGCTGGTGAGCACCTTCGCGCGGGTGACGCACGTGACGCCCGATGGGTTTGGCGCGGCGTTCATCGGGCTCGACACCGACGCGGCGTGCGCCATCAGCGCCGTGTTGTGACTGTCGACGCTGTCTACGAGCTGGTCGAGCGCCGGAGTCTGGCGCACGCGCTCGAGATCGTTCGTCTCGCACGGTCCGCGCTCTCAGGCCTGCCGCCATCCCAGTCGGGTGATGGCCCGGAAAGACTGGCGCTGAACGAGGCCATCGTCGATGCGCTCGACGGACTCCTGAGCGATCTCTCGGAGCACGGCGCAGCGAACGTTGGCGCCTCTGCCTCCACTCTGGACCTCGCCGCGCTGGTTCTCGACGCAGAGTCCGCGTGGAGTGAAGTGAAGCGTCTCAGGGAAGCAGGGCATTCGAGCGCCCCGCTGACGATGCGATTCATGCACGGCTGGCTCGACCCGATCGGTTCGCCAGACTGGTTGGCGAATCAGCGACGCGCAGTCGCTCACCGTCGTGATCCGAAGTGGGGCTCTCGCCTCTCGAAGCGGCTGCACGCGTCGGGGTAGCACTGCCGGGACTGCTCGACTAACAGCGCGCGCACGTTGGCTTCACACCGGGTGCATCAGCTCGTGCCGAACTTCCGCCCAGGTGACGCCATGGGCGCCGCGGCCATCGGCTTTCAGCGGGCGCTCCGGCACCTCGGCATGAGGGGCGAGGTCTTCGCGGGCGAGGTCGCTCCGGGCTTCGATGCCATCGTTCACCCGATCTCGAAGCTGCGCGTCGAGCCCGACGATCTCGTTCTCTATCATCACGGCATCGCCTCGAGCCTGGTGGCGAAGGTGCTCCACCTGCCGTGCCGACGTGGCCTCGTGTTTCACAACATCACGCCGGCCGGCTTCTACGCCGGCACCCGCCTCGCCGAGCCGCTCGTCACCGGGCGTGCGCAGCTGACCGCGCTGGCTGGCCACGTCGACGTCGCCATCGGCGTCTCGGCCTTCAACGCGCGCGAGCTCGTGGCGGTCGGCCACCGTGAGGTGAAGGTGGTGCCGCTGTTGGTCGAGCCGGAGCGCTTCGGCCCGTCGCAGGCTGACGCAGGCCTGCTCGCCCGGCTGCAAACGCGCGGCGCTCCCCGAATCGTCTCGGTGAGCCGGGTGGTGCCGCACAAGCGCGTCGACGATCTGCTGTCGCTCCATCAAGAGCTCAAGCGCATCGCGCCGCGCGCTCAGTTGGTGATCGTCGGCGGGTACGACGCGGGTCAGGCCGCCTTCAAGGCGCTCAAGCGCCGCGCTGATGCCCTGGGGCAGGTGACGTTCCTCGGCAAGGTGCCGCACGCCCAGCTCGTCGCTGCGTATCGCTCCGCTGACCTGTTCGTCTCGATGAGCGAGCACGAGGGGCTCGGCGTACCGCTGCTCGAAGCCTTCGCGAGCGAGGTGCCGGTGCTGGCGTTCGGCGCCGCAGCCGTGCCCGAGACGATGGGTGGTCGAGGGCTGGTGTTCGACGAGAAGCACTTCGCGGCACTCGCCGAGGTTGCGCTCCACGTCACCTCGAATCCGGCGATGCGCGAGCAGTTGGTCGTCGGGCAGAAGGAGCGCCTCGCGGACTTCTCGCTCGAGTCGGTCGCCAACGCCCTGCGGCACGCGCTCCCGGAGCGCCGGTCGGCTCCGAAGCGGCGAACCACCCGGCCACGCGTCGCCTTCGTCGTGCAGCGCTTCGGAGAGTTCATCGTCGGTGGCGCCGAGGCCCACGCCCGGCAGGTGGCGATGGCGCTGGCTCCCCACGCCGCCGTCGAGGTCTTCACCACCTGCGCGACCGATCACCTCTCGTGGAAGAACGAACTCGAGGCCGGCACGTCGCGCGACGGCCCGCTCACCGTGCATCGCTTCCCGTCGAGCCGCTTCCGCAACGTTCGTGGGTTCAACCGGCTGTCGGACCAGCTCTTCGGCAAGCCGCAGGATCTGGTGACCGAGTCGAGGTGGCTCGCCGATCAAGGGCCGACCTCGCCTGCGCTCCTCGAACGTCTGGTCGCCGAGCGGGAGCGCTTCGACGCGGTGGCCTTCTTCACGTACCTCTACCAACCGACGGTGTACGGCGTTCCGCTGCTCGCCGATCGCGCACTCGTCGTGCCGACTGCGCATGACGAGCCGCCGCTGGCATTCCATCTGTTCGCCGACGTCTTCGAGCAACCGCGCGCGCTGCTCTGCAACACGCCGGAGGAAGAAGCGTTGATCCGCGCCCGCTTTCCGAACGCAGCGCCGTCGAGTGTCGTCGGTGTCGGCGTCACTCCGCTCGCCCCGAAGCCCGAGCGCTTCCGAGACGCCTTCGACGTCCAGGGCCCGTACCTGCTGTACGTCGGGCGAATGGAGTCAGGGAAGGGCGTGTCGGAGTTGATCGAATTCCATCAAGCGCTGGTGAAGGCCTTCCACGACGCGCCGACCCTGGTGCTCGCCGGTTCGGGAGAGCTCAAGCCACGGGGCGACCGCGTCATCGCGCTGGGCCGGGTCGACGAGCAGACCAAGTGGGACGCGCTCGGCGGTGCGATGGCCGTCGTCGTTCCCAGCCGGTACGAGAGCCTGTCGCTGCTGGCGCTCGAGGCCTTCGCGGTCGGCACGCCCGTCATCGGCAACACGTCGGGCGCCGTCATTCGTGGGCAGCTGGAGCGCAGCGCGGCGGGCGCAGGCTATGACGACGAGCGCTCGTTCATCGAGGCGGTGAAGGTCGTTGGCGAGAAGCGCGCGGCGTTGTCGAAGAAGGCCCGCGCGTACGGAGCGAAGCACCAGTGGCCCACCGTCATCGACGCGTGGCTCTCCACGATTTCCCGAATCAGTCGGCACCGGAGCGAACGATGAAGCTGTTCGGAAAAGACGTGACGACGAAGAAGCTGCTCGACGTGGTGAAGGAGCGCCTCGGGGCGCGCGGGCTGCTCCCGCCGTCGGAGGACGCCGGCCTGGACGAAGGCACTGAAGCGCCGGTCGAGGCGTTCGCCTTCGCGGTCGAGTCCATGTCGGAGCACGTCGACGCGACGCAAGGGCTGCCGATCGAGACGCACCGTGACGGCGTGGCAGGTCAGGCAGTCGTGCTCGCGAAGCAGGCGTTCCGAAGGGTCGGGCAGATCTTCATCAACGAGGCGCTCGCGCGGCAGGTGGTGTTCAACGGCCACGTGCTCGACGGCTACTCGCAGCTCACCGCCGAGGTCGTTCGGCTGCGCTCGAAGGTGGCCGCGCTCGAAGCCCAGCTCGCGAAGGTCGAAGCACCGCCGAAGCCTGTCGTGTTGAAGGTGCCGAAGCTCACCGCGAAGGCGCCCGCGCCGAAGTCGAAGTCGACGTCGAAGCGGCCGCGCGCTCCGAAGAGCCGCTAGTCGCGGGCCCTCAGAAACAGGCTGCGCGGGTTGTGGGGTAGGGGCCCATGCGGTAGGCACCCCGCGCCCCCATGGTCCGCAACCTTCAGGAGCTGTACCAGTACCGCGCGCTGCTCTGGGCGCTCTCGTTGCGAGAGCTGAAGGCCCGCTACCGCGCGTCGGTGCTCGGCTTCCTGTGGACGTTCCTGAACCCGACCCTCAGCATGGCCGTCTACGCGCTCGTGTTCGGCGTACTCATGGAGAACGCGCCAGCGCGGTACCCGTTCTATTTGTTCAGCGGGTTGCTCCCCTGGCTCTTCTTCTCGACCTCGGTGCTCGGCGGGACGACGTCAGTCAGCGATCGGAAGGATCTGCTGACGAAGGTCCGGTTCCCGGCGCAGGTCTTGCCCGCGTACGTCGTGCTGACGAACCTGATCAACTTCGTGCTCTCGATTCCGCTGCTCTTCGTCCTGGGCACCGCGTTCCAGGACTCGCCGACGTGGCACCTGATCTTCGTGCTGCCGTTGTTGGTGCTGCAGACGCTCTTCACCCTCGCCATCACGTACCTGCTCTCGGCGCTGAACGTGGCGTTCCGCGATCTGCAGCACATCATCGCCAACGTGATGCAGCTGGCGTTCTTCCTCACGCCCGTGTTGTGGGACGTTCGTTCGGTGAAGGGGATCGATCGGTTCGGCATCGTGATGAGCGCCGACGAGGTGCAGCACACCATCGTGCTCATCAACCCGATCGCCGCGCTGATGACGGCCTGGCGCGACGTCTTCTTCGCGCACCAGGTGCCCGAGCTGCAGCCGTTGCTCGTCGTGGCGGCCATCACGCTCATCGTCCTGTGGCTGTCGTCTGCGGTCTTCGAACGCCGGCGTGAAGAGTTCGCCGAGCTGGTGTGAGCCATGTCGAACGCGATCGTCATCGACAACGTCACGAAGCACTTTCAGAAGCGCAACCGGCGCAATGAGATCACCACGCTCAAGAGCGAGGTGGTGCGGATCCTCAAGGGGCAGCGCAAGCTGAAGGAACCCGCGACGCACATCGAGGCGCTCAAGGGCATGAACCTGGTCGTCCCGCGTGGCACCACGATGGGCATCGTCGGCCGCAACGGCTCAGGCAAGAGCACGCTGCTGAAGCTGGTGACGGGCATCTACGCGCCGACCTCGGGCACGATCACCGTCAACGGGCGCATCTCGGCGTTGCTCGAGCTCGGCGCCGGCTTTCACCCCGACTTCACTGGCCGCGAGAACATCCTGATCAACGGCATCATCCTCGGCATGTCGCGCAACGAGGTGAAGTCGCGCGTCGACGAGATCATCGAGTTCGCCGAGCTGGGCGACTTCATCGACGAGCCGGTCCGCACCTATTCGAGCGGAATGTTCATGCGGCTGGCCTTCGCGGTCGCGACCCACGTCGATCCCGAGATCCTGATCATCGACGAGATCCTCTCGGTCGGTGACGCGCACTTCGCCCGCAAGTCGTCGGCGAAGATGAATGAGTTCCGCCAGTCGGGGAAGACCATCCTCTTCGTGACGCACGACCTCGCGAGCATCGAGACGTGGTGCGACGCGGCCGTGTGGATCGACGGTGGCAAGACCCGCATGGTGGGAGACCCGCGCCAGGTCGTCTCGGCGTACCGGCAGGCCATCGCGGCCGCCGAAGCCGAAGGCGATCGCACCGGGCACTCCGCGCTCTCGGCGCCGGGTCTCGCGCTGCCACAGGTCGAGGCGTCGCCGTCTCCCGCCGAGGTCAAGTCTCCGGTGCAGGTCGTCGAGCTCAGGCTGCGTGATGGCGTCGGTGCCCAGCCGTCGGCGTTCTCGGCCGACAGCGCCCTCGAGGTGTACGTCGATCTCGAGCTGTCGTCAGAGGCGCGCTGCGACGTCTCGGTCGAGATCGCGACCGTCTCGGGCGTCGCGCTCTTCAAGACGCTGTACTCAACGGGAACGCTGCCCAGCGGCCGGGCGACCGCGAGGCTCACGCTGCCCCGGCTCGGGCTCGGTGACGGCGCTCACGTGCTGACCGCCACCGCCTGGAGCGCCGGGCTGCCGCCGCACGCGCTCTCGAAGTCACTCGTCGTCGCGCCGCACCCGTCGGGCCTTGGCCTCATTCGTCCCGAGCACGCCTGGTCGACGGAGCCGCGGAGCGAACCGATTCCCGCGTCCCCGGCCGTGAAGGCCACGGCGCAGGCCTGAGCATGGCTGCCCAACACGCCGCAGATCTGCGCACGCTCGTCACGCGACGCGTCGGCTTGAAGAAGCGCGTCGTAATGCTGGCGAGCGATCTCGCGCTCGTTCGGGTGATCGAAGGCAACGGCTGCACCGTGCTCGTCGACCCGGCGTCGCTCGACGAGATCGGCGCGTTCCACCCCGACGTCGTGGTGGCCTTCGACGGCTTCGCGCTGGCTGACGGTGGCGCCGCCTTCCGCGCGCTGGCCTCGGCCGCGGGCCAGGCCGACCTCGTCTTCTCGTTCGCCAACGCGTCGTCCGCCTCGTCGCTCCTTGGTGCGCTGACGAATTCGACGCCGACCCCTTCGTTCGCCGAGCCCGACGTGCGCCGGTGGCTGGCCTCAGCGGGCTACGTCGTCTCGGCACGTGATGTCGTGGTGACCGCCCATCGAACGTCTGGCCTCTCGGCCGACACTGAGGCGGCGCTCCGGCAGCTGCTCGAGCAGGTGAACCCCGACGCGGCGGCTGATCGTCTGTTGCTGTTCGCGAAGCGGGGCACCGCAGCGACGACTCCCGACCGCACGCCAGGCCTGGTCTCGGTGGTGGTGTCGTCGTCGGCCGATGAGTCGCAGCTCGCCGGCACGCTCTCGTCACTGGTGAATCAGCAGCGCCGTCCGCTCGAGCTGATCGTCGTCGCGACCCTGCCGGCAGACCGGCTCGATGCGCTGCTCGAGAAGCCGCGCGCGCGCAGCGGCGTGACGGTGGTCTCGCTCCCCAGCACCTCGAGCGACGCCTCGGTGCGCACCAACGTTGGCCTCGCCGCGGCCCAGGGTCAGTACCTCGCCTTCACCGAAGCCGGCGCGCTCTTCACTCCGACGCACCTCTCGACGCTGGTGAAGCGCCTCGAAGACGCAACGACGGCATGGGCGCTGGGGACCTCGTCGGTTGCGGGCGCGAAGCCGTCAGACCGCGCCGGAGCGTTCTCGCTCGCCAGCTGGCTCACGCACGGCTGGGTGAACCGCTCGGAGTGGCTGCTCGACACCTCGCGCCTCGGGCCCTTTCCCATCACCTTCGCGGAAGGCGTATCGGCCTTCGAGGCGGTCTTCTTCACGCGGCTCGCGCTGCTGTTTCCACCGTCGTGGAGCCCCGGTGCGCCGTCGGTCGAGTGCCTTCAGGCGCCTGCCGTCGACGTGCCCGCCTTGCTCGAGGCGATGAAGGGCCGGCCGCTGCGTGCGCTCGTCACGCTGGAGGAGCTGCTCAAGGAGCCGAAGAAGCCCGAGCTCGCGGCGCTCGTTGGGGAGCGGCTGGCAGAAGCCGACCCTCGTGCGAAAGAAGCCTTCGATCGAACGAAGGCCGTGGTCGATCGCGTCCGCTCTGCGTGGGCCGAGGCGCGCCAGGCAGCGAAGCGCGACCTCGAGAAGAAGTGACGGTCAGCTCGTCGGGAAGCCGGCGCGGCGCGCTTCGAGCTGCTTCGCGGTGATCGCGTCGAGCACAGCGCCCATCTGATCAGCCTTCGTCTCGGGCGTGATGTGCATGAAGCCCGCAGTCGTCTTCGGCGTGGTGCCGAACTCCGAGGCCAGGTTGTACCCGAGGAAGTTGCAGAGGTACGCGCTGCGGTCGGGCTGGTAGTTCGCGTCTGACTTGCTGGTGAACACCTGCCGCCCGCCGCCGAAGCCCTGGAGCGCCCAGTCGATGGTGTCGACGGGCAGGTCGGTCGTGAGCTCCTGCGGACCGCCGACGCGTACCTTGCGCTCCGTCATCTGCTGGTTGTTGCCGTCGGGCGCCGCGCCGAGGTGATTCTCGGGCCGCTCCTCGACCTGCGCCTGACCGTGCGTCACGCCCATCGAGAGGATGACGTCGGGCGGGCTGCGCTTCATCTCGGTCATGAACGTCTCGACCGCGGCGGGCGTCACGTCGAGGCGGCGGTATTCGACGATGGCGCCCTTCACGCCGCGCTCAGCGAGCGTCTGCGCCATGTTCGCCGACGGGTTGTCGGTGATGCCCATGAAGGCGCCGTAGCCAGTCACGACGACGCGCAGCGGCTTCTCGCCGGGAGCCAGGCCCAGGGACGCGGGCTTGTAGAGCATGAGGTGCGCGGCGCTGTCGGTCTTCCTCGCGGAGCGTCCCGAGAAGCTCGCCGCGTCGTACGGCTGCACGTCTCCACCGAGCACCACGCCGGCGAAGTTCGAGGGCAGCTGCGCCTTCATCTTCTGCAGAATCTGCTGTGGCCCTTCACCGGCCTTCACCGGCACCGAGAGCTTCTGGCCGTCGATGGTGAGCTGCAGCACGCCGTCGGCCTTCGCCTTGCCCTTGAGCGCGAACGCGTTGTCGAACAGGCCGACGCGCGCCGAGAGGCCCGGCACCGTCAACGTGAGGTTCGCGTAGCGCCCGTCGAGCGTCGCGAGCTGGCCCTTCGCTTCGATGTTCACCCACGCGTTCGTCTGGCCCATCGCCGCGAGGTGACTGAGCAGCCGCTGCTTGGTGCCGTCGTCGAAGCCGTCGGCCGCCTTGAGCAGGGTGGAGCGCTCGAGGCTCGAGAGCCCGCCGCCATCGCGCGCCTGCAGCATGATGCGATCGACGTCTGCCGCATCGACCTTGCCGTCACGGGCCGCAGTAGTGAGCGCCCGGCGGATGCCATCTACGTTCATGAAGGTGTTTATCGCTCATCTGAGGCCGCTGATGCGCGCGGGGCGCGAAATTTCTCCCAACTGGCCCGTTCTTTCACCGGTCCGGCTCCGTGCTATCCCTCCGGGCCATGTCTGACTCGAAAACCGAGAAGTCCCGGTGGGTTGTGAAGACGTACGAGAAGGCGAAGGCGAAAGGGCCCGAGCGGCGCCCGACCTTCCTCACCTCGAGCGGCATCGAGCGGGCACCCGTCGACGGCCCCGAGGCCTCACCGGAGAGCACCTACGTCGAGAAGCTCGGCTTCCCGGGCGAGTACCCCTTCACGCGCGGCGTGCAGCCCACCATGTACCGCGGCCGGTTCTGGACGATGCGGCAGTACGCCGGCTTCGCGAGCGCGAAGGACTCCAACGAGCGCTACCACTCGCTACTGAAGGCCGGGCAGACGGGCTTGTCGGTCGCGTTCGATCTGCCGACGCAGATGGGCTTCGACGCCGACAACGATCGCGCGCGTGGCGAGGTCGGCAAGGTCGGCGTCTCGATCTGTTCGGTGCGCGACATGAAGGTATTGCTCGAGGGCATTCCGCTCGGCGAGGTCAGCACCTCGATGACCATCAACGCGACGGCGCCGATCCTGTTGATGCTCTATGCGGCGGTCGGTGAGTCGCAGGGCGTGCCGATGGAGGCGCTCCAGGGCACGGTGCAGAACGACATCTTGAAGGAGTACATCGCGCGCGGCACGTACATCTACCCGCCGACGCCGAGCCTACGCCTCATCACCAACCTCTTCGCGTTCTGCGCGAAGAAGGTGCCGAAGTGGAACCCGATCAGCATCAGCGGCTACCACATTCGTGAGGCTGGCTCGACGGCCGCGCAGGAGATCGGCTTCACGCTCGCCGACGGCATCGCGTACGTCGAAGCGGCGCGCACGGCGGGGCTCGAGGTCGACGACTTCGCCGGCCGGCTCTCGTTCTTTTTCAATGTGCACAATGACTTCCTCGAAGAGGTCGCCAAGTTCCGCGCCGCGCGGCGGCTGTGGGCGCGCATCATGAAGGAGCGCTTCGGCGCGAAGGACCCACGCTCGATGATGCTGCGCTTCCACGCGCAGACGGCCGGATCGACGCTCACCGCGCAGCAACCGATGAACAACGTGGTGCGGGTGGCGATTCAGGGTCTGGCGGCGGTGCTTGGTGGCACGCAGTCGCTGCACACCAACGGGTGGGACGAAGCGCTCGCGTTGCCCAGTGAAGGCGCCGCGAAGCTCGCGCTTCGCACGCAGCAGATCATCGCGAACGAGACGGGCGTCGCCGACACCATCGACGCGCTCGGCGGCAGCTACCACCTGGAGCGGCTCACCGACGAGCTCGAGGCGAAGGCCAGCGACTACATCCGCCGCATCGACGATCTCGGCGGCATGGTGCGGGCCATCGAGCAGGGCTTCCCGCAGCAGGAGATCCAGAGCGCGGCGTACGAGGCCCAGCGCGCGCTCGAACGGAAAGAGAGCGTCGTCGTCGGCGTCAACTCGTACCAGGTGCCGGAACCGGCGGTGACGGGCTTGCTGCGCGTGGACGAGTCGGTGGAGCACGAACAACGGCTTCGCCTGGCGGACCTGCGAAAGACGCGCAGCGCCGATGCCTGTCGCCGCGCGCTCGACGCGTTGAAGCAGGCCGCCGCGCGCCCGGGCGACAACCTCATTCCGCTCATCTCCGACGCGGTGAAGGCCGAGGCGTCGCTGGGTGAGATCTCAGACGCGATGCGCGCGGTGTTCGGTGAACACCGGGAGCACGTCTTCCTCTGAAGCGGGCGGGCTCCAACACGCTCACGAGAGCCGTCGGGGCGGGGCACGTGCCGGAGCTGATCCCCGACACGCGCGAGCGCGACCCTATCGGCCGCGAGCGGCACAGCGTCGACGTCGAGCCGCACAGCGTTCACGTCGAGCGGCTCTTCCCGGGCTCGGGAGCCTTGTCGGCTCTCCCCGGCAGAGGGGCATCCTCCGCGCTTCGCCTCGGGGGGCAGCTCGGCCTTCATCGCGAAGCCGCTGCTGACGCGTCGACGGGTGGGCGAACGTGACGCTCGCGGAGTGGATGGTGCCGGTGATGAACGTCGCGCTCGTGACCGGGGTCGGCGTCGTCATGCCGATCTCGTTCTCGCGGCCCTTCACGCCGTTTCTCATCGCGGCGCTGGCCGTCACCGCCTCGCTCTCCGTCGCGCCCGGGTGGCCGGCGGCGCTGGTGCTCGCACCGTGGCTGCTGCTGTGCGTGGTCGAGGGCGTGAAGGCGCTGGCGCGACGTGTGCTGGTGCACGCGGTGATGGCTGGCTTCGGCGTTACGGCCGCGCTCGCCCTCGTCGCGTCGCGGCTGGAGGTCACCGTCTTCGAGATCCCCGAGCCGATCGTCAAGCTGACCGCGCTGCACTTCTCGTTCGCTGGCGTGGGCTCGTTGTCGCTGGCGAACCGCCTCGTGCAACAACGCGCGACGACGGCACGGAAGCTCGCAGGGATGTTCGTCATGGTGGCGCCGCCGGTGGTCGCGCTGGGCTTCATCACCCGGCTCGCGCTCTTTCAGGTCGGCGGCGCGGTGTTGATGGCCATCGGCGTCTGCGCCGTCGGGGCCCTGCAGGTGGGCGAAGCGCTGCGACGGAGCGGACGCACCCGAGCGCTCATGCTCGTCTCGTCGGCGTCACCGTGGGTCGCGATGGGCCTCGGCGTGGCGTGGGCCGCCAGCCAGTACTGGCCAGCAGTGCCTGCGCTCTCGGTGCCCGACATGGTGCCCACGCACGGCGCGCTCAACGCCTTCGGCTTCGTGCTGTGTGGCCACCTCGCGTGGTGGCTCGACGAGCGTGGCTACTGAACCTGCGCCTCGAGGCTGTAGGTCATCATGCCCGCGCGGTAGTTCGACACGACGATGAAGACGGTCTTCGCGGCCGCGGTGGTGTTCTGCCAGGTGATGCGATCCTCCTGGCCGCTCGCGCCACGGTCGGCCGAGGTGAGGCACGCGACGCTCGAGGCGTTGCAGTTGGCCGCCGGCCCATCGATGAGGTTGAGCACGATGTCGGCCATCATGTCGGGCACACCGCGCGCAGTGAGCGTCTGGTTGGGGCCGACGGAGATCGAATACACGCGCTCCGCCCCGCTCGAGCGGCTGCAGGTGAGGCCGAGCACGTAGTCGCGTGAGAAGGTCGTGAGCGTCTCGTTCATGAGCGCCGCGCCCGAAGCGATGCCCTGGGCGTTCTCGCAGACCTCTCCAGCCACGATCGGCGAGGTGGCGCCCGAGAGGGAGAAGACGGTGTCGGCGTCGGTCTCGCTGTACGAGCCGACCACCACGAAGACGGTCTGCGCCGTGCCCGAAGCGTTGGTGAAGCTCGCCGTCTCTGGCTGGTTGCGCGCGCCATCATCGACGCCGGCGACGCAGCGCCGCGTGGCCGAGTCACACGCAGAGGCTGGCCCGGCGATGAGCGAGAGCACGGGGTCGAAGCCTCCATCCATCACCATCATGGTCGGCGTCACCGTGACGGTCAGCCGCTGGTTCGCCGGGGCCTGCGCCACGTAGACGCGGTCGGGGCCGCGCGAGGTCGACACGCACGGGTAGTCGCGCTCGAAGGTGACGCCGGCGGGTCGAACCGTCTGGTTGGTGAGCGGGTTCGCGCCCAGGGTCGTGGTGGCCGTGGTGCAGACGTCGTCGACCGGCGGCGCGGCCGTCGTCAGGCCAATCGTGAAGTCGCCGCTGCCCGAGCCATCGACGATGGCGAAGGTGCCCTGCGCTATGCCGGTGCCGTTGAAGAACGCAGCCGTCCGCGCGGCCCCGCTGCTGCCCGAGTTCGCAGCGGCGGCGCACACGCGCGGGGTCACCTCGCACGCTGCGGCGGCTCCAGCGACGAGGCTCAGCGACGGCGTGAAGCCGGCGTCGGCAGGCGTGACGGTGACGCGCGCGCGCTGCCCGTTCGGCACCGAGAACCCGTAGACGCGATCGTTCCCCAGGGTGCTGAAGGTCGCGCACGACGTGGTGGCCCCCGCCGCGTAGTCGTCGAAGAAGCCGACCGTCGTGCCAGCGACTGGAGCTCCTGTGGTGAGGGCGGTGGCATTCGCGCACGAGTCGCCCGCGGGCGGGTCGGTCATGGTGGCGACGATGTCGAAGCTGCCTGCGCCCGGCGCGGCGGTGTCGACGAGGACGAGGAGCGTCTTCGCCGTCGCGCTCCGGTTCGTCCACTTCACGACGTCGGGCGATGCGGTGGTGGCGCTCGGGCTGGTGGCCACGCAGCGGAGCATGCCCTGTGCGCAGTTCGCCGCGCCGTCGACCAGCGAGACCGAGGTGTTCAAGCCGGCTCCGGGCGTCACCGTCACGGTCGCGAGCTTGTTCGCCGGGACCATGAGCTCGTACACGCGGTCAGGGCCGTTCGTGGTGATGTTGCAGCCGGTGCCCGAGCCGTAGTCGTTGCCGAAGTTCGTCAGCGGCTGTCCGATCAGCGGCATGTCGGCGACCATCGCCACCGCGGTCGCGCACTCATCGCCGGCAGGCGGGGCTGCGACGCTGGTGGTGAGTGAGAACCCCGTGTCGGTGTCGGTGGGATCGTACGAGCCGACGACGACGAAGACGTCCTGCGCGGCCGCGCCGCGGTTCAGGTAGTCGACGCGCTCGGGCTGGCCGGTGAACGTGGAGTCGGCGCCCGTGAGGCACACCAGCGGGTTCGCCTCGCACGCAGCCGCCGGGCCGGCGATGAGGTTCAAGGTGGTGTCGAAGCCGCCGTCCGACGAAGGCGCGGCGATGGCCGTGAGGCGCTGGCCTGCAGGCACGCTGATCTTGAAGGCGCGGTCGGGCCCATCGGAGCGTCGGCAGTTGGTGCCAAAGCCGTAGTCGCCCGAGAAGGTCGTCAACGACTGGCCCGAGAGGGTGCCAGCCATCACCGTGGTGGCCGTGTCGCAACGGTCGCCCATCGGCGGGGCGGCGAGGGTGAAGGCGAGATCGTACCGGCCCTCGTGGGTGGTGCCGTTCATGTCGTCAGGCGCGGTGAAGAACGAGTCGACGACGACGAAGACCTCACGCGGCGCGCCCGAGCTGTTGAGGAACGTCACGCGCTCGGGGGAGCCCGGCGGCGAGTCGATGTCGGAGCCATCGAGACAGCTCGTGCGATCGCCTGCGTCGGCGGGCTGGCAGCTCGCGGTGGGGCCGGCCACCAGGTACAGCGACGGGTCGAACTGCAGGCCGCCGTCCGAGGTGTCCGTCTCTTCGGGGGTGAGCGTGACCGTGAGGCGCTCCATGGGGGGCACGGTCACCTTGTAGACGCGGTCCGGGCCCTGGTTGCGCGCGCCGGTGCAGGTGAGGCCCACGTCGTTCGTCGCCCCCACCGTCGTGCCCGAGACGTTCGTGGTGCCGGCGATGACCGCGGCGAGCTCGCAGCTCTCGCCGCCCGACATCGACGCGCCGCCGCCTGCCGCGCCGCCACCAGCGCTGCCTCCGCCTGAGATTCCGCCACCGGTGCTGCCGCCGCCTGTCGAGGAGGATCCGCCACCGATTCCGCCCGCCGCTCCACCGACGCACCGCTGCGAGATGCACGACTGGCCCATCGTGCAGTCAGCGCTGCTCTTGCAGTCCCCTGGTTGTGGCGAAGGACATCCGGCCGACAGCAGCGCCACAGCGAAGGAGCACGGCAGGAGGATTCGGTTCAAGGAGCACCTCGGAATGACAGAACGCTGCGCTCCTAGCACGGTCGTCGGCGCCGGAAGCGGCCTCGAGCCGCGGGTGTGCACGGCGGTGAACAGAGTGGTGCGCTCAGGGCTGAGCGGAGTCGCCGAGCAAGAACGCGAGCCGGGTCTGCACGAGGATCCCTGCGGCCAGCTGCGTGAACGTGTCATTCGTCGCGACCATGGGGCCCGGCGTCAACGGGACGAGCAGCGCGACCTCGGGCATCACGGCCACCGCTCGTGAGACGCGCAGTGACACCCCGACGCTCCCACCTGTGGCGAAGCGCCGCGAGGCAGGCTCGGTCGCGGTCGACGGCACCGACGCGAGCACGTGCAGCCGAGGCCCGACGACGAGCTGGTGTTGCCCCAGCCGCACGCCGACGAGCAGCGGGAGCCCTCCGTTCACCAGCAGGCCCGCGACGCCCAGGCTCGGCGTGGAGTCGGGCGACACGTTCGAGACGAAGCGCAGCTGGCCCGCGAGGTGCGGGGCCACCGAGACGGCGACTCGACTGCCTGGTGGCGTCAACATCACCTTGAGCTGAAGCTCGAGCCCCGACTGACCGAGACGCGCTCCGACGTCGAGGCGCTCGGCGGCGCCGTACCGCACCGCCACGTCAGCGGCCGGTGCCAACACGACGCCCGTCGACGTCTGGATGACCCCCGCGACACCGGGCTCGAGGCCGACCTGCAGCCTGCCTGCTCCAAGCGTGTCGGCCATCTGAGCGCTCGAGATGGCGACGCAGGCGCACAGGGTCGAGGTGAAGCCAAACAGCGACACGAGCCTGGCGAACCGGTTCATCGCGAAGACGAGTGTGCCCCGAAACCCTACCCGGGTGGCGATCAGACCAGCTGCCGGTGCGTGAATCGCGCAGCCGCAGCACGAATTTGCGGGTAGGTTCTGCTCTGCGCGATGAGTGACGAAGTCGTTCAGATCTGGGTCAGGACCGAGAAGGCACAGGTCTTCGGCCCGCTCGCCCCGACGAGCGTGGAACTGCTGCTCGACAACGGGATCATCACGGGCAGGGTCCAGGTGTCGCTCGATGGCGCCAACTACGTCTTTCCGGGGCGCATGCCGGGCATTCGAATGGTGTTCCCCAGGGCGCTGTGGGGCGAGCAGGTTCTGCCCCACACCGACCTCGACGATGTGTGGGAGAAGGTCGCTGCGCCGCCGCCGCTCCCTACGGCCGGGGCGGGAGCACCGACGGGCCCAGCCTCAGCCCCCGCGGGTGGCCCCGTGCCTCGTCCCGGCGCTGGCGCGATGGCAGGGCCCGGCGCGCGCGCACAGGTTGCGACGCGGCCGATGAACCCGACCGTTGCCTCGGCGCAGGCTCGGGCCGGCGCGCCGGTCCAGGCCCGGTCCGCGAGCGCTCCCGTGATGGCCGCTCCGCACGCCGGCGCACCGATGACCCTCGAGGATTCTCTGTTCTCTGATGTGCCTCACAGCGCGCCCTCGGCCATCGCCGCGACGCCGTCGGGCGTCCGCGCCGTCGCACCGGCATCACCACGGCCGCCGCTCTCGTCGGCGTCGATCGCCGCTGCGATGGGCGTCGCGCCGATGTCGACGCCCTCGGCCGTGGCCGCCCCTCCGATGAGCCGTCCATCCTCGGTCGCTGCGCCGTTCTCGAGTCCTTCGGTCGCGGGGCAGGCGCCGCCCATCTCGAGCTCGCCTTCGGTCGCCGCCGTGACGGCGCTCGCCGAGATTCCGGCCACCGGTTCGCTGCGAGAGCTGAGTCCTCAGCGCCTCTATTTCCTGGCCGCTGCTCAAGACGTGAACGGCTTGATGACGTTCCAGTTGCCGGACCGCGCGGTGTCGCTGCACTTCCGCAAAGGCAGCCCCGACGCGGTCGACTCGACACACCCCGAGGACGCGCTGGCGACGTACCTGCTGAAGAACCGGCTCGTCACGCCTGAGCAGCTGGGGCAGGCGCAGAAAGAGGGCGCCCGCTTCGGCGGAGAGCTCCTCCCAGCGCTCTTCGGGCTGGGCCTGGTGAACCCCAGCGTCATTCTCGAGGCGCTGGGCAAACGCGCGGGTGGGCTCGTCGGGCAGGTGCTCCTCGCGACCGATGGCCACTTCACCTTCCAGCCGCTCGAGCTGCCCGCGCACAAGGCAGTGCCCGCAGGCAATCGGTGGCAGCTCTACGGCGAGCAGCTTCGGCGCGTGTCGACCGCCGAGCTCCGCGCGCGCCTGCACGAGGCCCTCGACTTCCCGGTGATGAAGGCCTCGGGCACGGTGCCTGTCACCGAGCTTCGACTCTCGGCGCAGGAAACGCGCGCGTACGCGGGCTTCGACGGCACCCGAACGCTCAACCAGCTCTTCCAGAGCCAGGCACCCGAGGCAGAGAACGCGCTGCGGGTCGCCTTCATGCTCGAGCCGTGCGACCTCGTCTCGTTCGCCGGGACCGTGGTGAAGACGCGGGTTCCCCAGCGAAGCGGAGCGTCCGTGGCTGCGCATGCCCCGGTCGCTCCAGCGCCGCCGCGGCCTGTCGTCACCCCGCAGGCGACGGTGCCAGTGCCGCCGCGGCCTGTCGTCACTCCGCAGGCGACGGTGCCAGTGCCGCCGCGACCTGTCGTTCCGCCGGCGGCCGCGGTGCCTGCGCCTCCACGGCCGGTGATCGCGCCACAGGCGGCCGCTCCAGGTCCGACCAACGTGCCGGGCCCGCCCGCGCCGCCCACCGCGCCTGCGTACCCTGCGCCTGCCGTGGCGCCTTCACGCCCCATCGGAACGGCGGCGCCCGGGCCCTCGAAGATGGGTGCCGGTGCTCCCGCGGTTTCGCAGAACGTCGAGGCCGAGGTGAAGCGACTGGCCGACGTGTTGGCCAGGATGAAGACGCAGAACCACTTCGAGGTGCTGTCGCTCACGAAGGACTCACCGGCGAACGCGGTGAAGGTCGCCTACTTCAAGCTCGCGAAGGACTACCACCCCGACACGGTGCCGCCCGGCTCACCGGATTCGTTCGCGAAGGCGAAGGCCGACATCTTCGCGCGCGTGGGCGACGCGCACCGCACGCTGTCAGATGAGAACCTGCGCAAGGAGTACCTCGCCGAGCTCGAGGCCGGTGGCGGTGGCGAGAAGGTCGACGTAGGCAAGTTCCTTCAGGCCGACGAGTTCTTCCAGAAGGGGAAGATCCTGATGCAGGCGCGCAAGTATGCCGACGCCTTCAAGATGTTCGACGACTGCATCAACATCATGCCCGACGATGCCGAGGTGTACGCGTGGCGTGGCTACGCGAAGTTCTTCACCTTCCCGGACAAGAAGCTGGGGCTGGTCGAGGCGATGAAGGACATCACCAACTGCCTGAAGCGCAACCCGAACATCGTCGCGGCGCACTTTCATCAGGGCATGATGCACCGGATTCTGGGAGACATGCCCACGGCGAAGAAACACTTCAACGCCACGGCGAAGCTCGACCCCAAACACATCGACGCGCAGCGTGAGCTGCGAATGATGAAGTAGAGAAAGACACTCTTGGCCCTCAACGGAAAACAGCGGCGGCACCTGCGTGCCCTTGGTCATCACCTTCACGCGGTGGTGCAGGTGGGTGACGACGGCGTCACCGACGGCGTCATCGGAGCGCTCGCCGCCGCGCTCGAGACGCATGAGCTGGTGAAGGTGCGCATCGCGGATGAACGCGAGGGCCGCGAGTCGGCGGTCGCGCAGCTGGCCGAAGGCACCGGCGCTGAGGTGGCGCAGGTGATGGGGCGCACGGCGCTGTTGTTCAAGCGGCGCGAGAAGAAGCCGGCGATTCGGTTCGACGGCGAGCTGCTGCCGCAAGAAGAGAAACCGGTGAAGGTGGCGAAGAAGAAGAAGCCGAAGGCGGCGAACGCGAAGTCGGCGAGCCGTCGGATCCCGAAGCGCCACGACTGAGCGGTCGGGTTGCGGTGTCGACGGGCGCGGTGCCACGATGTCGTCCATGGCGCCGCGCTCGAATGTCAGACCCTCGAAGGACACCGAGGCGATGACCGCCAAAGACGATGTGCCGATGCTGCAGCTCGAGGTGCTGAAGAAGATTCAGGCCGAGCTCGTGAACTTGAAGCACGAGGTCACGGGCGTGAAGACCGAGCTGACGAGCGTGAAGACAGAGCTGAAGTCGGAGATCTCCAGCGTCAGGAGCGAGATCTCGAGCGTGCGCACCGAGCTGAAATCCGAGCTCGGCGAGCTGCGACGTGAGACCCGCGAAGGTTTCGTGCGGGTGCGTACCGAGCTGGTCGGTCTCCGTGACGACATGGAGGTCGGCTTCGCGGCGATGCGGATTCAGAACGATCGCCGGTTCCTCGACCATGAGCGACGCCTGCGCGAGCTCGAGGGGGGCTGACGGGGCGGCACCTCGACTTCGTTCGTGATGCGCGGCTAAGGAACGTCGCCATGCGAGATGGAACGTGGGCGCTGGTGTTGCTGGCAGCGTGTAGTGCCTCGATGGACGCGAGGACGCTGACGGGCCCGAGTGGCTCGAGGCTCGACGTTCCAGCGGGCGCGCTGAAGGCTCCTGCCGACCTCGCCATCACCCAGGCCACCACGGGGTTTCCGACGCTGCCGTCTTCCACGGGCTCCGCCGTCTTCGCGCTCACGCCACATGGGCAGACCTTCGAGGTGCCCGTCACCGTGACGTTCCCTGCTTCGCCCGGGCAGACGCGCCTGCTGACGGCGCAGCCTGGCGGCAGGTGGGCTGCGGTGCCTGGCGCACGGCGCGTCGGAGACACGCTGGTCGCCGAGGTCAGCCACTTCTCGTACTTCGTGACCGCGAGCAGCGCCGCGCCGACGCGGGCCGTCATCGGTGATGGGTGGGCCGTTCGTGAGATCGATCTGACCGATGGCGGCGTGCGCACCCTCGTCGACGGCATGCCGATGCAGCAGTTCGTCACCGGGGTGGCGGTGGACGATCGAGGCCGCGTGTACTGGCTCGACAACGCCACCGACTCGCTGGCTCGCGTGGAATCAGATGGCAGCGGGAAGCAGGTGCTCTTCACGAGCGCCGACGCGTTCTCGAACCCGCAAGGGCTTGCGGTCGACTCGGCGCACGGGCTGGTCTTCTGGGCCGAGGGCGGCAAGGTGATGCGCGCGCAGCTCGATGGCGGAGCGGTCACGACGTTCATTCCCGCGGCGAGCAACTCGTACGCGACCTCCATCGCGCTCGATGCACCTGGCGGCTTCGTCTATTGGACCGACAACGGGACCGATTCGATCAACCGTGTCGCCTCTGACGGTTCGGGACGAACGGTGCTGCACACGGCCTCGAACGGTCAGGCCAATCCCGGCGCGCTCGCCATCGACGTCGGTGCAGGCCTGATGTTCTGGGGCGAAGGCGCTGGGCTGTGGAGCGCTCCGCTCGACGGCGGCGCGGCGAGCACGGTGGTGGCGGGCGCCGTCAACGAGACGGCCGTCACGGGCATCGCGATCGATCCAGATGCACGGCAGCTCTATTGGACTGACAACGGCACCGACGCGCTGACTCGCGCGAGCTACGACGGGAGCGGGCAGGTGCGACTGTACTCGAGTCCAGCCTGGTCACCGGGCGGCGGCGGGAACGCCACCAACCCGCAGGGTGTTGCGCTGACGCGATGATCAGGCTGAGTCGGGTTGATCAGCCGCCGAACGCGATGACGCCGAGGTTGAGCGAGCCGAGCCACTGTCGCTGAAGCGGAGCGCCACCGACCGACACGCCGATGAAGAAGGGCCCGAGAAGGAGCCGCGCTCCGATGTCACCCGTGAGCCAGGGCTGTGCAGGTCGAGCGAGGCTGGCGTCGAGGCCAGCGTCGGAGCGCAGCACGTTCGCGGTCGCGAGCCCGAGGCCGAGACCTCCCGTCAGCTGGAGCAGAGAGCCCTTCGTGTGCCCGCGCAGCTCGGCCTGAATCGCCCACGCTGATTGCGAGCCGGCCCATGGAGCGACCGAGAGCACGCGAATTGAGGGTGTGAACCAGTTCCAGAAATCGACGCCGATGCGGGCCGAGACGGTCGGAGTGAGCTCGGTGCGCGCAGTCGCGCCTGCGCTGACCTCGAGCTCGAGCTTCGGCTGGTCGGTCGACGGCGCGACCTGCTCAGGCTCGGCGAAGGCGGCGGTGCTGACGAAAGAGACGAGCGCAGCGGCTCGGAACGCGTGCATGGCTTCTTGTTGCCGGCCGGGAGCAGAACGATCAGCCGAAGGAGTCGGCCTCGACGCACTCTCGCCCTGTGCGCAGGTATTCCGCCGCTCAGGGGCCCGCGTCGCGACATGCACTACGGCTCGCGACCCTTGCTCCTCCGGCACGCGCCCAGCACTCGTTCACGTAGGTGAGGCCGTCGCAGCCGCACACCGTGTCGACGATGCCGTTGCAGCTCGACGATGAGCCGCGAGGAAGGCATCGGCCCGGCGTCCCGCATGACTCTCCCGCACACCACAGACCGCCGCCCGCTTCACCACCGGCTGCTCCGCTCTGGCACTCTGAGTTCTGCCGACAATCGAGCACCGACCCATCGGGCTGCGATTCACATCGCCAGGGCTCAGAGGTCGCGAAGCACTTGCCGGTGAGCGCGCAACACCGCTCGCCCTCTCGCCCGCATTGGTCGTCACGGCCGCAGCTGATGCCGCGAGGACCGACGGTGGCGCAGACTCCACTTCCAGTCACCGCTCGAACGCCGGCAACGCAGGCTTCCTGAATCGACCGGTAGGTCACGCCGTTGCAACCGCACACAAAGCACTGGGGGCCACCGCTGCAGAAGCCACAGTTGGTGATCGGCTGACAGAAACCAGGGCCGCCACACCGTCGCTGGCTCGTCTCGAGACAAACCTGATCTGCGGAGCAGTCGGAGTTCGACGCGCAACTGCCCGCCCGGGGATTCGAATCAGGCAGCCGACACGCCGAGCGATCCGAAGGGTTGAAGCACGTGGAGTTGAGGAGACAGCAGTCCTCACCGCTCGCGCATTCTCGACCACCGCAGACGATGGCAGTGCGCTCTGCACAGATCGGCACGCCGGGCTGACTGGGGTTCTCGATGCACCGAACTGCACCTGCGTCGCGGTCAGCATCCGGTGTCGGCTGAACACAGCTCACGCAGAGCATCGCCATCAGGAGCCGGTTCATCGGTCCGCCTTCCCCTCGCACAGGTACTCGGCGAGCCGCAACGTGGCGGCGCGGGCGAAGCCACCGACGTAGCGCACGGTCTCGACCTCGAGTCGCGCTGCCGTGAAGTCAGGCAGCGCCACGTACCGTTCAGCGTCGGGATGATGCGCGAGGAACACTGCCTTCGCGCTCGTCGCCTCGTCATCGCTCAAGAATTGGAACTCGCCCGTCAACGTCACGCGCAGCCGATCCATCGGGCCACCTTCACCGCGGACGTCATCGACGAACAGGACGGACGCGCGCGGCCGGGCGCGGAGATTCCGCGTGTGCTCCGAGAGCCCGGAAACGAGGAACAGCGGACGTCCCGTGCCGTCATCTGCGGTCGCGACCAGGGTGGCCAGCGGGCTGCCGTCGTCGCTGATGGTCGCGAGCGTCGCCAACTTCGTTCGCGCGACCAGCGCCCGCGCGTCTTCACTTGCCTGAGACATTCGCTCCTCCGGGAGCCGACGCCGCCGCGACGAAGAGGCTCGCGCTCGCCAGCGACTCGTACAGCTCGGGCCCGAACCACTGGCGCTTTGCTTCACCGAGCCGATTGCGAATCACGTCAGCCGGCTCCAGGTACCCGATGTACCCATTCGACAACGCCAGCACGCGCGTCGCGCCGGTGAGCTTCTCGAGCTGCTGCGCGGTCGCGAATGACGGCTCCACCGGCAACGCGAGCAACGACACACAGCCGAGCCTCACCATCATCACCTCGACGTCCATCTCGGCGGCGGCACACAGCGCGTTCTCGGCCGCCGCGCGAAACGGCCACGGCGCCAGACGCGAGCCATCGGGGCGGGGGAGCGAGACCCGTGCTCCCGCGACGCCGAGCGTCGGCTGCTCACACCCGTCGATGCGGAGGCTGTGCTCCTGCGCGGAGCCCAGCTGGGTGACGACGTCTTTCTCTCCAGGCGCGACCTCTTTGTTCACCGAGGCGTTTCCCACCGACGTCTGCAGCACCAGCGTCACGCCGTCACCCGTCTCTGCGAATGCTCCCGGCCAGTCGGTGTCGAAGGTGTCACCACGCCGCGGCGCGAGCGTGGGGTGCGCGGCCACCAGGAGCCACCGCGCGAGGCGTGCACCATCGGGCTTCACGAACGAGACCTCGAGCCCTCGTGTATCGACCGCGTCTCCGCTGCGCGCGCGAACGAAGGCCGCCGTGCTGAACGAGCGCACCTCCATCGCCACGTGAGAAGCGTCCTTGCGCGCCTGAACGAGTGACGCACGCGCCGCCGTCACCAGCGCGGCCTCCACGGAGGAATCGAAGCTCCCGAGCGCGGCGACCTGACTGGCGAGCCGTCGATCGAACTGACCCAGCGACGAGTGCGTGTGCGTGGCCGTGACGACGATGGGGAAGTCGGAGCCCTCGCGAATCGCGGCGACCAGCGGCTGCGTCAGGAGCAGGACCTCGAGAGAGACGAGCCCGAAGCGCTGCCCACCAACCTCGACGAACGTCGCGCGCGTGTACACCGGGTCGCCAGTCGTCGCGCTCGAGCGCAACGGGCCGTAGCCGCCCACCGTCACTGCACCGGGGAGCACGACCGCCGTCTTCGCCGCGCCGACCACCAGGTCTCCAGCGCCTTGCCCCAGCATGCCCAACGTCGGCGGCGTCGACGGCCACTCACCGCAGCGGTCGCTCGAGGCGAAGGCGAACGCTCCGACGATCACCAGCGCCACCACTCCGAGCACCCGTCGCTTCGTCACGCGGGGCACCTTAAACACGAAAGGCCCGACTCCGTGAGGAGCCAGGCCCGTCGTCCGCGCTGCATCGCCGGCCCGGTTCGATCGGCGCGAGCGCGGTCAGGGGAAGTCGAAAGTCAGTCGGCCATGTTCTTGTTCGCGCGCTGCATCACGGGCGCGGCCGACGACGAGGTCTTGATCGAAGCGGCCTTCACGGGTGCGGGAGCGGGAGCCGGCGCAGCGATGGGCGCGGGCTGGGCCTTCGGCGCGACGGCGACAGTGCGGGCGGCGACGGGCGCCGACTTCTTCGCGAGCGGCTCGGCGACGACGACGCGCTTGGCAGCGACCGCGACGACGGGCTTCTTCTCGGCCTGCATCACCACCGCGGCGAGGCGGCCCGACTTCGGCGCATCTTCGAAGGCGCGCAGGGCCTCATCGGTGGCGGCGTCGAACGCCCAGCGGGTCTTCGCGGCGGGCGTGAAGGGCAGGGTGGCGACGAAGGTCTCGTGTGAGGCGCGCTCCATGGCCGTCACGTCGAGCTGGCACCAACGCGCCGTCTTGTCGCACGAGAGGTTGGTGAAGATGTACTGGAAGCCGCGCTTGCAGTGCATCGAGCCGCAGTCCTTGTTCATCTCGACCGAGAGGCTGGTGAGGTTCTTCGCAGAGATCTCGAGCTCGGGCTCGGCAGCGGCGAGCGGCTCCTGCACCGGCTCGGGCTCGACGGGGGCCGGCGTGAGGTCGATCTCAGGGACCACGACGGGCTGAAGGTCGGCGACCTTCACAGGCGACTCGGACGGCGCCTCCTCAGGCGCCAGGGCGAGCTGGCCCATGTTCTTCGGGCACATGATGACCGCGGTCTTGCGGCTCAGCCCCATCGCGCCACCGGCGTAGAGCAGGCTGACGTCGCCCGACTTCATCACGCACGCACCGACGGTGTTCTCACGGCTGCACGGCTTCTTCGCGTACTCGCCCTTGAACATCTCGCAGCCCAGCTTCGAAGCGACGGTGTGCGCCGGGTACTCGGTGCACGAGCTGTTCGAGGGCAGGTTGCACGAGGCGACGCCGTCACGAATGTCGAACGCGTCTTCGACCGTGACGACGGCGACGGGCGCTTCGACGACGGGCTCGGCGACCGGTGCGGGCGCGGCCTTGCCAGCCTTCTTCGCCTTCAGCGCGGCGAGCTTGGCCTTGAGCGCGTCCTTCTTCGAGACCGGCGCGGCATCATCACCTTCGGCGACGAGCGGAGCGGCGACCGGCTCGGGGTTCTGCGCGTCGATCTTCAGGTCGAACGAGAAGCCGCCCTTGATGACGTAGCCGCCGACGCTCTTGACCTGCAGCGAGTAGGTGCCGGGCTCGAGCTCGAGCGACGTCTTCGCGGCCTCGCCGTAGCCTTCGACGTTGGCGAGCTCCTCACCGTCACGCTCGACGATGAGCTGCGGGTTGAGCGTGTACTTCTTGCCCTTCGCCGGCAGGGCCGCGAGCTCGTAGGTGTCCTTGCGCGTGACGGTCCAGGTGTACGACTCGCCTTCCTTGTTCGACACCATGCCGCTGCACTTCGAGACCGCGCCAGTCAGCGTCGAGGCGCACGAGCCGCCGAAGCCGTGGTTCGGATCCGACGGGCCCGACGAGGCGCCATCGCTCAGCGACGGCCCGAAGATCATCAGGGGCACCGACAGCAGCGCCGCGACGCCGCCGCCGATGAACGAGACCTTCTTCTTCGTGTTGATGCTGCCGATGAGGCCGTCGCGGCCCTTCGACGACGTCATCATCGAGCGCCAGCCCGGCTTGACGATCTTGCCGCCCTCGATCTTGCCGAGGACGAAGAGGCTGCCTTCCGCCGGCACGTACTTCTCGGTCGCCTTGAAGCCGATGGTGTACTTCTCGGAGTCGCTGATGACGGGCACGTCGTACGAGAGCTCGCCGAACTGAATCTGCGACGCCCAGCCGCGGCCGTTGAGCTCCTTCTTGAAGCCGTCCTTGAAGTTGTCGAAGTCGGCGCCCTTGCTGACGTCGATCTGCACCGCGCCGGAGCCGTCGTCGACGCTGAACACCGCGCCGCCCTTGAGCGTGTCGAGCGTGTCCGAGCCCTTGACCGTCTTGGTGCCGTCCTGCGTGGTCTCGACCTTCTCCCAGAGCCGCTCGACCTTCACCTCGTACGCGAGGCAGGGCTGCTGCGTGCAGGGAGACAGCAGCTGCTGCGCCGGAGCGATCACCTTGCCCTCGGTCGACATCGCGCCCTTGGGATCCGAGCTGGTCGGGTTCTTCGCGAGCTCACCGGTCTTCTTGAAAGGCGCGGCGAGAATGCGCTTGCCCTTGAGGTGCTGGAAGAGGCCGAACGCGCCGACTGCGACGCCGACGAGAAGCAAAAGAACGCCCATCTGGAAGCTCCAGGTGAAAGCCGCGGTCGCGGCGTGAAGAGTGTTGTTGGGAGAGGGGAACCGCCCTCAGGTGCGGGGTAGACCCAAGACCCCCTACACGTGTGCACCGTTTTTCTCGGGCGTGTTTCCGTTCTTGACGAAAGGTGCGGAAAGCCAAGCCCGATCAGCTGGTTGAGTGATTACTGTGCCGGAATGTCGACGTGGCTGAAGGTCGGTGGAGCGGTCGCGGTCGGGTTTCTGCTGCTGGTCGGCGGGGCGCTGTCGGCCGTCTACGCGGTGCAGCCAGACCGCTTCCGCTTCAGCCGTTCGCGCACGATCGCCGCAGCTCCTGCAGTCATTCGGCCGCACCTTGTCGACGTGAAGTCGCTCGACGCGTGGCTGGGCGGTTTCGCCGATCCGCACGATCCTCCCGTCGTCACGTTCTCAGCCGTCAGCTCGGGCGTGGGCGCGTGGATCGAGCGGAGAGACTCGCGCGGCTCGGGGCGGATGACGTTGGTGGAGCTGACGGACCTACGGGTCCGCTACACCAACGAGAGCCGAGGCGCGTTCGGCACCGGCCACAGCACCCTGGAGTTCGAGCTGACCGAGAAGGCGCCGGAGTCGACTGAGGTGGAATACGTCGTCTCTGGCGACCTGCACGGCGTCCCGCGGTTGTTGTGGTCGCTCGTCGGCCTCGAGAAGCGCATGGGGCCCGAAATCGACGAGAAGCTCCACACGCTCGACGCGAAGTGCGTGCCCTGATTCCCGGCTTGCTGCGTCACCGGCTTCCCGGCAGGGTGCGCGCGTGTTTCGACTCCTGAGTCTTCTGCTGTTGAGCGCTTGCGGCATCAAAGGGCCTCCGAAAGCCCCGCTCGAAAACGACGTGCCCCCGCCGCCGGCTGAGGTCCTCGACGCGGGCTGCTGCCGGGAGACGAAGTGAATCACTTCGACATGACCGGCGGTGCGCTCCACTGCGAAGGCGTGCCGCTGAGCCGCATCGCCGAGGCCGTCGGTACGCCGGCGTACATCTACTCGACCGCCACGCTCACCCGTCACCTGGGCGTGGTGCAGCAGGCCTTCGCCAACACGCCGACGCTCGTCTGCTACTCGGTGAAGGCGTGCAGCACGCTCGCGGTGTTGAAGCTCTTCGCGAAGGGCGGCGCGGGCTTCGACATCGTCTCGGTCGGAGAGCTGGAGCGCGTTCGCCGCGTCGGTGGCGATCTGCGCAAGGTCGTCTTCGCGGGCGTCGGAAAGACCGAAGACGAGATGGTCGCCGCCATTCGAGCCGGCATCCTGATGTTCAACGTCGAGAGCGCGGAGGAACTCGAGGCGCTCGATCGGGTCGGCCAACGCCTCGGCGTGCAGGCGCCGTTCGCGCTGCGGGTGAACCCCGACGTCGACGCGAAGACCCACCGCTACATCGCGACGGGCCTGAAGACGTCGAAGTTCGGCGTGCCGGTCGGTGAAGCGGTCGCGCTCTACGCGAAGTCGAAGCGCATGAAGGGCCTCGTCGCGCGCGGCCTCGACTGTCACATCGGTAGCCAGCTCACTGACACGCGCCCGGTGCGCCAGGCGATGACGCTGGTGGGAGACGTCTACAAGACGCTGCGCGCGAAGGGCTTTCCGCTCACGCACCTCGACGTCGGTGGTGGCCTCGGCGTCACCTACTCGACCGAGACTCCGCCGGGCGTCGCCGACTACGCGAAGGCGGTGCTCGAGCCGCTCCATGGCCTCGGCGCGACGCTGGTGCTGGAGCCGGGCCGCGTGCTCGTCGCCAATGCCGGCGTGCTGCTGACCCGCGTGCTGTACCGGAAGAAGACGCCCGCCAAACACTTCGTCATCGTCGACGCAGGCATGAACGATCTGCTCCGCCCTGCGCTGTACGAGGCTCACCACGAGATCGCGCCGGTCGTGCCGCGCAAAGGGAAGAGGGCGACCGTCGACGTGGTTGGCCCCGTGTGTGAGTCCAGTGACGTGCTGGGGCACTCGAGGTCGATGTCCCCGCTGGCGCAAGGCGACCTGCTGGCCGTGCTGACGGCGGGGGCGTATGGCATGTCGATGTCGTCGTCGTACAACTCGCGCCCACGCCCACCCGAGGTGCTGGTGGACGGCGAGACGTTTCGCGTCGTGCGGGTGCGTGAAACCGTGACGGATTTGATGCGAGGAGAAACTCCATGATGAAGCTGTCTGGCTCGATGACGGCGCTGGCCACGCCCTTCAAGAACGGCGCGCTCGACGAGGCCGCCTACGAGTGGCTCGTCGACGATCAGATCGCCAACGGCACGTCCGTGCTCATCCCGATGGGCACCACTGGCGAGTCCGTCACCATGTCGGCCACCGAGCGACGCCGCGCCATCGAGGTCTGCATCGCCGTGAACAAGGGCCGCGTGAGGGTCTTCGCTGGCGCCGGGAGCAACAACACCGCCGAGTGCATCGAGTCGATGAAGGTCGCGCGCGATCTCGGCGCCGATGGCACGTTGATCGTCACGCCCTACTACAACAAGCCCACGCAGCAGGGCCTGGTGGAGCACTACAAGCTGCTCGCGCAGGCGCACCCCGGTTTTCCGATCATGGCCTACAACGTGCCGGGTCGAACGGGCGTCGATCTGCTCCCCGAGACGGTGAAGCGGCTGTGCGACATCGATGAAGTCGTGGCGCTGAAAGAGGCCACCGGCAACATCCTGCGCACCCTCGACGTGTTCGAGCTGTGCGGCGATCGCATGACGCTGTTGTCTGGTGACGACTTCGTGGTCGCGCCGTTCATCGCGTCGGGTGGCCGTGGCGTGGTGAGCGTCTCGTCGAACGTGGTGCCGCGCCTGATGGCCGATCTCGTCGCCGCCGCGCTCAAGGGCGACTTCAAGACCGCAGTGGAGCTGCAGCTCAAGCTCCAGCCGCTGCACCGCGTGCTCTTCTGCGAGTCGAACCCGATTCCCGTGAAGATGGCGCTGCACCTGATGAACCGCTTCGGCCTCGACATTCGCCCGCCGCTGTTCCCGATGTCTGAGGCGAACACCGTGAAGCTGAAGGCCGAGCTGCAGAAGCTCGGCGTGGTGAAGTGAGATGGCCGCTGACGTGAAGACGGTCATCACCGGCGTCACGGGCCGCATGGGCCAGATGCTGGTGAAGCTGGTGCGCGACACCGAGGGCTTCGTGCTCTCGGGCGGGACGGAGAAGAAGGGCGCTCCGTCGGTCGGCCTCGACGTCGGGCTGGCGTGTCACCTGGGCATGCTCGAGGTGCCGTGCGTCGACTCGCTCGCGGAAGCCGTCGCCGGTGCGAACGTCGTCATCGACTTCACTACGCCCGAAGCGTCGGTCGCGCACGCGAAGGTCTGCGCCGCGAAGAAGGTGCCGCTTGTCGTCGGCTCGACCGGGTTCTCGGCGGAAGCGAAGGCCGAGATCGCCGAGGCCGCGAAGGTCGTCCCGGTGGTGATGTCGCCGAACATGAGCATCGGCGTGAACATGGTGATCGAGATCGCCGCGCAGCTGGCGACCAGGCTCGGCAGTGACTTCGACATCGACGTGCTCGAAGCGCACCACCGCCACAAGAAAGACGCACCGAGCGGCACGGCGCTGCGCCTGGCCGAGGAGATCGCGAAGGCGCTGCTGCGTCGGCCCGAAGAGATCCGCACCTCGCGCGTCGGCACCATCGGCGAGCGTCGGCGCGAAGAGATCGGCGTTCAGACGCTGCGAGGCGGTGACGTGGTGGGCGAACACACCGTGTACTTCTTCGGAGATGGTGAACGCATCGAGCTGACCCACCGCGCCTCGAGCCGTGAGCAGTTCGGCCGCGGCGCCTTGCGGGCCGCGCGGTGGGTCCAGGGCCGCGCTCCCGGGCTGTACGGCATGAGCGACGTGCTCGGAGCGTGAGATGACCCGGTACGGACGAATCCAGACGTCTGCTGGCCCGCGGTACGTCGAGGTGCAGGAGCCCCGCGTGCACGTGCTCTCCGCCGCGCCCTGGGCAAGACCCCACCGAACCGGCGAGGTGTTCGAGCTCGACGCAGCGATCTGGCTGGTGCCGAGCGAGGCCACCAAGGTCGTCGCCATCGGACAGAACTACCGCAAACACGCCGAAGAGATGGGCAAGCCCGTGCCCGGCGAGCCGCTCATCTTCATGAAGCCGATGACGGCGCTGAACCCGCATCTTGGGCCCATCGTGATGCCGCCCGCGAGCAACGACGTGCACCACGAGGCTGAGCTTGGGCTCGTCATCGGCAAGACGCTGACGCGGGCGACCGAAGCAGAAGCGGCCGAAGGCATCTTCGCGGTCACCTGCTTCAACGACGTCACCGCCCGCGACGTCCAGAAGCGCGAGATTCAGCACACGCGCGCAAAGTCGTACGACACGTTCGCCTGCTGTGGCCCGTTCATGGTTCGCGGCCTGGACTTCGGCGATCTCGAGGTGCGCTGCCGGCTCAACGGCGTGCAGAAGCAGTCGGGTCGAACGAGCGACATGGTCCACTCGCCCGCGAAGCTGGTGGCGTTCATCTCGAACATCATGACGCTGCTGCCGGGCGATCTCGTCTCTACCGGAACGCCCTCGGGCGTCGGGCCCATGCAGCCAGGTGACGTCGTCGAGGTCGACATCGAGGGCATCGGGGTGCTGCGCAACCCGGTGACGCGGTGACAGAGCGGGTCTTCGTGGCGTTGGGTGCCAACCTCGGAGATCGACGCGCCCAGCTCGACGAGGCCGTTCGTCGCATCGGTGAACTCGAAGGGACCACGGTGCTCGCCGTCGCACCTGTGCTCGAGACGGAGGCGTTGCTGCCGCCCGAGGACCCGACGCCGCAGCCCGACTACCTCAACACCGTCGCCGAGCTGCGAACGACGCTGGAGCCGCTCCCGCTGTTGCGTGCGCTCAAGGGCATCGAGCGATCGATGGGCCGGCTGACGACGACGCGCTGGGCCCCGCGGGTGATCGATCTCGATCTCGTCTTGTTCGGTGATCGTCAGCTCGCCTCGGACGAGCTGACGCTGCCGCACCCGGGCCTGGCCTCGCGCCGCTTCGTGCGCGAGCCGCTCCTGTCGTTGTGGCCCGAGGCCATCGATCTGCAGACGGGTCGCCGACTGGGGCCGTGACTCAGCCCCGCAATTGCGGTGCGGTCTGCGTCTCGGCGTCACGATTCACCGCGGCTGGCGCGAGGGCATGTGTCGCGGTCTGGACGAGTTGCACCGCCTCCGCCCACTCCTTCCGCCCGATCTCCAGCGCCTTCAACTCGCTCACCAGCGGCCCGATGGCATCCAGCAGCGCTCGTGGCGATCGAGTGCGCCCGGCCTTCGTTCGTTCGGTGAGCTTCGCGATCGCCACCTCGAAGAGCGGTGGGGCGTCGGGTCGGAGCTCGCGGAGCCTGGGGATCGGCTGCTCCAACACCACGCGCGCGAGCTCGAGATCATTGTTCCCCTCGAAGACGCGCTTGCCGCTGGCGAGCTCGAGCAGCGACAACCCGAGGGCGAACAGGTCGGTCTGGGCGTCGAGCTCTCGACCTTCGACCTGCTCCGGGGCGGCGTAGACGAGCTTGCCGCGCATGACGCCAGTCTCGGTGATGCCCGGCTGGTTCCCCACCCGCGCGATGCCGAAGTCGGCCACCTTCACCTCACCGGCTCGCGACACGAGAATGTTCGGCGGGTTGAGATCGCGGTGCACGAGCGCGAGCGGTGCACCGTCTTCGGTCGTGAGCTGCGCGACGTAGTCGAGCGCCGAGGCGACCTCGTGCGTCAGGTACAGCAGCGCCGCGATCGAGGGCAGCCGGCCCGCGCCGATCAACGCTCGCAGCGTCCTCGAGGCCGGCGCTCCGTCGACGTACTCCATCGCCAGGAAGTAGCGGTGATCGTGCACGCCGAAGTCGTAGACCTGCACGATGTTCGGGTGGGCGAGCCGCGCACCGACCTGCGCCTCGCGGCGAAACAACGTCAGCAGCTCTTCGTTCTCGGAGAACGTCGGCAGCATGCGCTTGAGGGCCACCTTGCGCTCGAAGCCGCCCTCGGGTGAGTACGTCGCCAGGAAGACCTCGGCCATGCCGCCCGAGCCGATGCGCTCTCCCAGCACGTACTTGCCGATGAGATCGGCCTGTCGCGACAAGCGCACCAATTCCCGGAGCTGGCCAACGACGATCCACCCGAGCACGAAGGCGCCAAGCGTCGCGACCATCGCCCCCAGCCGAATCGGCACCGGCGTGGCGGTCACCGTGAGAATCGCCCAGAGGAACCCCAGCGTGGGCACCGAGGTGACGAGCACGACCCGGCGCGACAGCGCGAGCATCGACAGCATCGCCAGCACGATCAGATACGAGGCGCTGGCCGCCGTTCCCAGGCCCGGCGTCGTCGCGTATTGGCCCTGCAGCAGCTCCACACACCCGACGAGCGGGACGTCGACGAAGGCCGGGCCGTACGAGGCGGCCTTTCGCAACCGGGGGCGGAGCGTGACCGCGAGCAGCACCAGCGCCGACATCGCCAGGTACGCCAGCGAGCCGTACCGACTGGGCGCGACCGAGGTGTAGCCAATGGACTCGGGTGAACCCAGCTCTGGGAAGACGACCAGGAAGTTCACCGCAGCGATTCCCACACGCGCGCGGCAGACGGTGAGCGTCAGCCGGTCACGCTCTTCTCCGATGACCCGGTCGAGGAGCGCGCTGGCGGCTGTCGCGGCTCGAGGCTCTGCCAATGGCCACCCCAGCGACATGGGTTCGCGCTCCCCTCCCGACGCGACCGGAGTGTCTCATGAAATGCGGAGAGTTGTGGCCCGAGGCCGTTGACCGGCAGACTGGGTGTCCGCTGCTCCACGCCGTGCCCATTTCAGGAGTCTCCAGATGATGAAGCTGCGGCGAACGGTGTGCATCGAAGCTCCGGTCGAGCGTGTCTGGCAGGTGCTGTCGAACCTGCCTGCCATCACGCAGTGGGTCCCCGCGATTCGACACGCTCACTGTCCGCAGCAAGCGCGTGGCGTCGGAGCGATGCGGGTCTGCGAACTCGAGCGCTTCACCGTTCGAGAGACGATCGTCGCGTGGGAAGAAGGCCGCTCGCTGACATACCAGGGCGAAGGCGCACCCCTGATGCAGCGGGCCCAGAACACCTGGAGCGTCGAAGCGCACGGAGGCATGACGCTGCTCACCTCTGAGTCCGAGGTCACCATCAAGGGTGGGGTGCTGGGGCTTTTGCTCCAGCCGCTCGTCAAGTTGATGTCGGCTCGGCTCGGCGACCAGTCGCTGGCCTCGCTCAAGTATCTCGTCGAGCACGGCCACCCCGCTCCAGTGGGACAGTCGTTGCTGCGAGGCCCCGTGTCCTGCTGAGCGAATTCCTCAGATTCCTGACATTCGTCCGGAGCAACCCCCTGCAACGAGAGGTCGGCACGCTGGCCCGCGTGATGCTGTTGTCCCCAGCATGCGCTCGACTCTCATTGTCTTCGCGTCGCTTGCGGTGATGGCCTGCGACACGACCCTCGAAGCAAAGGACTACTCGAAGACCTGCAGCGCCGACGCCGACTGTGTCGCCGTCTTCATCGGCGCCGGCTGTCAGGTGTGCGGGGGCTGCTCCAACGACGCCATCAACGTGTCGTCGAAGGCGAAGTACGACGCCGACGCAAAGGCTGTCGCGAGCGCGTGTCCGCCGCGACTGGGTCCTCAGCCTGCGTGCGCCCCGTGTCGGCAGCCTTCGGCCGTGTGCAGCGGGGGCACGTGCGCACCTGGCCCGTGACGGTTGCCCTGAGAGAACGGGTTGATGCCGGGCCCGGGTCAGGTGATATCAGCGACGCATGCTGCTCTGGTCTTTCGCCGTGAGTCTCACCCTCGCCCAGGGAGCCCCCGCTCCTGCTCCGACGCCGGAAGATCTGATCAAGAAGATCGACGCCGCGCCGGACCTCAAGGGCCGGGACAAGCCCTTCGAGATCTCTGCCTCGCTGACGCGCCTCTACTTCAGCCAGGGCCGCACGAAGGACGCGCAGGTGTACGCGCAGGAAGCCCTCGCCGCAGCCGAGCCCGCGCTGCAGTTCTATGTCGAGCAGAAGAAGAAGCTCGGCGCGACCCCTCCCGCTGCGCTCGCAGACGCGAAGTGCGACCCCGAGAAAGGCCAGGAGGCCACGCTCGCCAACGTCTTCGCCGTCGCTCGCAAACACGCCGATGGCAAGCGCACCGCCGCCGCGGTCACCTGTGCCCGCAAGGCCCTCACCGGCGTGCCCGACGTGCTGCTGATGGATGGCAACGCCCGGTTCCTCTCCAGAGATCTCGCCGGAGCCCGCGCTGCCTACGACCGTGTCGCGACCACCTTTGGCGATGTCCCCGAGGCGCTCTATGCCCGCGCCTCACTGACCCTCGACGAGAAGCCCGATGACGTGAAGGCGCTCGAATCGGCGAAACGCGACTTCGAGAGCTTCCTCGCCGCAGCGCCCAACGCGCGTCAGGGTCGAAATGCCCGCGCGCTCCTCGAGCGCACCAGGGCCGGCATCGGCGCTGGCGGCCTCTCGAAGCTCACGCCCGTGCCCGCGCCCGCACCACCGCCTCCCGCGGGGATGCCAGCCCTGGACCCCGCGACGATCGCCGCGTTCCAGAACGCGCCGAAGACGGCTGAGGGCGACGCGCGCTTCGCGAAGCTGATCGAAGACTCCGAAGAGTCCCTGGCGAAGGGCCGGTATCAGGAGGCCCTCGACGGCTTCAAGCAGGTCATGCCGTTTCAGCCCGACAACCCGCGGCTCCGCGCCGGCATGGCGTGGACGCTGGTGAAGCTCGGCAAGCCGATGGCCGAGAACGTCTGGCGTGTGGCCTCAGGCACGCCCGAAGCACTCGACGCCCTGGGCGATCGACTGAAAGCCAGAGGCGACGGCGACGGCGCCAAGGCCCTGTGGACCCGGCTGGCCGAGACGGTGCCGGGCTACGCTCCCAAGCTGGAGGGAAAACGATGAAGACGACGCACCTGATCTCCCTGTTCGTGGTCCTCTCCTTCACGCTCGCGTGTGAGCGCGTCGAGCCTGGCGTTCAGGGCACCAACCGCGGCGAGCTCAAGATCTCGCTCCCCGACGCCGGCGCCCCCGCGTTCGAGACCACCCATGCGTTCGGTGACGTCAAGAAGGGCGAGCAGGCGCGGTTGACCTTCGAGGTCGTCAACACCGGCCAGGACGCGCTCGACATTCGCGTCATCAAGGTCGAGACCGAAGACACTGGCGCGTTCTTCGTTCAGGGCGGCACCGGGTCCGTGGCGCCTCAAGTCCGCCGCACCTTCAGCGTCACGTTTGCCCCAGTGCGCACAGGTGCGCATACCGGCAACCTGATCTTCGAGACGAACGCGAACGCCCAGCCGGCGCGCATCGTGCTGAACGGCAACTCGATTCCGTAGCCGTAACCTTCAGCACCGACTCAGCGGCGTCTTCGGGGCGTCGCCTGAGCGTGCCGCGGATCTTCCTTTGCACTGCGAGTCCCCGTGGCGGCGCTGCGGGTCATCAGTGTGACGGGCGGGAAGGGCGGGGTGGGGAAGTCGCACCTCGTGGCCAACCTCGGAGTCCTCGCGGCACAGCGAGGGCTGCGCACCGTCATCATCGACGCCGACGTCGGGCTGGCCAGCGTGCACGTGCTCTTCGGGCTGACCGCGAACCTCCACGTTGGTGACGTCCTCGATGGTGTGGCCCTCGACGAAGCGCTGCTCCACACGCCCGAGGGGCTCGCGCTGTTGCCCGCCGCGAGCGGAGAGCGCTCCCTCACCCACCTCGTCGAAGGCCAACGGTTTGCCCTGCGCGCCGTCTGGGAGCAGCTCGCCGAGCGCTTCGACGTGGTGCTCATCGACTGCCCGCCGGGGCTGAGCCGTGACGCGTTGTTCTCGGCGGCTGCGGCCGAGCGCGTCGTGCTCGTCGCGACGCCAGAGCCCACCAGCCTGCTCGACGCGGCCACGCTCGCGCATGCGCTCCATCAGCAGACGGCGATTCGGTCGCTCGACGTCGTCATCAACGGCACCCGCTCGGAGCGCCAGGGCCAGCTCGCGTACGGCAAGCTGCAGGCGTGCTCCTCGCTCGCGCCCACCCCGAAGCTCTCGTACCTGGGCTCGCTCCCTGACGATCACAACGTGCGCCGCGCCGCCGCCCTGTCGCGGCCCCTGGTGACGCTCGCCGCCGCCAGCCCCGCAGCGCGCGCCATCGAGCGCCTGGCAGCGTTGCTCCTCGACGGCGAGCGCGCGCTCGACAACTCAGGCGGGAGTCTGCTCGGCATCGAGCGACGGCTGCGAGAAGCCGACGCGCGCCGGGCCGACTGAAGCCTGTCGAACCCAGCGTGCGAACCGCGCAGCACTCAAGAGACGCTCGGCATCGGCTGCACTGCGACACCCGCGGTCACACCACGAGCGCGCGCACCCTCGCCTCGAGTCCCTCACAGAGCCCATTCACAGCGGCATCGTCGACGCCGAGCAGCGTGTTGCCGACGGCGATCTGACTCTCGACCTCGGTGCGATCGATGCTCCCCACGTAGAGGCCGCAGCGCTTCGCCAACGCGTTCGCCAGGCGCACGCAGTTGCCTGCGGAGGCCCGCTCGCTCGTCTGGTACTCGGTGCAGTCGCGAATGGCCGACGCGACCGGCTCGGGCAGCCCCCACTTCTGGGCGAGCGCGACGCCGATCGGCCGGTGCACCTTCTGCAGCACCTCGACCCACGCGTCCGAGTCGATCCACGAGCTGCGCGTCGAGACGACGTTCTTCTCGGCCTCGAGCAGCAGGAACGCGACGACCGGCTTGCCGATGTCGTGCAGCAGCCCCGCGAGGTAGGCGGCCTCGGGCTCGGCGACGCCGCTCAAGCCTGCGAGCTCGCGCGCCAGCACTGCGACGGCGATAGAGTGCTCCCAGAGCCCCCGCGTGTGCGCACCGATGCGCGCGTCTCGTGACTCGAAGAGCCGGTGGGCCGAGATCTCGATCAGCAGCGAGCGCAGCGCGTCGACGCCCAGCCGCGTGAGAGCCTCGGGGAGGGTGCGCACCCGATCGACGCCTGCCTGATCGACCGAGTTGGCCGCGCGCAGCACGCGGGCCGCGATCACCGAGTCGCGCTCCACGAGGGGCGTCGCGTCTTTGGGCGAGAACGAGGCGTCGCCGACGAGCTGGAGCACTCGGGTCACCACGGTGGGCGGAGCAGGCAGGACCAGCGAGTTCTCTTCGATCTTCTTCGAGAGAATCGTCTGCACCTGCTCGCTCAGCTTCTCTGCGACGACCGCCATGCGACGCTCCCCTGCGTGCGCGCCTTTCCTGACGCGGACCACGCACCACCGCTCTGTGGAGCAAGGCATGTGCCCTCTGCCGATCAGGGATTGCGGCGCGTTGGTGCGTCAGAACCCTGACGCTTTGCTCATGCTACGAAGGTTGGACGATGACCCTGCTCGAGACGGCCAACCGCACGATGCGCAGAATCCTCAAAGCGCAGGGCGTTCAGAGCGAAGTGCACCGGGTGCGAGGTCACGACGTGCACGCCTACCGGCTCGAAGGTCAGGGGTTGGGCCCGCCGCTGTTGCTGGTGCACGGGCTCGGCAGCTCGGCCAACGCGTACTGGCGAACGCTCAAGCCGCTCGCGCTCCACTTCCGCCGCATCTGGGCGCTCGACGTGCCGGGCAATGGTTTCTCGCCGACGCCGTCGAGTGGGCCGCTGCCGTGGCGGGAGCAGCTCGACACCGTTCGAGCGTTCCTCGAAGACGTGATCCGCGAGCCCGTCTTCCTCATCGGCAACTCCCTGGGCGGCGCGATGAGTCTGTACCTCGCGCACGAGACCCCGTCGGCGGTGCGCGCGCTGGGGTTGATCTCGCCGGCCGGCGCGAAGCTCGAAGACCAGCGCTTTCGTGATCTCGTCAACAGCTTCGACGTGAACACCATCGCCGAGGCCCGAGCGATGACGCGTCGGTTGTTCGCCCGGCCGCCGCTCCCGCTGTTGCTGTTCGCCGGCGAGATGCGAAACCTCTACGCCAACCCGACGGTGAAGCGCCTCATTCGTGAGGTGCAGCCTGCCGACGCCGTGACCGAGGCCATGCTCCAGGGCCTGCCGATGCCGACCCTGCTCATCTGGGGCACGAAGGAGAAGCTCCTCCCTCCCGAAGGGCTGGCGTACTTCCGCGCACACCTGCCCAAGCACGCCGAGATCCACGAAGTCGAGGGCTTCGGGCACATGCCCCAGATGGAGAACCCCCGCCCGCTGGTGCGGCGCATCATCGACTTCGCGCGCGCGCGCAGCCTTGCTGGCTGAAACGCCTCGTGGGCTGAACTTCTTCGACTCACCCGATTACACTCGCCGCATGCGTCGTCTCGTCGTGGCGTGGTGCCTGGGCGTTGGTTTCACTGCAGTCGCAGGACCTCCGGTGTCGAAGTCCGAGGACACCTACCGCCAGCTCGAGCTGTTCGCTCGCGTGTTGTCGTACGTGCAGAACAACTACGTCGAGACCGTCGACGAGCAGCAGCTCATGCAGGGCGCCATCAAGGGCATGCTCGAGACGCTCGATCCGCACACCGTCTACATGCCGCCTGACGTGTTCAAGGAGATGAAGATCGACACCTCGGGTGAGTTCGGTGGGCTGGGCATCGAGATCGCCCGCCGGAACGACGCGATGATCGTGGTCGCGCCCATCGACGACACGCCGGCCCAGCGCGCCGGCATCAAGTCGGGCGATCAGCTGCTGAAGATCGACGACGAGCCGACCCGCGCGATGGAGCTCGCACGCGCGATTCAGAAGATGCGCGGGCCCGCCGGCAAGAAGGTGATGTTGACGATCATGCGCGAGGGCTTCACCGCGCCGCGCGAGTTCGCGATCATCAGAGATCACATTCGTATCGCCTCGGTCGAGAGCGCCCTCTACGGCGGCATCGGGTACGTGAAGGTGAAGAACTTCCAGGAGCGCACCGACGCCTCGCTCTTCAAGGAGCTCGAGAAGCTCCGTGGGCAGAACGCCGGGAAGGAGCTGCGCGGGCTGGTGATCGATCTGCGCAACAACCCGGGCGGGCTGCTCGATCAGGCCGTGGCCATCGCCGACCGCTTCCTCCCGGGTGGGCTCTCCATCGTCTCGACCCGTGGCCGTGACGGCGCCCAGGCGACCGAAGAGCGCGCGAAGGACCGCGACACCGAGAAGCCATACCCCATCGTCATCCTCGTGAACGCGGGCTCGGCCTCGGCGAGCGAGATCGTCGCCGGCGCGCTGCAGGATCACAAACGCGCGGTGTTGATGGGCGTGCCCACCTTCGGCAAGGGCAGCGTGCAGACCGTCATCGAGATGGAAGATGGCTCGGGCCTGAAGCTGACCATCGCGCGGTACTTCACGCCGTCGGGCCGCTCGATTCAGGAGCGCGGCATTCTCCCCGACTTTCTGGTGGGCGAGTCCGAGGGCGTTTTGACGAAGACCGAGACCCTGCGCGAGAAGGATCTCAAGCGGCACTTCCGCGGAGAAGCCGAAGGGCCCGACGTCACGGCGCTCAAGCCGTCGCTGCCGGGCAACCTCAAGCCGTGGGACGTCACCGACAAGGTGACCGACTACCAGCTGAAGACGGCGCTCAACTATCTCAACGGCTCCGCGGCGCCGGCTGGCAAGAACACCGCGCGCGCTTCTTCTCCATAGGCAGGGTCCCTGCTACGTCGGTCGACCCGTGGCTGGAGATACCAAAGAGATTCTCAAGTCGTTGGCGGTGAACGTCACCATCGCGAGCGCCAAAGGCCTCGCGGCCTTCTTCACCGGCTCCGGCACCATGCTGGCGGAGGCGATTCACTCGAGCGCCGACTGCGTCAACCAGGTGCTGCTGCTGATCGGCGTCTCACTCGCGAAGAAGCCACCCGACGAGAAGTTCCCGCTCGGCTACGGCCGCTCCGTCTACTTCTGGAGCTTCATCGTCGCGCTGCTCCTCTTCTCGGGCGGCGGGGTGTTCAGCATCTACGAGGGCATCCACAAGCTCGGGAAGCCCGAGCCCGTCGAGCACGTCAACTGGGGCTTCGGCATTCTCGGGTTCTCGTTGCTGCTCGAAGGCTGGGCGACGTTCGGGAACCTGGTCGAGATGAAGAAGCGACGCGGTTCGGTCGGGCTCTACACGTATCTGCGCGACACCAAGGACTCCGATCTCGTGGTGCTCTTCGGTGAGAACGCTGCGGCCGTGATGGGCCTGGTCTTCGCGCTCGCCGCGCTCGGTATGACGGTCGCGACCGGTGACTCGCGGTGGGACTCCGTCGGCAGCCTGCTCATCGGCGTGGTGCTGATCGGCGTCGCGATCTTCCTCGGCCGCGAGGTGATGTCGCTCCTGCTCGGCGAACGCGCTGACCCGCGGATCGAGATCGTCGTGAAAGAGGTCGCCCTCACCCAGCCGAACATCAAGCGCCTCATCCGCGTGTTGACGGTGCAGCAGGGCCCGGGCGAGGTGATGGTTGCCTGCAAGGTGCACCTCATCGACGAGCTCGACACCCACGGCGTGGTCGAGACCATCGACGCGTTCGAGAAGGCCATTCACGAGCGGGTTCCAGACATTCGCTGGCTGTTCGTGGAACCCGACGACGACGATTGATCCGGGGCTTTGGTGCTAGCGCTCCGGGTCGTCATGGGGAACCATGCGTCTCGATGCATCGGCCGGGTCTCTTCTCGAGGGCGTTGATCGCCGCGCTGGTGGCCGGGCTCTCGGCAGGTCCAGCGGTCGCTCGGCCGCTCGTGTTGCCATCCGAGGTCGCCGGAGCTTCGTCGGGGCCGCGCCTCGCCATCGTGGTGGTGCCGCTCGACGCGCCGTCGCGACTCTCACAAGGAGTGCTCGAGCTCGTCGCAGAAGACGCGGCGCGGGTCTCGGGCCGCTTCGAGGTGGTGTCGCCGAGGGAGCTCTTCGAGCCCCAGGCCGCGGGTGAACGGGCGACGAAGGTCGAGGCCGCTCGCGCCCGCATGACGGCAGGGCAGAGCGCGCTCGACGAGCTCGACACCGCGAAGGGCGTCGAGGCCTTCGCAGACGCCGTGAAGCAGCTGAAAGAGACCGATACCAGCCGCACCTTCGACGACCTGTTGAAGGCCTGGGTGATGAAAGCGGCGAGCCACGCGATGGGTGGTGAGGTGCCGCCCGCGAAGCAGGAGATCGAGCGCATCATCGCGGTACAACCCCGGGCCGAGTTCAACTCCCAGTTCTTCCCGCCCGAGCTGATCAAGTTCGTCGAGCAGCAGCGCAAGCTGGCCAACGGTGCGAAGGGCGAGCTGACCGTGCGCACGGAGCCGGCCGGCGCGAACATCTGGGTGAACGGGCAGCACCGGGGCCAGAGCCCGGTGACGGTGAATGGCCTGCTCGGCAGCAGGCATCAGATCGTGGCGGCCCTTGGAGGGTACGCCCTCGTCGTGACCGAGCTGCCTCCCGGGGATTCGACGCTCGAGCTGAAGCCCGGCGAGCTGCGGCCGGCGTACGTGAAGGCCGTCGACGCGATCTCGAAGGCGCCCAAAGGACCGACGCGCGACCAGGCGCTCGTGGCCCTCGGCAAGACGCTCAAGGTCGACCAGGTGCTGGCGTTCCTCGTCAAGAAGAGCCCCGTCGGAGAGCAGTCCGAGGTGACGGCGCTCCGCCTCGAGGTGCGCGACGGACACAACACGGCGTACGCGACCACCACGCAGCCGCTGGCGGCTCCCAGCGACGCGCTCAAGACCTTCATCGATGGGCTCGTTGCTGCCGACGCACCTCGACAGGGCAAGGCGCCGGTCACCCACTTCGAAGGTGGCGGCGGTGGAGGCTCGGGCAAGACGGTCGTCGGCATCGCGCTGCTCGGCGTCGCTGCGGGGCTCGTCGCCGCGGGCATCGGCACGGGTGTCATCGGGCAGGAGCGCTACACCCAGTTCAGGGCCACGCCGCAGGTTCAGACCGGGGTCTCCGCCGGCTATGCCAACGAGGCGCGTGCGTATGGCGGCGTCTCACTCGGGTCCTTCATTGGCGCTGGCATCGCGGCTGGCGTGGGCACCTTCCTGCTCGCCTCGAGCGGCGGTGGGGCTGCGGCCGATGAGCCTGAGCCCACGAAGAAGAAGCCCGCCCTCAAGAAGAAGGATGAGCCCGCGAAGAAGGAGGCTCTGAAGAAGGACGAGCCGCCGAAGAAGAAAGATGAGCCGAAGAAGGAGGAGCCGCCGAAGAAAGACGAGCCGAAGAAGGAAGAGCCTCCAAAGAAGGAAGAGCCGAAGAAAGAAGAGCCTCCGAAGAAGGAGGAGCCCGTCAAGGTCGACCCGAAGGAAGAGAAGCGCCGCAAGGACGAGGAGGCCCGGAAAGAGAAGGAAGAGGCCGCACGGCTGAAGAAGGAAGAGCAGGCGCAGGCCGACGCGAAGAAGAAGGCCGAGGCTGACGAGAAGAAGGCGAAGGCCGACGAGGCGAAGCGCGCCGAAGACGAGCGCAAGAAGCAGGAAGCCGACGCGAAGGCCGGGAAGAAGACCGACGACGCGAAGAAGAAGGCCGACGAAGAGGCCGCCGCGAAGGCCGCCGCCGAGGCCGAGAAAAAGAAGAAGGAAGAAGAAGAGCGGAAGAAGAAAGAGGACGAGGAGCGGAAGAAGAAGGAAGAGGAAGAGAAGAAGAAGAAGGAACAGGACCACGACGACCTGCGCAACTACTGACGCGCCTGGCTGCTGCACCGCCGGCGACGAGGCTCAGGGCCCGCGCCGGTTGAAAAATCGACATCGCGACACAGGCCTGTAGCGTGTAACTCCGCGCGCTCCTGAGGCGAGGCACCGGTTGGCACTCCGGCTGCTCTCTTCCCTGGAGCGCCGATGACGGCGCGGCACGGAGGCCACACTGATGACTCAGCAGTCGAGCAGGCGAATCGGCGTTCTCATGGGCGGTTGGGGCGAAGAGCGGGACGTCTCGATGAAGACCGGAGAGGCCATCGCTCTGGCGCTCGAGGCCAACGGACATCACGTCGCGCGGCTGTTCGCCGGCCCGGGGCTCGACACCACCGTTCGTGAGGCCGGCATCGACGTGGCCTTCCTCGCGCTCCACGGCCGCATGGGTGAAGACGGCCGCGTGCAGGGCCTGCTCGAGGTGATGAACATTCCGTACACGGGCTCGGGCGTGCTCGGGTCGGCGCTCGCGATGAACAAGGGCGTCGCCAAGAAGCTCTTCCGCCAGCACAACCTCGCGACGCCGACCGGCTACGTCGTGCAGGCCGCGCGCGTGAAGGACGTGCCGTCGCTCCACGCCGATCTCGGCTTCCCCTGCGTGGTGAAGCCCGCCAGCAGCGGCTCCTCGGTCGGCCTGACCCTCGTGCACACCCGCGAGCAGCTCGAGCCCGCCATCGCGCTCGCCTGCCGCTTCGGCGGCGAAGCCCTCGTAGAGCGCTTCGTGAAGGGCCGTGAAGTCACCGTCGCGTTGCTCGATGGCGCCGTCCTGGGCACCTGCGAAGTCAGCCACGATGGCTCGGTCTTCGACACCACCACCAAGTACGAGGGTGGCGCGAAGTACCACCTGCCGCCCCGCCTGCCGGCTACGCGCGTCGCCAACATCGAGCAGATGGCGCTCACCGCGGCCCGCGCGCTGGGCTGCCGTGGAGCGGTGCGCGTCGACTTCATCGTCCCCGAGGTGGGGAATGAGGTGGTGCTCGAGGTGAACACGCTGCCCGGCATGACGCGGGTCAGCTTGTTCCCGAAGATCGCGAAGGCCGCGGGCGTGGGCTTCGAAGATCTCGTGGAGCGCATCCTCTCGGGCGCCAGGCTTGACGGCGCTCACCTGCACGACGCGCCGGCCGTGGAGCGCGAGGCGCAGGTCGAGGCCCACGCGGGCTGACGCACGGTCTGGCGGGTGGTGGCATCCCCCTCCTTGAAGTCCTCCCTCCTTCAAGGCCTACGATAGCCCCATGCTCACCACCGCCCTGTTGTCGCTGGCTGTCGCCGCTGAGCCGATTCGCCTGTCGCCTGGCACCCAGCACGTCCTCAAGATCCCCGGCATCACGCGCGTCGCCGTGGGCCAGGAGCAGGTCGCTGATGTGAGAGCCACCGGCAAGGGCGAGCTCCTCATCACCGCCAACCAGCTCGGCCGCACGTCGCTCACGCTCTGGACGTCATCAGGCGCGCTGCAGACGCGCACCATCGTCGTCGATGACGGCAAGGGCGACCAGGTGCAGACCATGGTGAAGACGCTGGTCAACCCGTCGCTGCGCGTCGAGACGTACAACGGCATGACGGTGATCGACGGACGCCTCGACTCGATGGACGAGCTGCGCCGCCTCGAGCAGCTGTTCGCCAACGACGCGAGCGTTCGAATTCTCGCCACGGTCGACCCGCGCGTGATGCCTGCCGTCGCAGCGAACATCTCGGCGGCGTTCCAGAAGCAGGGCCTCGTCTCGGCCCGCGCCGTCGCGTACGGCGGGAAGATCGTGCTCGAGGGCTCGGTGTCGGACGAGCGTGAGCTGCAGAAGGCGCTGATGATCGCGAACACCTACGCCAGCGCCGTGACGCCGAACCTGACCCGCTAAGAGGCCTCAATCCACGTGGCTCAGTCTGGGCGCTTCACCCGTGTCCTCGCGGTGCTGGTCGGCATCGGCCTGCTCTTCGTGCTGCTGCTTCCGCTCGCCTTCAGGACGCGGGGCAGTGACGACGACAACCCGCTCCCGAAGGGCCAGCACCGCAAGCCGGCCGAGTACACACGTGGCAGGGCAGGGCGTGACGAGAAGCTGTCCGCGCCGCTCGAGATTGCGAAGCAGCTCGCGACGCCGAAGCTCGCGCCGAAGCCCGGTGAGTGGCTCGCCGAGCACCCCGAGTCCGGGCAGCTCGTCGCAGACCTCCGTGCCGAGGAGCCTGATGGCGGCTGGCCACGCGGGCGGACGCTCTACCTCGTCGCCGTCGGCCCCCTGTCGGAGGCGCAGGAAGCGCTCCTGGAGCGCACGCGCGCCCTGCTCGTCGACTGGTACCAGACCGAGGTGAAGCTGCTGCCCGCGCTGCCGGAGTCGATCGTGCCGCCCTCCAGTCGCCGCGAGCGCACCTTCGGCACGCAGTGGCAGACCCAGCCGATCCTCGACGCCTTGCTCCCGCTGCGACCCGACGACGCAGCCGGCGTGATGGCGGTGACCGCGATCGATCTCTACCCAGACGCGCAATGGAACTTCGTGTTCGGCGAAGCCCGCTACGGCGAGCGGGTTGGCGTGATGAGCCTCGCGCGCCACGGCGACCTCTCGACCGAGCCGAACCTCGTGCTCTCGCGCACCATGGCCACGGCAGCGCACGAGCTCGGCCACATGATGGGGCTGCAGCACTGCGTCGCGTTCGAGTGCGCGATGAACGGCGCCAACTCGCAGGCCGAGTCCGATGCGATGCCGATCGAGCCGTGCCCCTCGTGCCTGGAGAAGTTGAAGGCACGGCTCGGCGTCGACCCCGTTCGTCGCGCGCTCGCGGTCGAGTCGGCGTATCTCGACGCTGGCCTCGTGTCGCCGACGCTCCACGCGGTGATCGAGCAGTGGCGCGACGCCGGTGTCCGCACTTCTGATTGATCTGACTCGGTCGAAACGAACGCTTTGACACGGGGGGCCAAGATCCCTAGAACGGGTCGTCCTTGAGCCCGGGAGGGGGTTTCTCTGTTATTCCGGGCGGTTGCGAGGCTGTGAGCGCGATGAGTATCGCCGAAATCGTCTTCCTCTGCGTCTACTTCGGCGTGCTGGCCGTGCTGTCGACGTATGGCTCGCATCGCTACCGAATGGCGTACCTGTACTACCGCCACAAGTTCCAGCTCCCCACGCCGAAGGGCGAGCTGACGGAGTGGCCGCGCGTCACCGTGCAGCTGCCCATCTTCAACGAGATGTACGTCGTGCAGCGGCTGGTCGATGCCGTGTGCCACGTCGACTATCCGCGCGATCGGTTCGAGGTGCAGGTGCTCGACGACTCCACTGACGAGACGTGCTCGCTCGCGCGCGCCGTCGTCGAGAAGTGGAAGGCGCAGGGCGTCGACATCGTCTACATCCACCGCACCAACCGGAAGGGCTTCAAGGCCGGCGCGCTCGAGAACGGGCTGCACCTGGCGAAGGGCGAGTACGTCGCCGTGTTCGACGCCGACTTCGTTCCGGGCGTCGACTTCCTCAAGCGCACCGTCCCGTTCTTCGTCGACGACAAGGTCGGCATGGTGCAGGTGCGCTGGGGCCACCTGAACCGCGAGTTCTCGCTGCTCACGCAGGCGCAGAGCATTCTGCTCGACGGTCATTTCATCATCGAGCACACCGCGCGCAACCGCTCGGGCTGCTTCTTCAACTTCAACGGCACCGCAGGCGTCTGGCGCCGCGCGACCATCGTCGACGCAGGCGGCTGGCAGCACGACACGCTGACGGAAGATCTCGATCTCTCGTACCGCGCCCAGCTCAAGGGCTGGCAGTTCATGTTCCTGCCCGACATCATCTCGCCCGCAGAAGTGCCGGTCGACATGAACGCCTTCAAGGGCCAGCAGCACCGCTGGGCCAAGGGCTCGATTCAGACGGCGCGCAAGCTGCTGCCGACGATCCTCTCCTCGAAGACGCTGCCATTCCACGTCAAGCGCGAGGCCTGGTTTCACCTCTCGAACAACATCGCGTACCCGCTGATGGTGCTCCTGGCCGTCATGATGCCGATGTCGATGGTGGTGCGCTTCCAGCACGGCATGTACCAGACGCTCTTCCTTGACCTGCCGGTGTTCCTCGCGGCGACGGCCTCGGTGAGCTTCTTCTACATCGCCACGGTGCGAGAGCTCGGCCTGGGCTGGTGGGACCGCATCAAGTACCTCCCGTTCCTGATGAGCCTGGGCATCGGCCTGTCGATCAACCAATCGCGCGCCGTCATCGAGGCCCTGCTGCATCACGAGAGCGAGTTCGCTCGCACTCCGAAGACGGGCTCCGAGGGGAACAAGGTTCAGAAGGTGCAGAAGGCCTACAAGGGCCGTCGCTCGTGGGTGCCGTACGTCGAGCTGGGCTTCGCGGCCTACTTCGCAGGCGCCATCTGGTACGCGTTCGACCACGACATCTACGCGTCGATGCCGTACCTGTTCCTGTTCATGTTCGGCTACCTCTACGTCGGCGTGACGAGCATGTTCGACTTCAACAAGCGCCGTCAGGCCAGCGAGACGGTGTCGGGCGAAGCGCAGCCGACCGTCTGAGCCCGCCGCTCACGGTCGTTCCATCGCGGAGCAGGACGCCATGAGCGTGGAGGTCCAGCTCCCGCGCAGAGGCCTCAGGTTCCCTTCGTCGTGCGCGGCGTGTGGCGAACGGGCGACCAGCGAAGTGCGGCTCTTCGAGTACCGCCCGTGGGATTCGGTTCACGTGCCGGTCTGCGGGCCGTGCCGCACGAAGGTCTTCATCGGGCTCCTGGTGAGGCGCGTGCTCGTGGTGGCCTTCGGCACGGCGGGAGCCCTCGTGGCCCAGGAGCTGCTCCCGGGCTGGCTTCTGCACACCTTCCGGACGGCAGAGGCCCTGAGGCCGACCTTTCAGTTCTTCTGGGTCGCCGGAGCCTTCGTCGGAGCGATGCCCGTCGTGCTGCTCGTCCAATTCCTGTGGCCTGCGCGCATCGACGTGAGCCTGAACAAGGGAACCGTGACGTTCACGTGTCTGAACGAGGCGTGGGCTGATGAACTCCAGCGCCTGAACGTGAAGGCTGACGACGACTGAGCCTGGTTCGCGTCTGGTCCGGCCGACAGTGATGGGCTCCGGGCTCGCATGATCGTGGAGCGCCGCTTCGCCTCGAACGAGACGCCTCTCGCGCGAGGTCGACTCGGCAGCCGGCCGGATCACTCCGCTGGCTCGTCGGAGCGCCGAGAACGCCGCAGGTGATGGCTCTGGCCCCCCGTGCAGCCCTCGCTGCGTCGGGGACCTCAATCGTCACTGCGATGAAACGGAAGGCTCAGGTGCGTTCGCGAGCGCGCTCGACCTTGATGGCCTTCTCACCGTGCAGCTTGCCCACCAGCGCCTCGAACGCGCCCACGTCGCCGTCGGCCACGTGGATGTACGAGTAGCTGCCGCGCAGCTCGGTCTTCTTCACCTTGCCCGACGGAGCGCCAAGCGCCTCGAGGGCCGACGACACGCCACCCTCGTCGACGCCATCGAGCTTGCCGAGGTTGAGCCAGAGGCGGGCGTGGCCAGCCTCGACCGGCGTCTCTTCGCGCGGCTCACGTGGGCGGCGCTCGCCACGACCACCCTCACTCCGGCCACTGCGCTCGCCACGTTCACGCCGAGGGCGCTCTTCACGTGCGGGGGCTGCGCCAGCGTCTCCACCGCCACCCGTTGGATCGTCAATGGGAGGCAGGGGCTCTCCGCGCTGCAGGCGCTCGAAGAGCTCGCGGTCGGACAGCTTCTGACGCGCAGGGGCCTGGCGCTGCACGGCCTGGGCTGGCGCCGTTCCCGTCGTCCCTCCGGCGGGCGTCGCGGCGTCGTTGGCGGCGCTGCGCTGCATCTTCTCGAACATCTCACGGTCAGACGACGCTGCCGGGCGGCGCTCACGGCGGGGCTCGGTCGCCGCGTCGGGGATCGTCGCTCCAGCCGCGTCGACTGCAGGCACGCCAGACGGAGCCGTCGGGCTGTCGTCGCGGAAGGGGCGCTTGCGGTCGTCACGGTCACGGGGGCCGCCACGTCCGGCGTCACGGCCGCGGCCACCACGCTCTCCACCACGGCTCTCACGTTCACGCTCGCGACGCGGCGGCGGCGGAGCGGCCTCGACGGGCGTCTCACCCTCGACGCCAGTGGTGGCCTGCACCTTCTCCATGCGGCGGTGCACGAAGAAGTTCTTCAGCAGGTAGGCGACGAGATCGTCGGCGTCCGGGCGCTGCTTGATGCTGGTCGCCAGCTGCAGGTAGCCGTCGTAGATCGAGCCGGCTGCGGCCTCTTTGAGCTCTCGAACGTGGCGATCGGTGAACATCTGGTTGGCGACTTCGGCAGTGGGCATCATGCGTTTCTCGAAGGTGACGTTGTATTTCTTCTCGAGCGTGGTCAGCGTCGCGAGCTCGCGACCTGAGGTGATGTTGAGGGCCACGCCCTTCTTGCCGATGCGGCCCGTGCGGCCGACGCGGTGCAGGTAGACGGCGGCGTCTTCGGGCAGCGAGTAGTTGATGACGTGCCCGAGGTCCGAGATGTCGATGCCGCGCGCGGCAATGTCGGTGGCCACCATGAAGGCGACCTCGCCCCGCTTGATGCGGTTCATGACGCGCTCGCGTTCCTTCTGCGGCAGGTCACCGTTGAGCAGCTCGGCGTCGAAGCCGTTGCGGTTGAGCACCGCGGTCACCAGCTCGGTGTCGTCGCGCGTGTTGCAGAAGACGATCGCGTTCTGCGGGTCTTCGATCTCCAGCATGTAGAGCAGGTTGCGCGGCTTCGGGTACGCGTCGCTGAGCTCGTAGCGAACGTGCTGGATGTGATCGACCGTGAAGACATCGCCCGAGAGCAGGAGGGTCTCAGGGTCTTTCGTGTAGCGCTTGATGAGGCGCTGAATGTCTTCGGGCACCGTCGCCGAGAAGAGCAGCACCTGCCGCGTCTTGGGCAGACAGTCGAGGATGCGGGTGACTTCCTCGTAGAATCCCTGGTTCAGCATCTCGTCGGCTTCGTCGAGCACCGCGTGCTGGCAGGCGCCGAGCTTCAGGTTGCCGCGGCGAATGTGATCGAACACGCGGCCCGGCGTTCCCACGACGATCGACGCGCCCGCTTTGAGCGCGTCTTCCTGCTCCTTCATCGAGGCGCCGCCGTAGATGCTCATCACCTGCACGTCGCGGTACTTGGCGAGTGAGGCGAGTTCCTGCGCCACCTGGATCGCCAGCTCGCGCGTGGGGCACATGATGAGCGCCTTCACTTCACGCGTGCCCATGGGGATCTGATCGATGAGCGGAAGGCCGAACGCGGCGGTCTTGCCCGTGCCCGTCTTCGACCGAACGATGAGATCCTTGCCCTGTCTCGCGGGCGCGTACGCCTTGGCCTGGACGGGGGTGGGGTGGGTGTAGCCGCGATCGGCGATCGCGCGGCGCAGCTCAGGGGAGAGGCCCAGGTCATCGAAGCTGACGTCCGCGAGGTACTCCTGCGGGCGCTCCGATGAGCCTGTGGGCATCACTTCAGAAGACGTTCCGGTCATTTCGCGGGCACGTGTAGCCCCCACGAGGGGGTTGGGCAATGACGGACATGGCCTCAGCCCGCCGTCTGCAGCCAGCCGGCGCGCGCGAAGAACATGAGGGCGCCGAGGACCGCCGCGAGCGCAACCACGAACAATCTGGTGCGGCGTTGGCGCCGAAGGGCTGCGTCGTTGGCGCTGGTCGCCGCGACGAAGGCCGGGTCGATCGGGAGCCCTGCCTGTTCGGTGGCTGGCCAGAGGGCGTCGGTGGTTCCGCACCGAGGGCATGACAGGTGGCGCGAGCTCCTGAACGCCACCAGCGCGAACACCACGGCGAGCCCGGTGCCGACCGCGACGCTGGCGAAACCAACCGTGACTAGCATGGCGGCGAGGATCACCAGCTCTCCGAGAGAAGGGAGAGCAGCCCGCTCGAAGCGAGGTCCGAGGTAGCCACAGGCTTCGCATTCCATCCACGCCGATCGTTTGACGGCGTTGCGTCGCCGCTCGTCTCGCTCTTCCCGGGTGCGCCTGGGCCGGCAGGTGATGCAGCGGTCTTCGGTGCGGTGCAGGGTGCAGGCTTCGCACATGAAGCCACCGCAGCGTTTGCAGGTGATGACGGCGTCGGCTCCTTCATGCGTCGCGCAAGCAGCCGTCATTGCAGCGAGTTCATCGGTGCGGGCTCGAAGCGTCAACACCCCCCCGAACGTCATGTCGTGTCGGTCACCGTGGCGAAAGACGCGCGATGCGCTAATCCATGGGCCATGGCCGCGCGGAAGAAGAAGTCCGATCTCGAGGAGCGGAAAGACGCCGAGGTCGTCGACGCCGAGATCGTCGAAGACGCGCCCGCGCCGCCGCGCCCGAAGCGCACCCGCACCGCTGACGTCGTCGAAGCGAAGCCCGTCGCAGCGAAAGAGGCCGACGAGGAAGACACCGACGCCGCCGCCGAGCCCGCAGAGCCCGAGGTCGGCGAGCCCGACACCAAGGAGCTGGTGGCCGAAGAGGTCGACGTCGAGGCCGTGCCCGCGAAGTTCGCGCGCACCCGGTTGGCGAAGGGCGACCCGCTCTCGGCGTACATGGCCGAGGTGACGAAGCACCCGCTGCTGACCCGCGAGCAGGAGGTCGAGCTCTCGAGGAAGTTTCGGGACACGGGCGACGTTCGCGCCGCCTACACCCTGGTCGCCTCGAACCTGCGCCTCGTGGTGAAGCTCGCCCACGAGTACCACCGCAACCCGCTGTCGCTGCTCGACCTCGTGCAAGAGGGAAACATCGGGCTGATGCAGGCGGTGAAGAAGTTCGACCCCGAGCGCGGCGTGAAGCTCGCCAGCTACGCGGCCTGGTGGATTCGCGCGTACATCCTTCGCTACATCATGGACAACTGGAAGATGGTGAAGCTGGGCACGACGGAGGCCCAGCGGAAACTCTTCTTCAAGTTGCGCCAGGAACAGGAGCGGCTGAGCAAGCAGGGCGTCGAGGTCACGCCCAAGCTCCTCGCCGAGCGCCTCAACGTCACCGAGCAGGACGTCGTCGAGATGGATCAGCGCCTCGGGAACGACGAGGTGAGCATCGACGCTCCGCTGAGCGTGGACGACGATCGTGAGACCCGTGGCGATCGCCTGCTCTCGGCGAACGCGGTCGGCGCCGACGAGACGCTCGCGAACGCCGAGCTGCGCGCGATGTTCAAGGAGAAGCTCGGCGACTTCTCGAAGAACCTGAACGACAAGGAGCGCTTCATCTTCGAGAAGCGCCTCATCGCCGACGAGCCGATGACGTTGCAGGACATCGGCACGCAGTACGGCGTGTCACGAGAGCGCGCGCGTCAGATCGAGGCCGCGCTCATCGGCCGCATGCGCAAGTACATGCAAGAGAACATTCCCGACTTCAATCTGCTCGAGAGCGAAGACTAGCCACCGAAGCGCGCGCGATACATGCGCTGCCGGTGTGTCGAGCCGTCGAGGGCTTCGTAGAGGAAGCCGCGGAACACCGCGTAGACGTGGAGCAGCACTCCGACGACCAGCCCGCTGACGATCGCCCCGACCGTTCCGAACACCATCAGCACCGCGCCGAACACCGACGCGGCGAAGACGCCACCGAGCACCAGGCCGTTGGGAATGAACCACTCGATCCAGTTCTCCTGGAGAAAGCCGAAGCTTCGCTGGATCGTCTCGATGCCGCCGCGAGTGCCCTTCTGGTAAATCGTCTCGGGCACCGTGTTGAGCGCGATGAGTTGAATGAGGCTGTAGGGCAGCGCGAGATCAGGGTTCGCCTTGAACACCGGCCCGAGCACGAGCCCGACCACCCACAGCACGAAGAAGATGCTGATCCACGACCAGAAGTAGGCACCGATGCTGGTGCGGAGCTGATCGAGCCCGACCTTCTGGTTCGCGACGAGGCCGCCGAGGAAGAAGCAATAGATGCTGAGCGCGGCGCTGTACGCGAGGCTGATGAGCATGCCGCCGGTGAACGGGTCGAGCATCGAGCCGAGGAGCATGCCCAGCACGGTCCACGTGACAGCCAGGCCCATCGGCAACAACAGCGTCCACGGGTTCTTCGCGATCGCCGCCAACGCGTTGGTGAACGCCTTCCCGTACATGGCTGCGTAGACGGCGATGACCTTCATGACGCGTCACGTAGTCACTTTTCGTCGGCTCGCCAATGGTGACGGGCCTACAAGCCAACGGCTCATCACCCGATCTCTGGGGGTCTTCGTGAAGCGTCTGCTCGCTGCACTCGTGGTGGTCGCGGTCGGCTGCGCGCCCGAGATTCCCAACACGCCTCCGGGTGAGTTCGTCGTCGCGCGGTTCGACCCGTCGGCGGCGATTCCGGTCGTTCCGTCACCGAACGATCTCGCGACGCACCCGACGACCGGGCTGTTGAGTGTTCCTGTCCCCATCGACGCGAGCGCCGCCGACACGTGGTTCTACGGCTGGCTCAACACGCTCAACGGCTTCCCCGCTGCGGCCGGTGCGTCGGTCACCTTCACGCACGCGCTCGACCCGGCGACGGTGACTCCTGCCACCGTGCGCGTCTTCGACCTCAGCGCGAACAACGCCACGGTCGAGGTGACCCGCGTGACCTCGGACTCGACGAACGTGGTGGCGCCGGGGCAGGTGGCCATCGCTCCGCCGGTGGGAGGGTGGATTCCGGGTCATCGCTACGCGGTCGCGATCATCGGAGGCGTCAACGGCGTGCGCGCAAAGTCGGGGCTCGCATGTGTCGGCAGCGCGACGTGGTCGTTCATTCGCAACGAAGGCGAGCTGATCGACTGCCCGAATGACGATCTCGCCTCGAGCGCGTGCAGGCCGACTACCGAGATCGTCCCGTCGTCGATCGTGGAGGACCCCGCGCGCCGCGTGGCCGATCAGGTCGCGACCGCCAGGCGCCTCGAGACGCTGCGCCGCAAGTACAAGCCGGCGATCGACTTCCTCGTCACCAGCGGCATTCCGCGCAGCGAGCTCGCGCTCCTGTGGACCTTCCGCATCGACGACTCGGCGTCGTTCGTCTTCGATCCGTCGGCGTCTCCGCCGCGCGTGCCCTCGCCGAACAACCTCGCCATCAAGCAGGGCCTGGTCGCTTCGTCGATCGATCCCGCGTCATCGCCAGCGGCCCAGGAGTGGACGCGCACCTGGCTCAACACCCTCAACGGGTTTCCCGCGACGACCAGCGCCGGCGTCGACATCGCGCAGCAGCCCATCGATCTCTCGACGATCACCGAGCGGAGCGTGCGTGTCATCTCCCTCGCGGGTGCTCCGTTGGCAGCGCCACCGACGGTCACGTGGAGCTCGCAGCTGAAGCGCCTGGTGCTCACGCCGGCGGGCGGCTCATGGGGCGGCGCGAAGACGATCGGCGTCGTGGTGCTCGGTGGCGACTCGGGCGTGAAGGGCGTTGGAGGGAAACGACTCGTCGGCAGTCAGGTCTGGGCGCTCGTGCGCAGCGCGGCGCCGCTGGTCGACTGTGAGGTGCTCGGGCCGTCGTGCAACTCGTTCGTGAAGGCCGCGCCGATCAGCACCAACCAGGCGATCGCGCTCGAGAGCCTGCGCCGGACGTACAAGCCGCTGCTCGATCGACTCGAAGGAGAGGGCGTTCGCAGGCACGACGTCGCGGGCGCGTGGGTGTTCTCGACGATCGATCAGCCTGAGCTGGTGTTCGACCCCTCTGCCACGCCGCCGCGGGTGCCGACGCCGACCGATCTCGTGATCAACCCCGCGACGGGCCGCGTGAGCGCTCCCGTGCCGCCCGGAGCGTCACCGGCGTACGCCGAGTTCATCACCGACTACCTGAACACCTTGAACGGCTTCCCCGTCGCGTCGATCGCCACGGGAGAAGTCGACGGCGCCGTCGATCCCACCAGCGTGAACGCCAACACCGTGCGCGTGCAGGTGCTCTCCGGGCCAGCGCTGGTCGGCGCTCCGGTCATCTCGTTCGATGCCACGACGAGCCGGTTCAGCGTCGCGCCGCCCAACGGAAGCTGGGGCAAGGGCCGCTCGATCGCCGTGGTGGTGCTGGGTGGACCCGCAGGCATTCGGTCGCTCACCGGTAAGCCGCTGGTCGCGTCGCAGGCGTTCTCGTTCGCCCGGCTCTCGAACTCGCTCGTCGACGCGCAGTGCCGAGCGGTCGGTCCGGCGTGCCGCTCGGTGACGCTGCTGAGCGACGCGCAGGCCATCGGCCTCGAGTCGGTGCGGCGTTCACTGAAGCCGGTCTTCGATTCACTCGAGTCGACCGGCATCTTGCGAGAGGACATCGCGGGGCTGTGGGTGTTTCGGACCGTCGATCAGCCCGAACTCACCTTCGATCTCAGCCTGAACGTCGTGCCGTTCCCGAACAACCAGCTGCTGCGCGGCAACACGCTGGTCGATGGCGGAACGCAGCTCGCCGTGCTGCCCGATGGCGGTGCGCCCGGAGATGATGCGGTGCCGGGCGTTCGGCTGTCGCTCCCGATTCCCGTGGGCGCGAGCGCTGCCCAGGCGCAGCTCATCGGTGGCCTCAACACGCTCGACGGCTTCTCGACGACTGCACCGATCGTGAGTGAGAACTCGACGCTGCTCGCTGCGCTCGACGTCGGCTCGATCGACGCGGGCTCGCTGGGCACTGGAGCAGGGTTGATCAGGCTCGATGGAATTCCCAACACGCTCGCCGATGGTGGCGCACGACTGCCCTCGGTTCGCGTCTGCCTCAACTGCGCGTCCTCGACGAACGACGCTGGCGTGATCGATCAGCCGGAACAACTGCAGTGGGTGCCGCAGCTGCCGCTCGACGAGGCCAGCCGATACGGAGCGTTCGTCACCACCGACACCCGCGACGTTCGAAATCGCGCCGTCATGGCGTCACCGACCTTCGCGCTCGTTCGTTCGAGAAACGCGCTCGTCGACGCGACGGGTGCCAGCACGATTCCCGTCGTGTCGAACACCCAGGCGGCCCAGTTGGAGCCCGTGCGTCGCCGGTTCCGTGGCTGTCTCGATCGGCTGGAGGCGGCCGGTCGTCCGCGCAGCGCTGTGGCGCTCGGGTTCTGTTTCACGACGCAGAGCGTGACGGCGCCGCTTCGCTCGATCACCGCGGGCGTCAACGCGTCGACGCTGCCGACGACCGTCGAGTGGCTGGTCGACACCACCGCGGTGACCCGGCCCACGTTGATCGCCGCGGGCGTCAGGAACGCAGCGATCGGGAGCCTCTTCGAAGGAGAGCTGACCCTTCCGCACGTGCTGACCGGCCCGGGTGGGACCTTCAACTCCGACCCGTCGCAGTGGCAGACCCGCCTCGCGCTCTTCACGGTGACGCTGCCGACAGGGCCGGTGCCGCCGGCTGGATTTCCGGTCGTCATCTTCAACCATGGCCTCGGCCGATCACGCGCTGACGTGCTCTTCGTCGCCGACGCGTTCGCGGGGTCAGGCGTCGCGACGATCGCGATCGATGCGCCGTTTCATGGTGACCGCTCCGACTGTCGAGGTCTCGCGAGTCCAGATACGGCGTGCGCCGATTCCGTGAATCAGGAGTGCAGCGCGACGACGGGTCGATGTTTCGCCCGCGTTCCGACTAACGCCAGCCAATGCGCCGCGGCCCCGGCTGACTGCTTCACGCTCGGCCAGGGTCGGTGCCTCACGGCCACGGGTCGCTGCGAAGGTGGTTCGTTCGTGAGGAGCGCTCCCACGTTCGCCCTGTACGGAACTCCGGCCATCAGCGGGAACCGGTTCGTCGACGCCTCGAACCTCTTCGCCACACGAGACAACCTGCGCCACGCAGGCTCGGCTGATCTCGCGCAGGTGCTCCGGGTGCTGACCGCGACCGGGCCGCGCTCGCTGAATGCATCCCTTCCGAGCGGGACGCTCGACGCCACGCAGGTGCACGTCGTCGGGCAGAGTGTCGGCTCATTCACTGGAGCTGTGTTTGCGGCTGCGAATTCAGCGCCGTCGCGCGTCGCGCTCAACGTTCCTGGCGTGGACCCGCTCGAGGCGGTGCTGACGTCGCCTGCCTTCGCCGCCCAGCGCACGGTGTTGCTCGCAGGCGTTGGCTCCAGCCCTGGCACGGCCAGCTTCGACGCCTTCCTCGTGCTCGCGAGGACCATCCTCGACCCCGCCGATCCTCAGAACCTGATTCGCGCCGCGCTCGACTCCACCAACGCCAACCGCCGCGTCTTCGTCTCGTCGATCGAAGGCGACACGGCCTGGCCGAACAGCGGAACGACGAAGCTGCTCCGCGCGGGGCTTCAGTCGTCGAACGCGTCGCGGCTGTCGTGGTTCCAGTTCGCCTCGCACAGTGGCACCGCGACTTCCGGACGATTCCCCGCGACGTGGCCGGCGGCCGCGCGGCACGGCTTCCTGCTCAACCCTGGAGGGCCTCCCGGCTCGCCTGACATCAACCCCGAGTGCGACGCGACGACGATGTCGTTCAACGCCAGCACCTGCGCGACGTTCGTGGCTCAGTCGCAGCTCGCGCAATTCCTCTCGACCGGCATGACGCCTGCGAACGCTCCGGTGGCGCCATGACGCGAAGCGCACTCCTCCTCGGTCTCCTGATCGCCGCGACGTCGTTCGCCAGCGGCTTCAGGCTCGAGACGCACCACGCGCGCGCCGCTGGCATGGGCATCGCGGTGACGGCGCTGACCGATGACGCCTCGGCGATCGTCTACAACCCCGCCGGGCTCGCGGGCCGGAAGGGCTTTGACGTGCAGGCCGGGCTCACGATCGTGCTCCCGGCCGTCGTCTTCACCTCCGACACGACGGGCGTCAGCAGCCAGACGCTCACGCGGCTCTCGACGCCCATCAACCTCAACGTCGCCTGGGGCATCACCGACGATCTCTCGGTCGGGCTCGGCATCTTCAACCCCTTCGGCGCGGGCGCGACGTGGCCCGACGGCTGGGAGGGCAGGGGCCGCGCGCTGTCGTCGAACGTGCAGACGTTCGCCTTCAACCCGACCATCGCGTACCGCATTCACCCGCGCTTCAAGATCGGCGCGGGCCTTCAGATCCTTCGCGGCACCGTCGCCATCGAGCGCGCGCTCCCGTTCATCGATTCGGAAGGCAAGGTCTCGCTCGGCGGAGACGCGTGGGGCGTCGGCTGGAACGCAGGCGTGCAAGGCACCATCGTGGAAGACCGGCTCACGTTCGGGTTCACCTGGCGCTCCAACGTGCCCTTGCGGTTCTCGGGCCGCGCGCACTTCGGCAACGTGCCGCCGGAGTTCCAGTCACGCCTCGCCGATCAACCCATCATCGCCAGCGTCACGATGCCCGACGTCGCGACGGTCGGGCTCGGCTTCAAGGCGACGCCACGACTGCGCGTCGGCCTCGACCTGAACGTCATCACCTGGAGCTCCTTCCGCCAGCTGTTCATCGACTTCGAGAACAAGGACCTCGACAACCCGTTGCCGAAGCGGTGGCGCGACACCATGTCGGTGCACCTCGGCGCCGAGTACGACGTCACGAACCGCATTCAGGCGCGGCTCGGAGCCGTCTACGACGAGGCCGCGACGCCGACCGACACGCTGACGCCCGATCTGCCCGATGCCTCACGCGTGCGCTTCTGTGCAGGCGTCGGCTATCGCTTCGAGTTCGGGCTCAACCTCGACGCTGGCTACCAGTTCGTCATTCTCGTCCCGCAGGCCAGCACCGCGCCGGGCTTCATCGGCACGTACTCGGGCAGCGCGCAGGTGGTCGGCCTCAACGCCGGCTACCGGTGGTGATCATCACCGCGTGATGCCGCAGCGGCCCATCGCCTGATCGAGCAGCACCAGCAGCCGTTCGAGCTCGCCCCGCGACTGGTGTCCAGGCTCGAGCGTCGCCAGCAGCCACCGCGACTCGGCCTGAAGCCCGCTGATGAGCGAGCCGCACGTCATCTGAAACGCGCACCACCCTGACGACATCGGGAAGAACCACACCCGCTGTTCGGCGAGCTCACGTGGCTGAGGCCAGTCATGCTGTGCCTCGAGCGTCCACTCGTGATGGAAGGTCCGGCCGCCCTGGTCGAACGCGAGCTTCGCGGGCGCGCCGGTCGCCAGCACCTCGCCGAGCAGCACGGCGTGCGCGAGCGGAAGGTGGCGGGAGCCGTCGCGGTTCCTGAAGCTCGCCTCGATGTCGAGCAGCTCCCCATCGAGCGCGAAGCCGGGCATGGCGCCGACGAGCGCAGCGACCTGCCCGTCGGCGACCACCGTGCCCGCGAGTTCGCAGCGCTCGAAGAAGTCGTCCCACGTCAGGAAATGAGGACTCTGGAGAGAGGTGGGGGGCCAGGAGAAGGCTCGCGCCATGAAGCTGGGCGTGATCGGCACCTGCACTCCGCGCCAGTCCTCGTCGACCGGAGTCCACGGTTTGAAGACCTCGTATCGCTCCAACACCGGGGCTGCGCCGTACGGGCCGAGGAGCTCGAGCCGCTCCGTCACGCGATGCAGGCGCCCGGGATGAAGACTCGTCAGGGCCATCGCGCCTCGAATCTCAGCGCTCGGGCTTGAGATCGCCCATCAGCAACGACGTCTGCGCGGTCAGCTCTCCGGTGCGGTCGAGCAGGGTGTCGAGCTCGGTGAAGACGGCCTCGATCTCTTTCGACGACTTCGGCGCGGGCACGTCACCGACGTTTCCGAACCGCTCGAGCAGGGTGACGACGCGGAGCAGGTGCTCGTGCGCCGTCAGCAGATCTCGCCCAGCGCGGGCGCCGGCCTTCGTGAAGAGCGAACCCGACGTGTAGAGCTTGCCGATCGCGCGCCGGTTGGAGCGGATCACGCGCTCCAGCCGTTCGCGGTAGGTCGTCAGCCTTCGGGCGAGGCGGGCCTCGGCGAGCGAGTACACCTGAGCGGGCTTGGAGCGACGGCGCGGCATCGGCCGCCTCATACCCTGCGGTCGCCGCGTCGATCCACTTTCGGTCGAACGGCAACGGGAAAGCGGTTGTCACGCCGCAGGGCCGTGGGTATTCGCAAAGTGACGGGAATCGCGCGTGGTACGGTGCGCGTCCCGCTCGAGAGGCCCATGTTCAAGAAGATCCTCGTCGCCAATCGTGGAGAGATCGCCCGCCGCATCATCACCGTTGCCCGCGGCATGGGCATGCAGACCGTCGCCGTCTACTCCGACGCCGATGCCGAGCTGCCGTTCGTGAAGGAAGCAGACGAGGCCGTGCGCATCGGGCCTGCGCCCGCGAAGGACAGCTACCTGAACGTCGCCGCGCTGCTCGATGCGGCGAAGCAGACCAAGGCCGAGGCGATTCACCCCGGCTACGGCTTCATCTCGGAGAACGCCGAGTTCGCGAAGACCGTCGCCGACAACGGCATCACCTTCGTCGGCCCGCCGCCCGAGGCGATGCTGCGCATGAAGGACAAGAGCGAGGCGCGCCGACTCGTCGCTGAAGCCGGTGTGCCCATCGTGCCGGGCTCGAAAGACACGATTCCCGACGTCGCGACCGCGCTCGCCGAAGCCGAGCGCATCGGCTACCCGATTCTCTGCAAGGCCGCCGGTGGCGGAGGCGGCATCGGCATGGCTGTCGCCAACACGCCCGCCGAGCTCGAGAAGGTGTTCCGCGCCTGCGTCGATCGCGCGCGCGCTGCCTTCAGCCGCGACACCGTCTACCTCGAGCGCTACTTCGCCGCGCCGCGCCACCTCGAGGTGCAGATCCTCGGAGATCTCAAAGGGCACACGCTCCACATTCTCGAGCGCGAGTGCTCGATTCAGCGCCGGCACCAGAAGGTGGTCGAAGAGGCGGGCAGCCCGCTCTTCCTCGATGGCCAGAACGCCGACGTGCGCCAGCAGCTCTTCGACGCTGGCCTGAAAGCCGCGAAGGCCTTCGGCTACGCCAACGCCGGCACGGTCGAGCTGCTGTACTCCGAGGGCAAGGTCTACTTCATCGAGATGAACGCCCGGCTGCAGGTCGAGCACCCGGTCACCGAGCTCACCACCGGCGTCGATCTCATCGGCTGGCAGTTCCGCATCGCGGCCGGCGAGACGTTGACGCTGCAGCAGGGTGAGATCACCCGAAAGGGCCACGCGCTCGAGTTCCGCATCTACGCCGAGGACCCGGTGAAGTTCTTCCCGTCACCCGGCCCGCTCAAGGTGTTCCAGCCGCCCACGGGCCCGGGCGTTCGCCTCGACGCGGGGTACGCCGAAGGCAACCTGGTGACGCCGAACTACGACCCGATGATCGCCAAGCTGATCATCACGGGCGACACGCGCGCGCAGGCGATCGCCCGCGCGAAAGAAGCGCTCTCGAACTTCCGCATCGAAGGCATCAAGCACAACGTGCCGCTGCACCTGCGCATCCTCGAGGCCGAGGCCTTCGTCGCCGGCCGCCTCGACACGAAGTTCCTCGAACACCACGCGAAGCCCTGACCCCACCTTTCATTTTCTCTGGAGCAAACGATGGCTGACGTGACTGCACACATCACCGGTACCGTGTGGAAGATCGAGTGCAAGGTCGGGCAGCAGGTGAACGCGGGTGACACCCTGGTGATCCTCGAGTCGATGAAGATGGAGATGCCCGTCGAGGCGACCGACCCCGGCGTGGTCAAAGAGATCCGCTGCGCCGAGGCGCAGTCGGTCAGCGAAGGCGACGTGCTGATCGTCCTGGGTTGAGCCGTGCCGGCCGCGCTGCGCGTCGAAGATCGGGCCGGTGGGGTGCGGGTGTTGACGCTCTCGAACCCGGGCCGGAAGAACGCCATCGACTCAGGCCTGCTCGTGCAGCTCGACGCCGCCGTCACTCAGGCCTCGGGTGTTCGCGCCTTCCTCGTGGTGGGCGATGGCGACGGCATCTTCAGCGCCGGGTGGGATCTCAACGATCTGTCGACCTACGGTGAAGGCGAGCGGCTGCCTGACGAGCGCCTCAGCGAGGTGCTCGATCGCCTCATGCATCACCCTGCGCCGAGCGTCGCCGCCATCGATGGGCCGGCTTTTGGAGCGGCCTGTGAGCTCGCCCTCGCGTGTGACTTCCGCGTCGCCGGCGCGCGGGCCGTGCTGTCGATGCCGCCCGCCCGGCTCGGCGTCGTGTACTCGCTCAACGGCCTCGATCGGTTCCGCTCGAAGGTCGGCGACGCGACGACGCGGTACCTGTTCCTCACCGGCCGACGCATCGCGGCCGACGAAGCCCTGCGCCGTGGGCTCGTCGACACCGTCTCGGACGCGCCGGTCGCCGAGGCCGAGCGGCTCTGCACCGAGCTCGCCGGCAACGCGCCGCTGGCGGTCGCGGGCCTGAAGCAGGGGCTGTCGTTGCTCTCGCGCGGCGAGGTGTCGTCCGCAGCCCTGGCCGACTACCAGGCCGTGCGTCGACGTTCGTTCAACAGCGCCGACGCCGCCGAGGGCCGGCTCGCGATCCTGGAGAAGCGCACGCCCCGGTTTCGTGGCGAGTAGCTGAAGCCGTCAGACGTCGGCGAACAGCTCGCTCATGCGAACACGGAGCGCCGAGGCGATTCGATAGAGCGACGCGATCGACGCAGACGACTCGGCGCGCTCGATCTGCGACAGCAGTGAGACCGACAGCCCCGTGCGACGCGCGAGCTGCTTGAGCGTCAGGTTCTGGCGGGTGCGCCCTTCACGAATGAAGCGGCCGATGCCGCGGTGCAGCTCGGCCTCGGGGTCGCGGGTGATGCCCTTCTTGTCGAGGACACGCTTGACGGTCTCGATGAAGACCGGCGGCTCGACCGGCTTGCGCACGTAGTCGCTGGCGGCGTTCTTGAGGCTGGCCACCGCCGACTCCACGGTCGGGAAGCCCGTCGCGACGATCACCGCGATGTCGTCATCGAAGGAGCGGATCTGCTCCAGCACCTCGGTGCCGCTCATCTTGGGCATCATCACGTCGAGGATCACGAGGTGGAAGTCGTGCTCCTTGAGCATCGGCATCACCTTCGTGGGGTCTGACAGGGTGACGACGCCGTAACCCTCGCGCGTCAGGAGCGCGTCGAAGAGCTGCGCGTTGTCAGGTTCGTCGTCGACGACGAGGATCTTGATCTGTGGCGAGCCTCGCACGGGTGCCCCTCACTTCTGACCGGCGAGAATGTCCGCGACGCGGGCTCGCCGCTTGTCTTCGGGTGCGGCGACCTTCAGGAACTGCTCGTACATCTGCTTGGCCTTCTTGTTGTCTTCCTCGTTGTTCTCTTTGCTGCCCCGAGTGGCGTAGGTCGACGCCAGGCTCACGGTGCAATCGGGGTTCTTGCTATCGATGGTCAGGCACTTGAGGAGGGCGTCGACCGCGGTCTTGAAGGTCCCGTTCTTCTTGGCGTCCTTCGCGTCGGCCAGCAGCTTGTCGATCTGGGCCTTCTTCGCTTCGTTTGCCACGTTCGGGTCGGGCAGCGCCGGCTTCACGATGGGCGGCTTGTTCGCGTTGGCCGCCACCAGCGCCTCGACGGCGACGCTTCGCTGGCGATCGAGCTCCGACAGCCTGGCCCTGAGCAGCTTGGTCTGGCGAGCGTTGTCGAGCGCGACTCCGGCGCCTTTCAGGTCGCCCTTGTCGAGCGCCTTCTTCGCCTCATTGAGCGCCGCGAGGTACCCCTTCTCGCTCGACAGCTGACCGAGCATCGCCTGCGCCCTCGGGCACAGCGACGCGCCGACCTTGCACTGCTGCAGGTAGGCTTCGGCTGTCGTCAAGTCGCCGCTGGCGATGGAGGCTTCGGCGTCGGCGATCAGCTTGTCGTTCTTCTGCTCGACGTCCACCTGGTTCGACTTCGGCGGGTCGTCTGGGGGCTTCGGGTCGACCGTCGGGTTCTCGACGACCTTGATGGGCTCGACCACGGGATCGATTGGCTTGACCGGCTTCGGGTCGGTCGTGCTGCCGCTCTTCATCATCACGTAGCCGCCGCCACCGATGACGATGACGAGGAGCGCGAGCACCACGGCGATGAGCGGGCCCTTCGACGACGCGGGCTTGCTGCTCTCGGAGGTGACGTTCGAGGTGCCGGAGTTGATGGTGACCGAGTCACCGGCCGCGACGAACTTCATCTTCAAGTGGCCGAGCTCGAGCACGTCGCCGATGCGCAGCGTCACCTGGGCGTACGGCTCGCCGTTCACCATGAGGCCGTTGGCAGACTGCAGATCGATGATCTTCCACTCACCGGAGTCTTCGCGCACCAGCTTGCAGTGCGTCCGCGAGAGCGAGCGGTGATCGATGGCGATGTCGTTGTCGTCGGTGCGCCCGATGCGCAGCTCGGTGCGGGTGCAGGGGAACTCGCGGCCGGCGAAGTCGGTGTTCAGCACCACGAGCCGCGGGGCCTCGTTCGCGTCGAGCGACTGCACCGTGCGCTGGGGGCGGCTGCCGGCGACCTGATCGATACGAATGACGGCTGTCGACTGGTGGCGCGGCGGCTCGTCGGCGGCGGGCGCGTCTTGAATGTCGTCTTCCGAGGCCTCGGGGACGTTGACGACCGGGAGCGACGGCATCGTGGCGCCCGGGTCGGGCAACTTCACGGTGGCCGTGGCGAGGGCGGTCGGGGCGCGTGACGGGTCGAGCGGCACGGTGGCGGACGAGGCCGCGGCGGCGCGCGCTTCTTCTTCGCGCTGAATCGCCAGATCGTAGTCACCGATCTGAATCAGGTCGCCGTCCTGCACCTGGACCTGGCCGGTGATGCGATCGCCGTTGACCTTGATGCCGTTGTAGCTGCCGAGGTCCTCGATGAGGACATTCACGCTCTGCCGCAGCAAGCGGGCATGACGGCGAGACACGTTCCGCTCGGTCAAGCGGATGGTGTTGCCCTCTTGCCGACCAATGGTGATCTCGTCCCGTACGAAAGGGACGACGGTCTTGCGGCCTTCGTCGTCTTCGATGATCAGCTTCAGCACGCGGTAGAACTTCTAGCACCACTGTACGGTTCCGCGCACCAACACATCTTCGAGATTCTGCACGGAGTCATGGATGCGGGGTGCGGGGTAGGCGTTGGTACGATGGTTCCCGGAATGGCGGCCCCGGTCACCCTGCGCACGGAAGTCGGCGACGAAGAGCTCGACCTGAGCGAGTTCGAGAGTCGCATCACCCGGGGAGAGGTGTCTCCGCAGAGCCTGGTGTGCATGCCGGCCGTGACGGGCGAACGCTTCGTGCCCGCGTGCGAGCTGGAGCTCTGGCAGCGCCTGCAGGACGGGCGCAAGGCCTACTTCTCGCGCGCGTTCTCGCTCTCGCGGTTCCCCTTCATCACCTCGGCCGTCATCCTGGTGAACCTCGCCGCGTTCCTCGCGACGGCCGAGGGCGGGGTGATGGAGCTCGACGACATGGTCCGCTACGGCGGGAAGGTCGGGCCGCTGATCTTCGATCTCGGAGAGCTCTGGAGGCTCTTCACCGCGAACCTGCTGCACCGCGACGGCCTGCACCTGGGCCTCAACATGTTCGTGCTCTTCAACGTCGGGGGCATGCTCGAGAACACGTACCGAACGCTCGACTACCTCTGGCTGCTCGTCTTCTCGGGCCTCGCCACCATGACGGCGTCGCTCTTCCTGAACGAGGCGGTCACCATCGGCGCCTCGGGCATGGTGTTCGGTTGTCTTGGCGGCGTGGTGGCGTTCGGCCTCAAGTACCGCAGCTCGTTGTCGGCGTTTCACCGCAGCGTGATGGGCGACGCGGCGATCCCGACGGCGCTGGGCCTGCTCCTCATCGGCATCACTTCGCAGGGCGTCGACAACTGGGCGCACGGCGGCGGTCTGGTCGCGGGCCTGGCGGCGGGCTCCCTGATGCGTCCGCGGCTGCTGGCGGAAGGGCGGCGCTGGTGGTGGGAGCCGGCGCTCCGGGCGCTCCCGTCGATCGGCATCTTGATGGCCGTCTTCTTCGGTCACCTCGTGTTCGCGGAGTTCCTGCCCCCGACGCGCGTCGAGCGCGATGACGTGTACGGCTTCTCGATTCACGTGCCGTCGACCTGGGGCCGGGGGGCGACGCCGCTGGGACGAGTCGCCTGGTACAACGGCCTCCCGGGGCTGGGCCGCGCCAGCTTCGCCGCCGAAGCCGTTCAGATGGCCGAGGGCGCCGACGCCATGGCCGCCGCGCACCGCTTCGTCGAGGAGCGGCTCACGCCCCGGGCGCTGGGCGTCGAGGTGACCCGCGTGCGCACCGAGTCGACCGAGCTGGTGCGCATCGGCGATCGCGATGGCGTGCGGGTCCGCGCGGTCGTCGACGAGACGTCAGGAGCCACCAGGCTCGCCGCGTTCTTCGTGCCGCGAGGGCGCGTCGTCTACCAACTCGTCTTCCAGTGGTCGGCGCCGTACCCGCGTTACGGCCAGGTGGTCGAGCAGATGCTCGCGGGCGTGCGCTTCGAAGAGGGGCAGGTGCTGCGGCTGTCACGGGCCGAGGCGCTCCTCTTCCCCAACTCAGGGCCGGTGCTCACGCGGCTCGGGCAGGCGCTGTTGGATCAGGGTGACGCGGTGCCGGCGGCAGAGGCCTTGTCGGTCGCGGTGAAGACCGACCCATCGAACGGGCCGGCGCGGGTGCTGTTGTCGAGAGCGTGGCTGTCGGCTGGGGAAGTGGAGCGTGCCTGCGCCGCCGCCCAGGACGCGGTGACGTACGCCCCTGATGACGCGGAGGCGCTCGAGGCCGAGGCGCGCTGCGAGCTGGCGCTGGGCCACCCACGCCGGGCGCTCCTGAAGCTGCAGACCGCGCGCACCCTCGAGCCTTCGAACAAGCGCCTCGAAGACGCCGAGCGCCGCCTCAAAGAGACGTTGCCCGAGTACTTCGGGGAGTGAATGGCGCTCCCACCGCGCGCGTCGGTCGCTCGTCTCCTCTGGTACAAGGCTCACTCCATGCGCCTCCTCGCTCTCGCTGCGCTCGTCGTTTCTCTTCCGGCCCTCGCTGCCGAGTCCGCCGCCGACATCTCCCGCAAGTCCCGTGAGAAGGGCGCGCTCAACCTCGTGGGGCTGACCGCCGAGCTCAAGCTCGTCACCACCAGCAGCGACGGCAAGGTGAAGGAGCAGCAGCTGTCGAGCTCGAGCCGCACGATCAACGGCAAGAGCCACGCGCTCGCTCGTTTCTCCGCTCCCGCCGGAGTCGCGGGCGTCGCAGTGCTGACGGTCGAGGGCGCGAAGGGTGAAGGCGACGACGTCTCGCTCTACCTGCCGAAGCTCAAGCGCGTGCGGAAGGTGGCGAAGAGCGATCGCAGCAAGGCCTTCATGGACACCGACTTCGCCTACGCCGACATCGCCTCGAACGGCGCGCGCGACGACGACGTCACCCAGCTGGCCGACGAGAAGGTCGAAGGCCGCGACTGCTTCGTGCTCAAGGGGAAGGGTGATGAGGCGTCGGCGTACGGTGAGGTGAAGTTGTTCATCGACAAACAGACGTACGTGCCGATGCGCGTCGAGTACCAGGACAAGGCCGGTAAGCCCTTCAAGCGCTACCGCACGCTCAAGCTCAAGGCGTTCAAGGAGCGCGTCATCGCCGCCGACGCCGTGATGGAGAACCTGCAGAGCGGCTCGAAGACGCAGATGACGGTGCTCAAGCTGGAAGACTCGGCCGTCGGCGATGACGCCTTCACCGAGCAGGCCCTCGAGCGCGGGTGAGTCAGCGTGGCGTCAGGTTGAGACAGTCCTTCGGGCGCTTCGCTTTGAGCTGCTCGAGCACTTCGTCGGTCGCCTCGCAGGTGAGCTCGACCCCGTAATACTGCCGCCGCCAGTGTTCGCGATCGCCCGGCTCCTTCTCGGTGAGCGTCGCGACGAAGGTCGAGTCGATCTGCGCGAGCACGTCCTTGCGCTGGGCGACGTTCCATCGTTGCAGCAGCGGCATCTCGAGGAACAACAGCTCGAGCTCCTTCACCTCACGCGTGTGGCCCCACAGCTCGGGCGTCGCGCGCAGCGTCGTCTCTTCCGTCGCCACGGAGCCCATCAACATGATGCGGTACGTGCATTCCCGCGTCGAAGGGTCGTAGGCGCTGGCGCTCGCCTTGAGGAGCTCGACCTGACGCAGCGCAGTGCTCGGCGGCACGAGGCGAGTCGACTGAAGGCGGCGTTCGAGTTCGGCGTTCGAGAGCTGACGAACCTCGGGCGTGTAGCGGTCGCTGCCCGCGCAGTCGGCAGTGGGGACGGGCCTCGGGAGCGTCCAATACAGGCCTGCCGGCCTCGCGAGCCGCGACACGACGTACGCCCCACCGCCGACGAGCACGCCAACCAGCGCGAGCAGGCCGATGACGAGCGGCGCCTTCGAGGACGACTGCACCACCGTGGCCTGCGGGAGCGGCGGGATGTTCAGCGGCGTCGCGCGATTGGCCGGAGCCACGGCCGCGCGGGCGCGAGAGCTCCACGGAGGAGGGGAGAGCGCCTTCATCGCGGCGACGAACTCCTTCGCCGACTGGTACCGCTGCGCCGGGTCCTTCGCGCAGGCCTTCTGGATGATGGTGTCGAGCTCGGGAAAGTCGCGGCCCGGCGCTCGAGCGGAAAGCGCAGGCACCTGGGTCGTCATCTGATCGACGAGGAGCGCCGGCGCAGACGTCGACGTGAACGCCGGCAGACCCGTCATCATCTCGTAGGTGACGAGACCCAGCGCATAGATGTCGGCGCGCCCGTCGATGCCTTCGGCGCGCACCTGCTCCGGCGCCATGTAGCCAGGCGTGCCGGCGATCGCGCCATCGGCGGTGAGCCGCGCGTTCGCCTCGGGACGGAACTTCGCGATACCGAAGTCGAGCACCTTCACGTGCGTGCCGCCGAGATCGCGCCGCAGCCGGATGTTCTCGGGCTTGATGTCGCGGTGCACGATGCCGCGCGCGTGGGCCGCCGCGAGCACCTCACCGACGCGCAGCGCGATGTCGCGGGCTTCGTCGAACGAGAAGGCGCCCTCGGTGTTGAGGCGTGCGCGCAGGTCCTCACCGTCGACGAACTCGAAGACGAGGTAGAGCTGGCCGGTCTTCGGATCTCGCCCGGTGTCGAGCAGTTGGGCCGCGCCGGGGTGCGTCACCTCGAGCGAGACCTTCGCCTCCTGCTCGAAGCGTTTGACGAGGCCGGGATCCGACGAGAGCGCGTCGTGCAGGAACTTGATGGCGACGACGTTGCCGACGCCCATCTGGCTGGCCTTCCAGACGGTGCCCATGCCGCCAGCGCCGAGCTGCTTCTCGAGAATGTAGCGGCCTCCGACGATGCGGTGTTTGCCGCTGACGAAGGTGTCGTTCTCGGGTGTGTCGGACACGGGGGAAGTCACTCTGTCAGCGGGGCAGCCGACGGTCGAGCGTGACGACGCGCGGGCCCGAGTGGGCTATGCGCCTGTTCGTGGCAGCCGCGGCGACCCTTCTCGTCGTTCTCCTTTCGCAGGTGGACGCGGGTACGCCTGACGTCGACGCCGGCGCTCCGGAGCCGATGATGGCCATCGAGGGCTTCGAGCCGCTCGTCGAGGTCGCCGATGCGGGAGTCGCGGTCACCCTCGAGACGTTCGAGGTCAGCGCTCCGAGCCCGACGGTTCGGCTCTTCGGTTCCGTGCGCGCCGACACCAGCGTCGACACGCGCTTCGACTCGCCCCGTAACGTGCCCTTCGCCGAGAACGTCGCCGAGGGCCGGCTGAAGGTCTCGCTGGGCGTCGACGTGAAGGTGAACGATCGCGTGCGTGTGGTGCTCGAGGGGCGCGCGCAGGTGCGGCTCGCCACGCAGCGGGAGTTCGATCGCGCCAAAGGCTTCTTCGAGCCGCTCCTGGGCGATGCGTACGTCGACTTCTATTCGCCGAAGGTCGACGTGCGGGTCGGCAACCAACGCATCGCGCTTGGAGCGAACGCAGCGCTGGCTCCGGCCGACGCGCTCAACCCGAGAGATCTGCGTGAGAGCTTCGTGGCGGGCGAGCTCGAAGACTCGTTGCTTCCGGTGCCGGCCGTGCGTGCGCAGGGAGCGATTGGGCAGGTGAACTACCTCGCCGCGTACGTGCCGTTCTTCCAGTCGAGCCGGTACTTCATCTTCGGTCAGGACGAGGCGCTGCTGCAGCCGGCCCTGGCGCCGTCGTTCGACACGCGGCGAGTCGATCCCTCCGTCGAAGACTTCGCGCAGGAGCGCTTCCTCGAGACGAGACGGCCTCCACCCTTCCTCGGTGACGTCGCGTTGCGGTTGACGTCGAGCGGCAAGGTGAAGGTCGGCGGCTCGTGGGTGTGGATGAACGAGAAGATGCCGCGCGTGGTGGTCGACCCCGAGGTGCAGGCGCTCGCGTCGGCGAACGCGGCGGGGCGGCCGGTGCCACAGGCGATCGCGGCGTCGGTGCTGAACCGGTTTCAGGCCGGCGAGACGCTCTTTCGCGGCACGTACGCGCGCACGCATCTGTTTTCGGCGCAGGGCTCGGCGGTGCTCGGGCCGACGCAGGTCGACGTCGACGTGACGTTCTCTCCGCGGCAGACGTTCTTCGACGCCGAGTTCCGGCCGATCGACAAGAGCGCGGTGTCGTGGGTCGCTGGAGTGAGCCAGGCGTCTGATTCGAACTTCGTCTACGCGCTCAGCTACTTCGGCCTCGCGGTGCCCGACATCGCGGCGAGCCAGCAGCTGGTGTTGATCGAGCCGTCGACGGCCGCCGGAGCCGCGCGCACGGCGTGGTTCCATCTGTTCGTCGGGAACGTGAGCTACACGCTGTGGAACGATCGTCTCGCGCTCGAGCTCCGCGCCGCGTTCGAGCCGATCGGGTTGAGCTTCGCGCTGGGGCCGAAGGTGACGTGGCAGGGCGTCGAGGGGCTGAAGGTGTGGCTGGCTGCAGAGGTGTACGAGGGCGCCAGCTTCAGCCCGTTCGGGTACCTGTCGCGCAACGACAAGGTGATGGTGGGCGCGCGCTACGAGCTGTTCTGAGGGCCGTTTCAGAGGCCCGCGTCAGGCGCCAGCAGGCCGGCCTTCTCGAGCATCGGCGTGAGGCGCTCCCGCTCACGAGCGCTCAACCCCGGCAGCCCGTCGCTCAGGAGCGTCATCGCGCGCTCCTTCGCCGTCGGATCGGCCAGCAGCAGCGCCCGGCCGAGATCGACCTTTGCCCGCGCCAGCCGCCGACGATCATCCACGTCGCCCAGCAGCTTCAGCACCTCTTCGAAGTGCAGCACCGCGTCCTTGGGCTGGTCCATCAGCAGCATCGCGCGGCCCACGCCCGTCTTCCCATCGGCGAGCGTCTCATTCGTGGCGCCACCGAGCTTCTCCCGCATCGCCAACGACTTCTCGAAGGACGCCTTCGCTTCCGGGCCCTTCTTCTGCTCGAGGGCCAACGTCCCGAGCGCGTGCAGTACGATCGCCACGTCGCCCGACTCGTCCCCGTTCACCTTGCGCCGAATGCGCATCGCCTCGTCGAGGTTGGCGCGCGAATCGGCCCATCGTCCCAGCCCGGTGTGCGCCGTCGCGAGGGTGAAGCGCGCCCGCGCCGTGAGGGGGTCGTCAGGGCCCTTCGTCTCCATCGCGATCGCCAGCTGTCGTTCGGCCACCGCGCGCGATTCGTTCCAGTTCTCAGCGGCGGCGTGTAGCTCGGCGAGCAGCTCACACGTCGAGGCGACCTCCTTCGACTTCGGTCCGGCCACGCGCTCTCGCACGGCCAGCAGTCCGTTGAGCAGCGTCACCGCCTCCTCGCGTCGGTCGACGTACTGGAGCGTTCGCGCGAGGCCTTCGATCGTCTTGAGCGTCTCGACGTGCTCCTCGCCGAGCACCTTCTTCCGTGCCTGGAGCGCCCGCTCGAAGTGCGCGAGGGCGTCTTCGTATTGCCCCTTCCTCCGCAACGTCGCTGCGAGGTTGTGCTCGGCCGAGGCGGTGTACGCGTGGTCAGGCCCCTCGAGCGCGAGGTGCAGTGCGAGGCTCTTCTCGTAGAAGACGATCGCCTCATCGAGCTTGTTCTGGCTCGTGAGCGTGACGCCCAACATGTTCCACGTCTGCGCCACGTCGGGGTGGTTCGGGCCGAGGTGCTGCTCCTGGAGCACCAGCGCCCGCTCGAAGTCCTTCTGCGCCTGCTCGTGGTTCTTCCGGTAGTTGGAGAGAATGCCGTCGTTGATCGAGAGTTCGGTGAGCACCTGCCAGTCCTCGGGCACCTTCGAGGCGGCCGCGCGGGCGAGGCTGTTCCACACGTCGGCGCGGGCGATGTCTTCTTCGTTCTCGGCCACCGCGAGCCGGCTGAACGCCGTCGCGAGCGCGCCGAGATCCTGCGCCTTCACTGCGTGCTCCGACGCAGTCAGCAACGTGACGTTCGCTTCCTTCGTCTGGCCCGCACGGCGTTGCAGGTACTCGAGCAACAACAGCGCCTCGGCCTGTACGCCCTCTGACGCATCAGCCTTCAGGGCGGGCTTCAGCTTCTCGACGCCGAGCGCGTACTTCGACGCATCGAACAGCGCCTGTGCCTCTGCCATCACGCGCCGCACCGACTGCGACGCTTCACGTTCTCTGGGGTCGTCGCGCGCCCGGTTGACGGCCCGCGCGTCGAGGCATTGCGACGGCGGCTCGAGCGAGGCAGCTGCCGACGCGGCGGAGGTGAGCACGTCGAGATCGGCTCCGGCGAACAGGTTGGTCTGCGCCTTCAGGTAGTCGAGCCGCACCTCGAGGCAGGCCTGTCGAAGCTCGTACACCTCTTCACTGTCGGTCTTCCGCACGTGCGCGGCCTCACACGCATCGCGGCTCGTGTTCACCCAGTCCAGGGTCCACCCGTCGAGCAGACGTTCGACCTTTCGCCACAGCTCGTCGGCGTACGAGGCGCGGGTGGCGAGGAAGGCCGCGCGGATCTCTTTCTTTCGGCCCTCGTCCCACACACCGGTCAGCCGCTTCTCACTGCCGCCGCACACCCGCAGTCGCCGCTGCTGCCACACCGCGAAGCTGGTGACGGCGATGGCGAGGATGGCGAGGCTCGCGACCAGCGTCACGAGCCTGACCGAGAGGCCCTGGCGCGGCTCCAGTGCTTTGAGCAGCGCCGCCATGTCGGGCCACCGCTGCGCGGGATCGTTGGAGAGCCCTCGCGCGAGCGCCTCGTACACCTCGCTGGGGACCGGAGAACCAGACGGCGGCGGGAGCAGGTGGCCCTGTGCGATCTCATTCGCGTGCGCGCGCAACGTCGCGCCACCGAATGGCCGCTTGCCGTAGAGCGCTTCGTACAACGCGACGCTGAAGCTGAACTGATCGCAGCGCGCGTCGGTGGGCAGGCCGGCGATCTGCTCCGGAGCCATGTACCCGGGGGTGCCCATCACCGCGCCGTCTCTCGTCAGCGGTGCGCCGAGCGCCGAGTCGGGAATCAGCGCGTCAGGCGTGATGGGCACCGTGGGAGCAGGCGTGGCGGTGCTCTGTCGCGCGAGCCCGAAGTCGACGACGCGCGGCCGTCCATCACGCCCGATCAGCACGTTGTCGGGCTTGAAGTCGCGGTGCACCAGGCCAGCCGAGTGCGCAGCCGCGAGCCCGCGCCCCGCCTCGAGGAACGTGTCGACGATCTGCCGCCACTGGTGATCGGCGCGGAGCCACTCTCCGAGCGTCTCGCCTTCGACGAACTCCATCGCGATGAAGACGCGATCGCCGAAGGTGCCGACGTCGTGCACCGCGATGACGTTCGGGTGCTGCAGCCGCGCCATCGCCTGCGCCTCGCGCAGCAGCCGCGCCTTGCCCTCTTCGGCCGACAGCGAGCCAGCGCGCAGCAGCTTCAAGGCGACGCGGCGGTCGAGTCGGGGGTCGAACGCGGCGAACACCTCGCCCATGCCGCCCGCGCCGAGCTTCTCGAGCAGCACGTAGTGGCCCAGCGACATGCCGCGCGTGATGGCGGCGCTGCTGCCGTCGGCGTTCGGACGATCGGGCCTGGTGTCGGGGCCCTGCGGCGGGCCTGAGATGGGGCCGGCGACCGTCTTGGAGAAGACGATGGAGGAGATCGACTGTTGCCGCAGCTGACACTCCGCGCAGACCCCAAGGTGCGCTTGCGCCTCGGCCTCGCGCTCACCCGGCAGGTTGCCGAGCGTGAACTGCAGCATGGTCTCTTCGTCGAGGTGGCCCATCAGCAGCGCCTGAGGGTGAACCCTACTCCGCCGCGTTGATTCCGGTAGGAAGGTGATAGAGCCGCTCGCATGGCGCGCTGGCTTTCGCCGCAGGTCGGGTACGGGCTTGTCGCCGCCCTCTATCTCTTCTGTTTTCCGTACCACCCGGCGCTCCGCAGCCCGAACGAGCTCTGTCGCCTGTGGCAGTCCCGCAGCCTCGTCGACCACGGCACCGTCGTCATCAATGAGACGCTGCGCGAGTTCGGCATGGTGGGCGATCTCTCCTGCGTCGCGAAGGTGCGCGTCGGAGAGGTGGAGCAGTTGGTCAGCTGCGTGGCGCCGCCGCCGCCTGGCGCCCAGCTGATCGAGACCCGGTACTACCCCTCGAAAGCGCCGATGTTGTCGTTCCTGGGAGCGCCCATCTACGCGGTGCTCAAAGCCCTCAAGGCGCCGGTCAGCGAGTCAGCGCAGGTGCTCTTCTCGCGCCTCTTCATCACCGTCGCGCCGACGCTGGTGATGCTGGTGTTCCTGCGCCGGTTCCTGCGGGCGTTCTTGAGCGAGGCCACCACCGACACGCTGGTGGTCGTCTACGCGCTGGGCACGATGGCCTTCAGTTACTCGGAGCAGTTCCTCTCGCACCAACTCACCGCGGTGCTCCTCTTCGGCACCTTCTACGCCGCGTGGCGCGTGCAGCGTGGTGACTGGAAGGAGTGGGGCTGGCTGATCGCCGGCCTCTTCGCAGGGAGCGTCGTCTTCACCGAGTACACGGGCGCGCTCGGCGTCGTCGGAGTGGCGGCCTACGTGGTGGCGGCGCGCTGGAAGCAGTGGCCTGGGCTCGGTCGCGCGGTGGCCTTTGTCGTGCTCGGCGCGGCCCCGTTCCTCGTCGCGCTCATGGCGTACCACCAGGTCTGCTTCGGGCACCCGCTGACGAGCGGCTACAAGTTCCTGAACGACGCCGCGTACCAGGGCTGGCACCTCGGCGGCTTCCTCGGCATCCGCTACCCCGACCCGCGCGCCTTCGTGCTCTCGGCGTTCTCACCGCTGCGAGGCTTCTTCACGCTCTCTCCGTTCCTGCTGCTCGCCTTCTTCGGGCTCGGGCCGCTGAAGGCGAAGGAGCGCGCGCAGTGGGTGATGGTGCTCGCGCTGCTGATCGCCAACGCCTACTTCACCTCGTCCTTCACCTACGACTCCTGGGGGTGGACGACGGGCCCGCGGCACCTCACGCCGCTGATTCCTTTCCTGGTGTTGCCCGTGGGACTGGCGCTGGAGCGGCTCTCGGCCCGCGTGGGACCTGCCGCCTCGCTCGCCGCCGGGCTCTGCGTGTCGTCGGTGCTGCTGATGTCGTTGGTGACGCAGGTGAACTACGTGCCGAACGATCTCGAGCACACCGACGCGCAGGGCGTCTTCCACATCTCGACGTCGCTGTTCGGGCTCGCCGTGCCGCTCGTGCAGGAGGGCGTCTGGCCGGTGTCGTGGCTCAATGCGCTGGTGCCGAACCCGGCGCCCGGCGTGGTGATCATCCTGATGGTGCTCGCGGCGACCGCGTGGGTCTTCAGCCGATTCCGTGCCCTCAACGCCGTGCCTGCGCTGGTGCTGGTGGGCATGATCGCGCACCTCGGGCTGCTCGCGCTGGTCACCGATCACCACTCGGCGAGCGTGTCGGCGAAGAACTTCCTCAAGCAGTCGTGGGCCGCGCCTTCGGGCCAGAAATACCAGTGGTGGTGACGCCGTGACCCCGGGCGATTTCCGTTCCGTCGCGCAGCGAATCCCCGTCACGGTGTGGGAGAGCGATGCGCGCCTCGGGTGTACCTTCATCAACTCGAGGTGGGGCGAGCTGACGGGCCAGTCGCTCGAGCAGGCCCTCGGCGCCGGCTGGCGTGCGGTGATGCACCTCGACGATCAGCCGCTCCTCGATGGTGCGGCCCGCGACGCCGCAGCGCACGGGGTGCCGATCGACGTCGAGCTGCGCGTGAACGATCGCGCAGGCGCCCTCAGGTGGATGCGGCTGGTCGCGACGCCCGACACCCGTGGCGCCGCGGTGGTGGGCTTCGTCGGGTTGCTCATCGACATCACCGCGGCGCGGCAGGCGTCGGCCGAGCTCGAGGAGCGTGAGCGCCGGCTGCGGCTGCTGGAAGCCCGGAACCAGGCGCTACTCGAGAGCCTTCCCGATCTGCTTTTTCAATTCGACGCCGACGGCCGCTTCGTCGACTACCAGGCGGGCAGCGCGCGCAGCTTCTTCCTGCCGCCAGAGAAGTTCCTCGGCCGATCGATCTCCGAGGTCCTGCCACCGCAGATCGGCGACGCAGCCCTGGCCGCCATGAAGCGCGCCCGTGCGTCAGGCGAGGCGCAACGACACGAATACGAGCTCGAGCTGCCCGGCCTTGGCCGCAGAGACTTCGAGGGCCGCATCTCGCCGATGAAATCGGGAGGCTTTCTCGGGCTCGTACGCGACGTCACCGAGCTCAAGCGCGCCGAGCGCCAGCTGATCGCGGCCCGGGAGCAGGCCGTCAGCGCGTCGAGCTCGAAGAGTCAGTTCCTCGCCAACGTCAGCCACGAGATCCGCACGCCGCTCAACGGCATCATCCTCGTCACGCAGTTGCTGCGGAACCTGAGCCTTCCGGCCGACGTGAAGGACTACGTCGGCGTGCTCGAGAACGCGGGAGAGTCGCTGCTCGCGCTGGTGAACCAGGTACTCGATCTGTCGAAGATCGAAGCCGATCGACTCGAGCTCGACCTCGCGCCGTTCGACCTGGGCGCGCTGGTGCGACAGGTGACCCGCGGCTTCGACGCCGAGGCCACCACCAAGGGCATCGAGCTGACGGTCGAGATCGCGACGCAGGGCGAAGGCTCGGTCGTCGGCGACGCGGGCCGGGTGCGGCAGATCGTCACCAACCTCGTGGGCAACGCGGTCAAGTTCACCGACACTGGCGCCGTCACCGTCTCCTTGAGCGCCTTACCCGACGGCGTCTTCGTGCTGACGGTTCGCGACACGGGCCCCGGCGTTCCACCCGGCTGGCACGACAGCATCTTCGAGCCGTTCGTGCAGGCATCGGGTCAGCGGAGGCAGGGAACCGGCCTCGGCCTGTCGATCGCGCGTCGGCTCGCCCGGCTGATGGGAGGCGACCTGCAGCTCGTCGATTCGGCAGGGCAGGGCGGTCGGTTCGAGGCGCGGTTGCCGCTCGCGCGCGGCTCCGCGAACGTCATCGCCAGGCGCGCGGTGGTCACGGGCCGGCGCCTGAAGGTGCTCCTCGCCGAGGACAATGAGATCAACGCCCGGCTGACCGGCGCGATGCTCTCGTGGCTGGGGCACGACGTCGAGACGGTGCGCGACGGCCGCTCGGCCCTCGAGATCACCGCGAACCGCCGGTTCGATCTCGTCTTCATGGACGTCGAGATGCCACTGCTCGATGGGCTCGAGGCGACACGCCGAATTCGCGCCGACGAGCAGACGTCGGGCCGTCACCTGCCGATCATCGCGCTCACCGCCAACGCGATGAAGGCCGACGAGCTCGCCTGTCTCTCGGCGGGCATGGACGCATACCTGCCCAAGCCCGTCTCGGTCGAAGCGCTCAGCGACATGCTGGCGTGGTTCGGCTCGACCGGTCGCTGAGCCTGCGCCTTCGACCAGTCACCGCCTGTTCAGGGGAACGAGACGGTGAACTGGTAGGCCGAAGGACCCGACTGAAGTGAGTTGGCCGAGCGCAGCTCCCACGTCGTGTTCGTCGCGGGAGGAACGCCTCCGTCCATCAGCGGGGTCTGGGGCGTCGGGGCCACGAGGGTCATCGTGACCGCTGGCGACGAGGTGCGCCAGTCGCGGAAGCGGTAGGTGCGAAGGCAACGAACATCGGGGTACCCAGAGTCGGGCTCCTGCTCGTCGCACAGGCCCTCTTCGGCGATGATCGTTCCGGCATCGGACACCTGCGCGCGAATCGCGAGGTACTCCAGCCGATGCCCGAAGTCCTCGCCTGCGATGGTGCCGTTCGCGATGGTCGCCGTTCCGCGGCTTCCCGCGACGGACGTCACCGAGACGCTCGCGCCATCGGACGAGAAGCGGTTGAACCACTCGTCGGTCCAGGTGATGTTGATCTGTTGAACGGTGTCGGGCGCCATGAAGGACGGGATCGCCGGGCTGAAACGGATGAACGTGCCGACGGCGCCCGAGCCCGCGGCGGGGCCTCCCGAGTACACGATGTGCGTCGTCTTCCACACCTGGGTCGCCCGGTCCCAACAGCCGTTCGGCGGATCCCACCGGTTGTTCTTGGGCTCGACGAGGCCTGTCGCGCAGTTGGTCCGGTCGGTGTCGATGTAGGGCTCGCCGGGATCCCACCGGCCGTTGTCGTTGTTGTCGGCGAAGGGCTCGGCGAGGTCGACCCAGTACTCGCCCGGCTCCCAGCTTCCGTTGGTGATCCCGTTGGCGGCGCCCGAGCCGTCCCAGAACTCTTCTTCGCCCTGCACGGCCGCGACGATGGCCACGAAGTTGTCGCGCGGGTTGTTGAGGCCCGATGAGGGCTCGGCTGGCGCAGGGAAGGGGCCGCCGACGGCGGGGAGCGGGGTGGTGGGCACCGGCAGTGCGCCGCCGGTGTTGAACGTCGCCGAGACGCTCGTCGCCCCCGGCATCGAGGTGCTCATCGGGGGAATACTGCCGGCCTCGGTCAGCCACGAGACGTTGAGGGCGAATGGAGGGTTTCGGCCGCCGCGGTCGACGAGCGACACGGTGCAGATCGCGCTCTGATCGATTCGAGGGGGTTGTGCCGCCTGGCGTGCCCCGAGGGTCGTTCGATCGCAGCTCAACTGCATGCGGCCCTCATTCACGCGGCCAATCACGATGTTGAAGTTCGTCGACAAGGTGTCGGGCAGGCTGAACACGCGCGCGAGGACGCTGGCGGTGCCTTGCGAGTCGCCAGACGAGAGGGTCGTTCTCGCGATGCCCATCGCGTTGGTGCGGTCTCGGAGCGGGAGCAGCGTGCAACCGGCGGCCGAGTTCGGCGCGATGAGGAAGCTGACGTCGACGCCCTCGACCGGCATGCCCATGGCGTCTTTCACCCGGAACAGGACCGGCGTGGTGTTGCCCATGCCCGTCGAGCTGACCGCGAGTGTCCTCTGCGTCATCGTGTCATCCACCCACTCGGCGCTGGCGATGTTGACGGCGCGGAGCACCGCCGTGGCGCGCGCGTCTTCGGCATTGGCGACGACCGAGAGCGTGCTCCGTGGCGAGGCGTTGCCTGAGTACACCGTGACGGTGAAGCGGCCTGCCATGTCGGTCATGCGGGTGATGGCCGGCGCCGGCATCGTGCCGCTGAAGGAGGCGCCGTTGTCGACGGTGAGCGTCGCCATTCGGCCCGCCACCGGGTTCATGAAGGTCGTGTTGAGCGTGAGCTGGAAGGTGATGTCGAGCTCGTCGCTCACGCCCGTGAGCAGCGTGGGCTTTTCGATGTCGATGATGGTGAGTCGGTACTGGTTGTAGAAGCCGCCGTCGAAGGTCCCCGGGGGAAGCACGTCACCCGCGTCGACCGCCATGCCGGCGTCGTCTGAGCCACCATCGCCCGAGCCCGCGTCGCCTGCGCCCGCGTCCACCACGGGCATGCCTGCGTCGACGCCGGCGTCGATCTGCGCAGCCGTCAGGGTGATGGAGGCGGTGGTCTCGATCAGCTTGCCGCCCGACGTCCACTCTGCCGTCAGCCGAGCGGTGCCCCTGCACTCGGCGTCGAGTCGAACGTCGCACGAGAAGTCGACCTCGCCCTTGCCCGCGGCCAGCTGCACGGTGGCGGCGTCTTTGAGGCTGCCGAACGTGCTGCGAACCCGGACCGAGCCGGTGCCGGGCTTGCCGGTTCCGTCGGTGGCGGTGATCGAGAGCACCGACGTCTGGCCATCAGCGCGAATGGAGCGCGGCGCTGCGGTCACCTCGAGCACGGGCTCGACCATCGCGGGGCCGCATGCAGTCACGACGGCGAGACACGCCACTGCCAACCACTTCTGCTGAGTCATGAACTGCTCCCTTGGTGCGCTCGAAACGAGACCTCTGCGCGGCCCGCGAGTCTCGCCCGGCGCGATGCCGAGTCAATGTCTTCGGAGAGTGTAGCTGCTCTGCTGTCGGCGCGCCCAAACCGTCGCGGCGCTCTGGAGTTGGTGTGTTACGAGGTGCGCATGAACTTCGCCCTGACCGACGACCTCAAGGCCCTGCAGGACACTGCTCGCAAGTTCGGCCGCGAGGCCATGCGCCCGAAGGCGGCGCACTTCGACGAGACGTCTCAGTTCCCGCGCGAGATCATCCAGCAGGCCTGGGAGCTCGGCCTGATGAACATGACGATTCCGCAGGAGTTCGGCGGCATCGAGCTGTCGCACCTCGCGCAGGCCGTCATCGCCGAGGAGCTCGCCTGGGGCTGCTCGGGCATGGCGACCTCGATGATCGCGAACGACCTGGCGCTCCTGCCCATCGTCCTGTCGGGCACGAAGGAGCAGAAGGAGAAGTTCCTCAAGCCCTTCACTGAGAAGTTCCTGCTCGCGAGCTTCGGCCTCACCGAGCCCGGCGCCGGAAGCGACGTCGCTGGCATGCGCTGCACCGCCCGGCGTGAAGGCGACTTCTACATTCTCAACGGCCAGAAGCAGTGGATCACCAACGGCGAGTTCGCCGACCAGTTTTCGATCTTCTGCACGACGGACCCGGCGAAGCGGCACAAGGGCATCATGTGCCTGATCGTTCAGGGGCGGCCCAAGGGCCTCACCGTCGGCAAGCACGAGAACAAGATGGGCCAGCGGGCTTCGAACACGGTCACGCTCACCTTCGAAGACGTGAAGGTGCCGGTCGAGAACCGCATCGGGCAGGAGGGCGAGGGCTTCATCGTCGCGATGAACACGCTCGACAACTCGCGTCCCCTCACGGCGATGTTCGCGGTCGGCAACGCGCGCGCCGCGATGGAGCACGCCATCGACTACGCGAAGCAGCGCCAGCAGTTCGGCAAGCCGATCGCCGACTTCCAGGGCGTGCAGTTCATGATCGCCGACATGGCCAGCGAGATTCACGCAGCCCGGCTGCTGACCTACGAGAGCGCGTGGAAGCTCGATGCCGGTGAGCGCAACACGCTCGTCTCGAGCTACGCCAAGCGCTTCGCCGCCGACATGGCGATGAAGGCCACCACCGACGCGGTGCAGATCTTCGGCGGCTACGGCTACTCGAAGGAGTACCCGGTCGAGAAGCTGATGCGCGACGCCAAGCTCATTCAGATCTACGAGGGCACCAGCCAGGTGCAGCGCCTCGTGATCGCGCGCGAGCTGCTCAAGGGCAGCTAATCAGGGCTGTTTCTTCAGCCCGCCGTCGCCCTCCATTTCCCCTTGCCGCAGTGTTCGTTGACCCCTAAGTCAACAGCGCCGCATCGCGTCATGCGATGCGCGCGCGGCCACTGGAGGGCCCTCGCATGCCAATCAAGATCCTCGTCACCGCCAAGCGGGTCGAAGACTACGAGTCGAAGATCAAGGTGAACGCCCAGGGAAACGGGATCGTCCTCGAAGGCCTCAAGTACAAGATCAACCCCTTCGATGAGATCGGGGTCGAAGAGGCGCTGCGGCTGGTCGCCAAGCACGGCGGCGGCGAGGTCGTCGTCGTCTCGGTCGGCACCAAGGACGTGCACGAGCAGCTCCGCCACGCGCTGGCGATGGGCGCGACGAAGGCCATCTGGGTCAACCACACCGGCCCGCTCGATCAGATGACGATCGCCGGCTGCCTGCAGAAGGTGATCGAGAAGGAGAAGCCCGACCTCGCGATCCTCGGCAAGCAGGCCATCGACGACGATCAGAACCAGGTCGGCCAGTACCTCGCCGAGTGGCTCGGCTGGGCGCAGGCCACGTTCGCCTCGAAGGAAGAGTCGATGGAGTCCGAGGCGGAGAAGTCGAAGCAGCCCGCGCTCAAGCTCTCGGCCGACGCGAAGACGTTGACGGTGGTGCGAGAGGTCGACGGTGGACTCGAGACGATCGAGTGCACCATGCCGTGCGTCGTCACCACCGACCTGCGCCTCAACCAGCCGCGCTACGCGTCGCTCCCGGGCATCATGAAGGCGAAGTCGAAGCCCATCGAAGAGCACACGCCCGCCACGCTTGGCGTCGACGGCACCTCGAAGATCACCGTGACGAAGATGGAGCACCCGCCCGCCCGCAAGGCCGGCATCAAGGTGCCCGACATCGCCGCGCTGGTGGACAAGCTCAAGACCGAGGCCAAGGTCATCTGACCTGCCTTCGACCCGACTGAAAAAGGAACTCACACCATGTCCAACGTTCTCATCGTCGTCGAAGCCCAGCCTGACGGTTCGCTCCGCAAGGCCACCCTCAACGCCCTCACCGCCGGTCAGCAGATCGCCGCCAAGACGGGCGGAGAGCTGCACGCCGTCGTCCTCGCGCAAGACGCCTCGGCCCTCGCCAACACCGTGAAGGAGTACGGGGTGAAGGTCGTGCACGCCGGCAGCGCTGCCCACCTCGCTCAGTTCACCGCCGACGTCGTCGCGCCCGCCGTGGCCGAGATCGCCGTCGCCATCAAGGCCGAGTACGTCGGCGCCGCAGCCACCCAGGCCGGTCGCGACGTGATGCCGCGCATCGCCGCGCGCCTGAAGGCCGCCATGGCGTCCGAGATCCTCGGCGTCGTCGGCACCTCGGCTGCCGATCTGCAGCTCACCCGCCCGATGTGGGCCGGCGCCGTCATCGCCACGGTGAAGCTCGGCACGCCCATCAAGTGTTTCACCGCGCGCAGCACCGAGTTCCCCCTCGCGGAGAAGTCGGGCGCTGGCGAAGTGAAGGCGTTCTCGCCTGCGGCTCCGGCGAAGGCGCTGCAGAAGGTCGTCTCGTTCAAGGAAGTGAAGTCGGCCCGCCCGGCGCTCACCGAGGCGAAGATCGTCGTGGCCGGTGGCCGCGGCACCAAGGGCGACTTCAAGGACGTGAACGCGCTCGCGGACGAGCTCGGCGCTGCAGTCGGTGCTTCGCGCGCGGTCTGCGATGCCGGCTGGCAGCCGAACGATCTGCAGGTCGGTCAGACGGGCAAGGTCGTTGCCCCTTCGCTCTACATCGCGGCCGGCATCTCGGGCGCGATCCAGCACATCGCAGGCATGAAGGGCTCGAAGACGATCGTCGCCATCAACAAGGACGGCGACGCGCCCATCTTCCAGGTCGCCGATTACGGCCTCGTGGCAGACCTCTTCAAGGCCCTGCCGGAGCTGCAGGCCGCCGTGAAGGCCTCGAAGTAGCACTTCGGCTGTCGTGGCACCCCGCGGGCGGGCCCTCCTCATCATGGAGCGCCCGCCCGATGTGTTTTCGCGGCCACCCTCGCTCTCGGGTACGATCGCGCCGCGATGATTCAGATGTTCCACGTCACCAAGGCGTACCCAGGCGACCCGCCGGTGCTGGTGGACATCAACCTCGACATCGAGAAGGGCGAGTTCGTCTTCCTCACCGGCCCGTCTGGCGCCGGCAAGTCGACGCTCTTGAAGCTGATGTTCCTCGCCGAGCGCGCCAGCCGCGGGCAGGTGTTGCTCGCGGGCCGCAACGTCGCTCGACTGAGGGAGTCGGGCATTCCGTTTCTGCGCCGCAACATCGGGGTCGTCTTTCAGGACTTCAAGCTGCTGCCGACGCGCACCGTCGCCGAGAACGTGGGCTTCACGCTCGACGTGCTGGGCACCGCTCGCGACGAGGTGAGAGATCGCAGCCTCAAGATGCTCCGGCGCGTGGGGCTCGAGCACAAAGCCGACGTCTCGCCGCTCAAGCTCTCGGGTGGAGAACAACAGCGCGTCTCGCTCGCCCGCGCGCTCGTGAACGATCCCGCGCTCCTGCTCGCCGACGAGCCCACCGGCAACCTCGACCCGGCGCTCACCGTCGAGATCATGGATCTGCTCGCCGACGTGAACGCCCGCGGCACCACCGTCGTGGTCGCGACGCACGATGCGACGCTCATCGAGCGTTACCAGAAGCGCACCCTGCGGCTCGAGAAGGGCACCGTCGTGGCCGATGAGCGCGGCGCCAAGGCGGCCCGCCTGATGTCCCAGATCTCATGAGCGCCCCGGCGAAGCTCGCCTACTTCGTGCGGACCGCGGTGGGCAGCATCGTGCGCTCGCCCTTCGTGCACGTCATCGCAGTCGCGAGCCTGTCGTTGTCGCTGGTCGGCTTCGGAGTCGCCCGGATCGCCCGCACGCAGCTCGACGCGCTGGTCGATTCGCTCGGCGGTGAGGTCGAGATGACGGTGTACCTCGCCGAAGACGCGCCCGAAGCGCAGGTCGCTGAGCTCGAGCAGGCGCTGGCGCAACGTACAGCGGGCGAGCTGCATCGCGTCTCTCCAGCCGAGGCCCTCGGCCGCCTCGCCACCCAGCTCGGGGAGGATGGGACGGGCCTCACCGAGCTCCCCGACAACCCGCTGCCCTGGAGCCTCGAGGTGCGCCTGCCCAAGGCCGCGCGAGACGCTGTGTCGCTCGGCGAGCTGGCCCGAAAGACCCGCGCGCTGCCCTTCGTCACGGGCGTCGACTACGGAGAAGAGGCGCTGGAGCGGCTGACGCTGATTGCTCGAGCCCTGGAGATCGCCAGCCTCGTCGTCTTCTCGCTCGTGTTCCTCACGGCCGTCATCGTCGTCTCGGCCACGCTGCAGCTGGCGATCTTCGCGAGGCGCGAGGAGATCGAGATTCAGAAGCTGGTGGGCGCGACCGATCGGTTCGTGCGGCTGCCGTTCCTGCTCGAGGGGCTCCTGCAGGGCCTGTTGGCCGCTGGCCTGGCCCTCGGCGCGGTCTTCGCCCTGGTGCGTTGGCTCGAGTCTGGACAGACCGGACTGCTCGCCTTCGCGCGCCTCGATGGGCGGCTCGTCGTGCAGTGGCCGAGGTTGGCTGGTGAGCTGGTCGGCATCGGGTGTTCCCTGGGCCTGGTGGGCAGCTTCATCGCCGTGCGGCGCTTCTTGAGGGTGTGACGGTGGTGCTCGCGCTCTGCCTCTCCATCGCGTTCGCTGCGTCGCCCGACGACGTGGCCGAGGAGCGCGCGGAGCTGCAGGAGCGACTCGACGCCGAGCGGAAGGCCTTCGACGCGTTGGGCACCGAGAAGAAGGAGCTGCTGACCCTGCTCGACACCCTCGAGCGGCTCTCTCGTGATTCCTCGTCGCGTGTCGCTTCGCTGGAGCGCCAACGCCAGCGCCTCGAGCGCCAGCGGGCTGAACTCTCCATCGACCTCGAGAAGAACGCGGTCGCCGTTCGTGAACAGCAACGCGCCCTGGCGCCCCGGCTGGTGATGCTCTACCGGCTGCAGAAGCGCGACGCGCTGGGCTTCCTGCTCGCCTCGCAGGACTTCTCGACGCTCATCAAGCGCCAGCGCGCCGTCGGCACACTGGTTGCGTCCGATGCGCGGGCGCTCGAGCAGCTCACCACCCTCACGCGCTACCAGGCCCTCGTGTCACGGCGCATGGAGCGGCTCGAGCAGACGGGCGAGCGGTACCTTCGCGCGCTGCGTACGGAGCAGGCCGTCGGTCAGGCGCGGCTGTCGAGATTCTCCGATCTGCTCGCGTCGCTCGGCGCCGAACAGAACCGCATGAGCCGGCTGATCGCCGAGCTCGAGGTCAGTGAGAAGGAGCTCGCGACCATGGTGGGCGACATGGCGCCGTCGACGCAGCACGCCGGTTTTCGCGCGCGCAAAGGCCAGCTGCCGTTTCCGGTGAAGGGCCTGATCGAGGTCGGCTTCGGGAAGGTCGTGAACCCTCGGTTCAATACGGTGACGGTGCAGAAGGGCATCGACCTGCGCGCGGCCTCTGGCGCAGCCGTCTCCTCCGTCGGGTCGGGCACGGTGGCGTGGTCGGGGTGGCTCAAGGGCTACGGCAACCTGGTCATCGTCGACCACGGCTCGGGCTACCACTCGCTCTACGCACACCTGAGCGTGATGCAGGTCGAGGTGGGAAACGAAGTGGAAGAGGGCGAGTTGCTCGGCGAGGTCGGTGACACCGGCAGCCTCAAGGGCGCGTACCTGTACTTCGAGATTCGCAAACAGGGGCAGGCGATCGATCCGTTGCCGTGGCTCAAGGGCGCCGAAGAGCCCGAGCCCTGACGCACGCTCCGGGTGCGCTGGGAGCGGCAAGTGCATAGAACGCGCGCCATGTTCACTCGCGCGTCTGTGGTGGTCGTCTTCATGCTGTTCGCGGCGTCGTGTCAGACGATGCCTCCATGTGACGCGTCGACGTGTGCATCGGGGTGTTGTGCGGGTGACGTGTGCCTGCCGGGAACCGCCACCACCGAGTGCGGGAGCTCAGGGTTGCAGTGCTCGCGGTGCCCCGATGGCCGGGTGTGCGTGCAGCAGCGCTGCGTCGCCTCGGGCGCGAGTGGTGGTGCGGCTGGAGGCGCAGGCGGCGGCGCCGTCGCCGGAGGTGCGGCTGGAGGCTCAGCGGGTGGCGCCGTCGCAGGTGGAGCTGCGGGTGGCTCGGCTGGTGGTGCAGCTGGAGGTTCAGCAGGTGGCGCCGTCGCAGGTGGTGCTGCGGGTGGCTCCGCCGGAGGATCGTCGGCCGGCGGTGACGCTGGAGGCTCCGCGGCAGGTGGTGTCGCAGGTGGATCGGTGGCGGGAGGCTCCGCTGGAGGATCGTCAGCCGGTGGCGCTGCCGGAGGCGCCGCGACGCTGCAACCGCCGACGGGGCTGGTGGTCGCGTACACGTCGAATCGAGCCGCGCTCGAGGCACGCTGGGTCAACCCGACCGGAGCGCCCTTCCAGCGTGTGCGCCTGCTCCGTCGCCTCGATGTCGCGCCGACAGGCCCGTCCGACGCCATCGCGACGCTCGTCTACGAGGGACCCAACGCCATCGCGCCCGACGTGCTCGAGCAGCTCATCCCCGACATGCCGTATCGTGGGTACCCGTTCGGCGGCGGAACGAAGCCTGCGCTCGCGTCGCGCCAGGCGATGAGACAGCCGCGCATCTACACGTACGCGGTCTACGCCTGCTCCGCGTCGGAGTGCGAGACGACCGGCGCGACGACGACCTTCCGACGCAACCTCACCGAGGCGCTGCAGAAGGGCGGCTACACGATCTTCTGGAGACACGCCTCGGCGAGCACCTGCTCCGATGACTTCGGGCTCGGTCTGGCCTCGAGTCCGCTGCTCCCCGACTGGTGGAAGACGTGTCGTTCGGTCGCGATGCCGACGACGTGTGGTGTGCGGACGACGGGCTCCGATGGCGGCGTCGTCGTCACCACGCCGGGGCCGTTCGGACGACAGCTGACGGACCCGGCAGCGACGACCGAGATCACCAATGTGCGAACGTTCCTTCAGGCCCAGACGATTCCCTTCAGCCAGGCGCTGGCGAGCGAGTTCTGCCGCTGCAGCGAGACGGCGCGCGGCTTCTTCTCGCACCTGTCCGCGACCGTGCCCGTTCAGGAGCGCCCGGAGCTGACCTTGAGCGTCTACGGCGGCCGCTGCCCGAACATCAATTCGCTCACCACGACGCCTCCAGCGGTCGGCACCAACGTCGGCCTCGTCTCGCACTCGGGCATGGGGTGTTCGACGGATCCGCTCGTCTGGTCGCAGGCAGCGGTGTTCAAGCCGACGCTCACTGGCGCCCTCTGTGCTCCGCCGACGGCCTGCCCTGGCGCTGACGACGTCTGCGTGTCGGGAGCGTGCTGGCGTCGCGAGCTGATTGGAACGATCTGCGACGACGAGTGGTCCGAGATTCCTCCGCTGTAGCGAAGGAGCCTCCGTCAGGCCTTCGGCTTTGGACCCAGGCCGGCCTTGGCCCGCGCGTCGAGCAACTTCTTCGCATCCGCCGGCGGCAGCGCCTGCACCGTGCCCAGCCCGCGCGCGATCGAGAGGATCTTCGCGTAGTGCTCGACCAGCTCCATGCGCAGCAGCGCCTGTTCGAGGGACGCACCCAGCGTCAGCGCGCCGTTCCCCGCGAGCAGCATCGCATCGACCTTCGCAGCCGCGGCCTCGACGGCCTTCACCAGCTCCGGCGTCTTCGGCATCAGCCGCGGCACCGTCGGAATCGAATCACCCAGCGACACCACGATCTCCGGCATCGCGATGGGGCCCAGCTCCACGCCGACGAGGCCGAACGCCGTCGCATGCGGCGGGTGCGCGTGAATGACGCACTCGACCTCGGGGCGCGATCGGTACGCGGCGAGGTGCAGCTCGAGCTCCGAGAAGGGCTTCTTGCGGCCCTCGAGCACCTTGCCGTCCAGGTCGACGATGATCAGCATCGCGTCGTCGACGTCGAGCTTCGACACCGCGGTCGGCGTGATGAGCAACCGCTCTCCCGTGAGGCGCACCGACAGATTGCCATCGTGGTTGGCGACCCAGCCCATCTGATGCAGGCGGCGCGAGGTCGCGACGAGGTCGGCGCGGAGCCGGGGCAGCGGAGGCGACGGCATCAGCCGACGCTCACCTGGTCGACGACGCCCACGATGAGGTGACGCACGGCTGCCGTCTTGTCCTCGAGGATCTGTCGAACGCCGCTGCCTTCACCCAGCACGAGCACGAGGTCGCCTTTTCCAGCAGACGACGTGTTGTCCATCGCGACGTACGAGTTGCCGATCTCTTTGAGCGCCTCGTCGACAGGCTGCACGACCAGCAGCTTGCGGCCGGTGAAGACGGGGAGCTTCTCGGTGCACACCACGGTGCCGAGCACGCGGCAGAGGTTCACGTGTCCACCTCGTCGACGAGGCCGACGATCGCGCTGTCGACCGGCACGAACCACGGGTCGCACGCCAGCGCTGCTTCTCGGCTGCCTTCGAGCATCACCAGGGAGCCGGGGCTCGCCGACACGCGATCGACCGCGACCTCAGCCGGGCCATACGGCTTCTTCGTGTGCGTGACGGGCTGAACGACGAGAAAGCGGGCGCCCTCGAGGCCAGCGACCCTCTTGGAGCAGACGACCGTTCCGATGACGACACCGAGGTGCATGCGGCGGCGGACTGTGGAACGTGCGGCCCCGTGATGCAACCGCTTCGCGCTACATCGACACGCCGAGCTTGAGCGGAACCTGAACTTCCGTCTCGCCGTCGGAGCCGGGGAAGACGATGCGCTTGGCCGCCTTGATCATGCACGCGCCCCAGTCGGAGTTCTGATGCTGGGCAGGATCGATGGTGGCGGCGGTGACGGCTCCCGACTGGCCGACCGTCAGCTTCACGGTGATGGAGCCCACCTTCAGGTTCGGGTTCCGGCGCAGCGCCTCTTCGATGCAGAGGTTGAAGGTCTTGATGTTGTCCGAGACGACCTTCGCGGCGACGTCGTCTTTCAGACCCGCGCTCGCGATGGCGTTGGGGTTGTTGTTGCGATCTTTGGGGCCCCGGTTCTTCTTGTTGGGATCGTCCAGGAGCGCGAAGTCGTTCGCGAGGCCAGGGTTGGTGGGCGCCTTGACGGGGTCGGGCTCGACGCCGGCGCCACCGGTGTTCAAGGCCAGGGCGCGGGCCTTCGCGGCAGCGGCTGCAGCAGCGACCCGCTCACGCTCGCGACGCTCGGCTTCTTCTTTTCGCTTCTTGGCGTCGCCGGTGAGCAGATCCTTGAGGCCGCCGACACCTTCACTCGAGAAGAAGCTCTCCTGCACCTCTTCGCCGTTCTCGTTGGTGCGCGTCACCTTCGGCAGCTGCACCACGTTGAACGTCGACAGGAGGTAGAGCACCGCAGTCGGCAGCGCGACGATGCTGAAGGCGAAGAGGGCGATCTTCCACGGCGGGTTGCGCTTGTTGACGCCGGCCTGCGCGATGAAGAACTTGGTGGCCTCACCGGGCGGCGGGAGCTCTTTGTCGCTGACCTCGCCGAGCGCCGCGAACGGATCGATGTCGGCCTGGCCGGACGTCGACTGTCCCGATTGCTGCGAGGGCGTCTCGTGGACGCCGCTGACGCCGCTGGGCACGCGCTCGAGGTTCGAGTTCGACAGATCGCCGAACAGATCGTTGAGGGGTTGCTCCGTCTGCGCGGGCCGGGTGGGCTCGGTCGCGACTTCAGGCAGCGGCGCCTTGAACGCTCCCGACCTGGTCGCAGGCGCCGGTGCGGGCGCGGGCGCTGGCTCGATGTTGAACGCGCCAGACTGGCGGCTCGAAGCCCCAGGGAGCGGGTCGGCGACGTTGCCACCACGCGGACGCGTCACTTCAGGCGACGGCATCTCGTTGGCGACGGCGACATCCTGGCGCGCGACCGGCTGCACGGTGCGAGTGATGGGCTTGTTGGCCTGCGACGGGCTGGAGGAAGGAGCGCCACCCGAGCCTGCGAAGATGGCGCTGACCTCGGAGACGTCGGCGGCGCGCTTCCAGTCGCCCATGCCGGCTTTCCAGAGATACGTGCGCAGGGTCACTTCGCCCGCGGCGACCTTCCCCATCAGCGCCTTCACGTCGAACGGACCCTGCTGCACGCCGCCGATCATGGCGTGCCACTGGGTCGTCATGTCGAGCGCCGGCATCGCCTTGGTGGCTTCGTCTTCCCAGGGGCTGCGCGCCGGCTGCTGCACCGCCGCCATCGCGAGGGCTCCGCTGCCGCGGGACGCAGGCATCGAACCGCTGACCTGGCCGCCGGCGCTGGCCTGTGCCACGTCAATGGAGATGAGGCTCTGACACTGCTTGCAGCGAATTTTGACAGACGCCTTCCCCGCGACCTTGTCGTCGGAGAGGACGTAGCGCTTACCGCAGTTGGTGCAGGAGACGTTCACGGAGAAAGCCGGCCCTTTGAGTGTAACGGCGAATAGCCTAACGCGGCCATCGTTGACTTGGAATCGCAGCGACACTAGGCAGCGCGACTCGTTTTCAGGTTCCTGATGAGGGGGTTGTGCCCAGCCATGCCCGCGAAAGACTTCGGTACCAAGTTTCTCTGCTTCAAGTGCACCACGAAGTTCTACGACATGAAGAAGCCCGATCCGATCTGCCCCAAGTGCGGGGCGGACCAGCGGGAGGCCACGGTGACCAAGTCAGAGGGTCGTCGCAGCCGCTTGTCGGCCGCGCCCAAGATCATCGAACCGGTCGAGGTGGCCGAGGGCGCTGAGGTGGTCGCGGAAGATGAAGATGAAGTCGAGGCTGACGAAGAGATCGCCGCCGACGAAGACTGAGTTCCCTTCCAACCGCGCTCAGTGGGCGGTTGGCCGGGCAAGCTGACGAATCGCCACGGTTACCTGCGCCCACACGGCGGCGCTCAACGTCTTGACGACCCGGGGCTTCTTTCGGCTCTGGTGGGTCGGCTTGGCGGTGTGTGGCGTGGTCATAGGCCCTCCGGGTGCTGGCTGCGTGCTGTCCTTGAGCAACAGCCTTGCCAGTTTCAACGACTGAACCATCTCGCGGATTTCCAGCGTGATTTTGACGGCGCACGCGAGTCGTCGCTGACACGTGTGTCAGAGAAGCGGCAGGTCTCTGACGTCAAACCACTCTGAAACGCGCGCGTGACACGTCACGTGTGCAGATTCCGGCCGTCAGGGGTGCTACCAACGATCGCGCTGGAGCAGCCCGGGTGAACGCCGGCCATTGCAGGACGGGGTGGCGGGAGGAAAGTCCGGGCACCGTAGGGCAGGGTGCTGGCTAACGGCCAGTCGGCGCAAGCCGCAGGAAAGTGCCACAGAAAACAGACCTCCCACTCGCAAGGGCGGGGAAGGGTGAAACGGTGCGGTAAGAGCGCACCGCGCGACTGGTGACAGCCGCGGCACGGCAAACCCCACCTGGTGCAAGAGCCAATAGGGAAGCGTCACTCCGCAAGGGGTGACACGGGCGGCCCGTCCGAGGCTTCCGGGTTGCTTGCTGTTGAGGGCGTCGGTAACGGCGCTCCTAGACGAATGTTCGCCGGCCTCGGGAAACCGGGGCGCACAAAACCCGGCTTACAGGGCTGCTCCAGCGTTTTTTCTTCGTCTCACATCGCGCCGGTGCCGGGCATCTCGCCGAGGCTGCGCACGAGCACCTCGCGGGGCTTGGCGCCGTCGGCATGGCCCACCACGCCGTCGCGCTCCATGCGTTCGATCATGCGCGCCGCGCGGTTGTAGCCAATGCGCATCTTTCGCTGGAGCATCGAGATGCTGACGTTCTTCATCTCGCTGACGATGGCGATGGCCTGATCGTAGAGCTCGTCCGACAGCTCGTCTTCGGCGTCTTCGCCACCCGCGTTCTCGTCTTCGCGCGGCTTGAGGATGTTCTCGTCGTAGACGGGCTTGCCCTGGGCCTTGAGGTGGTCGACCACCTTCTTGATCTCGATCTCCGAGACGAAGCAGCCGTGCACGCGCTGCAGGTGAGCGCTGGTCGGCGGCATGATGAGCATGTCGCCCATGCCCAGCAGCGCCTCGGCGCCGACGGTGCCGATGATGGTCATCGAGTCGGGCTTGCTGCGGAGCATGAAGGTGATGCGGGTCGGGAAGTTCGCCTTGATGATGCCGGTGACGACGTCGGTCGACGGGCGCTGCGTGGCCACCATGAGGTGAATGCCGGCAGCGCGGGCCATCTGGGCGAGGCGGGCGATCGACGTCTCGACCTCTTTCGAGGCGACCATCATGAGGTCGGCGAGCTCGTCGATGATGACGACGATGTACGGCAGCTTCTGGCGATCGTCGGCGGCGGCTTCGGCGGTGTGCTCCGCAGCGGCGGCTTCGGCGAGGGCCGCGGCCTCTTGTTCGGACGGAGCCTCGTCGGTCGCTTCAGGCTCCTCGACGCGAATCTCGGCCTCGGTCGCGGCGGCTTCGATGGCCTTCTCGAGATCGGGAGCGACGGCTTCGCGGATCTCTTCAGCCGCATCGGTGGGCACGGCCACGCCCATCTCGAGGGAGGGCGTGGGCGAGGCCTCGTCGACAGGCGCTGCGGTCTCGGCGGACGGCGATTCCTGACCTTCGGCGACGTCGACGATGAGCAGCTTGCGCTTCTTCTTCTTCGCCTCGACGACGGGCGCGATGAGCGGCGGGGCCTCGGCCTTCGTTTCGGCAGGCGCGGGCGCGGCAGCCGCTTCCGCGACGACCGGCGGCTTCGGAGCTTCGGCCTTCGGCTTGATGACGGTGGGCTTCGCCTCGACCGTCGACTTCGCGGCGGCCTTCTTCTTCTGCTCCGTCTCGACGAGCGTGTTGTAGCCGGTGATGTTGCGCACGCCGGCCTCGGACAGCAGCTTGTAGCGCCGCGTCATCTCGTCGACGGCCCACTGGAGCGCGACCGCGGCCTTCCGCGGATCGGTCACGACGGGCAGGAGCAGGTGCGGAATGCCCTCGTAGATCGAGAGCTCCAGCATCTTCGGGTCGACCATGATGAAGCGGACTTCTTCAGGCGTCGACTTGAGCAGAATCGACATGATCATCGCGTTCACCGCGACTGACTTGCCCGAGCCCGTAGTGCCGGCCATCAGCAGGTGGGGCGCCTTGGCGAGATCGAGGATGTACGGCATGCCCTCGATGTCCTTGCCCAGGCACATGGTGAGGCGCGACTGCGACTTCTGAAACGCGTCCTGCTCGCCGATCTCCTTGAGGAAGACCATCTCGCGTTCCTTGTTCGGCACCTCGATGCCGACGACGCCCTTGCCGGGAATCGGAGCGACGATACGAACGCGCATGGCCTCCATCGCCATCGCGAGATCGTCCGACAGTGAGGCGATGCGGCTGATCTTCACGCCTGGCGCCGGCTTGAACTCGTACATGGTGACGACGGGGCCGGGGCGAATCTCGACGACCTCTCCGTCGATGCCGAAGTCGCGCAGCTTCGAGGTGAGGCGCTCGGCGGTGACGAGGAAGGCGTCTTTATCGAGCACCTTCTTCTCGTTCTTCTTCATGTCGAGCATGTCGAGGGGCGGCAGATCGAAGCCGGTGCGGCCCGCGGTGAACTCGAACTGCTTCTTGTCGACCTTCGTGGGCTTCGGCGGCGCCTTGGGCTCGACGATGAGCGGCGTCTTGGCGAGCGCGTGGGGCGCCATGGCGGCGAGCGCCGAGGTCTGCGCGCCGATGGACAGTGCTCCGGCGGCGGCGGGCGCGAGGGCTCCAGCACCTTCGATGGCGGGCATCGGCGGCTTCGAGACGTTCGCGGCGGCCGACTCGTTGATGAACATCGCGGAGTCGACGGGCTCCGGCGGAAGCGAGTGTGACGCCACAGGCTGCGGCAACGCCTCGACGATGTTCGGCACGCGCCTGGGCGGGGCGACGGCGACGGGCGGCTGCGAAGGCACGTTCGGCGCCGGCGGCATCGACTGCGGCGGCGGAGGCGGGGGCTGCGGCTGGAAGAAGGACATCGCCCAGGCGGGGTCTCCGTTGGTGGGCGGAGTCGTTTGCGCAGGCGACGGAGGCGGCGAGGTGCGGGCTTCGTCGACGAGGCCCGGCGTGATGGCGGCGACCGACTGCGCGCGCTGGTCCTTCTGCGCGAGGCGAGCCGACTTGAGCGCGTCTTTCGCGAGGCGGGCGGCCTCACGTTCGATGGCGAGGCGCTCACGCTCGAGGCGCAGCTTCTCCTTCTCGGTGATGGCGCGGGCGCGGGCCTCTTCCTGGTTCTTCTGCAGGCGATCGGCCTCTTCGACGGCAGCTTCGGCGTCAGCGGCTGCGGCTTCGAGCTCTGCGAGCTCAGCGTCTTCGTCGTCGAGCGTCGCGAGGAAGGCGTCTTCTTCGGCCTGCTCCTTCTCGGCGTCGAGCTTGCGCTGCTCGAGGCGCTGCTGCTGCTGCGCCCAGAACGTGAGCGCCCAGGCCTTCGCCTGATCGGCGAGCACGAGCGACTTCGCCCAGGCCCAGCTGCAGAAGCGCAAGAAGGCGAACTGGGTGCCGACGATGGCGGCCGTCACGGCGATGGCGCTGACGAGCACGACGGTGCCGACGGTCGAGAACAGCGCCGTCATCAGCCCACCGAGTTCACGGCCGACGAGGCCACCCGGAGCGTGCGCCCAGCTCGCGTCTTCCTTGAAGAGCAGCTGCGAGAGAATGGCGCCCGAGATGAGGAAGAGGCCGAACGAGACCAGCTGCGGCCAGCGCTTGCGGTCCTTCTCTCCGATGAAGAGGACACCGGCGGCGTAGAAGCCGACGATCGGCACCACCAGGGCCACGATGCCGAGCAGGCCGCGGAAGGCTTCTCCGATGGCGTGGCCGACGGGGCCGATGGCGTTGCGGAAGCCGGGGCCGACCCGATCGACACGATCGAACGTCGCGATCGAGAGGAACGAGAGCACCGACGCGGCGAGCACGAACACGCCGACGATGGCGCGCCTGCCCGTGGGCGACGAGCCCATCTTCTTTTCTTTCAGGGCCTTTCGTCGCGCGACGATGTCCTGCTTCGAGAGCAACGCCTTGTCCTTCGGTCGCTTCACCGTCGTCATCACCAACACCTCTGGATCGAGATGTTGCGGAGTGTAGGGAGGGGGGACGGCGGGGCAATTTTTCGACCGTCCTCGTTCCGGGCAGGGCGGTCAGATTGTTGCGTTCCCGTGGAAGGGGGCCTGATCTACGGTCCGAGGCCTCATGGACGTCCGGTGTCCCCGCTGTCAGTCGGAATACGAGCTCGATGATGCTCGCGTCACCGACGACGGCGTGACCGTCAAGTGCTCGGAGTGTCAGCACGTCTTTCGCGTGAAGCGGAAGTCGCTGGTGATGACGCTCCCGGTTCGGGACGAGCTGGGAGCCGCGCCGCTGCCGCCCACCGCTGCGCACCGCGAGTGGCGGGTTCGCCAGCCCAACGGCAACACGTATCTCTGCAAAGAGCTCACGACGCTGCAGAAGTGGATCATCGAGCGCAAGGTCGGGCGCGACGACGAGATCTCGCTGACGGGCGAGACGTGGAAGCGGCTCGGCGACATTCCTGAGCTGGCGAGCTTCTTCCAGGTGGTCGAAGACGCGAACAAGGGCCGTGCGTACGAGACGCTGCGGGCGAGTCAGGTCGATCTGCCGGCCGTGTCACCGCCGTCGATTCCTCCGGGCGCACGCATTCACGAGACGTGGAAGGAGCCGAACTTCTCGCTCCCGTCTCAGCAGCCTCCGCCGCCTCCCGCGCCGTCCGTTCCTCCGGCCGACCCGATGCGCGAGACGATGAAGGGGCCTTCGTTCTCGGCGCCGTTGCCTGAGCCGAAGCCGAAGTCGCGCCCGCTGCCCCAGCCTGAGCCGGTCGACGAGAAGGAGATGGAGAAGGCCGTTCGTGGCGGCGGGCTCAAGTGGGTGGTGTTGATCTTCGGCGGGCTCCTGGTGGGCGGTGGCGCCGGCTACTACTTCGGTTTCTACGAGCCTGAGCAGCAGGCCAAGGCCGAGGCGCAGCGGCTCGCGGCGCAGCGTCTGGTGGAAGAAGAAGCGCGCATCAAGGCCGAGCAGGAGGCGATGAACGCGCGCGTGAAGGCCGAAGCCGAGGCTGCGGCCGTGGCTGCGAAGCAACGCGAACTCGAAGCCCTCGCCGATGCAGGGTCGACCGATGCGGGCGTGGCAGACGCGGGAGTCGATGCAGGCGCTCCCACGATCGTGGCGCCCGTCGATGCTGGCGTGAAGGCCGTGACGCAGACGGGTCCACCGCCGGGCAAGTCGTACGACTTCTACATGGAGCGTGGTGACGCGCTTCGCGATGCCGAGAAATACGCAGCGGCGCTCAACTACTACGGCCGCGCGGCCGATCTGAAACCCGACCGCGTGGAGCCGATCGTCGGCCGCGGCTTCGCGCTGTTCGACCTCGGGCAGATGCTCCAGGCCGAGGCGTCGTTCGAGCAGGCGCTGAAGGCCAACGGCAAGTACGGGCCGGCGATCATGGGCATGGCCGAGGTGCTCAAGGCGCAGGGCAAGAAGGCGAAGGCGCTCGAGTACTACCAGCGCTACCTCGACGAACACCCGAACGGTTCTGAGGCGAACGTGGCGAAGAACGCCATCGAGCGGTTGAAGTAGCGCTTCAGATCGGCGCGCTGGCCCATTCGCTCGCATCTGGATCGAACCACCAGACCTTCAGGTGCTGGGGACTCAGGTGGTCGAAGTCGCGGTCGGTGGTCAGCAGCCGGCAACCCGTTGCGGCCGCTGATGCGGCGATCCACAAGTCGTTCTTTCCCATGGTTCGTCCCGCGGCGAGGCTGAGTTGGTCGAACTCGGCGTACTTCTCGATGATCGGGAGAGCTCCCGCAGTGACATCGACAATCACCAACTCGTTCAGGAGCTCTTCAAGACGATCGAACTTTGGCTTTCCCCAGTGGTGCTGACGACCCAATGAGAAGAGCTCCGCCTGCGTCACGACACTGATCGACGAGACCGTGGCTCGAGCACGAAACTGCAACGCGTTGAGAATGTGCTCGCCAAGAGGCGATCGCCGGATGACGTGGAGCAGGATATTCGTGTCGACGAACCAGCCGGGTTCACGGCTGCTCATCCCAGCGCCTTCAGCTGAAGGAGGAGTTCTTCAATCGACTCCTCACCGGGCCAGCGCCCTGCGATTGCCGCGAGGCCGCCCTTGACGGCTTCTCGCTCAACGACAGGTGGGCCGAGCAGCGGGCGTGGCACGCTCGTGAATATCTGCATCTCATTCTTCGTGGCCGGGTCGACGTCTTCGGCATTCAGGCGAAGGAGGCGACCCGATGGTCTGAAGTCGGCAGTGCCAGTGACGACGACGTTTTTTCCGAAGTGTGAGTGGAGTGCGTCGGCCCCCAGGTCTCGAGCAGTCCCCGCGATTCGAGCCCCATTCTGGAGCACGAGGGTGAATCTGCAGTCGCTGTAACTGATCGTGTCGAGGCGACCGGCAAGACGCACCGTGCGGGATGCATAGTGAACTCGAGAAAGCCGGAGGGCTCGTTCGAGCGATGCCGGCTCGACGACGACGTGACGCCCGTTCTGGATTTCGAGCTCGTCGATGCCGGCAGCCAGGACGCCTTTGAACTCGGCGCAGGTTTGAAGCAGCGAGTGATCGAATCGCTCGCTGTCTTCGTCGCCGGCCAACGCGCTCTCGAGTGCATCTTCGAAGAACGCCAGAGGTGAGCGCCGAGGGTCGAAGTCATCAAAGAGGGTGCCCTGCTCGAATCGGTCGGGCATCGATTCCAGCAACGACAGGGCTTCGAGCTTCAGCGTCCGAGAACCTCTGGCTCGTTCGATCTCGAGCATCTGGAAGTCTGCGGCTGAACGAAGCCAGGCCGGCTGCGTGCCACGAAACGTGCTGCGACCTTCCAGGCGGAATCGGAGCGACTGCTCGGCGCCCTGAACCAGCACGCCGAACAAGTCTCGCAGGAGGTGGCCGGATACTCCGGGCCCATCGAGGGCCGGCCCTCTCAACGTGATGGTGTGTTCGTGAACCATGGCGACCTCCGTTTCGGCGAGACCCTTTATAGGCCGCTCCCCTGACGGAGGCGCGTCTTCGACCCTCAGGCGGGCGGGGCAGCCTTCTTCTTCGCCTTGGGACTGGCCGGAAGGGCAGCGTCGAACCCGCGCGCGTCCGTCGCTGGAAGCGCCAGGCGCGCGATCGAGGCCAGCAGCGACAGGTTGCCCGACAGCCGCTCCACGGCGGCCTTCAGCTGCGCGGTCGCCTGCTTCGAGGTCTGCTTCTTCGCTTCCTGGTCGGCATCGATGGACGAGATCGACGCCACGAACCCCTGCATGCGCGTGACGTCAGCCGCGAGAACGCCGAGCGCCTGTGTCTGGCTCGGGAAGTTGTTCGCGGCCGCGATGATTCCCTTCAGCGCGCTCGAGACCGTGCCGACCGACGGCGTGAAGCGCGAGCCCACGCCAAACGCCTTCCACAGCTGCTTGTCCTTCGGGGCTCCGCGCCGAACGAGCTCACGAATCGTCGAGACCAGCTCGGCGCCATCGGCAACCGCGTCGTCCTGCGAAACGGTGGCTGCCTTCCTGGTGCTGCGGCTCGCGGCCACGTCGCCCCGCGCGCGA
>JAUXRI010000246.1 GCA_030681895.1 Myxococcales bacterium | reverse complement strand
GCACCGCCAGCGCTCCCGCCTGATGCACCGCCAGCGCTGCCGCCTGAGGCACCGCCAGCGCTGCCGCCTGAGGCACCGCCAGCGCTCCCGCCTGAGGCACCGCCAGCGCTGCCGCCTGAGGCACCGCCAGCGCTGCCGCCTGATGCACCACCGGCGCTCCCACCTGCTCTGCCACCAGCGACTCCGCCGGCCACTCCGCCCGCTGCACCGCCTGCTCTGCCGCCAGAGCTGCCACCAGCGACTCCGCCCGATGTGTTGTTCTGCCCACCGCCAGTGTTGCCATTCTGTTCGACGCAGAGCTCGCTTCTGCACACGAGCCCGGCTGGGCACTGTCCGGCAGCATCGCAGCGGTACGCGACGTCTTCCCTCGGTGCGAGACAGCTCGTCAGCAGCACAACCAGCACCGCCGGACGAGGTCGCATGCTCTGCACGCTAGCGCAGGCCGCGGAGTCGAAGCTGGCGGGTTCGAGATGCTCGACGAGCGTGAGCGCTGGTGGCGGGCTTCGAGGCGCGCGGCGTGGCGGTCAGCGCGCGGCGCGCGGCGTCCACACCACCCGGAGCCCATCGAGCTCGAGCCCCGTGCGTGCCAACACCTCGTCGAGCGACGTCGGCTTCTCGTCCACCAGGTCGATCGCGTGGAGTGCCTGACGCACGTAGAACAGCCGCCGCCCGTCTCGCGAGAAGCGCACGCGGTTGACCCGCCCCTCGTCTGGAATGAAGCGCATCACCTCGACGCCGCGCTCGACGTCCCACAGCCGAAGCGTCGCGTCGTACGAGCCACTGGCGAGCCGCCGCCCATCGGGGCTGAAGTCGAGGGTCGTCACGACGTCCTGGTGGCCGTAGAGCACCGCGAGCGGTGTGCCATCGCTCACGCGCCACAGCCGAACGGAGCGGTCCCACCCGCCGCTGGCGAGCACCTTCGAGTCGGGCGAGAAAGTGACGGTGCGCACGCCGTGCTCGTGACCCGCCAGCTGCACCGTCTGCTGCCACGTGCGGGTGTCGTAGACCCGAACGAAACGGTCGTACCCGGCGGTGGCCAGGCGCGCGCCGTCTGGCGAAAACGCGACGTCGAAGAGGCCGTCCTTCACCGTGGGGAGCGTCGCCACCTTCGTCCTGGCCCTCACGTCCCAGACGATGGCGAGGCCGGCGCGGTCGACGCTCACCAGCAGTGCCTCGTCGGGGCTGAAGGCGAGGCCCTCGATCTGGTCGCCGTGGCCCGCCAGCTGCGCCACCGTCTCTCCTCTGGCGACGTCGTAGAACGCCACGGTGACCGACTCGGCCGGGCTGGCCGCGAGCGCCCCATCACGCGTGGCCACCAGGAGCCGCGAGCCGAGCGCGGCGGTCTCGGCCCGCGGGGGCTTGAGCGTCACCTGTCGCAGGTCGCTCGACACGACGGCAACCCCACCCTCGTGGGGAATGGCGATTCGGCCATCGTCGAGCTCGGTGAGGGCCCACACGTCGCCCCAATTCGACAGCACCGGCGCGACACCCTCGAGCGAACGCAGGGTGATGACGCCGCGACGACCAGCCGTCAGCAACACCTTCGTGCCGTGAAGAAAGGTGGACGCGAAGAGCTCGTCGTCGCGGCCCAGGGAGCCGCTCGTGAGGGGAAGCAGATGGGGCCGCACCCACACCCTCGACGTTCCATCGGCGCTGGCCGACGCGAGCAGGTCGCCTGCCGAGGTCCACGCGAGGGCGTAGGTCTTCTGCGTGTTGCCCAGCAACGCGCGGGACTCGGCCCACCGCACCGTGTCCCAGAGACGCACGGTGGTGTCTCGACCCGCCGAGGCCAGCACCCGCCCGTCGGGTGAGAAGGCCAGCGCCAGCACGGCGTGGTCGTGTCCCTCCAGCGACGCCACGTGGCCGCCGGCGAGGTCGTGCACGAGCAGCGCGCCGTCCCACGAGCCCGACGCGACGAGCGCGCCGTCTGGCGAGAAGGCCACGGTGTAGACAGGGTGTTTGTGCGTGGCGACGACCCGCACCACGCCGTCTTCGACGAAGCGCACCAGACCGTCTTCGCAGCCGATGGCGAGCCGGCGGCCGTCGGGCGACATCACCAGGGCGTTGATGGCGTCGGGCAACCTCACCAGCACGGTGCCCTCGCCCGTGCGCGTGTTCCACCGGCGCACCGTGTCGTCCTCCGAGCCCGAGTAGAGCGTCAGCCCATCGGCCGACACTGCGAGCGCGTTGACGGACTGGGTGTGTCCCTCGAGGACCCGGCGTGTCTCGCCGCGGGCGACGTCCCAGATGCGCACGGTGCGGTCGGCGCCGGCCGAGTAGACGGTGGTGCCCTCGGGGCTGCCGAGGAGCGCGCGAACAGCGCCCTCGTGCCCGACCCAGCCGGGCGACAGTTGCTTCGCCCGCGGCCACACCACGCGCAGGCCCGCCGCCGCGTCTTCGCGCGACGAGAGCGCCTTCGCGGCGGAGTACCAGACTGCGGCCTCCTCCCAGCGCAAAGCGCCCTCGGCGAGGCGCCCCTTCTCGACGTAGGCCTCGGCGAGCGACTGCCGATTTTGTCGAACGCTTCGCGCCAGCGCCGCGACGGCGACGAGCAGAATGACGAGGCTCACCACACCCACGAGCGAGGCCGTGCGGTTGCGCACCATCACCAGCCGGAGCAGCTCGGTCGCGGAGTACTCGTACACGCCCACCGTGCCGCCATCGAGGAAGGCCTTGAGGTCTTTCGCGAGCGCGCCTGCGTCGGGGTACCGCCGTGCCTCGTCACGCTCGAGCGCCCGCGACACCACGGCGGCCAGGGCCTTTGGCACGCGCGGCGCGACCTTCGACACGGGCGGAACCGGCTCGTCCCGCACCGCTCGCAGCACCCGCGGAATCACGCCGAGGCCGGCAAACGGTGGAGCGCCCGTCAACACCTCGTAGAGCATGACGCCCAGGCTCCACACGTCGCTGCGTGGGCCGACGCGGTCGCGTTCGCCGCGGGCCTGCTCCGGGCTCATGTACAGCGGCGTGCCCATCACCTGCCCGTCGACGGTGCTGAACTGGTTGCCAGAGGTGGCGACGGCGTCGTCGGCCTCGTCGAGCACCCGGCCAAGGCCCCAGTCGAGCACCACCGTCTCGCCGAGCCGGCCCAGCACGACGTTGGCGGGCTTGAGGTCGCGATGCACCACGCCGGACTGGTGCGCGTAGGCCACGGCGTTGCACACCGCGAGGACCCGGGGCAGCAGCGCGAGGCGCTCCTCGGGGGCGGTGGCGGCCGCGATTGCCTCGGCGAGCGTGCCGACCCGCCCGTGCTCGTCGCCTTGCACCAGGCGTTGCGCGCAGAAGAGCCGGCCATCGGCGGTGCGACCGAACTCGTGCACCGTGACGACGTTGGGGTGGTCGAGGCGAGCGGTGAGCCGGGCCTCGCGAAGGAAGCGCGCCTCGGCGAGAACGTCGACGCGCCCGTCAGGCCCTGGGAGCGGCATCTTGAAGGCCACTTCGCGGCCGAGCTCCCGGTCCCAGGCCACCCACACCACTGACTGCCCGCCCCGTGCCAGCTCGCGCCGCAATTCGTAGCGCTCCGTGACGGCCTCGCCTGTCGGGCCCACCGGTCCCGTCGGCAACGTCGTCGCGAGAGAGTCGTGCACGAGATCATTGTGTGACTGCGTGGTGGGCGAACGCCAGCGAACAGAGAAGCTCCGCGCTGCGCCAAAGCCGTCGTGGTTGCGGTCTCAGAGCCCGCAGCTCGACGTCGCCATCACGCCGACCGGCTGCTGGGGCATCGAGACGATGGTCGAGACCACCGACAGCGGTATCGACGTCACGGTGAGCGACGCCGGACCCGAGCTGGGCGACACCGCATCAGCGAAGGGCACTCCGAACGCGCCGCTGCAGGCGCCGAGCAGGTCGTCGTTGAGCCGCAGCTCGATGAGCCGGGTCGAGGTGGTGCCCAACACGCGCGCTCCCGATAAGCCCGCGAAGACGGGTGAGCGGCCGACGAACGAGAGCCGGCCCACGGCGGGGAACCGCACTCCGTCGAGCCGAGGCCCCGAGACTCTCGCGACGCCGAGGTCAGTCGTCGACAGGCTCCCCACGACGAGCGAGCCGCTCGAGGTGCGAACGTCGGTGACGGCGCCCGACGCAGGGTCGAGTGAGAAGAGCAGCGCTCCGGTCTCGAAGCGCCCGACTCCCTGCACGAGCCCACCCACCACGGTGAGGTCGTTCACGGTGACCTCTCCGGGGCCCGCGAACGAGAACAGGGACGCGCGAACCGCGGCAGTGTCGCAAAACGAATACGGGCGCCGGGCGAATGGAGCCGGCGTCAGGGCAAGCAGCCCGACTGCAGCAAGACCGTCATATCGTTGGACGACACGTTCGCCGTCGCGAGGTCTGGCAGCCCGTCGCCGTTGAAGTCGTTCACGGTGATGCTGATGGACCCTCCGCCCGCGTCGACGCCGATGGGAGCCCGGAAGCCACCGTCACCGTGGCCGAGCAGCAGCGAGACGCTGCCACTGCCTCTGTTGGCGGTCGCGACGTCGACGAGGCCATCGCCGTTGGCGTCGAGCGTCGCGATGCCGAACGGCGTCGTGCCCACTCCAATCGGCGTCGTCGCCCGAAGGGTTCCGTTGCCGTTCCCCAGGTACACGGTGATGGTGTTGCACGACGTCTCGACGGTGATGACGTCGAGCCGCCCGTCACGGTCGACATCGGCCTCGGTCACGAACGTGGCGCCACCCGCGCACCCGGGGTAGCCGACGGGCGTGGTGAAGCCGCCATCTCCGAGCGAGAAGGCGACGCCCAGGTGCGTCGCACTGCTCTGCGCGATGGCCATGTCAGCCAGCCCGTCTCCGTTGAGGTCGCCGCCAGCGACGCCGTTGGAGTTGTTGGCGGTGACGCCACCGACGTACTCGAAGCCACCATCGACGAGCCCGCGAAAGGCGGTGGTGGCGTTGTACGGGAGCCCTCCCACCGCGGCGAAGAGGTCGTCTCGGCCATCGCGGTCGAAGTCGCCGAACGCGAAGCCACTGGTGAAGCCGCCGGACCCTCGCGTGACTGGCGTGCTGAGCCCACCGTCTGCTTGTCCCAGGAAGCTGTCGAAGCTGCCCCAGAACCAGTTCGCGGTCAGCACATCGTCGCGGCTGTCGCGGTCGAGGTCTCTCACCGCGACGGCGACGACCGCGTTGGAGCCGGCCGCCGCGCTCAGGGGCCTCCTGCCGACCAGCCTCACGCCGCCCTGCCCGTTGCCCATCATCACCGACAGATCACTCGACCCGGCGTTACCAACCACGAGGTCCTTTCGCCCGTCGCCATCGAAGTCTCCCGAGCCGATGCACTGAGCAATGTTCCCGCCCGTCGGCACGGCCGGCATCGCGACGTATCGCGGTGCGTTCGCGCAGACCCAGCTGGCGTTGGCTCGAAGCACGACGCTGCCTGAGGTCGCGGTCACCGTCTGGCGTTGAATGATGGGAGAGGAGAGCGATGACACGAAGGCGCCAGAGGCGTTGGTCGAGCCGGCCTGGGGGTTGAAGACGAATGGAGTGCCGCCGCTGGCAGTGAGCGCGACCGGAGCGCCACTCACGGGATTGTTGAACGCGTCGGCGAGCGTCACGGTCACCACCAACGGGTTGGGAGATCCTCCGTCGACCGTTCCCGGGTTCGGGCTGACGACGATCGACGAGTTACCGAGGGTAGGCGGCCCTGCGGTGAAGTCGATGGTCCTCGTCATCGTCCAGGTCCCGATGCGCGCGGTCACTGTCTTCGGCTCTGCGCGGGTCGAGCGGAGCAAGGTTGTCGTGACGCCCGATGCGTTCGTGGTGCCCGCGTCTGCTGAGAGCTGGTTGTCGCTCCCGCTGGAGGCCCACACGACCGGGAGCCCTGCGAGCGGCATCTGCGCCGCGTTGCGTACGCTGAGCGTGAGCGTGACGGGGGCAACCCCGTTGGCGACGACCGCGTTCAGGTCTGAAGCCAGCATCGAGAAGGCCGTACTTGGGTCGACAGTTCCGGCGTCGACAGCTCCGGCGTCGATAGCTCCGGCGTCGACAGCTCCGGCGTCGATAGCTCCCGCGTCGATAGCTCCCGCGTCGACAGCTCCACCGCCAGCACGTCCACCGCCAGCACTTCCACCGCCAGCACTTCCACCGCCAGCACTTCCACCGCCAGCGCTTCCACCGCCAGCACTTCCACCGCCAGCACTTCCACCGCCAGCAACCACGCCAGCGTCCGAAGTGCATCGGAGCGCCACGCACTGCAGCCCCGTCGGACAGTTCTCGTCACGTTCGCAGGGCAGGTTCGTCAACTCTGGCGCGCATCGACCGAGCAGCACCAACAGACTCAACGCTGTGATGACCACTCTTGATCGAGGACCCATGGTGGCGCGCAGAGTAGATCACTTTTGTCTACGGCCTCGAGATGAAGAGGCACTTATGGCGTGCGGCCTGCGCTGCACGCTGGAGTGCTCAGGCCACCTCGCTCCATGACGGCGACGCGGCGAACGCGGCGTGAATGAGCCCGACGTGCGAGTACGCCTGCGGGTAGTTGCCCCACTGCTCTCGCGTTCTCGGGTCGACGTCTTCGCTCAACAACCCCAACGGTGGCAGCGCCGCCATCAGGTGATTCATCACCGCGCGCGCTTCGTCGAGGCGGCCGGCCGTCGTCAGCGCCTGCACCAGCCAGAAGCTGCAGATGGTGAAGGCGACGCGGTGCGACCCGAAGCCGTCGTCGCTGCGGTAGCGCTGCAGCCACCCGTCGATGGACAAGTCGGCCACCACGGCGTCGATGGTGCCTGACACCAACGGGTCGCCTCGCCGGAAGAAGCGCAGCGGCAGCGCCTGGAGCAACGACGCGTCGAGGTCTCTCGAGCCGGGCCTCGCCACCAGCGTGTTCCGCTCGACGTCGACGCAGGTGTCACGCACCAGCGCGCGCAGCCGGTCCGCCGCGCCGCGGAACTCGGCCTCGAGCGCGGGCCGATGCAGCCGCGACAGCCCCGCCATGCGGTCAGCGCCCGCCCAGCACATGAGCGTCGAGAACGTCTGCGGTGTCCACTCGGTGCGCAGCTCCCAGATGCCGGCGTCGGCGGTGCCGGCCAGCGCGATGCCTCGTCGCGCCACGCGCGCCAGCAGGTCGAACGTGCTGGGCGTCTGCTGGTCGTGAAACCGCGCGTCGAGGAAGAGCGGCGAGAGCGCGAGCACCACCTCTCCGTAGACGTCGTGCTGCAGATGCGTGGCGGCGCCGTTGCCGATGCGCACCGGGCCCTCGTCGCGGTAGCCCTTCCAGTTCGTCAGCACGTGCTCGGTCAG
>JAUXRI010000243.1 GCA_030681895.1 Myxococcales bacterium | reverse complement strand
CACGGCCGAGGTGGCGGAGTTCATCGACGAGCCGTAGCGCCCGGAAACCGCCCCGGTCGTGACACTGGTTGCCGCTGGCTTTCACCCGGGAGCGATTTCCTGGTTCGTCACGGAGGTGGCGTCGGGCCAGTCGCTGTCAGTCACTGCGCGTGCGGAAACCGCCCCGGTCGTGACACTCGCTGCGGCTCGAAGCGGAATGTCGAGAGGAGGAGACGCTCCTCGTTCACGACCAGTGGCAGGCACTCGCTACCCATGAGCGCGCGCGCGGAACCCGGCCAGGGCACCACGAGCGGCATCACGTCGGCGTCGTCCCCTGTGAGGAACTCTTCCCAGCACGACAGGCCACCGCCGCTTCAGGGCGCGCAGACCTTTCGCACCCGAATCGAGGTCATGTCGCGCCAGCCGACGAACAGCCACCCCGGCTCCACCGACGAGGCCACCACCGCCGGCACACCCGCGCCGCCGTCGAGGTTGCGAAGCCGGAAGCTGAAGGTGTCACTGACAGGCACCGACGTGCCCACGACGATCTGCTGCCCACCGCCGGGCACGCGCTCCTGCATCGCGACGTGCAGGTCGCCCGACTGCGTGCGGAACGCCGACGCGGCGCCCCACTGCTGGGCAAGGAATGACGCGGCCGCCGCGACCTCAGGCAGCCCGCGCGTCAGGTCGGGAAGAAAGTACACCCCAGACAGCGACGAGTTGGTGTCGGAGTACGCGTAGGTCGCCGACACGCCCGCGTCCCACTCGTGCAGCTCGGCGTCGAGACCTCCGAAGTACGGCGGACTCCACACGCCGCCGTCACCCAGCCGAATCAGTTGCCTCACCGTGTCGCCGGCCGAGTCGTCGGCGCTGAAGATGACGAAGTGGCCACGGTCGCTCAGGTTGACCGAGTTGAGGGTGACGTTCGCGGGAACGCCCGGCCCCGCGTTCACATCGCGAATCTGCGAGAGCCCACCATCGAACTGCCAGATGAGCATGCGCGCGCGATCGCCGTTCGAGTCCGCGAGGAAGGTGCTGACAGCCTGCTCACCGACGCCGAGGCGCAAGCCGCTCCAGAAGCCCGCGTCGACCAGCGGCTCGAAGCCCTCGAGGCCCGCGTCACCAGCCAGCAGCGTGTTCACCCGCGTCAGGCCAACGCCGCCGCCAGTCGTCGTCGCCACGAAGACGGCCTCACCGAGCGAGCGCGCCTGGAACTGCGCCGGCGGTGGGCGCGCGACGACGTAGCCGCGTTGAAAGGCGAAGGCCTCGTCGTAGCGGGCGACGATGAGCTCGGGCATGCCCGCAGCTGGGCGGCGCTCGTAGACCAGCGAGAAGCCCTGCGGCATCGCGAGCAGCTGGAACGGCGCCGTCGGTGACGCTTCGTTGGTCAACACCGAGAGCGAGCGGACATCGGCGAAGCCGTCACAGTCGTTGTCGAGGGAATCGCAGCGCGCCTCGGCGACCTGGTACGCAGCCCCGTAGTCGGAGGCGTCACACACCAACTGCGCTCCGGACTCGCAGCGGTTCTTCCTCCCGGCGCACACGCCCTGCGTGAGGGCACACGCCTGGGTGTCCGTCACCTCATCGTCGACCAGGCCATCGCAGTCGTCGTCCTTGTTGTTGCAGACCTCGACCGAGGGGCGGCCCTCGTTGACGCAGACGCCGCTCCACACGCGCTCCGAGGTGCAGACCTCAGTGCCCTTCTTGCACTCGCCGCGTCCACCACCACACTCGCGCGTGTCGCCCAGCTTGCACGCGCAGTCGCCCATCGACGACTCGAGGCGGCAGAAGCCGTTGCGGCACGTCGTCCCGCCGGGGCAGGGGCCGCTCTCGCCACACGTGATGGCGCAGTCGACGATGGTGGGGGAATAGAACGAGCAGCCCGCAGCCGTGCCGAGCACCAGCGCGGCGCCGAACGCCAGCCCGTGAGCCCGTTTCAGAAGCGGGTTGACCATGTCGCCAGCGCTCCGTTCGCGGAAGGGGTGATGAAGAAGTGGGCTTCGGACTCTTCGCTCGGGCTCGCGAGGCTGACGATGGTGGCGATGACGCCACCCGCGATCGCCGCGCCCGAGATGCCGATGAAGACGCCCGCGAGGGTCTGGTCGCGCCGGCCGCCCTGCTCCACGGCGATGCGCATCGGGTCCCACGGGCCGCCGATGCGGAAGAACTCGGAGACCTGCCGGGACGCGTTGGTGGACTGCACCGCGAAGAGCACCGCGAGGCCGCCCGCCACGACGCCAGCGCCGAAGAGAATGACGCCGACCACGGGAAAGCGGCCACGCGGCCCACCACCACCGGCCGACGCGCCACCTGCGACGAGCTTGAGCTTCACGGTGCGCGGCTTGCCGGGCTCGACCATCACGTCGGTGCGGGTCGACTGAAAGCCATCGAGCTCGGCGATGAGCTCGTGGGAGCCCGCCGTCAGCTCGACCTTCGTCGGCGAGAGGCCGGCCAGCTTGCCATCGAGCATCAGCACGGCGTCACGCGGGTCGGTCTCGATGGTGATTTCGACCGGCCCCGACGGCGCCTTCGGCTTGAGCGCGAGGTTCACGTCTTTCGTCGAGCCTGAGGCGAGCTCGAACGTCTCTTCGGCCTCGGGCTCACCGTCACGCGTAGCGCGAATGGTGTGTTTGCCGGGCCCCAGCAGAATCGGGTCGGCGAGCGGCGAGGTGCCGACCTCTTCACCATCGACGAACACTTTCGCCGGAGCACCCTCGACCTTCACGTTGATCTTCGAGGTCAGCGCGCGAATCTGCGACAGCTCGGTCTCGACGCTCTCTCGGCGGTCCGCGGGCACCTTCTTGCCGCCCTCCTCGAGGTAGCGGTTGAGGGTCTTCACGGCCTGGCCGTACTTGAAGAGCCGGCGCTCGGTGAGGCCGAGGTTGTAGAGCACCTCGAAGCCGGGCACGGCCTGGTACGCGGCGCGGAACTCGGCGAGCGCCGAGGCGAAGTCGCCCTCTTTGAAGAGCCCGACGCCCTTCTTGTAGTGGTCGGCGGCCTCGTTCTTCTTCGCGGCCGCCTCGTTCTTCTTCGCCGCGGCCTCTTTCTTCGCGGCGGCGCCCTGGGCGAACGCGAGCGGCGACGAGAGCAGCGTCAGCGCGAGCAGCCAGCGGGTGAGGAGCACGAGCGGGAGCCTACCCCGAAGTCGTCGCTCACTCGTACGGGTTCGTCTCGTCGACGGTCAGCTTGCCGCCCTTCTTGCCGCCGGGCGGGGGCGGTGGCCTGGTGCCGGGCTTCGGGTGCCGCGGCTCCTGGGCCGGCGGCGCGACGGCGGCGACGAGGCGGGTCAACGTCACGCGCTCTTCGCGGGTCTCGGTGAAGGCGAGCTGGATGGACCGCGGCTCGAACCCCTGCGCGGTGGTCACGACGGCGGCGCCGCTGCCCTTCTCCCGCGTCAGCGTGACGGGGTTGCCCTCGAGCTTCTCACCGTCGACCTCGAAGCGGGCGCTCGCAGGTTCGGCCGTGAGCGTCACCACGACGGGCGTCGGAATGGCGTTCACTGGAGGCCTCACTGGCTCTCTGGCAGCCGGCAACTTCGGGACCTTCGTCGGCGGAGTGACGACCACGGGCTCAGCATCGTCCGACTTCCCGAGCGCCAGGAAGAGGCCCGCGCCGACGATGAGCCCCACCATCGCGATGACGACGGCGGCGACGAGGCCCGTGCGACGCGGCGGCAGCTCCTCGACGGGGTCGAGCGCGGGGGCGGTCGGCATCACGGGCGGCGGCGTTCTCGGCGTCTTCGCGGCCGGCCGCTTCGCAGACGGGCGCGGCGACGGCGCGTCGTCATCGACGGTCACCTGCGCGGCGGGCATGCGAGTGACCGAGTTCCGGCGGCCGGGAGACGTGACGGGCAGGCGCGCGGGACCGGTGGGAGGCCGCGGCGTTCCACCAGACTGGCTGCGCACCGCCGACTCCTGCGCGATGTCGAAGAGGCTGCCGAGGTCGCCGGCCTTCACGAGGGCGATGAGTGACTCCTTCACCTTCGCGGCGTCCTTCGCGCGCCGGTCGGGCTCCTTCACGAGCAGCGCGTCGACGAAGCCACACAGCCGCGTGGGGAGCTCAGGCCGGACCTCGATGAGCGGCTGGTGCTCTTCCTTCAAGAGCTTCGCGAGCGTGGCGATGTCGCTATCGGCATCGTACGGCGCGCGCCCACCGAGCAGCTCGTAGAGCACCGCGCCCACCGAGTAGATGTCGGCCGACGGGCCGAGGGACTTCTCTCCGAGGAGCTGCTCCGGCGCCATGTACTTGGGCGTGCCGACCGCGGTGCCCGAGTGAGTCAAACCGGTGCTCTGCCCGAAGCGCGAGATGCCGAAGTCGAGGAGCTTCACGAGGCGCTGCGGCTTCGTGCACAGGAAGATGTTCGCGGGTTTGATGTCGCGATGAATGACGTTCGCCTGATGCGCGGCCGCCAGCGCGTCGAGCAGCGGCAGAATGACGCCCACCGCCTGCGCTGGCGCGAAGATGCCGTGCTTCTTGAAGACGGCCTTCAGGGTCGCACCTTCGAGGTGCTCCATGACGATGAAGGGCTCGCCGTCCTCCGTCTCGCCCATGTCGAGGACGTCGACGATGCCGGGGTGGTTGATGACGGCCGCAGCGCGCGCCTCGAGCGAGAAGCGCGCCTTGATGTCGTCACGATCGGCGAGGTCCGCGACGAGCACCTTGATGGCGACGCGCCGGCCGATGGACTGGTTGGTCGCCGAATACACCGCGCCCATGCCGCCTTTGCCGAGCACTCCGTCAATCAGGTACTTGCCGGCAAACGTGGTGCCGGGCTCGAGGACAGTCACAGACGGTCAGTGTACCCCAAGGTCGCCTCACGTCTCCTTCGGTGGAATGATCAGGCAGTTCGTGTCGCACCTCGGGGGCCTGCCATGCGGTTGATGCTCATCGCTGTCACGTCGCTGGTGCTCGCGAGCTGTTGCGTGCGGTGCTCGCCGGAGCAGAAGTCGTACGTCGACGTGCCCGCGAAGCTCGACGACGTGAAGGCCCTCGCGCGCCCGCCCGACGTGCTGGTGACGGTCGAGCGCAAGCTCAAGGGGAGCGGTGGAGGCGGAGGCTGCGGCCACTCGGCGGCGTGCGTGATTCTGTTGCCGCTCATCGTCTACGAGCTGGCCTTCCCCGAGAAGTACGACGAGGTGACCGTCACGACGAAGGGCGAGACGACCTTTCACGGGCTGTACTCGACCTCGGGCGACCTGCTGTCGGCGCGGACGAAGACGGACGACGGGTGGCGGGAGCTCGCGCAGCTCGACCTCCCCGAGCTCGGGCAACGCGCCATCGTCGAGCGCGCGAAGGTGACGACGTTCTCCGATGGTGGTGAAGCGCGGAGCCCGACGACGATTCAGTCGCAGGTCGACCTGATTGCGCAGTACCGGGCGATGCTGGCGAAACGGACTGGCGAGAAGCGGGGCCGCTTGCTGACCGAGGCCTCGTCGCGGCTCGACGGCGAAGGCGACGCGTTCGTGCTCGAGCAGCTCGTGAACGCCGACGAGCCTGACGAGAGCCGCGCGCGGGTGATTCGCGATGTGTGTGGCGCGACGGTTCGAGACGGCGCGACGTCGAAGGTGCCGACCCTCGTCGCCGCGGCGATGACGCACCCGTCGGTGGAGGCCGCCAAGGAGACGCTGTTGTGCGAGTCAGCGCCTGGGGGCGTGGTGAAGACGGCGGCGAGCTTCCTGACGGCGAAGCTGTGTGACGCGAAGAGCGGTGGCGAGGCTCGCAAGCTCGCGCCGGTGGGAAGAATCGAGCATCGACTTGAGCTGACTGCCGGAGTGGACGACGCCATCAATGGCTGCACGCCTGAAGGCGCCGTCATCGCGCGGCTCGCGCTCGGTGAGACGGTCTCGACCGAGGCGTGGGTGGCGGCCCTGCGGTCAGCCCGCGGCGACACCGTCCTCACCCTCACCAACCCGAACGAGCAGACGCTCATCGTCGCGGCGCTCGAGGCCGACGTGAAGACCCACGACGTGCTGGTGCTTGCAGGCAACGGCCGGTTCACGCTCACCGAGCGCGAGGCGCGCGTCTTCGTTCAGGCCGCGCTGCGCACGAAGCGAGACGCCGCGGGCTGGAGCGCCCGCGCAGGCGCCGCGATGGCGCTCTCGGATGCGCAGAGTACGAGGCCGGCGCTGCAGCCCCTCCTCGGCGGCGTGAGCAAGCCCGACCAGCGAACCGCGCAGGTCTTCCAGGCGATATTGGGAGACACCGTCGTTCGCGACGCGCTCGCCGACACGCTGCCGCCGGGCACCTCGAAGCGTTTCCTCATCAGCAGCATCGGCACCGAAGACGAGCTGGTGCTTCAGATGTTGTTGGAGCGCGGCTGCCGGGCGCACGACCTCTCGACGGGCCACAAGTCGGGCGCCTGTCACTGAGGTGGCATCGCAGGCCGGTTGCGGCATAACGCCGACCTCCATGCGCCACCTCGCGGCTCTCTCGTGTGTCCTGCTCGCGTGCACCGCGCCCATTCGTATTCCCGAGGCGAGCGTCGTCGCTGCGTCGAAGCTGCCTGGCCGTGGCGTCGAGGTGTGCGTGCTGATGCAGGAGCGGCTGGTGCGCTCGCGCGTCGAAGGCGTCGCCGAGTGGAGCTTCGAGCCGTGGCAGTTTGGCATCGCGTCGGTGGTGGTGAAGCACCCTGCGGGCCTGGTGATGATCGACCCGGCGTTCGGTCGTGACGTCGCGAACGATCTCGCGCGGTCGCCAAAGCTGTTCGCGGCGTTGATGGGGCCCGCCCGCACGAAACACCCCCTGGTCGACGTCATGCAAACCGCAGGCATCGACCCGAAGGACATCAGCCTCGCGCTCGCGACCCATACTCACTGGGACCACATCGGCGCGCTCGGCGACCTGCCCAACGCGCGCGTCGTGCTGGCCCGAGGCGAGCTCGAGTGGGCGCGCGGGCTGAGCCGCTTCTTCGACGAGGGCGTGATCACGAGCCACCTCGCCCGCGCGAGGGAGCGCCTCTTCTGGTTCGACTTCAAAGGCCCAGCGCGCGACGGCTTTCCCTCGTCATTCGACGTCTTCGGCGACGGCTCGATCGTCGCGGTGCCGTTGCCGGGGCATACGCCCGGGAGCACGGGGTTCCTCGTCAAACTCACCGATGGGCGTACGGCACTGTTCTCGGGCGACACCTCGTGGACGAGCCGCGGCATCGAGGCGCCGGTGCACAAGAACCCCCTCGTCCCGATCGATGGTGATGTCGATCAGACCGGCGATTCACTCGGCCTGCTGCACGCGATCTCGAAGGCGCGCCCCGACATCCTCGTCATTCCCGCACACGACGCCGCAGCGCTCGAGCAACTGCCAGCGTGCACCTCGAGGCCATGAGCGCGCTCGTCTGCTTCATTGTGGCCGCGGCGCCCATGAAGATCGGCGTGACGCTCCACCCGTATTACTCGTGGACGTCGCAGGTGACGAAAGGCCTCCCGGTCGAGCTCGTCGCAGTCGTCCCGGGCGACGTCGACATCGGGAGCTACCAGCCGCGGCCTCGAGACGTCGCGACACTGACGACGCTCGACGTGCTGGTGGAGAACGGCCTGGGCCACGACGCCTTCCTCGACGAGATGGTGCGCGCCGCCGGCAACCAGACGCTCACCCGAATCAGGATGAATGAGGGCACGCCGCTCCTGAAGACCCACGCAGGCACCGCGCCGAACTCGCACACGTTTCTTTCGATGGGGAACGCGGCGCTGCAGTCGTACACGCTGGCCCGGGCGCTCGCGCAGCTGAGGCCCGAGTGGCGACCGACGCTCGAGCGCAACGCCGCGGCGTTCGCGAAGCGCCTTCGCGCGATGCGGGCGAGCACGGTGTCAGCGCTCTCGACCGTGAAGCAGCGACGCGTCATCACCGTGCACGACGGGTACGCGTACCTGCTTCAGGAGCTGGGCCTCGAGGTGGCTGGCGTCGTCGAGCCCGCCCACGGGCTGCTCCCCTCGGCTTCGGAGTTGGGCGACATCGTGCAGCTCCTGAAGGCCCGACAGGTGAGCGTCGTGTTCTCGGAAGAGACGTTTCCACCGGCGATGGCGAAGGTGCTCGAAGAGGCCGGCGCGAGCGTGGTGGTGGTGAGCCACATCGCCACGGGAGCCTTCACGCCCGAACGCTTCGAAGTGGAGCTGCAGCGAAACCTCGACGCCATCGTGCAGGTGATGACGCGATGAGTGAGCGGGTGCTCGTGGCGAAGGACGTCGCGGTGCCGGGGCGGTTGCGCCCGCTCTCCCTCGAGCTGGCGCGCGGTGAGGTGCACGCGCTCGTCGGCCCCAACGGCAGCGGGAAGTCGACCTTCCTCGACTGCGTGCTGGGCCTGGTCCCCTTCTCAGGCACGTTGGAGCTCGCCACGAACGAGACGCTCGCCATCGTGCCGCAACGCTTCGAAGGCCTCGCGGCGACGCCCGTCACGGTGCTCGAGTTCCTCGCTGCTTCGCGCACATCACGGCCTTCGTGGCTCGGTGTGCCTCGAGAGACGCGGCGCGCGGTCGAGCAGGCGCTGGAGCTGACGGGATGTTCTGCGTTGCTCGGCGCGCAACTGGGCGAGCTGTCGGGAGGAGAACTGCGTCGCGTGCTGCTCGCCGACGCCCTCTCGACGAAGCCCACGCTGCTGTTGCTCGACGAACCAGAAGCCGGCCTCGACGCGGCCTCACGCGCGCGACTGCTCACGGCCTTGACGGACGCTCGAGGCACGGGGCTCGCGACGTTGTTCATCTCGCACGACCTCGACGCCGTCGGCGCGCTCGCCACCCACACCACCACGCTGACCGGGAGCCCTGAATGACTCAGGCGCTCTCCCTCGACTTCGTGCAGCGCGCGCTCCTCGCGGTGTTGCTCGCGGCGCCGATGCTCGGGCTGTTGTCCCCGCTGGTCCTGACGAGGCGGCTCGCCTTCTTCTCCGCCGCGCTCGGGCAGGCCGTGCTCACCGGCGTCTCCCTGGGCGTGCTGCTCGGTGAGCCGGTCGACGCGCCGTGGGCCAGCGTGCTCGGCTTCTCGCTGCTCTGTGGGGTCGGGCTCGTCTTCGTCCGGCGGCGCTCGTCGCTCCCCTCGGACACGCTGGTCGGCGTCCTGCTCGCCTTCACGCTCGGCCTCGGCGTGCTGCTGCTCGTCGTGGTGACGAAGCGCTTCAACGTGCACCAACTCGAAGCGGTGATGTTCGGCTCGGTGCTCACGGTGACCCGGCTCGACCTCATCGTGCTCGGCATCACGCTCGCGGTGGTGCTGGCAGTGCTGGCGAGATGGCACAACGCGCTGCTGATCGACGCGGTCGATGCCCGCACGGCGGCCGCGCGACGACTCCCCTCAGCAGCGCTGGAGTACGGGCTGGTCGCCCTGCTCACCCTCGTCATCGTCGCGTCGGTGAAGGTGCTGGGCGCGTTGATGGTCGAGGCGATGTTGCTCGTGCCCGCGGCGGCCGGACGAAACGTGGCGCGCAGCGTGGCCGGCATGACGTGGGCCAGCGTCGTCGTCGCGACCGTGAGCGGCGTCGGCGGCGTGCTGGTCTCGACGCGCCTCAACGCGCCATCAGGCGCCGCCATCGTGCTGCTGCTCGCACTGTGTTTCGCGGTGACGTTGCCGTTCGTTCGCGCGCGTCGCCGATAGCGTCAGTGCGCGACGGAGTCCCGGTGCTCGGCGTCCCACCAGGCCAGGGCTGCCTCGAGATTGCTCCGGCCCCGCTCACTCAGCCCTTCTCCGAGGTCGAATGACGAGCCTCGAATCGCGAGGACTCTCGCGCGCGGCGCAGGTTTTCCGGTGATGCGCTCGAAGACGGCCAGGAGCGCCCCCGGAGACAGGTGATGCGTGGTGAACGTCACCTTCGGGCCGGGTGCCACCTCGAACACCTCGAAGGGCGCTGGCGTCGAGGTGCTGGCGTCGACGAAGAGCACCTCTTCTCGGCCCACGAGGTCGAGCGCGTGCTCCGGCTGCAGTTGATAGTCGACGAGCAGCTCGACGCCCGGCCTCCTGGTGGCCTCGCCCACGAACGCGGGGCCCAGGCCATCGTCACCACGAGACGGGTTGCCCCAGCCAAAGACGAGCATGCGTGGCTTCATGAAGCGTCCCTCCTCATCACGTCGACGACGGTGCCCGCGGCGTCGAGCAGCGTCACCTCGAGCGGCATCTGGCCCATGGCGTGCGTCGCGCAGGACAAGCACGGGTCGAACGCCCGCACCGCGACCTCGAGGTGGTTGAGCAGGCCCTCGGTCACGCTGTGCCCATCGAGGTACTGGTGCGCGACCGAACGAATCGCCTCGTTCATCGCCTGGTTGTTGTTGGTGGTGCTGACGATGAGGTTGCAGCGCGTCACCAGGTCGTCCTCGTTCACCTCGTAGTGGTGAATGAGCGTGCCGCGCGGCGCCTCGATGACGCCGACCCCTTCCCGTTGCCGCTGACCCGTCGAGACGAGGTCGCCGTGGAGCAGGTCCTCGTCATGGAGGAGCAACTCGATCTCCTCGGCCGAGTGCAGCAGCTCGATCAGCCGCGCCCAGTGCGACGCGAGCGGCGCGTGAATCGTCGACGGCGAGCTGGCGATGAACTCTCGGCGCGCAGCCTCGGCCAGCGGCGTCGACAGGCGGTCGCACACCTGCAGGCGCGCGAGCGGGCCGACCTTGTACCAGCCCGCCTCGGGGCCCATGGCCGAGAGGTAGGGGAACTTCATGTACGACCACGGCCGCACCTCTTCTTGAATCAGCTGCCGGTACGTCGAGGCGTCGAGCCCATCGAAGAGCACCCGCCCCTCCGCGTCCTTCGCGCGCAGCCCGCCGTCGTAGAGGTCGAGCGTGCCGTCGGCTGCGACCAGGCTCAGCAGGTTCGAGGGCACCGCGCCGAAGCCGACGTGCCGCGCCATGTTCGACTCGGTGAGCTGCCGCGCGAGGGCGACGGCTTCGAGCGCCCACGTCTTGACCTGCGGCAGCTGCGAAAGAAACGTGTCGCGGTCGGCGAGCGCCAGGTGCTTGTTCACTCCGCCGGGGATGGCGCCGGTGCCGTGAATGCGCTTGCCGTAGACGGCCTCGAGCACCTGCTGCCCGAACTTGCGCAGCATCACGCCCTGCTTGGCGATCTCGGGGTGCGACTCGACGAGCCCCATCAGGTTGCGCTTCGCGACATCGCTGTCGAAGCCGAACAACAGGTCCGGCGAGGCGAGGTGGAAGAAGTGCAGCGCATGCGACTGGAGCATCTGGCCCGCGTGCATGAGGCGACGCAGCTTCACGGCCGACGGTGGCGGCACTCCTCCGACGACGGCGTCGAGGGCCTTCGAGGCGCAGAGGTTGTGCGAGACGGGGCAGATCCCGCACAGCCGCTGCACGACGACCGGCACTTCCCAATACGGCCGGCCGACGATGAAGGCCTCGAAGCCGCGGAACTCGACGATGTGCAGCCGCGCCTCGTGGACGTGGCCCGCGTCGTCGAGGAGCAGCGTCACCTTGCCGTGCCCCTCGACACGGGAGACGGGGTCGATGGCGATGCGGCGCAGGTCAGTCATACCGGATCGCTCCTGGCGGCAGCCGTGGCTCGCGCCCGTCCAACAAATCGGTGAGGAAGCTCCAGAACGCCTCGGCGGGCGGCGGGCATCCGGGGATGAAGTAGTCGACCTTCACCAGCTCGTGGAGCGGCCGCACCTTGTCGAACAGCAGCGGCAGCTCGGGGTCGTTCGGCACGCCACGACGCGTGAGTCCGGGCTCCTCGAAGTAGACGTGTCGAAGCAGGTCGCCCACCTCGAAGTGGTTGCGCTGCGCGGGCAGGCCTCCGTTGATGGCGCAGGCGCCGACCGCGACCAGCACGGTGCACTGCGCGCGGAACTCTTTCAGCACGTGCAGGTTGTCTTCGTTGCAGACGCCGCCCTCGATGAGCCCCACGGCGCAGGGCCCAGCGTGCTTCTGGTCCGTCAGCGGCGAGCGGTCGAACTCCACACGCGAGAGCAACGGCAGAATGCGCTCGTCGATGTCGAGCAGCGACATGTGGCAACCGAAGCAGCCGGCGAGTGACGTGGTGGCGATGCGCACCTTCGTCGTCATGGCGCCCTGCCCTTCACGTGCTCCACGTGCTGACGCGGCGACTCGACGTCGTGCGGGCGCTCACCGATGGGCGCGTGAAAGCCGTGACGCTTTTTCAAGATGACGCCCACCGGGCACACCGTCATCGCCTTGTCGGTGGTGGACATGCCCGTGTCCGCGAGTCGGCCTGACTCGGCGTTCACGATGAGGTGTTTGCTCAGGCCACGGCCCGAGAGCGCGAAGACGTCTTTGTGGTCGACGTCGGCCGACGCGCGCACGCACAGCTCGCAGAGGATGCAGCGGTTGAAGTCGAGGAGGATGTCGGGGTGTGACGCGTCGACGGGCCGGCGCGGAGACTCGTGGGCGAACCCGGCTGACGTCACGCCGAGCTCGGTGCCCAGCGACTGGAGCGTGCAGCCGCCCGACTTCTCGCAGCCGGGACAGAAGTGGTTGCCCTCGACGAAGAGCATCTGCACGAGCGCCTGCCGGTCGCTCTTGAGCTCAGCGGTCGTGCTCTCGACGACCAGCCCTTCGGCCGCCTTCGTGGTGCACGACGCCATCGGCCGGCCGTTCACCAGCACGGTGCACACGCGACAGGAGCCGTGCGCGGGGAACTCGGGGTGCGCGCAGAGAAACGGAATGAAGCGGCCCTTCACCCGCGCCGCTTCGATGAGCGTCTGGCCCGGCTCGAACTCGATCGCCTCACCATCGAGAGTGAACGTCGCGCTCATGACTCGCCTCCCCGGCTCTCGCGCGCGCCCTGGAGCGATGCGTCGACGTCGAAGGCCGGGCGGAACGTCGCGCTCAACCGGCGGGTCGCGTCGAGGCCGAACTTGTCGAGGTAGTGCCGCCACGCATTGGGCGCGGTGCTGCCGAGCCCGCAATGAGACGTGTCGCGAAGGAGCCGGGTGAGCGTCGCCAGCTCCTGCAGCTCAGTCTGGGAGCCACGGCCGACGCGCAGCTTGCCGAGGCTCCGCACGGCGACGTGCGTGCCGACGCGGCAGGGCGTGCAGAAGCCGCAGCTCTCGTGGGCGAAGAAGCGGGCGTAGTTGACGACGACGTCGAGCAGATCGCGCGCTTCTCCAAAGACGGCGATGGCGCCCGCGCAGGGCAGGTCTTCGAAGGCGAGGCGGCGGTCGAACTCCTTCGGGCCCACCAACTCACCCGACGGACCGCTGACCTGCACGGCCTTCGGCGCGCGCGCGCCAGCCAGCGACAACACGTCACGCAGCGTGGTGCCCCACGGCAGCTCGTAGATGCCGGGCCGGTCGACGTCGCCAGCCACCGAGAGCAGCTTCGAGCCACTCGACTGCTCGGTGCCCATCGCCCGCCACGCGTCGAGCCCGCCGGCGAACACCACCGCAGCGTCGGCGTACGTCTCGACGTTGTTCACGATGGTGGGGCGGCCCAGGTAGCCGTGCGTGACGGGAAAGGGAGGCCGGTGCCGGGGCACGCCGCGACGCCCTTCGAGCGACTCGAGCAACGCCGTCTCTTCGCCACACACGTACGCGCCGGCGCCGAGGTGCACCTCGACGTCGAAGTCGAAGCCGCGCTCCGAGGCGATGGAGGTGCCGAGCAGCTTCGCGGCCCGCCGGCGCGAGATGACGTCGCGAAGGTGCGGCGCGAGGAACGCGTACTCACCGCGTAGATAGATGAAGCCAGCGGTCGCGCCGGTGAAACGCGCGGCGATGGTCATTCCCTCGAGCACGAGGTCGGCGCGGCGCGCGAGGAGCACCCTGTCCTTGAACGTGCCCGGCTCGCCTTCATCGGCGTTGCACACCACCACGCTGTCACCCGGCGCCTCGCGGCAGGTGTTCCACTTGGTCGCGACCGGAAAGCCGGCGCCTCCACGGCCGCGCAGCTTCGACTCGGTGAGCACGCGCAAGACGTCGGCAGGCGACCGATGCAGCATCGTTTGCAGCGCTGCGCCGGGATCCATGGTGGCGCGCAGCACCGGCCCTTCCTGGCGAACGCCCTCGTCGACGTGCCGCAGCCCCTCGGGCCACGCCTCGACCGGGGTGTTCGCTTCAATCAGCCGCACGACCGCGTCCAGCCGGTCGCCGACGACGCCTGGCACCGCGAGGCCGTTCACCAGAATGGCGGGCGCCTGGTCGCAGAGGCCCGTGCACGAGGTGAAGTCGACCGACACCCGACCGTCACTGCGCACGTGGCCGCGTTGCACCCCGAGGCGCCGACACAGCTCGCCCGACAGCTCGCGGCTCCCTGCGAATTGATCGGTGATGTTGTCCGACACCAACACCCGGAAGCGGCCCACCGGAGCGAGATGGAGGAACGCATAGAAGCCAGCGACGCCCTCGACCTTTGCGCGCGGCAGGCCGAGGCCGCGAGCGACCTCGGTCAGAGCTCTTGCCGGCAACCAATTGCCGGACTCACGCTGCACCTCGAGGAGGATCTGCACCAACCGCGTGGCATCCCCCTGGTGCGCGTCGAGAATGTCGGCGATGGAGCGCACGCTCGAAGGCATTGCACGCCACGCGCCGACCGCCGTGCGCTGCATCAACTGACCGGGGCTGCGCAAGGGTTGCGTTCGGGAGCCTGCGCCCCCGGTTCTATGCGCACTGATCTGAAGTGCCTTGGCCCTGCATTCGACTAGGCTGCGCTCTTCTTTCCCGGGGGTTGACCGATGCTGCTCGCCGCTACACTCGCCACGCTGCTCGCCCAGGCCGCGCCCATCGCCGACGTCGCTCGCGCCGCTGATGGGAAGGCCAACCCGAAGATGGCGGTGCCTGACTTCCAGACGTCAGCCGGCAACGAATCGCTCGCGGCGATGGTGGCAGGCTCGGTCGCGACCGAGATCGACCGCACCGGCCTCTTCGTCGTCACCACTTCAGACCAGGTGCGCTCGCTGCTGTCGCTCGACCGCCAGCGCCAGCTGCTGGGCTGCAACGACGACTCCTGCAACAGCAACATCGCGGAGCAGCTCGGCGTCGACTTCATGGTGAACGGCCGCCTGACCCGACTCACCGACTCGAAGAAAGCCACCACCGGCCTCACGCTCGACCTCGCCATCATCGACGTGAAGACCGGCAAGCGGGTCAGCTCGCGTGAGGTGAAGGGCACCTCCGAGGCCGACCTCGTCAGCAAGCTCACCGAGAACGTCGCCGCGCTCATCTCACCGCTCCTCACGGGCCGGCAGGGCTTCATCGTCGTCATCGCATCGGAGGACGGCTCGGTGGTGAAGGTCGACGGCACGCAGCTGGGCACCACGCCGATGACGCAGCGCCTGCAGGTGCCGGGCGGCCCCCACATCCTGCGGATCGAGAAAGAGGGCTTCACGTCGGTGCAGAAGCAGGTTCGCGTGGCGCCCGACCAGGTGACGGAAGAGGCCGTGCGTTTGATGCCCAGCCCCGACTTCATCGAGAGCTACGAGAAGAAGCAGTGGGGCCTGCGCATCGGCGCGTTCATCGCGGCAGGCGTGGCCGTCGCCGGCATCACGACGTTCGCCATCATGCAGGGGCAGGCGCAGTCGTCGTACGGCGACCCGTCGCAGCCCAACTCGTTCGCCGGCCTGCGCTCATCGCTCGTCTCGATGGAGGACCCCGAGGTGCGCAAGAAGGCCGAGGACCTGCGCAACACGATCAACAGTCAGCTCGCCATCTCGTACGTCGCTGGTGGGCTCGGGCTCGCGGGCGCCATCACCGCGACGGTGCTCTTCCTCATCGGCGAGGACCCGAACAAGTACCAGTCGTACCGCGGGCCGAAGGCGACGGCGTGGCTGCTCCCGACGGGCGCTGGTGGCGCGCTGTCGTGGGACTTCTGAAGCTCGTCCCGAAAAAGTCACTGAGGGGAGCCGGCCGCTCGACGTAGCGTCGCTGCATGGCCCGAAACACGACGTACGACGAGCTCGTCATCGGCGCGACCGCGTCGATTCAACGACAGGTGACCGCGAACGACCTCTGGGTCTTCGCCAGCGCGAGCGGCAATTCGAACCCGCTGGTGCTGCCGAACTTCGACTCCGATGGAGACGGGAAGAGTGACGCCGTGGCGCCCGCCTTGTGGGCCGGCGCGCAGGTCTCGGCGGTGCTCGGCACCCGGCTCCCTGGTCCGGGGACGCGCTACCTCGCCCAGAACTTCCGCTTCCCCGAGCGCGCGCGCGTCGGAGACACCGTGACGGCGAAGGTCACGGTGAAGGCGAAACATGGCGATGGCCGCGTCACCTTCGACACCCAGGTCACCACCGCCGACGGCCGCATTGTTGCGGTAGGAGAAGCCGAGGTGACGGCGCCGTCGACGCGCATCGAGGTGCCCGACGACGAATTGCCGGCCATCACCGTCGTACGCCACCAGCACATCGAGCGGCTGATGAAGGCCTGTGAGCCGCTCGAGCCGCTCGCCACCGCGGTGGTGTGCCCCGAAGACGACGCGTCGCTCGGCGGTGCGCTGCTCGGCTTCAAACACGAGCTCATCCGTCCGGTGCTGATTGGCGACGTGGCGAAGATTCGCGCGGTGGCGAAGAACCTCGGCGCGTCGCTCGAAGGGCTCGAGCTGATCGAGGCCGTCGGCGCGAACGCCGCCGCCGAGAAGGCCGTCTCGCTCGCGAACCAGGGAGTGGTGCAGGCCGTGATGAAGGGCAAGCTCCACACCGACGAGCTGCTCAAGCCGATGGTGCGCAAAGACGGCGGGCTGCGAGGCGTACGCCGCATCAGCCACGTCTTCGTGATGGACGTGCCGGGCCTGCCCGAGCTGCTGCTCGTCACCGACGCCGCCATCAACATCGCGCCGACGCTCGAAGAGAAGGTCGACATCGTGCAGAACGCCATCTTCCTCGCGCAGGCGCTGGGCTTCACGCAGCCCAAGGTGGGCGTGCTGTCGGCGGTGGAGATCGTCAACCCGGCGATGCAGTCGACGCTCGACGCGGCGGTGCTGTCGAAGATGGCGGAGCGCGGCCAGATCGTCGGCGGCATCGTCGACGGCCCGCTCGCGATGGACAACGCGTTGTCGCTGAAGGCGGCGCGCACCAAGGGCATCACGTCACTCGTCGCCGGCCGCGCGAACGTCTTGATGGTGCCGAACATCGAGGCGGGCAACATGCTCGCGAAGGAGCTCGCCTTCGTGGCGCACGCCGAAGGGCCCGGGCTCGTGGTGGGCGCGAAGGTGCCCATCATGCTCACCAGCCGCGCCGACGACGACAGCACCCGGCTCGCGAGCTGCGCGGTCGCCGTGCTCGAAGCCCACTTCCGCCGGACCGGGAAGTCGGCGGTGCCCCCGACGCCATGACGCCCGCGATTCTCACGCTCAACGCGGGCAGCTCGACGGTGAAGTACGCGCTGTTCTCGGGCGATGGAGGCACCGAGTTCACCCGCGGCACCATCGAAGAGACGGGCGCTGCGGCGATGGCGAAGGCGCTCGAGGTGACGAGGTCCGCTGGCGTCACCGTCGTCGGCGTCGGTCACCGCGTCGTGCATGGCGGCACCCGCTTCTCGGCGCCGGTCGTCATCGATGACGAGGTGCTGGGCCTGCTCGAGGGCTTCGTCCCGCTCGCGCCGCTCCATCAGCCGCACAACGTCTCGGGCATCAAGGCCGCGCGCGCCGCGTTTCAGGGCGTGCCGCAGCTCGCCTGCTTCGACACGGCGTTTCACCGCACCCGCGACTTCCTCGAAGAGACGTTCGCGCTGCCCCGCCGGTACTACGACGAAGGCGTCAGGCGTTTCGGCTTCCACGGGCTCTCGTACCAGTTCATCGCGACGCAGCTGCGCGAGGTCGCTCCAGACGTCGCCAGCGGGAAGGTCGTCGTCGCGCACCTCGGCAGCGGCGCGTCGATGTGTGCGATGTCGAACGGGCGCAGCGTCGCGACGACGATGGGGTTCTCGACCATCGACGGCATTCCGATGGGCACCCGTACAGGCACCATCGACCCGGGCGTGCTGCTCTATCTGCTCAACCAGAAGGGCATGACCCTCGGAGCACTCGAGGCGTTGCTCTACAAGGAGTCGGGGTTGAAGGGCCTCTCTGGCGTGTCGAACGACATGCGCACGCTGCTGGCGACCGACACGCAAGAGGCCAGAGACGCGGTGGAGTACTTCGTCAGGCGTTGCGCGCGTGAGGTGGCGTCACTCGCGACGGCCCTCGGCGGCCTCGACGCGCTCGTCTTCACCGCAGGTATCGGAGAACGCTCGGCAGTGATTCGGGCGCGCATCGTCGGACACCTTGCGTGGCTGGGCCTGTCGGTCGACGAGGCTGCCAACACGTCGAACGCGCTCCTCATCTCGCCGCCGTCGTCGCGCGCGAAGGTGCTGGTGTTGCCGACAAACGAAGAGCGGTGCATCGCCGAAGCCGTCGCGCAGCTGGCTCAGCGCTGAACGGTGAGATTCAGGAAGAAGAGCGTGCGGCTCAAGCGCTCCAGCGCGGCGGTCGCCTCGTCTCCCAGCAGGCCTGCGGCAGCCTGGGCGCGGGCGAGGGACAACGCGTGCACCTCGTCTTCGAAGCCCATCACCTCGGCGAGCCGACGACGACGAGCGAGCGCTTCACTCACCAGCTCCTGCGCTTCGTCCTCGGTCAGCTCACCCGTCTCGAGCTGCTCGAGCGCGAGACAGCGAAACTTCCGGCACACGGCCGGGCGGTCTTCGTAGACGCCACATTTCCGCTCCGAGAGCGCGCGACAGGGCTGCACGAGCGAGCCGTCTCCCTCCGAGAGCCGCACACGAGGCCCGAGCCGGGCACCTTCACCGGGCTCGAGCGGGACTCGACGAAACAGCGTGCCGTCACAGCAGAGGCCACAGCTCAGACACAGCGACACGATGGACCTCCAGGCCAGTCGAGAATGATTGACCATGCCGGACAACGCGCTCCGTTGCTGCTGCCCATCGACGTCGTCGCGCCCTGAGCGCGCTGGTCTGGACCGCCTGCTCGTTCGCACCGCGCCGTTGTGGCTCAGCGCGCCGACAACCCCGCACAGTCGGGAGCGCCGCCGCTGGCACCCGACTCGCACAGCTCCCCTGCACCACTCGCAGCACGGGAGCACCACCATGGCCGAACGTGACGTCCGCGAACGCGACATCCTCATCGCCTCGAACGAGTACGCCTACGTGCAGGACCTCACCAAGGGCGACATCGTGCTGTACGTCGGGCCCACGAAGATCTCGCTCTCGAACACCGAGCGCCTCGTCGACTTCAAGAACGAGCGGTTCCTGCCAGTGCGCGGAGAAGAAGGCGCGTCGGGCGTGTGTCCGTTCATCGCTGCGTCGAGCACCCAGTACGTCGTGCTCGAGAACCCTGCGAAGGACGCGGCGGTGAAGCCGGTGAAGGGCAACAACTCGGCGATCGAGCTGCTCAACGGACGGCGCGTCGTCGTCGCAGGTCCTGCGTCATTTCCGTTGTGGCCGGGGCAGAAGGCGCGCGTCGTCGCAGGCCACGAGCTGTACGAAGACCAGTACCTGCGCGTGCGCGTGTCAGACCGGGTCGAGGGAGATCCCGCGCCCATCGGCAGTGAGCGCATCGTCAAAGGCAGCGAGGTGAGCTTCTACCTGCCGAAGACCGGGCTCGAGGTGATGCCAGACAGCACCGGGTCGTACGTTCGCAACGCCGTCACGCTGGTCGACGGTCAGTACTGCGTGCTGCGAGGGCCACGAGGCCAACGGCGCTTCGTTCGTGGGCCTGGCGTCGTCTTCCCCGAGGCATGGGAGGAGTTTCACACCATCGCCGGCGCGCGCGTGTTCGCCGCGTACGCGATGCGCAAAGACAAGGGCCTGCACATTCGGGTCGTGAAGACCTTCGAAGCGAAGGCGGGAGAGCAGGTGCCACTGGGCACGTACCAGGCGGGCCAGGAGCTCTTCCTCGCTGGCCGCGAAGACCTCTTCTTCCCGACCGAGTCACTCGAGGTGCTCGGCGAGGTCTCGTCGATTCCGCTCGCCGAGAAAGAGGCCATCTCGGTGCGTGAGCTCGCGACGGGCCAGATTCGCACCATCGCCGGCCCCGCCGCATATCTGCCCGACCCAACGCGCGTGCAGTTGATGAAGCGCCCGCTCGACGCAGAGACCATCAAGCGGTGGAACCTCAAGGGCTACGACGGCACGCGGGCTCCGGCGATCACCATTCCGCCCAGCTACGCGGTTCTGGTGACAGCCAAAACGAGGCGTGAAGTCGTGAAGGGTCCGCAGGTGCGCATCCTCGACTTCGACGAGGAGCTCGGCGTGTTGTCGCTCTCGACGGGAACGCCGAAGACCGACGCGGCGCTGTTGCCGACGTGCTTCCTCCTGGTCGATGGAAACAAGGTGTCTGACCGGCTCGAGGTGCGCACGAGCGATCACGTTCAGCTCGAGGTGCGGCTGTCGTACCGGGTGAGCTTCTCGAGCAGCCCGGGCTCTGACGACGCGCGGTGGTTCAACGTCAGCAACTACGTCGCGCTCTTGTGCGACCACCTCGGCAGCATCGTGCGCGCCGCCGTTCGGGCGACGCCCATCGATCGGTTTCACGCCGCGAGCACCGAGATTCTGCGGGGCGCGGTGCTGGGCGAGAAGAAGGGCGACAAGCGCACCGGACGCGAGTTCGAAGAGAACGGCATGCTCGTCTACGACGTCGAGGTGCTCGAGGTGCGGATCCTCGATGGTGACGTCGACGAGCTGATCACCGACGCGCAGCGCAGCGCCATCACGTCAGAGGTCGCGCGCCGCAAGGAAGGGCTGCGGCTGTTGACGGAGCAGGCGAAGCACACCGTCGACCGCGCGGTGTTCGAAGCGCAGCGGCAGACGCAGGAAGCGGAGCTGGCTCTCGAAGCGGCGCGACGGCAGCTGGCTGCGGCGAAGGCCGAGGGCAAGGTCGAGGCGGCGCGCATCGAGGTGCTGGGCAAGGCGAAGACCGACGCTGACGCGCTGGAGTTGGCGAGCGTGGCGCAGACCCTCGCGAAGGCGCGGACGGCTGAGGTCGACGAGCGCGCCCTGACGGCGCAGGTCAACGCGTTCCGCGCGCAGATGGAGTCGATGCAGCCCGAGCTCATCGCCACGCTGAAGTCTCTCGGGAACCAGCAGCTCGCCGCGTCGCTCACGCAGCACCTCGGGCCTCTCGCGATTCTCGGTGGAGAGAGCGTGGTTGACGTCGCGTCACGGTTGCTCGCCGCGCTGCCTGCTGGCCCGACTGGTGTCGACCTCGCCGCCGCGACGCTGAAACGAAAAGGCGCGTGAGCTACGGCTTCGGGTGCGCGAGCAGCCACGTGTAGAGGCGCTCGGCGAACGCGTCGCTGATGAGCGGCAGGTGCCCCGCGCCACGAATCGTCCACAGCTCGGCCGCAGCGTTGGCCGGGCAGCCCGAGAAGCCTTCGCGCTTCGTCTCGTCACCAAGGAGCGCGGTGACGAGGTCGAGGTCTCCACCGATGCTCGTCAGGCCGGTCCCGGTGCAGCGGTTCTTCGCGCCCCAGGAGCGCACCGAGTCTTGCGCGGACGGATATGGCGGCTGCCCCACCGTCGCCCCGCCGTTGTACGCAATGACCGGGTCGAGGTTGCCGTGGATCTGGAGCACCGCGACGGGGTCGGTCGGGTTGCACTTCGAGGTGTCGGCCCAGTTGTTTCCCGCGAGCGCGACGATGCCGGCGACGAGGTTCGAGCGGTCGCACGCGAGCCGGTGCGACATGAAGCCGCCGTTCGAGTGCCCGACGAGGAAGATGCGCCTGGGGTCGACGGCAAACCGCCGCTGCACGTCACGGATGACCGCGGTCAGATAGGCGACGTCATCGTTCGTCTTGCCGAAGCCACAGCACGCGTCGGTCGCGTTCCAGTACTGCTGCAGGGTGTCGTCCCGAAGTCCGTTCGGCAGCGCGACGAGGAAGGTGCGCGTCTGCGCGAGCCGAGAGAGACCGAAGTACAGGTCCTGCGTCTGCGCGGTCGCGGTGTAGCCGTGGAGCACCACCACCAACGGCACGGGTTGATCAGGCCGGTAGCCCACGGGCACCGTCACGTCGAACGGCCGCATCGCGACGAGCGGATCGACGCCAGCGTCAACGGCGCCAGCGTCAACGGCGCCAGCGTCGGGCAGTGAAGCACCAGCATCGACGCCAGCGTCAGGCACCAGGCCCGCGTCGACGACGACTCCCGCATCGGAACCAGCGTCCACCGCGTCAATCGCATCGATGACGGAGCCGGCGTCGGTGCCAGCCACGGGAATGACCGCGTTGCAGGAGGACAACGCGCTGACCAGGACGAGCAGACTGACGAGACGATGAGACATGCCGAGCCTCTTGCCACGAGCGCGGCTGCAGCGGCAGTGCGCCCTGGCGTCGACTGTCGCGCGCGCGTGTCACCCCACTTCACTCCGCTCCGGTTTCCATACAAAGTGCCCGGCATGAATCAGAACGAGCGCAAGCCAACCGCCCCCATCGGTACCGAGGCCCCGAAGTCGCCCGCAGACCGCGTGCGGTTGATTCAGGAGATGCAGCGCATGCAGGAGGCCTCGCAGGTGCAGCAGGCTCCCGTGCAGCACACCCAGGCGCCCGCGATGGCTCAGCCGCTCGCCACGCCCGCCGGCGTTCCTGATGCCTTTGCCGTGAAGCAGGTGAACGCCGTCGCGCAGGCGCTCGCCGCGAAGACGACTCCGGCCGAGGCCGCGACGTTCGCCAAGCTGCAGAAGTCGACGCAGGCCCTCTTCGGCGGCTCCAACGACGTCGAGGTGCTGGGCAACCCGTGGAAGGTCATCTCGTTCAACGACTCGCTGCCTGCGCTCTTCGACGACGTGAAGGACGCGACGCCCACCGTTCCCGAGAAGGCCGTGCAGACGGAGCATGGCGCGTTGTTCGAAATGGGCCTGACGCCGAAAGGTGCCGAAGCGCCGACGCAGAAGCGCGCCGTGCTGCTCAACGCCCAGGGGAAGCTCGCGGGCGCCGAGTGCAAGACGCCGCAGGACGCGACGCGGCTGCTCTCGAACGCGAAGTGGCTGCTGCCCGAAGCGGCGACGAAGAAGGACACCTCGTGGAAGGTGAGCGTTGGCGTCGACTCAGCCTTCACGCTCGAGCTGAACCGCGACGTCGGCAAGACGCGCTCCACGGAGCGGCTCTCACTCGACAACTTCGGCCGCCTCACGACCCAGGGCCGCAAGTCAGACATCGTCGTCGCGAGCTACTTCCTCGACAGGTTCGACGCGGGCGTCTGAGGCTGCACGGTCACCACTGCCGGTCTTCGTTTGCCGCCACGTGGTGGCTCACTCATGCTCCCGCACACACACCTCGCTGAGGCCCCGAAGGAGTGACGAAGTTCGTCGCCAGCGAGGGTGATGAGCCCGACGAGGTACACCAGGTACACGCCGAAGCAGACCAGCACGGTTGGCCAGCGAAGCTTCGCGCGTGGAACGAACTCTTCCGCTCTCGAGCCCGGGCAGTCACGCACCTTGACCGTCCCATCGCGTCGCAGAAACAGCTTCGCGCGGGCCTGGTCGCCACGAGTCAGAGCGATGGCGTCATCGGCCGACAGCGATTCGACCCGGTGAAGACGTTGCGAACACCGGGAGCAGGTCCTCTTCTGCTCGTCGCCCTTCAGGTCGCTCCACTTCACGCCACACCGCGATGAGGGGACCACCAGCGCGAACAGCTCGAGCTCCTCTTCAGTCATGGGCCCATCGTCCGCTCTCGCGCGACGCTCGGGCATCCACCTCATCACCGTCGGTCGAACACCCGATGCCGGGTCAGTCGCAGCACCGCTTCAGCGATCGCCACCACGTCGAGAGCTCGGCGGCCTTCGGGTGGTTGCGCTCGCGGGCCGCGCGCAGCACCAGCCACCGCTCGTACTGAGGCAACCGTTCGTCGCGAACCAGCGCGGGAATCCACGCGTCGATGACGGGAGACGCCGGCTGGCGCGCGAGCACCGTCAACAACCGCGTCACGGCTTCAGCGGAGTCGCGACGAGAGGCCTCGCGCGACAGCCACGCCTTCAACGCCGGCACCGCCTCGTCGCCGAGGTTCTCGAGCAAGACGTCGTTGAAGAGGTCGCGGCTCGAGCGCTCCCAGTCGTTCACCCGGGCCAGCAGCGCTGCGCGCACGGTGTCGCTCATCGGCCGCGGTTCCCATTGCAGACCGAAGAGCACGTAGATGTCGCCGCGCGCGTCGAGCATCGCCGCGAGCTCGTCTCGTGCCCGGCCAGGCTGGAGCGCGTGCAGCGCTTTCCACAGCGCCGACGAATCGCCATTCGCCGGGCGGTCGACCTGTGCGCGGAGCAGCTCGTACAGCCGGGTGCGTTCCGTCGGCTCGAGGTCGCCCGCGCGAGTCAGCGCCAACGCGTACGCAAGGCTCTGCGTCGACTTCGCCGCGTCGCGTCGCTGCAGCTCCACGACGGAGCGCACGGGTCCACGCATCGCGAGCACCCAGTACGCCGAGGCGGGGTACGACTGCCGGCTGGCCCAGCTGAAGACGACCTCTGCGGACGTCGGGGTCGCCTTCGCGGCGAGCGCCTCGAGGTACAGCCACTCGGAGCCCGGACAGGACCCAGCGTCTCGTTCGCCCAGACAGCTCGACAGCACCGCCTCGGGAAGGTCGAGCTCGACGATCGACGGCCGCGGCGGCATCGAGCGCTTTCTCCACCCTGCGTACTTCTGCCGATGCGCCTCGAGGGACGCCTCGACGCGCGCGCGCCACTCGGTGCCGCCATCAGCGGTGAGCATCGACGCGATCACGAGGGTGACCCACACGGCGTCATCAGAACATCACTCGCTGCTGGAGAGTTCCCCAGGTGTGCCGTTTCAGAGACGCCAGACGAGGCCGCGGCGTGGGCTATGCGCCACGCCCATGCGCACGTTCCTCGTCAGCGTCTTCTTCGTCACCGTCGGCTGCGGCAACACGGCCGGCATGGTGGACAACACCCGGCCCGACAGCGGGCAGGGCGCCACCGGTGGCGGCTCGTCGGTGGCAGGCGGTTCGAGCGGCGGCGGCACGTCGGGCACCGGAGGCGGCGCGACAGCCGGCGGTCAGAGCGGAGGAACCGTCGACACCGCCACCATCACGGTCTCTCCGGCTCCGCGCCGTGGTCCGATTGCCGTCAGCGTCACCGCGCCTGTCGACACGTGGGAGCTGCGCGTGCGCAACGACGGCGGCACGAAGACGGCGACGCTGCTGCGAGGCAGTACGCGCGATGGCGGCAGCGGCGAGCTGACGTGGCAATCGTTCGACGACGTCGACGCCGATGGGCCCGTGCAGCTCGAGGTGGTGAGCGGCGGAATGGTGTTGGGCCGGGCGACGGCGAACCTCAGGAACGACCCAGCGACGAAGCGACTCATCACCATCGGGCACCCTCTCGTCGGTCTCGACGGCGGCGGCGTCACGGCTCGGCACACGGAGCTCAGCGTGGGCCAGTGGAATGGCACCGACCTCACCGGCGTGCGGCGTTTGCAGGCGGGCCTCGGGCCGAAGCTGCACCGCGCCGCGCCGCACGGCCGCGCGACCGTCGTCGTCGCCGACACGGGTGGCTCCTTGTCCATCATCGAGACGCCGCTCGACGCGAACCCGGTGAACGCTCGCGTGCTGCACACGGGCATTCGTCCGCCTCGCGGTGAGGTCATCGACGCGCGCTTCAGCCACGATGGCCGGCACCTGTGGGTGGTGGGGTCGGCGCCGTCGGGGTCGTCGGACTACACGCTGTGGCGCTTCACGCCGTCGGAGGATCTCGCCACCCTCGGCACCGCGACGCAGGTGGCCGAGATTCCCGGGCCGGCGCTCCAGCTCGACGTCGAGCGCGAGACCGGGCGCGTGGTGTTGCCAGTGTCGCCTGGCCTGCAGAACCGGCCCGAGCGCGTGATGGTCATCGACCCGTACGAGACCGCGCGTACGCACATCACGCCCGTCGTCACCGGCACGCCTGCGGGGTTCGCCGTCGCCCCGAAGGGAGGCTTCGTGCTCGTCTCCGATGAAGCCTTCATGCCCGGCCTGGGCCTCATCGCCCTGGGCGCGAACAGCTCGATGCTGGCGACGCGCAACACCGTCATCGCAGAGCCCGCCGACATCGTCTTCCACCCAGACTCGGACGGTACGCGCTCGGTGGCGCTCGTCTCGCAGCCGTTCCGCAATCGCGCGACGCCGGTCGTCATCACGCCGGCCGGCATCGCGCTCGGCACCGCGGTCACCGGCCTTCCGCTGGGCTCGACGAGCGACCTCATCGAACGCGGCCCGCAGAAAGGCTCGGTCTTCATCACCGGCGTCACTGAGCTGTTCCGCGTGCAGCTCGACGCGATGAACGGCACGGCCGCGAATCAAGGCGCCGTCATCGACTTCGGGAGCGAGCCTACCGACCAGGCGCAAGGCGTCGCGGTGCAGCGCTGAAAGACACGCGGCCGCCAGAGACACACGTCCTCTGGCGGCCACACCCGACTGACTGACTGTTTGACTACGCCTTCACGGGCTCGAAGCCGGCGTGACTCAGTGACACCGAGCCGCGCCCTTCGGTTCGACTTCGCAGACTCGTCACGAAGCCGAACGTGCGCGCGATGGGCACCCGCGCCTCGATGACGCACACGGGTCCCACCGTCGACACGCCCTGCACCGCGCCACGCCGCGACGCCACCTCGCCGAGTGCCGGCCCCAGGAACGACTCCGGAACCGTCACCTGCGCACGGGCGACAGGCTCGAGACGGCACAAGCCAGCGCGCTCCACCGCCTGCTGTACGGCCAGCGACGCTGCCACCTCGAACGCCATCGGGCTCGAGTCCACCGAGTGCGTGAGCCCGTCGAGCAACGTCACCTCGACGTCGACGACCGGCACGCCCTCACGCACGCCACGCTCCAACGCCGCGCGTGCGCCCCGCTCCACCGCGGGAATGAACTCGGCAGGAATGACGCCGCGCTCGACGTCGTCGACGAACGAGACCCCAGCACCAGCGGGTGACGGCGCGACCTTCACCGTCACCACTGCAAACTGGCCCGGGCCGCTGTTCTGTCGAACGTGCCGGTACGTCACGGTTTCGACGCCGGTGATGGTGTCTCGATACGAGACGGCCGGCGCCGAGGCCCTCACCTCGAGCCCTTCACGCCGCGACAGCTTCTCGAGCCAGATGGCGAGGTGCAGCTCTCCCACGCCGCACAGCACCGTCTGCCCCGTCTCGCCGTCGACGCGCACCTGGAGCGATGGATCTTCCAGGCACGCACGCCGCAACGCTTCACCGAGCTTCGTCTGCTCCTCGGTCGACTTCGCCGACAACGCGAGCTGAACGACCGGCTCGACCGTCGAGAGCTTCTCGAAGACGACATCGAGCGACTCCGACGTCACGGTGTCACCCGTGCGCGCAGACTTGAGGCCCACGAGCGCGGCGATGCCACCGGGTCCGAGCGCCGTCATCGGCTCGAAGTGGCCACCATGGAGCCCGAGCACGCGCGCGACGCGCTCCCGCCGCAAGGACGGTCGCACGACGAGCGAGTCACCTGGGCGCACCGTGCCCTGGAACAGGCGGACCCAGGCCAGGCTGCCCACGTGCGCGTCGACGTCGGTCTTGAAGACGAAGCCACACGGCGCTCCGTCTTCCACTGCGCGAAGACCGCTCGGAAGAACCCGATCTTCAGGTGACGGCAGGTAGCGCACCACGGCGTCGAGCACCGGAGGAACGCCCCGGTTCTTGAGCGCCGCACCACAGAGCACTGGCACGAGCTGCCCTGCGCAGGTGAGCCGGCGAACCGCCGCGTGGAGCGTCGAGGACGAGACGTCTTCATCGCGCGCCCACGCCTCCATCACACCCGCGTCGAGCTCGGCGAGCCGTTGAACGAGCAGCTCCCGTCGCTCGGCCTCGTCGGCTGGCGAGCGCGACACCGTGCCATCAGGCCCGAACTGCAGCGCCTGCTGCTCGATGACGTCGATGATGGTGCCGTCGGCCCGTACCCACTGAAGCAACAGGGGACGCGCGCCGAGACGCTCTGCGAGGTCGGTGAGACAGCGCTCCACCGACGCTCCCGGAGCGTCGAGCTTGTTGATGAAGACGACGCGCGGAACGCCGTGCCGATCGGCCTGGCGCCACACGCTCTCGGTCTGCGGCTCCACGCCCCGGCCTGCGTCGAGCACCACCACCGCGCCGTCGAGCACACGCAGCGCCCGCTCGACCTCGATGGCGAAGTCGACGTGCCCCGGAGTGTCGATGAGCGTGAGGTGATGCTCGTCCATCCCGGCGGGCTGCCAGGTGAACGACGACGCGGCCGCAGAGATGGTGATGCCGTGCTTCTTCTCTTCGGCGCCGTGGTCGAGGGTGGTGGTGCCGTGGTGCACCTCACCGATGCGGTGAATGCGGCCGCTCGCGAACAACATGCGCTCGCTCACGGTGGTCTTGCCTGCGTCGACGTGCGCGAGCACGCCGAACAAGCGGGTTCTCTTCAGGGTGGTGGACATAGAGGTCTCGTTCGCGTCGGCCAGTGGCCGCGCGTGATGGGTGGAAAGCTGCTGAACGTGGGGAGGTCGGTCGACGGGCGCGCGGGCGCCTGGACTCGACGGGAACGATGGTCGTCGGTCACCCGAGTGCGCGGAACTTCAGCGCGCCCGGACCAGAGCTTCGAGCAGCACCAGGCTGCGCTGCGAGCTGACGACGAGCGGAGGCATGCTCAGCGTGACGTTCAGCCGGACGAAGGCTGACGGCACCTCAACCCGCGTCGGGCAAATCGAGCGCGTCGAGCTCCCCACCATCGACACGCTCGCCGTCGAGGAGCACGCCCCCATCGAAGTCGAACGTCTCGATGTCTGGCTCGACGGGCTCTTCGCGCGGCACGTGGGGCGCCGCGGAGCTCAGAGGCAGACACGTCCACGGCTCGAACAGCGTCGCCTTCCGACTCAGCTGCAGCCCGGCCTGGAAGCACAGCCGCCGCCGTTGAATGAGCTCGTTCTCTCGCCACGACACGTCACCGTTGCGAACCCAGGTACGGTCGTATTCGTCGAGCGAGCTGTCAGGCCCGGGCCGATAGCGGAGCACCAGCCTCGGGTATTCCTCTGCGGGCTCGGCCGACACCTCGATGCCGTACCACTCCTCCTGCGTCACCAGCTTCGTCTGCGGACGTGGGAGCGCGTCGACGAGCGCGCGACGTGCCTCGAGCGTCTTCTCGACCGCAGCGAAGAAGTCATCGGCGACGAGCGAGAGGTCCATGCCCGCCAGCTGGAACGTCGCCTGCCACAACGCCGCACCGCCCAGCTTCGGCGGCAGCTGCTCGTCACCGAACGCGCGGAGCAGCTTGTGAATCGACGCAGGCCCGTAGCGCTTCACCATCGCGTCGATGAGCCCGCGGCCGATGACGTACTTGAGGTCGTCGTCGCCGTTCTTCGTGAAGGTCTCGAAGTCGATGATGTCGGTGAGGTGCAGCTCATTGCGGTCGAGCAGCGCCGCGAGCACCAGCTGCTCCTCGTCGGGGTGGATGAGGAAGTGCCCTTCGACCCACGACGCCAGCCCCTCGTCGAGCACCCGCGCGTTCGACCACCGCCTGAAGCCCTCTTCTCCGATGAGTCTGCGGGCGATGACGTGGCTCGTCTCGTGCGCCAGCGTCGCGACGGCTTCGTCATCGGCGCGCATGCGGATGCGGTCCATGAACGCGGTGCCCACGGTGTTCCGCATCGAGCCCGACAGGTCGACGAGAATGGGCACACCACCATCGACGCCGAGCAGCTCGCTGACCTGGAGGAACGTCACATCGGCCTTCTCGGCGAGCTCGAGCGCGGCCTTCGACTCGATGCTCGGGTAGCTGAACTCGTAGTGCGTGGTGGTGGTGCTCGCCGGCGCCGACTCGGGAACGTTCTCGAGGTCGGGCTCGTTCGATGCGGTGCCGCCTGAGTCCGTCTTCCACCAGAGCGTGAGCGCCCCGAAGATGGCGCCGAGGGTCAGCAGCGTGACGAGGGCTCCGACGACGGGCCGGTTCACGGTGATGGAGCGGCTGCGGCCCGCACGAACGAAGAGGACCCACGAGACGAGCGTGCACGCCGTGGCGATGGCCGCCTGCGCGCCGATGACTTCGACCTCGTAGTTCCACCTGACGCCCTCGACGCCCGACTCCACCAGCCGCAGCGGGTCGAGCATGGCCAGCCTCGGCACGAAATGAATGAGCCGCTGCAGGCCCGCCGCGACGACGCCGACCAGCATCCACGTGAGGCTCCGCGCGAAGCCGAGGAGTGTGCCGGCCGCGAGGAAGGTCGCCATCAACTGCAGCTGCATGAGGAACGCGCCCAGCAGGATGTTCCAGTGAAACGGCGTGTCGAGGCTGCCTCGCGCGAAGGCGTGCTCGAAGACCGCCCAGCCCAGCTGGAAGAACGGAAACGCCGAGAGCACCAGCATCGCGGCGAGGAGCTTCACGAAGAAGACGTGCGTGCGCGTCACCGGCAACGCATCGAGGAACGCGAGCGTGCCTTCGTCGCGCTCCTTCACCGAGACGCCGGTGCCGAGCGCGAGCGCCACGATGCCGAAGATGAGCGGAAGCGGCATCGACGCCACCGAGGAGAACGTCTCGGCGAGCGAGCGGAACGCCGACTCGGTCACCACCACGTCGAACACCGTCGCGCCCATCAGGACGAGTGCAAAGACGAGGTACGGCCGCAGCGCGCGGAGCTCCTTGCGGAGCAGCGTCTTCGTCACGGGAGCACCCGCCACGACTGCAGCACGCGCGCGCTGCACTTGAGCTCGGGGTCGTCGACCTCGATGGCCGCGAAGAGCCGCTCGCCCGACGAGAACGTCGACGCCGCCATCGCCTGGCCGCCGCGCGCGTCGACCCGCGCCGCTTCGCTGTCACCGATGCCCTGCTGCCAGGGGCCAGTCGACGCGGTGAGCCCACGCCATCGCGTCACCGGTTCACCGTGCTTCTTCAGGGAGAACTTCAGCCGCGTCTGCCCGCCACCTTGCGGCACCAGCTCGATTCCGCCCTCGTACCCGAGCGAGCCACCCGCGTTGCGTCGAGCCGCATCGGCGCGCGCCACCAGCGCTTCGAAGGGCACCTTCTTCTCGGCGAGCATCGCGACGAGCTTCTTCTCGAAGAGCATGTCGCGCAGGTCGCGGTGCGGCTTCACGAAGGTGCTCCGGGCCAGCTCGATGACCTGCGCCTCGCCGAGCTCGTCGATGAGCGCGTCGACGAGGGTGAAGCTGATGCCCATTCCGAAGCAGTCGCCCGCCGCTTCGAACGTCTCGTTCCATCGGCGCACCGACTCGACCGTCAGCCCGATGGGCGAGGCCGCCGCGCGTTTCCTCAGCAGCGCACGAGCGTCGGCATCTCCGCGCACCGTCCAGTACGAGGCGAAGCCGTCGAGCAGCCAGTGCCGGTCCTCTTCCAGCGCGCGCGACGCCGTCACGTCACCGACGACTGAGTGAAGGATGCGGTAGCGCAGGTTGATGGCGTCGAAGCGCGGGTCGGCGATGTTCGCGCGGTAGACGATGCCGTCCTTCTCTCCCAACGGCACGCGGAGCATCACGTCGGGGTCGAGCCCACGCTGCGACACCACGTAGACGCCGGCCAGCTTCGGGTACTGCATCGCCTGCACGAAGGTGACGACGTCGACGGCCATCGACTCGACCAACGCCTGCGCCACCTCGTCGCTCACGCCGTCACCGGGCAACACGCCGATGGGCCCGACGGGAGAGTCCTTCGGGGTCACCGACTCGAGCGCGAACGCAGGCCGGTCTCGATGCCGCGTCAGCACGCTGAAGAGCATGAAGCCGACGAGCACCACGCTGAACGAGAGGATTCGCTCGCGTGACGTCATGCGGCCCGAGAGCGTCGCGGCGATGCTGCCCTCACCGGCAGTGGCCAGGAGCAGCCCCAGCCCCAGGCCCAGCGCCGTAATGACGAGACACACGACGACGTCGATGGTGGCGGGCCACGCGTTCGCGACGGCGAGGGCCTCGGAGACGATGTGGAACGGCGGCGTCTCCATCACCTGCACCTGGCCGACCTCGTCGAGCGCGTAGAGCAGCAGCCCGAAGACGACCCAGAAGAGCAGGCGGTAGCGCCCGAGCAGGCCCGCGACGAAACACGTCGACCAGAACGTGGTGAGCCACAGCAACGCAGGCACCAGCGCGTGGAGCGCGTCATCGAATGGCACCGGCAGCGTGCGCGCCTGCCACCACCACGTCGCGCCCCAGGCCGACACGGCCGCGAGCGAGACCCAGCCCCACCCGAAGAGCCACTTCGAAAGCGCGACGCGCAGCCGGCTGATGGGCAGCACCTCGAGGAACAGCTGCGTCTTGCCGGTGTACTCGCGCACCACCAGGCGGTTGCCGGCAACGAGCGCGGCGACGAGGCCGTAGGTGAGCAGGAAGTCCTTCAGCGCCGAGAAGCGCCCGCCCTCTTCGTCGCCGCGGTTGAGCGACACGGCGAGGCCGAGCCCGAAGAGGACGAAGAGCACGGAGAGAACCCAGCCGTGCTCACGCAGCTCCTTGAGGGCGATGCGTCTCATGCCGCGGTGGCGAGGGCGTCGGTGCGGGCGAAGGCGAGGAAGACGTCTTCGAGGCTGAGCGGCTCGATGACGGTGCCCTCGGGAAACGGCGTGGCGCTCCACGTCTCGGGCGTCGCGCGCCAGACGTCTCCACGCACCACCTCGAACCCGGGCGGCAGTTCAACCAACGGCTCCAGCGGGCGCACCCGCTTCACCGACTCGAGCAGCCACGGAACCTCACCCTCGATGCGCATCTTCCCCGACTGAATGATGCCGACGCGGTGGGCCACCTGCTGCACTTCGTCGACGAGGTGAGACGAGAGGAAGGCCGTGCAGCCGCGCTCCTTCACGATGGTGGAGACGAGATCGTTGAACTCGCGGCGCGCGACGGGGTCGAGGCCGGTGGTGGGCTCGTCGAGCAGCAGCAGGTCAGGCCGTGGCGCCAGCGCGAGCGCGAGGCCCAGCTTGGTGCGCGTGCCGCCGGAGAGCTCCTGCGCGCGTTTGTCGAGAGAGACGTCGAGCAGCTTCGCGAGGCGCTCGAACTCGGGCTGGTCCCACGTCGGGTAGAAGCCCTTCACGAAGCGGCCGAGCTCGCGCCCCGTCATCCACGGGTAGAAGTGCTGCTCCTGCGAGACCGAGCCGATACGGCGCTTGAGCTCGACGGGAACTTTTTTGAGCTGCTGGCCGAGCAGCTCCACGGTTCCCGCGTCGGCGTGGAGCACCCCGGTGAGGATGCGCAGCGTCGTCGTCTTGCCCGCGCCGTTGCGGCCCAGGAAACCGTAGATTTCACCCTGCCGTACCGCGAGCGAGAGTCCGTCGAGGGCGATGGCTTTTCCAAACCGTCGCCGAACGTCGGTCAGCCTCAATGCGTCAGTCACGGCGGCAGTATGGCACCCCGTCAGCGCGTCACCACTGCTCGGGCGTCGGCTCCTTCGCGGCTTTTCGCTCGATCGTGCTGTCGCGGTACGCCGCGCTGCGAGCGCGCATCATCGCGCCGAGGGGCCGGAACTCGACCGGCGCGTGCCACGGGTCGAACGAGAAAGACTCGACGAGCGCCGACAGCGCCCTGCCCTGCTCGGTCCCCGGGTCCTGCACCGGCACGGTGACGTCGGCGATGTCGAGCCACGGCGTTTCCCAGACCTTCGTCGGGTCTTCGATGGGCGTCTGCGCTTCGCTCTCGAACGGCTGAATGCGCAGCGTCCACTTCAGCGGAGCGGCCGTCACGCGCGCGCGCACGTCATCGGCAAAGCGCGTGTGCTCGTTCGTCACCGGCGTCGCGGGCTTCGGAGGATTCACCGGCACGAAGCCGTACTTCACCGCCGCGTCACCCCAACGAATCGGGAGCACCGAGAAGAACGGCTGCTCGACGTACGAGTCGACGCGCGCGGCCATGCCCTTCTGCAGCACTCCGAGCACGCGAAACGCGCCGAGCCCCAGCGTTCCCAGAATGCGGGGCAACGCGAGCAGCTTCGGCCCGTTCGCGGCGCGCACCACACCCACGAAGTCGGCCGGTGACTTGAACGGCATCGACTGCGTGAGGATGCCCAGGAAGTCCATCGTGGGCGCGGCCTCCATGCCGGGGATGAGCTTCGTGCCGACCACGCCCGTCATCTTCAGCGCGAGCCCGCGCACGTCGGGCGCCTTGTCGCTGGCGTGCACCGCGCCGCCGTTCGAGAGCCGCAGCCACGCCTTGAACGTCGCAGGCGCCGCGAAGGGGCCGACGCGCGCCCACTCGGGCAGCCCGTCACGCACCGTCACCTCGGCCTTGAGCCCGACGTGGCCTTTGGCGTGGAGCGCGCGGCTGGTGCTCCCGTGCGCCTTCGCCTTCTCGCGCTGCACCTCGCGCAGTACGGCGGCCAGGCCATCGAAGAGCGCTCGCTCATCGGGGGCGACGACTTCTTTCCAATCGGTTGCGGGCATGGGCGGCGTTCCAGCCCAGCCTTTGCGTCGGGGCAAGCCGCTTTCTTGAGCGCGCGCCCAGCGTCGCTACCCTGTGGGCATGGACAAGCACTTCCTCGCCACGCAGCTGCAGACGAAGCTCCGGGCAGCCTACGAGACGGCGTTGCGCTACGCCGAAGACGCGCGGGTCGATGCCCAGTCAGGCGCTCCACGCGCGGTGAACATCGCCTCGGCCGCGAAGACGCGTCTGCAGGCCGCCGAGGCCTCGTGGGCCGCCGCCGCCGACTTCAAGCCCGTCCCGCTGAAGAAGGGCGCGCTCATCGGCCTGGGTGCGCTCGTCGAGGTGGAAGACGGAGACGCGGGCAAGACGTTGTTCGTCGCTCCGGCCGGCGCGGGTGAAGAGCTCACCGGCCCCGATGGAGACGGCTTTCTTCACGTGGTCACGCCCGGCTCGCCGCTCGGCAAGGCCATCGTCGGCCGCAAGGTGGGCGACGTCGTCGAGGTGATGGTGAAGGGCGAGCTCGCCGAGTGGGAGATTACCTGGGCGTCGTGAGCGTCTGGGTCAGTCGAGCAGCGGCTCGATGGCGGTCGCGACCTGATCGGCGAGCTGGGCTCGTCGTGCGTTGACCGCGTCGACGATGCGCTGCTTGTCCTTGTCCGACACGAAGTCGGGCAGACCCTCGAGGTCTTCGAGGGTGAGGGGCGGCCCGAAGATGGGCAACTCTCCATTGCCGAAGTCCTGCAGCACCTCGGCGGCCTTCGACAACCCGGCGAACTGCTCGAGCAGCTTCTCGCGGTCCTTGCCGGTCGAGGCGTTGAGCTTCTCGAACAGCTCGTCACGCGTGAGACCCAGCTCTTTGGCGACCTGCTCGATGAAGGGGCCGATGTTCTGCTTGTTGTTGTCGAGGTTCGCGAACACCTTGGCGAACTCGGGGTCGAGCCCCGCCGCTTCGAGAAACGCCTTCGCGTCGGCTTCGCTCGCCTGCTCCGCTTCTCGTTGACGACGCGCGCCGAGGAACTCGCTGAGCACGAACGACGCGATGGCGAGGCCGACGCCCGCGACCTGCCCTCCGGGAATCAGCAGCAACACGCCCGCCGCCGCGTTCAGGCCGCTGACAGCGGTGTCTCCAAGGTTGCCGTTCTCGGCGGTGCGCGCGAAGTCGATAACGCCCACCACCGCGCCGATGACGCCCGTGACGGTGCTGACCTTGCCGAACAGCTTCCCCCACGAGGCCTGTGCCGCCGGGTTGCCGAACACCTTGATGGCGAGCGCGGCGCCATCGACGCCAAGCCCGAGCGTCGAGGCCAGCGTGCCCACCTGGTCTTGCAGCTCCGCGTCGGTGAAGCCCTCGAACGACTTGCCGAGCCCTGCCACACCAACCACGAAGCCGAGCGCCTTGAGTGAGTTCGCCGCGGTGCTGCCTTCGGGAAGGAAGGGCGAGACGGAGCCGATGGCGAGGTTGAGCCGCTCCACGGCGCCCGGCTTGCCGTCGAGCGTGTCGTGGAGCGCTGTCTGAACGTCCTTCAACTGTTCCGGGCTGACCCCGAAGAGGGCTGCGTTCTTCGAGAGCGAGTCGATGAGCGCGTGCGCCTCGGCGTCGCGCCCGTCGGCCTTGAGCGCCGCGATGCGTGAGCTCAGGGCCTGCGTCATCAGTGGCGCGAGCTGCTCCCGCACCTTCGGGTCCTTCGACATCAACAGGACCGTGTCGAGGAGCGGAGACGACTCACCACGGCCCTGCGCGTCGAGCGCGCGGCCCAGCGCCTCTTGCCCCGCTTGCGTCGCCAGCGCCTTCGGAGCGAGCGAGAGCGACTTCAGCAGGGCGCTCGCGAAGCCGAACGGCAGGTCCTTCGCGTTCTTCAGAATCGGTCCGGCCACCGAGATGACGTTGGTGAGGGCGACTCCGGCGGCCTCGAGCGCGGCGTACTCGTCCTTGTGGCGGTCCTTGAACGCGGCGACCGCAGCCTGGAGCTTCGCCTCGTCGCCCGGCCCGAACCCCTGCACCAACGAGTTGAGTTCGGCGTTGAGCTGGTCGACCTTGTTGGACGCCTTCTCGAAGGCCTGGTTGGCCAACTGGGCGCTCGCCTCGATGAGGTTCGAGAGGTCCTTGAGGAGCGGCACGTTGCCGGCCTCTTTGGCGCCCGCGATCATTCCGGTGACGAAGTCGCCCATGCCAGGCGTGGTGAGCATGGCGTTGAGGAACGCGGCCGAGCCAGCGCCCTTCGGGAGCAGCAGGTCTGCGAGCTTCGAGAAGCCGCCGAGGCCACCTTCGAGGCCCTTCGCGAACGCCGCGCCGAGCGCCTGCGCACCTTCGGGACCGGCGGCCTGCGAGGCCTTGCCCAGCGACGCGACGGTCGCCTGAACGACCTCGGGCTTCGCCTTCTTCAGCGAGGTGGCGATCTGTTCGACGACGGCAGCCGACGCATCGAGCAGCGCCGCGTGAAACGCAGGGTCGGGGTTCTCCAGCGACTTCGCGAGCTGATCTGCAGCGGCCTTCGGGTCGGTCTTTGCGAGCGTGGTGAGCCGAGTGGCTTCGGCCTTCGCCTTGTCGGCAGGCGAGACGGTGACTGGAGGCGTCGGGGCCGAGGGCCGCGCGACGGCAAGCTGAGCCGTGCCGAGCGCGAGCGACTTCACCCGCAGCGCTTTCGAGCGCCCGCTCGAGAACTCATCTGCCTTGAGCCGCTTCGCAGCAGCCGACAGCTTCACCTGTGAGGCGGTGGACGACACCTTCGAGGGCGTCGTCGGTCGGCGCGCCTGAGCAGCAATACGCGCGGCGTCGTCAGCGATTCGTTTGGTCATCAGGAACGTTATCGGCGGGCGCTCCGCTCGAGGCCGTCGCCCTGCCGCCAACGTTCCTTACGTCCTGAGGCGAATTTCGCGGCTATTTGATCAGCGCGTCGATGGGCACCGGCGACTGGTTCGAGATGTGCCCGAACGACAGGCCCATCGACTTGAGCAACGTCGCGTGAACGTCGGGCGGGCGAATCACGTTGCCGCTCGCGGCGTTGAGGGCGCCCGTCGCGAAGTTCCACTTCGTCACCGCCATGCCGGCGTTGGTCGACGCGCCGAAGACGGTGTTGCCCTTGATGCCGGCGCCCGCCACGAGGCAGCTCGAGACGAGGTGGTGGTCGCGGCCTTCGCGGGTGTTCATCATCGGCGTGCGCGAGAACTCGCTGAACACCATCAGGTTCGTGCACTGCCAGATGTTCTTCGTGGTGCCCGGCGCCTGCTTCGTCTTGAGGTACGCGATGAGGCGGCCGAGCGCGTCGAAGCCGGTGCGGAGCGACGCCGGCTGCTGCGTCGACCAGTCGAAGTGATCATCGAGGTCTTCGCCGAGCGTCACCGAGACGACCTGGGAGACGCCGTTCGCGAGCGCCTGCGCCGCGACGGCTGCACGGCCACGAGGCCCGGTGAGGTCGGACGCCGTCGTGAGGCCGAACGCGGTGAAGAGGTCGGTCAGCGGCGCGGGCGGCGGCAGCACGAAGTTGAAGAGTGACGCCTTCGTGGGGTTCATCAGGTTGCGGCCGAGCGCGCGCGCGTCTTTGAACGCGTCCGTCAGCCCGTTGGCGTTGAAGCCGTGCGCCGTGCACGAGTCCGGCGTCGTCATCTCGTACGAGGCGATCGCGGTGTTCGACGCGGCGGGCAACGTGGCCCCGGCCTGCGGCTGCATGACGGTGAGTAGGTCGCGGTAGCTCGCGACGCTGACGGCGCTCGCGCTCGGAGGCAGGCCCTCGTTGTAGGTCTCGACGTTCATCGCCAGGTTCGGCACGTCGGTCTGCGCGCCCATCTGCGCGGCGAACGCGGTGTTGAGGCTCGAGCCCGACGCGACGAGCCCGCGGGGGAACTTGCCGGTGATGAGGTAGCGGCGGCCGACCTCGTGGGTGAGCGTGTCCATCTGCATGCCGCGAATGATGGCGAGGTCGGGCGCGTGCTGAAGGAACGACTGCGGCACCGCGGGGCCGAAGGAGAGGTTGCCGCTCGTCTGAACGCCCGAGCCGCCCGTCGCGGTCAGCACCTGGGCCACGCCCGTGTCGTCGGCGCCGGCGAGATCGTACGCAGGCTGAATGCGCGTCGGCGGCGCGCGCCCGGCGATGACCTGGAACTGCGGGTCGTTCTGCGGCCGCGGGTCGAGCGCGAGCAGCTGGTCCCACCCGCCGGCGAAGTAGACGACGAGCAGGTACTTCGGGTCGCCGCCGGCCTGCGCGAAGGCCTGGCTGCCGAGCGGCGACTGCTGAAGGACGAGGCCTCCACCGGCCACGCTGAGGATCTCGAGGAAGTTGCGACGCGAGAGGGAAGGCTTCATGGCGGTCGTCTCGGGTGAATCAGTAGAGGTGGTACTCAGGAGCCATCAGGAGCGCGACGCACACGGTGCGCCACCCTTCCCTCACGTGCGCGGCGGTCGGCGTCGCAGTGCCGGCAGCGCCCTTCACGGCGTCGTCGAACAGCTTGCGCAGCGGCGCCAGCGTCGCGTCGTCACCCGCCGCCACCTTGATGCCGTGGAAGCGCAGCTTGAGGTGAGTGAGGTTCTGGTCGACGCCGGCGCGGTTGGTCGCCAGCGTGTCGGTCAACGACACCGTCTTGTAGAGCACGCGAACGTTGGCGGCCTTCGTCTGGTCGGCCGTGGCGGTGCGGGTGCACGCGTCTTTCGCGGCGTCGTCCATGAACTTCAGGAAGAGCGACGACGGCTCGAGGTTCTCGTCGACGACCGAGATGTAGTCGGGCTCGCCCAGGGTGCGGCTGCGGTTGTCGAAGCCGTTCGCGCTCCCCACCATCCACGTCGAGCCGCCGAGCGCGATGGTCATCGAGTTCGCGAGCTGCCGGGTCGACAGGCGCTGCGAGCCGGCAGAGGCAGGGCCCGTCATCACGGCGCCGCCACCACCGGCCGCACCGCCACCCGACGAACCACCGCCACCACCACCGCCTGCGCCTCCCCCGAGAATCGGCGGGTGCTCGAACGGCAACGCCGGCCCGTCAGGCGTGACGACGATCGACGGGTCCTTCACGGTGGGAGTCGGCTCCACGGGCGCCTGGGTGCACGCGCCCATCACCACCACCAGACACCCAGCGCTCAGGCGCTTCATCGGACCCTCCGGTACTGCGGCTGCGTGACGATCTGCTCGACGAGCCACGGCAGGCTGTAGTTGTTCGTCTTGAAGCCGGCCGAGAGCGACTCGAGCGTCGCGAGCTCGTCGGTCGAAGCGCCCGAGATGCGCATGTCGCGCTTCATCAGGTTCGACCACGCGCGCTTCACGGTGCAGCGGGCGAAGGTGCCGTTGGCGAGCGACTCGTTGACGCGTTTGCGAGGACCACCGGCGAGCGCGCTGGTGATGTCGGGGTGCTGGGCATCGGCGAACTGGTACGGCAGCAGCGCGCCCTTGTTCTC
>JAUXRI010000096.1 GCA_030681895.1 Myxococcales bacterium | reverse complement strand
TCAGGTACTGCGTCGGCTCGTACGCGAGGCGTCGCTGAATGAGCGCCTTGTACGTCGCGAGCTCGTCCTTCGTGAGGGGGCGATCGAGATCCATGAAGAGCTTCACGCGCGTCGTCGACAGCACGTGGGCCAGGAGCAGCTCAGCCGTCAGCCGCGCGGCGTCGATCTGCTGCTTGTCGAAGTGGCCTCTCGTCCAGTCGAGCACCCGGCGAATGGTCCACGGCTCGTTCGACGCGGCGTCCTGGCTCATGACTGTGCACCTGCGCTCTTGAGCGCCTCGGCCTGGAAGTGGGTGCGCAGCGCGGCGAAGAGATCGTCGATGTCTCCGGCCATCGCGGCGGGCAGGTTGTGGCGCGTGTAGCCGATGCGGTGATCGGTCAGCCGGTCTTGCGGGAAGTTGTACGTGCGCACCTTCTCGCTGCGATCGCCGCTGCCGACCTGTCCCTTGCGCAGGCCGTCGCGCTCGTTCTTCAGCCGCTCGAGCTCCATCTCGTAGAGGCGGGTGCGGAGCATCTTCATCGCCATCGCGCGGTTCTTCAGCTGCGACTTCTCCTGCTGGCACTTCACGACGATGCCGGTGGGCTTGTGCGTGAGGCGCACGGCGGAGTCGGTGGTGTTGACGCTCTGGCCGCCCGCGCCCGTGGAGCGCATCACCTGCAGATCGACGTCGGAGTCCTTCACCTGCACGTCGGCCTCTTCGGCTTCGGGCATCACGGCGACGGTGATGGTGCTGGTGTGAATGCGGCCCTGCGTTTCGGTCGCCGGAACACGCTGCACCCGATGCACGCCTGACTCGTATTTCATGACGGAGTAGACGTGTTCTCCGGCGAGGGTGAGGGTCGCGTCTTTGAGGCCGCCCTGGTTGCCGCCGCTCGAGTCGACGAGCTCGGCCTTCCAGCCACGGCGCGCCGCGAAGCGCAGGTACATCTGGAGCACTTCTTCGGCGAACAGGGCCGCCTCGTCACCACCCGCAGCAGCGCGGATCTCGATGATGACGTCCTTCTCGTCGTTCGGGTCCTTGGGCAGGAGCAACAGCCGCAGCGCCGCCTCGAGCTCGGCCTTCGTCGCCTCGAGCGCGGGGAGCTCCTCTTTCGCCATCGCCTTGAAGTCGGCGTCGCCTGTGTTGGCGAGCTCCTTCGTGCTGGCGACCTCGGCGGCGACCTTCGTGTAGGTGCGGTACGTCTCGACGAGCTTCTCCAGGCCTGCCCGCTCGCGCGTGAGCTTGAGGAGCTTGGCGGAGTCAGCCAGGACGGCAGGGCTTGAGAGTTCAGCGGTGAGGCGCTCGAAGTGGCGCTCCACCTCGTCGAGCTTGTCGTTCACAGCGAGGCGGGCCTCTACACCGTTTCGAACTTCTGTTGCGGTCGTTCTTGGGAATCGGGGCAGTTTCTGAGAGAAGGGCCCCAGTCAGTCTCAACACCCAGGAGGGCACCCATGCCTGCCGTGAAGTCGAACCGCTCGAAGAAGAAGCTGAAGAACCGCGCGAAGGTCAAGAAGGCCGCTCTCAAGCGTCGTCGCGTTCGCGCGCGCAAGGCCAAGGGCAAGTACTGAGCCTTTGAGCTGTTGTCGAAGGCGACGAGCCCCGGGAGACCCTCAACGGTCTTTCGGGGCTTCGTCGTTTCTGCGGTTCAGCGCGGGCGCTTGAAGCAGAGGTACGTCGCGCCGCCACCCACCGAGTTCCCGTTCTGCACGACGGGCGGGCGGAACGACACCGAGACGAGCTCGAAGCCCTCGGCGCCGGCCTTCTCGAGATCGGCGTTCTTGGGCACGCCGTCGACGTCGACGCACCAGTGCTCCCAGCGCGTGAAGGACGAGGCGTCGGCCCTCGCGCGGGGAACGCTGAGCACCGCCGTGGTGACGCAGCCGGCGATGAAGGCCACGAGGATCAGAGGAGACGTCTTGGTCATGGCCGTTTTCATTGCGTGCGCGGGATGAGAGAGAAGAAGAAGGCGCTCGAGACGCTGTTGATCGGCCCTTCATCGCCGAGCACGTGAATCGCTTCGGGCCCGCCAGAGATTCCGTAGAGCCGCTGCGTCGGGTCGATGGGCAGCTGGAACAACTCGAAGCCACCATCGGTGAAGCGCGTCTTGTGCACGACGCCGCCGAAGCAGCCGGCGAAGATGCCGTCGGTAGTGACCTTGAGGCTGTAACACCGGCTCGACAGCGCGCTGGTGTTGGCGACGAAGTCGAAGCCTCCGTCGGTGCCGCGCGTCACGAAGATCGACTGATCGCTCACCGCCCAGATGTTGTCGCCATCGATGCCGTCGAGGCCGACGATGCCGTCGGGGTCGATCTCTCCGGTGATGCGCCCGACCCCGAGCTTCCCGATGTAGCCGTCGGTGGTGGCCCAGAAGAGCTCGTCACCCGGCGTGAGGTAGAGATCGCTCACGTACACGTTGCCCGTGGCGCCGTTCTCGGCCTGACGCATCGTCGTCATGCCCGTCTGCAGGTTGAGCTCGCAGATCGACTCGTGTCGGCCGCCGATGAACACGCGGTTGCCGTCGCGCTCATACGTGTTGGGGAAGAACGGCATGCCCTGGCACATGCCACCGCTGAAGCGCACCTGCGGCAGACCGCCATCGATGACGCGCTGAATACGCGCCGTCGTGAGGTCCGTCTCGGTGATGACGAGGAAGTCGAAGGGGGTGCCACCGAAGATCTCGTAGGGCGCGGTTCCGACGGTGAAAGGCCGGCTGCTGCCTGCCGACGGCGTCGGGTCGTTTCCGTGAGTGACCCAGATCGAACTGCGCGTCGGCGAGAACCGGGAGAAGATGGCCGCGGCGCTGTCGAGCGTGGTGCCGACGATCGCGTCAGCCCCCTTGAAGTCGGTGCGCTGGGTCTGTCGGTGAATGCAGAACGGAGCACCGACGCATTGAACGCCTGCGTCCGGAGCACCCGCGTCGACCATTCCGCCACCGCTGCCGCCTGCCGTTCCACCGCCAGCGCCACCTGCGGTCGATCCACCTGCGGAGCCGCCCGCAGTCGACCCGCCTGCAGTCGATCCTCCCGCGGTCGAGCCGCCTGCGGTCGACCCACCAGCCGTCGATCCTCCCGCCGTCGACCCACCAGCCGTCGACCCACCAGCCGTCGAGCCACCTGCAGTCGACCCGCCAGCACTGCCGCCACCCGTCGCGAGGCCGCCGCCGGTCGGGTTCAGCCCGCCGCCGCCGCTCCCGCCATCGCAGTTGTTCCGGGTGCAGTACTGGTTGTAGGCGCTGTCAAAGTCGAAGCAGGCCGCAGCAGAGACGAACACGACGCTGGCCAGGATCACGCGTTTCATCGCAGCACCTCGAAGAGATCGAACTGGCCGGCCCACGACACCGCAGCGCCTTCGGCCGAGAGCGCCACCGAGACGCCCGGGCCCGACGAGCTGTCTCCTCCGATGAGGAACATCACGACGGCGGCTCCGATGCCTGCGACCGCGACCCCTGTGAAGACCCAGCCCAGGGTCGCTTCAGTCTTGCCGCTGTTGCGTGCCGCCAACGCGGTGGTCGGCGTGAGCATGGTTCCCGTGAGGAGGGCGTTGTAGCGGCCCGACGCGCTGACGAAGAACGCGGTCGCGACACCAGCGCTCAGCAGGCCGACAGCACCCGGAATCCACGAGAGGGAGCGCGCCGACGAGCCACCGGTCTTCGCGACCGCGGGGGGCGGCTGCATGGCCTTCTTGCGCTCGTCGTCATCTTTCTGCTGCTGGGCGAGAGCTTCCTTCTTGCGCTGATCCTCCTCGGCCTTCGCGGCGTCGATCTTCGCCTGCTCATCGGCAGCCTTCTTGTCCTCTTCGGCCTTCTTCTGCGCGAGCGACGGTGCCAGGAGCTTCTTCACCTGCTCACGGGCCTTGTCGGCGATCGCGGCGATCTTCGGCGCGACCGCGACGGGCAGCTTCAGGTCAGGGTCGATCGCGAACGCTTCCTGAAAGGCCTTCGAGGCCTTGTCGTCCTTGCCCATGTCGGCGAGCACGATGGCCTCGATCACCCCGCAGCGGGCCTCGTCGTCCGGCGTCTTGGCTTTGGACTTCGCCTTCTGCACCTGGGCCAGCGCCTTGGCGTACTCGAGGTTCTCGTAGAGCGTGATGGTGGCCTGCAGGTACTTGGTGACCTCGGGAGACTGCTGCGCGAACGCAGCCGGCGAGAGGCACACGACGAGAACACAGACGGTGCGGAGCATGTTCACTCCAGAGTGAAGTTATGGGTGAAGGGGTTGCTGCCAGGCTTCACGGTGATGGTCCGCTCGATGACCTTGTTCGAGCCCGGCTCGATGACCTTGACGGTGTGAACGCCGACCGTGGCGGGAACCTCTTTGCCCAGCGGCGTCTCGCCAATCAGCTTGCCGTCGAGGAAGACGCGGCCCACCGGGCGGATTCGGAAGTCGATTCGGCCCATGCGGACAGCAGGGGCGACGACCTTCACGCCCGCGTCCACCACGGCGACCGGTTCGACCACGGCGCCGGCGTCGACCTCGTTCGCCACGATGACTGCAAGGCCTGCGTCGACCTCCGGCGCGCCCGCGTCGACGACCGCCACGGGGAGCACCGGCGTGATCTCGGGGACGACGACCGGCTTCACCGGCTCGACCGGGAGTGAGGGAGGCGGCTTGAGCGCGAAGAACGCACCGATGCCGATCGCGACGATCGCGAGGCCGACTGCGGCGAAGACCGGCGCCTTCGACTTCTTCGGCTCGTCGATCGAACGCAGAATCGTCGACGACGTTCCGCTATCGCCCTGGGCGTGCGTTGGTACCGGAGGCGACGAGCGCTCCTGCGAGCCCATCGACGGGAAGGTCCTGTCGACCGGGAGTCCTCCGGGCGGCAGCACGTTCTGCAGCGTCGCTTCGTGGTCTTCCGGGAAGAGATGCTCGACGAGCTTGCCGACGTCGGCGACCGAGACGACCTCGCCGGTCGAGGCGATGAAGCGCTCGAGATCGTGCTGCAGCTCGCGGCAGTTCGAGTAGCGGTTCGCGACGGTCTTCTCGATGCACTTCGAGATGATCGCGTCGAGGGCCGGGGGCAGATCGTGGCGCTTGTTGCTGGCGCGAATGAGCGGCTCGTTGCCCATGATCGCCTGAATGATGCTGACCTCGCTCGTCGAGTCGAACGGCATCGCGCCGCAGACCAACTCGTAGAGGACGACGCCCAGCGCGAAGATGTCGGCGCGGCGATCGAGCTGCTCCCGGGCGAGCTGCTCGGGCGGCATGTACGCCAGCTTGCCCTTGATGACGCCGCTCTTGGTGAGGTGCGGCTGCGTGCTGGCCTTGGCGATGCCGAAGTCGACGACCTTCACGCCGCCGTTGCGCGAGACGAGCACGTTGTCGGGCGAGATGTCGCGGTGCACCAGGTTCATCACCTGGCCCTGCTGGTTCTTCAGATCGTGCGCGTAGCCGAGGCCCTCGGCGGCCAGCGCGATGATGCGCGCGCACAGCGGGAGCGAGATCGGCCCGACCGTCTCTCGCGCGGCCTTGTTGAGGGCGCGCAGGTTCGGGCCGTCGATGAACTCCATCGCGATGTAGTACTGGCCGTCGGTCTCGCCGAAGTCGAAGATCTGCACCACGTTCGGGTGGTTGAGCTCGGCCGCGAGCCGCGCCTCCGACAGGAACATGTTGATGAAGTTCTGGTCCTCTCCGAAGTGCGGGAGGATTCGCTTCACCACGAGCTTCTTCTGAAAGCCCATCGGGCCATCGGAGCGCGCGAGGAAGACCTCGGCCATGCCACCGGTAGCCAGCTTGCGAACGAGGGTGTACTTGCCGAGCGTCTGAGCCATCGAGTCGGGCGACACCATCGCGCAACCCCGGTCGGGCCGGAAACGAAATGACGCACGTCTGCCAGAGAGAGGCGTCGACGTTCGGGGCTGGAAGAGGGTAGAGCGTCGCCCGCGATGATCTCAGCCGCGTTGATTTCAGGCGTGTTGATGACTGTGTTGGGCGCGTCTCCGGGCCTGTTGCCTTCGGCCCAGCTGCGCAAGGATCAGGGCGTCACCCGCTCGACGGTCGTGCGTGACGGCAAGGCCGACTACGAAGGCGCGCCGTGGGACTCGCAGCAGGCCGCGATCCTGGCGCCTGACGGCATGCTCGAGTGGGACCTCGGTCAGGTCTACCCGATCGAAGCGGCCCTCGTTCAGGGCGACAACAACGACGACTTCATTCTGTGGAGCTCGGTCGACGGGAACTTCTTTCAGCCGCTGTGGCGCGCGCCGCAAGACGCGATGGCCGGGCTGCGCACTCGCACGACGACGGCGCTCAAAGGGCAGGCGCGGTACCTGCGGCTGACGGCCGAGGGCGGCGATCGCATGTATTCGATCGGCGAGGTGATGGTGTTCACGAAGGCCGCGGAGCTGACGGACCAGGTCGTCGAGCGTTCGCCGAGGCCTCCGCCTCCTCCGCGTGCAGAGGCGAACACCGATGGCTCGATGATCGTCACTGCGCTGCTGGGCGCGTACGCCGCGTATTGGTTCTGGAGTCGCAGGCAGGCAGCGCTGACGCCGAAGGCCAGCGAAGCGCCGAAGGTCGACGAGGCCGTGAAGCCCGGCGAGCCTCCCGCCGCCTGAGCCGTCACTCGCGCTTCAGGCGAGCCTGCTGAGCAGGCGCACCCCGGCCCCCGGCTCGATGACGGCAACAACTCGTGGACCGAGCACGACGAGGCGGTCGTCTCGCGCCCAGGTCACGGCCTCGGCGCCCGGTACGACGCCCAGTGGCCGCCGCAGCGTCGGCGACGCCTCGAACACCTCGCCCTCGGGCGAGACGGCGGCTGCGCGTGTCGCGTCAGGCGAGAGCGCGACCGGGAGCCCATCGGCGAAAGACATCCAATCAGCGTCGGCGACCGGCCAGCGAACTGGCTCGATGCGTCCCTGTCGGACCACCACCGCTTCGCGCGGGCTCTTCAAGCGCACCATCACCGCGTCGCCTCGAACACCTGCAGCGACGCACGAGAGCGCCACGCGGTGCCGAACGACGAAGCTCTTTCGGTCCAGGACGATGAGTTCTCCGGCCTCGGTTGCCACCACGATGGTCGTGTCTGAGACCGCTGCCGAGACGACTGGCGCGCCGCCCTTCTGCTTGAACGACACGCGCTGCGCACCGCGGCTGATGGCGTCACGGCGCACCACGGTGACGCCCTCGGTGTCGAAGGCCACGGGCTTTCCCAGGGGGATCCCTGACGCTCGTTCGCGGCCATGCAGCGGGGCGAACAGGAGCTTGCCCTCGACGGCGATGACGATGGTGTCGGGCTGCGACGGGTCACTGGACCAGCACCACATCGGAGCTCCGTCATCGCCCGAGAGCTCCCATTCCCGAAGCAGCGCGCCAGAGGCTGCGTCGAGAATCGCGACGCCGTTGGTGTGGAAGTTCGCGCCGATCAACGTGCCATCAGGAGAGAACTTGAGGCCGCCCCTGAGTTGGTCGGCCAGCCCGACCCCTCCGTCCACCTTCGCGGTCCAGGTCTGCTTCAGGGTCTGCAGGTCCCAGCAGGCAACCCCTTCGAGCGGATCGTCAGCGTGCGCGTCGGAGCACTCGGCCCCGGTGACGAGGAAGCGGCCGTTGGGGCTCGTCGCGAACGAGACGATCGGTCTCCCGTGCGGAAAAGCGCATTGCGGTTGGGTCGGGCTGACGCCCGCGTCCCGGGTCGCGCCGAGCGCCCACTTCGAGAGCAGCGCAGAGATGACGAACTCGCGACGGTGCATGTCTCGTCAGACCCCTCGCTGAAACGTCTTGTGCAACAGGACACGAAGCATCGCTCAAGCCCTCTCGGCTGCGTTCAGTCGTCCTGCGTGAACCAGGAGCACTTGTGCTCGATACACCCGCAGAAGGTCGGCTGACTCATCTGATTCAAGATGGCCAGCTCCGCGCCGCCACGCTGATACCAGGCATGGCAGGAGTTGCCGCCGCCTTCGCAGTCTCCATCGTCTCGACAGCTCCCACCGCTCCATGCTTCGAGCGCGGTGCGGCCACGCGTGCTGCGGTAGCGACCGTCGGGCACAGAGTAGTGCGGGGTCGGGACACAACGCGGGCCGTCTTTGCACGACGGTCCAGTCGCCTCGTGGATCGTCAAGGTGACGAAGAGCTCGCCGTCCGGAGCGCCGGCTTCCGCCGTCACGAGGCGAAGGTGCTCCACGATCTCGTTCAGGCTCGATTGGCAGAGCCAGACGCTGAACGTCAGACATGAAGCGTCGGCGATGCCAGGGCACTTCGAGGTGCCGTACAGGGCCGAGCTCCCGCTGCTGAGGGACTTCAGCGCACGCGTCTCTCCCAGCATCGACCACAGCCGCGAGCCTTCTTCGCTCGACATCGGCCGCCCCACGCGATGCAGGGTGACCGTGTTCTCGTTTCGCCGAGTCAGGCTGAACGCTCCCACGTTCCCCGGCATCGACGTGAGGAGCATGCCGTCGCGAGCTCGCGAGAGACACGTTGCGTCGACTGGTGGCTCATCGGCCCGCGGAGACTCGGGCACGGGCGCGACGGTTCGGCAGGCGGCCACAAGGAAGAGCGGGAGCAGACGCATGTGGTGTCCTCGCTCTATTTGACGAGCTCAGGAATGCTTCGTCGCTCGACCTCACCGAGGGCGCGGCGCATCTCCGGGTCGCCAGCCAGGCGGAAGGGCAGGTTGGCGTGCTCCGGCAGCCTCGGGTTCCCCGAGACCTCGATGACCGCGGTGACGACGGCGGGCTTCTCGGACGCGATGGCGTACTCAAGCGCGAGGCCCGCTGCGGCGAGGCTCAGGCCGTCGGGGAACTGTGCGGCGCGCACGTCACGCTCCGAGCCCTTCTTCGCCGCGAGGATCAGCTTCAGGTCAGTCAGGCACCCCGCGGTCGGCGGCGACGCTCTGGCCTTCGCGAGCATGGCGTCGATGGCCGCGCCGTGGAGCCGCGCGCCACACCGCAGATTCCAACCATCAGGGAAGAGCGCGGCGTTCTCCGGGGCCGTCACGTCAGCTTTGAACTCGAGCAGGACGGCCACCACCTTCGCGTGGCCCCGCCGCACGGCGAGCGCCAGTGGCGTTCCCGCGAGATGATTGAAGCGGTTGACGTTGGCCACGCCGGCCTTCAACTCACGACGCGCCGTCGCGGCGTTTCCGGTGTCGACGGCTTCCTGAAATGCATCGCGCCGAAGGCCGATCGACTCGCCGCGTGCCGTGAACGAGGTCGCGAGGAGGATCACTGCGAGGAGCTGTCTCATGGTGTTCTCCGGAGTGCCGTCTGGTCGCCGACGAGCCACACGATGGATCCCGCGCTCGCGCCCGCCTCGACCTGGCCGGGAAGCTGCACGAAGTTGAAGGTCTTCCCGTTCCATTCGCTCGCCGAGGTGCCGTTGAGCAGGAGCGCACCTCCAGGCGTGGAGACGACGCCCTGGCCGGAGATGTTGTCGACGGGCTCCCACCCCGCGGCGGTCAGGCGCTGAAGGCCGAAGGACATGGTCGCCCACAGCACGCCGCCCGCGAAGGTGATGGACCTGAACTGGGTCGTCGCTTCGAGCGTGCTCACCTTTCCTGCCTCGACGACGATGATCTCGCCCGGCGTCGGCGTTGGCGAATACCCTCTCTGCCAATCGGGGGTGCCATCCGTCGTGAGCGCCCAGACCTTCGTGGCACTGCCCGTGATCGATCGTCCGGAGTGCCCAGGCTTCATGGCTGCGACTTCGGTCCACTTCGATCCGTTCCAGTGCCGCAGCGACGAATCTCCAAACGTGTACACGTCGTCTGGCCCTCGGCCCCACACCTGCTCGGTCTTCACTTTGGGGTCGGTCATCGGCTTCCAGCCGGAGCCATCGAACCGCCACGCCCTTCCACCCGCGACGATCCACACGTTGGAGGACGACGAGCCCCAGATGGCGAGCCGCTCGGTGTCAGCGAGCGTGCCCGGGAAGCTGTTGTCACGGGTCCATCGCTCATTGGCGAACGAGAACACCCCGTGGTTCGAGAGCGCCCAGGCCTTCCCCTCCGGGGTGGCGGCGACGCCGAGCAGGAAGGGGAGCGTGACCGGTCTGGTCGGCGCCGCGGCCGCGCCCTTGAACCAGTCGCTGGTGCCGTGTGCTCCGAAGAAGAGCACCTCGTCGAGCGAACGTGCGGCGCCGCCGATCGAGTCGGGCGCCGCGTCGCCGACCGGTTGGAACTTGTCCTTCCGCCAGAGGAAGAGCGTGTCACCCGAGATCAGCATCGGGCCGAAGGTGGCGTTGAGGAGCCGAGGCTTCGGAGGCGCCGTGACGGCCTTGCAACCCTTCCGCGTGCACGCCAGCACGCTGTCGTCGGTCGAGACCCACGCGACGTTGTCGACGCAGACGATCGAGCCCACGTGCATCTTGAACGGCTGACGGAGGACCCGCACGTCGGTGCCGTTCCAGTGATGGAGCACGACGCCGCTGGAGGCTCCGAGCAGCGCCCAGACGTCGTCGGGCCCGCACGCGACGGCGTCCACCGGGGAGCCGCCGGTACCGAAGGTCGACGCGGCGCCGGTGAGCGGTCGCATCGACCCGCCTTCGAACTGGAGGGGCGTCTTTCCGAGCACCCAGATGGCACCCGGGCGCGGCGCGACGAGGGCTCCGGAGTAGCCATCGCGAGGTGACTCGAATGGAACGGGGCTCCACGCGCCATCGAAGTGCAGCACGCTCTGGTTGCCGACGGCCCACACGTCGCGTGGCCCGAGCGGCAGCACCGTGTGCAGACGGTCGAACGAGCCCGTCGCGGTGGTGGTCCAGCCCTTTCCGTCCCAGTGCCTCGCGACGCCCTGGTCGCCCACCACCCACGCGTCGTCGGTCGCGCGAATGGCAGCGCCGAGGAGAACTCCCGTCGTCGGCGGCCCGCTGGTGTTGCAGAAGGTGTTCGGTGGGCAGGCGGCGGCGACCACGAGGAGCAGGGCGTGGAGCATCGGCAGAGTCTACACGCTCGACTACCGCTCTGCGGTTTGGCCCTTCGCGAGCCGGTGCCGCATGACGGCGAGGCGCTCGACGCCGAAGTCGGCCTTCAGCTCGATCCACCGGGGCCGGTGATCGGACAGTTGGTACGTGCGCCACGCGCGGAAGTATTTGCGTGCGCTCTCTTCGGTCTCGGTGGCGCGTTGGTTGGGGAAGTACTGCGAGTACGTCTTCCACTCCGAGCGCTCGGCGTCGTCGATGAAGAGCTTGTCGAAGAAACGAATGACGCCGCCGCGGGCCTTCTTCGCGAGGGCCTTCGTTTGTTTGTCGTAGCGGGGGGAGAGCAGGGCGATCTGGTCGTATTTCTTCCGCGTCTCTCCGGCTTCGAGTGAGGCGACCTGGGGAGGCAGGTAGAAGCCGGCGCTGCGCAGCCGCTCGGCGGTCTCGTCCTTCAGTTCGAAGATGTTGAAGTCACCGAGGAGCACGGTGGTGGGCGCCCAGGCCGATTCGCTGCGCACGCGCTCGGAGAGGATCGTCGCGAGCGCCTCAATCTCATCCACCCGTCGCTTCTCATTGGGCAGTTTCTTGCCGTAGTAGATGTGTGCAGAACAGACAGTGAAGCGGAAGTCGCCGGCGCGAAAGCCAGCCACGAGCGGGGTGCGCGCGAGCTGTTGTTTGAGCTGGAGCTTCTTCTGCCCGACCTTCAACTCAGGCGGGAGCAGCACCTGGCCGGCGAAGCCCTCGAAGTGCACCTTGCGGCGGTCGTAGATGAAGGCGCCGCGTTCGTCGTTGCCGCTCCTGCCGAGGGTGATGTCGGTGAGGAGGAAGCCCCAGTGTTCTCCGAGGATCTGCATCAGGCGCTTGAAGTCGTCGACCTGGCTGCGGACTTCTTGAATGGCGACGAGATCGAACGCGGAGATGATCTCGGCGATGTAGTGCAATGACTCGGGGAGGCGAGGCCCGTACGACTTGCTGGCGCCGAACTCGCGGAGGTTCCAGGTGGCGACGAGCAGGCTCTTGTCGAGCGTGCGAGTCGGCACGCCGTCAGGCCGGAAGCCGCCATCGGGCAGCGGCACGTCGTCGAGGAAGTGCTTGAGGCTGAGCAGCTTCCCGACGGCGCGTTTCTGGTCGGTCGTCGAGAGGCGGAGCAGGTCGTGGTGCGAGGGCATGGAGTCCGCGGACTTTACGCGGCCGTGCCGACTTTCCGCTCAAAAGGAGCACTTTGACCTTACGGCCCAGGCATCCGGTTCAAGCCGAAGCTCCACGGTCTCTTGCTGAAGCAGTCATTTCGATGTGCTCCACGCATTCAGGAAGAGAATTTGGGGCCCACTCCGAAGGTAGATGCCATCCTTCGACTCAGCGGAGACTGCGTTGGTTGGAACGTTTTGCAACTGGTGGTCAAGCACGAGTGACTCGCTCTGGCTGCTCCAGTACCTGAGGCGGGTGCTCCCGCCATCTCGCTCAGCGAAAAGGAACCCGCATGAATCATTCTGCGCAACAAAGCGGGATTGCTCCGGCGGAACGTCGATTGAGACGCGCGTTCCGTCAACGATCCGCAAGGCGATGTGACCTGCTTCGTCGTAGTGCGCGATGTGACGGTTGGTCGCGCGGACCCCGTAGTACTGGTTGGCGTTATCAGGGCCCTGTATAATTGTTCTCGAGTTGCACCGTATTTGATTGGTGCCCGTCGGTCCCCCGTCTCGGACGTATTCCTGAACGCAGTATCCGGTCCCGGATGCGAACACCGTCTTGGGATTCAAATCGACACCCCGCTCGAGAACCGACACCTGGAGGTCCGGCAGAATAAGGTGAATCGACACTCTGGGGTCGACGTTGTTTCCCTGTACGACATAGAGCCCCGCCGGACTGAGCGTTATGCCGGCAACTCCGTCAGGGAGGTCCAAGATCTGCTTGCTCTCTTCGGGGGTCACCAAGAAGAGGCGAGTGGAATCCCCCAGGACAACACCCTTGGCTGCGGCCCAATAGCCGATGAGCTGCTGCGCCTGTGTGACGGGAAGAAGCCACTGCTTCGACGGAACTTCGACCGCGCGTCCAGCGTCCGTCGTGACCAAGACGGCCAATTCGTCGTTGGCGGTGAAACCGAGTGCGGCTCCGCTGAGTTCAATAGGCCGACTCGTCAGTTCTGGGTTTGGCTTGCGCTCGCAGTCTTCCACACCGGAGGCTGGGCACCCCAGGAGTGCTGCACCAGCAAGCATCGCCGCAATTGCTCGTCTCATCTGCCCACACTGTAGTTGTCTTGGTCGCGCTTGGTGAACGCTGTTCATGCTGTATCAGAGGCCCGCGACCTTGCCGGCGGCGCTGACTTCCCAGACGAACTTCACCTTCTTCGTCGCGTTCGCAGCCAGGGCCACCTCGACCCTCGCGATGCCGTCCTTCGAGACGGGTGACGGGGCGGGGTCGCACTCCTTCTGGAGCACCTGCACCTCCACCTCCTTCACCTCGGAGACGAACACGCGCTCCTCGAGCAGCAGCTTCCTCGGCGTCGTGCTCGCGTTCGACACGTGCAGTGTCACCGTCTTCTTCGTCGTGCGCCGGCCCGTCAGCCGCGCCTCGTCGAGCTTCTCTTCCACCACTCGCGTCACCCGCACGCCGTCTTCGCTCCCGAACGACAGCTTGAGCGTCTCGCCCGGCGCGGTGAACGACACCTGCGAGCGCCCCACGAAGCCCGCGGAGCGGATCAGATCGACCGGCCCTGCCAACAACACCGAGCCGCCTTCGTTCGGCACCCGCACCACCGTGAACGCCAAAGGTGAGAACTCCGGCGGGCACACCAGCTCGATCGCCGCCTTCGCGGTGAACTTCCCCAGCGGCACGCGGTGCGGCTGCCCATCACTCGGCACCGTCGACTTCCCCGGCGCCGACAACAACCTCGCCTCGCCACCGTCATCGAGCCCCGGCAGCTCCGGCACCGACACCGACGTCTCGCCCGCGGTCTGAATTTCCTGCTCGCGCACCGAGACGTCGACGACCCGCTTCTCGATCGTCGTCTTCTGCCGCAATGACAACCAATCATCGTGCAGCGACGGAGGCGTCGTGCCCAGCGTCGGCCGCGCCGTCGAGAACTCCAGCTGCACCTCGGGCCACGCCTCGCCCGTGCGCTGCCAGACCACTGCCTCCGACTCGAACAACACCTCGTCACCCGACAGCGTCGCCCGATACGCCGGCCGCCACACCGCGCACGGCACCAGGTAGCTGACTCGAACCGCCACCTCGCCCTGGCCCTCGACCGTCAACGACAACAGGCACTCCAGATCCTCCTGGCGCTCCTCGGCCACCGCCAGCGCCTGCCGCGACGCCGAGAGCTCCCGCTTCACCGCATCGACCGCCGCCTGGGCGACCCGCAGCGCCTCGTCGTTCTCACGCTGCTGCGTCGACAACGCGTCGAGCTGCCGCTCCCACGCCGCGGCGTCTGCGTCGCCATACCCGGCCCGCTCGCCGATCGACTGGAGCAACGTCTGTCGCGTCTGCGTCAACCCATCTCGCCGCGTCGAAAGCCGATACACGTCGGAGTCGTGGCCGTACTGCCGGTCCACCAACTCCTGCACACGTCGGCGCAGCTCGCTCGCGTCGGCCGGGAGCCCGCCCTTCGCCTTCTGCTTCCACCGGCGCACCAGCCGCGCTTCATGCACTGTCGCGCCGGTCGCCTCGACCGTCAGCGAACGATCGACCGCGACGAGGGGAAAGCCAGGCAGCTCCACCGTGGTGATGCCGCCCGTGAGCGACAGCGTGCCGCGCCGCTCCACCTGCGCGCGATCTTCCATGACGATGACGTGGGTGAGTTTCATGATCAGCCCCTCCGGTTGCCGCCGACGAGCATCTTGTCGGCCGGGATTCGCACCAGCACCTGCGCCGTCATCGTCGTCCGCCCGCCAGGTGGCACCGTCAGCCGCCACCGGCGCATGCCGCTGATCGCCACGCCGTCCACCACGCCCTCGACCTTCTCCCAGGGCGGCTTCACCTCGGCCTCTTCCACCTTGATGTCCTTCTCCGAGGGGTACGCCACCGGCACGCGCTCCCGAATCTCGATCGCCGCCGGCGTCGACAGCCGGTTGTTCACCTCGAGGTCGAGCTCATGTTTGAGCACCTGCGAGCCTCCGAGGAACCCGCCCGTCGTCTCGACGAAGTTCGTCTTCCGCGCGACCTTGATGGCTTCTTCGACGCCAAGGCCCAGCCGTTCCGTGTTCGCGCCGGGTGGAATTGCCGGCATCGTCGTCGTCATCAGGAACTCGTCGCCCACCGAGACCTCGACCGGCCCCGACAACAGCGCGGTCGACGTGGAGTTCGCGATCGCCAGCGTGCGGTACACCTTGGGCTCGACCGACGGCACGCACACGTACTGCGGGCTGAGCCCGACGCGGCACTCCATCACCGCCACCGTGCTCCACGTCCCCGTCGAAGCCACCTCGACCGGCGCCACGCAGTCGTAACGGAAGTCGAATTGATCGAACGACGCGACCTGCACGCAGCGGGGTGGCAGCGCCAGGTGGTTGACCTTGATCGAGCGCTGCTGCCACGTCGACAACACCGCCATCACGACGTCGAGCTGCACCGAGACGCCGATCGCGAACACCGCGTCGAAGTCCGACGTCTGCGAGAGCTTGCCGCGCGCGCCCGAGACTTCTGGCCCCGGCATCCGCAGGCGGTCGTAGTCGAGCAAGCCCTCGGCCGGCGTGTACGTCGGAATCACCGGAGCGAAGCCCGAGCCCGTCGGAGACTCCTCCGAGAGCATGTCCATCTCGGCGCCGCCCTCGTCGTCCTCCGAGTCCTTCATCATCGAGCCGACGCCACCAACGACCGACGCGGCCGCACCGACGGCCATGCGAGCCACGCCTCCAAAGGCACCACCGCCGCGCCCCTTCGCCGCTGGCATCGGCATCGCGACCGACATCGAAGGCGCTGACGCCATCGGCGGGGCTCCAGGCGCGTTCCTCGGCGCCGCCCTGCTGCGCTGCGGTGCGGCCGCCGCCACCTCCTCGGGGTACGCGCCATCTTCCTCAGGCGCGGGCTCGTCGCGGGGCGCCATCTTCTTCTGCTTCTCCTGCTGGCGCATCGGTGGTGGGGGCGGCGCGGGTGGCGGCGGCATCGGGGTGCCCTGCGGGAGCGCCGTTCGTCCCATCGAGTCGTACCCTGCGAACAGCTCGTCGAGTCCCGGCGGCAACGCGCGGAACCCGGGCTTCGGCGGCTGCGGCTGGGAGCGGCCGATGCGCAAGGACTTCAGCTCCGGCACGTCGGTTCGGCGCAGCAGCGTCGCGGTCGACAACGACAGCGCCACGCCCTTCCAATCTTCTCCCGTGTCCTGCGCGACCGACGCGCGCATGCGCAGCGTGCCGCCCTGGAAGCCCTTTTCGAGCCGCAGCGTGTAGTTCGGCACCCACCGCACTCCGGGCACCTGGTACTCGACCTCGAGCTCGACCGGCCCCGTCGCCTCCATCGACAGCGAGAGCACGATCGCCCGCGTCACCTTCGCCCGCTGCGAACGCTTCTCCGACGACGCCTCGTTCAACCGGCGCTCACGCAGCTGCAGCTCTTCACGGGCGTCCTTCAGTTGCTTCTCGACCGCACGTTTGTCCTTCAGCAGCTGCTCCATGCGCGTGTCGACGAAGCCCGTCAGCGTCAGCGTCGCCTCGACCGGAGCCGCGCGCGGGGCCTCGCCTTCTTTCGGCGTGAAGGCGATCGGCTTGAGCGACTGGAGCTCCCGCAGCTCGCCGTCGAAGCGGTTGAAGCTCGCCTCGAGCCGCGAGACCTCGATCTTCGCCGCGTCGCGCGCCTTCACCTCGGCTGACTCGTCCACCGTGTCGCCGAACTGCACGTCGAACCCCGGCCGCACGTCGAGCACCCGCAGCCCCACCGGTCCTGTGAGAATTCGCCCGCGCACGGAGCCCGAGACGAGCCCCATCGGCAGCCCGACCACGCGCACCTCTTTCGAGACGCCCTCCATCTTCGCCCGCCGGGTGCACACCGCGCCCTCGCGGTAGATGGTGACGGTCTGCAAGTCGCTGGTGACGTTCATGAACCTCTCCGTGTCGACGCCATGCCTGCTCAATGCGCCGACGCCCGTGTTTGATGACAGCACTTCGGAAAACGTGCGGAACGCCCGTGGTTCAGCAGGCTTCCGTGCACTTGAGCGTCTGGTCCTGCTGGACCGCGCAGCGCCCGGACGCACACTCGGCGTCTTCGCCGCAGCTCGAGCGGAGCGGCTTCGTCGCCGGCCGGCAGGTGAAGGTGTTCACCCGATCGCACCAACCCTGCGCGCAGGGGATGCTCACCGTCGTGTCGGCGTCGAGCTGGAAGGCGCACGGCTCGTTGACCGCCGCGGGCCCGGTGCAGGTTCCGGTGTCACCGCTGCCGGACGGTTTGCAGTACGTGTCGACGCCCGTGCAGTTGTTGCGAGAGGGCGTGCAGGGCTGGCCTCGCGTCGGCGCTGCCTCGCAGATCTGCATCGAGAGGTTGCAGCTCGAGCCGGCCTTGCATTGTTCGCCGACGTACACCGCGTAGCGCGAGCCACGACACGCGGTGCCTTCGTCGTCGGGCGCGCGACAGGTGCCGGCGGTGGGCGCGCGATCGGGGAAGCCGTTCCAGTCGATGTCGGAGCAGAGGAGGCCGGTCTGGCAGCTCCAGTGGAACTTGCAGGGCCCGTCGACCGGCTGAGGGCGCACGCACGTGCCGCTGATGCCGTCGACGTAGGGCACGACGTCGCACGCGAGGCCGGGCTCACAGGTGGATGGCACGGTGGGATCGAACTGGCACGAATCGCCGAGCTTGCGGCGTGGGCGGCAGGTGCCTCCGCTGCAGATGAGATCGGTCTCGCACTCAGGGCTCGCTTCACACGGCGTGTCGAGCGGCTTCAGCGGAGCGCACTTGCCGACCTTGTCGCAGACCAGCCCGGGCCCACAGCCGAACGCGCACGCCTCTCCGCGTTTGGGCGACGAGGAGCAGACGCCCCGGCACACCCCGTCTGGCTTGATGCAGACGGTCCCCGCGGAGCACTCCTGCGCGTTCACGCACGTGTCGCCGGCGGGCACCGTGCCGATCAACAAGCCCGAGCGGAAGGTGCAGTCGGCGAAGGGGCGCGCGACGGCGCCGGGGTAGTCGGGCGGGAACGTGGGCGGGCACGCTGACGTCGTCATGCGCCGCTCACACGCGCTGACCTTCACCGGGTCGACGCGCACCAACTCTCGATCGAAGGACTGCTGGAGCTGCGCGTACTCGGCCAGACACCGCGCCTGCTCGTTCTGCGTGCACGAGGTGTCGTTCTCACGCTGGAAGGCGACATAGCAGCGCTTCTTGAGGGCACACTTCGCGGCGGCCAGGCGATCGCACGACTCGGTGGGGCTGATGGTGGCGCCGGCGTCCATCTGGCCGGCGTCGGGCGTCATCATCATCGGCGGAGGACAGCCGAGGAGTGCAGCGACAGCGAGCGCGAGGGCAGGGCGGAGCACGGTGGCGAGAACCTACCGCCGTGCGCCGCCGACCGGAACGCGCATTTCCGCTCAGAGGCTCATCGCGTTGCGCGCCACACACGCGAGCAACCCGACCAGGAGCACCCACTTGCCACGCGCCAGCGCACGGCCGGGGTTGAGATCGAAGGTCTTCATCACCCAGAAGAGCACCGCGAAGAAGCCGAGGTAGTACGAGTGCGAGAACTCCCGAATCTGCGTTTCGGTCTCGATGCTCCGCGTGAAGGTGAGCGGAATGAGCCCGCTCGCGGCGACCGACACCGCGTAGTGCCAGAGCTTGATCTCTTTCACCTCATCGAGCCCGGCGTTCATCGCGAGCTCCAGTTCTTCTCGTTGAAGCCCTGGCGCGAGTACCAGTCACGTCGCTCGGGCTGGAGCGACTTCCAGTCGACCTGCTTCTCGTACTCGGGCATCGGGCCGAAGAAGCCGCCCTGCGCGCCACCGATGTCCTGGTAGTACTCGGGCGGAATGCCATAGGCCGAGACGCCGACCTTGCCGCTGACCTCGAGCCCTTCGGCGATCTTCGCCTTCGCTTTGACGCCGGCGCCCATGCTGCTGTCGCTGACCGACGAGTAGGTCGAAAGCGTGTCATTCACCTTGAGGGTGAACTTGTTCTTCGCGTGACCGGCGGGGTCCACTTCGCGTTCGACCCCGAAAGGACCGACCTCGACCTCGCCGCTCACCACGCCTTTGTTGTCGACACTGGTGTTGGCTTTGAGGCCACCTCCCTCGATTCCGACACCGACTTCGGTTTTGACCGCCGACTTCGTTCCCGTCTCGCCGATCTTCGCTTCGACCCCACTCTGAACGAAGCCGATGCCAGTCTTCTTCTTGAACGCGACCTCGAGGTCCAGCGAGTACGAGCCGGCGCGGGGTTCACCACGCAGGTCGCTGATCTTGTCACCCAGCGCCTTCGCCGCCTGCTCGGCTCCACGGTTGCTCTGCGTCAGGCCCTCGTTCCAGACGAAGTCCTTCCGGTCGCGCGCTTCGACGCCGGGTTCGGACATCGACGGAGGCGACGAGAACGCTCCGAGCTTTCGGATCTCGCCCGGAGTCGACGCGTTCATCACGGCCGCGCTCCAGTCCTTCGTGTAGCGATCGAACTTCGCTTCGTACTCCGCGGCGTGCTGTTTGTTCTCTGCGTGAATCAGCTGCCGGAGCTCAGCGGGC
>JAUXRI010000218.1 GCA_030681895.1 Myxococcales bacterium | reverse complement strand
GTACCAGTCGCCCTCGACGTCTCCGAAGTCGAAGACCTGGGCGATGTTGCCGTGCGAGAGCCCCATCACGATGCGCGCTTCGTTCGTGAACATCGCGATGAAGGCGCGGTTCGCGGCGTAGTGCGGGAGGATCTTCTTGATCACGACCGGCTTCACGACCCCTGCGGCGGGCGAGTAGCGGGCACGGAAGATCTCGGCCATGCCGCCGGCAGCGATGCGTTCGATCAGCTCGTACTTGCCGAACTGGATGTCTGACGACGAGGCCACGGAAAGAGCGGCGGCACCGTATGCCTGCGCGTGGTGGGAGTCGATCGATTCGGCGCGCCCGCGACATGGGTGACGCGGCCCCGTTCCAGCAGGGCTGTTCGTCCTCAGACTTCCGTGACGCTCCAGATCGAACCGATTGGAATCGCTCGGGCGGTGCGTGGCCTTCAGGTTGCTCAGGGCTCCCGCACGTTCGCACCATGAAGGAGCTCACCATGAAGAAGCTGCTCGGAGTCGTCGCTGCCGCACTCTCACTCGTCGCGTGCACGGAGGAATGTGCGACGACCCGTGACTGCGGAGCGTCGATGATGTGCTCGCAGGCGCGCTGTGTCGTGTTCGATGGCGGCTCGGCAGGTGGCTCGGCTGCAGGTGGCTCGGCGGCAGGCGGCTCGGCAGGAGGTGGCTCGGCAGCAGGCGGCACCGCGGCAGGGGGCTCCGCGGCAGGCGGCTCGGCAGGAGGTGGCTCGGCAGCAGGTGGCTCGGCGGCAGGCGGCTCCGCGGCAGGTGGCTCGGCGGCAGGCGGCTCGGCGGCAGGCGGCTCGGCGGCAGGCGGCTCGGCGGCAGGCGGGTCGGCGGCGGGCGGCTCGGCAGGCGGCTCCATCGGTGGTGGCAGCGCGGGCGGGCAGGGCGGCGGCGCGTTCAACCCGGCGGGCGTCTACGAGGCGCGGCTCACCGGCGATCAGCTGATTCCCCCCGTTGACGCCGGGCTCGTCGGCCGAATCGACTTCACCATCAGCGGGGTCGACGGCGGCTCGTCGCAGCTCTCGTGGCTCGGCACGCAATTCGTCAACAGCGGCGTCATCGTCACCCTGCGCTTCGCCGGGCCAGGTGGGCTGCCCGCGCAGCTCGCGTTCGCTCCCGACATCGAGCTTGCGACGACCGATGCAGGGCCCTCGTTCGCGGGGTCGGCGGCGCTGACCTTGCCGGGCACGGCGGGCCTCTCGAGCCACCTCGCGTTCGTCGAGCTGCGCCGTGACGGAGCGCCGAACCTCGTGCGAGGCCAGGTGCTCCCGCGGCCATCGGGCTACGCCACCGTCACGCTGCCGCTCCCCGATGGAGGTCTCGCCGGCGGTGGCCACTTCGTCATCCCCATCGACGGCGGCGTGCCCATCGCGGGCCGCAGCTCGTACCTCATCGACTTCCCAGGCCTCACGTCGGGCGCTGACACCGTGGTCGTTCGGCAGGGCGGCGCTGGAGGCACGGGGCCCATCATTCTTCCGCTCCAGCTCGCGCAGGGTGTCGGTCAGGGTCTTCGCGCCGCCGGGTTCTTCGATGCGACGTCACTCGGAGCGGCCAACACCGATGGCGGTGTGTACGTCGAGGCGCGTGACGAGGCGAACGACGCCGGCTTCCGCGGGCAGGTGGTGATTCACCAGTAGCGGGGCGGCACACGAGCGTGGCTATGCTGCGCGCGTGCGTCTTCTCCTTCTCTGTTGTTTCGTTCCGGTGGCCGCGTTCGCGCAGCCGGTCGTCGTGCTTTTCCCTGCCGTTGGAACCACCGCGCAGGTGACGGTGTCGGGCCGGGTGTTGAAGAACGGCCCCTCAGGCGGCAGCTCGACCATCTCCCGCAACCTGCGGAGGCTCACCACCAGCAACTGGGAAGGTGTCGAGGTCGACCTGCGCTTTCAAGGACACCAGGCGGTGGTGCAGAGCGGACATGACGGCAACTTCGAGGCGACGTTCGCGTCTGGCTCGAAGCCGTTCCCCTCGGGGCTGTGGACGGCCGAGGCCGCCGTGAAAGGCGCGGAGCCGGGCCGCACGACAGTCGACGTCATGTCCGACAAGGCACCGTTCTTCGTCATCAGCGACTTCGACGACACCGTCGCCATCACCAACGTCATCGAGCGCGGCAAGTTCGTCGAGAACGTCTTCGCGAAGGACGAGCTGACCCAGGCTGTCGTTCCCGGCATGTCTGCCTTCTACGCATGCCTGCGCGCGAAGCCTGAGAAGCCGGTGTTCGCCCTCGTCAGTGGCTCTCCCGTTCAATACACGGCCCGCGTTCAGCGCTTCCTGCAGAAGCACGACTTTCCCGTCTTCGGTCAGTACCTGCGTGATCTCGGGCCCTCGACGTTGTCCGACTACAAACAGCCGGTGATTCGTTCGTTGCTCAAGTCGATTGCCGGGCCCGTCGTGCTGATCGGCGACTCGGGAGAGCACGACCCCGAGGTGTACGCGCAGATCCGCTCCGAGTTCCCGACGCGCGTGAAGGCGATCTTCATTCGCAACGCGGGCCACGCGGAGGATCCGAAGCGCTTCGACGGCATGACGTTGTTCGCCGACGTGAAAGAGGCCGAGAAGAGCGCGGTCGCGCAGGGGCTGATGGAGTCGAGCTGTGGAGGCGCCCCGTGAAAGTCGCGTTCGTGGTGGTGGTGATGAGCCTCGTGGCGTGTCGCTCGTCGTCCACCGTCGACGCAGGGCCACCGAGAAAGCCGATGCCGAAGCTCGAGCCGCTGGAGCAGGTGAACGGCGCCGCGAGTGCTGACGCCTCGATCGACGCGCGCGAGGCGATCTTCCGAATCGTACCGCTCGAGGTGGTCGGCCCCGCGGCTCCGGAGAAGGCGGTGCGCCTCGAGCTCGACGGCGAGTCGGTGAAGCAGGGTGGCGCGCCGTTCGACCTGAAGACGGTCAAGCAGGACGACGACGTGATCCTCGTGGCCATCGGAGAGACGTACCTGGTGCAGATCGCGCCCGTGCTCGCCGCGCTCGATGACGTGGGCGCTGACGTCTACCTCCAGCATCCTGATCAGCCCATCGCCTGGCCGATCGATCTGCGTGACGAGGCCGTCTTCCAATCGTGGATCGACGATCCCGAGCCGGGGAAAGTGCGCATCATTCAGCGCGCCGACGGCTTCGAGCTGCAGACCAACATGGGCAAATTGCCCGGCAAGGACCCCAACGGCCCGACGGTGCCAGTGCGTGGTGGCCAGATGGACTTGAAGACGCTCCAGCGCGGGCTCGAGAAGGGGTCGGTGTTCTTCAAGACGAAGGATGTCAGCTTCGTGCCGTCGTTCGGCATGGAGATCGCGCAGGTGAGCCGGGCCTTCGCCTCGAACTGGAAGTCGGCCGACGTCGCGTGGTTCCCCACGCAGTGTCTGGTCTACCCGCGGCCCAGGGCCAGGCCGGCTCCATGAGCCAACGAGCGCCACTCAACGGAGCCGCTCAGATCGTCGCTGGCGTCGCCCTCGGCGTCGTCTGCGCGCTGCTCGCCAAGGTGCTCATCTGGCTGGTGCCGCTGATGATGTTCGTCGGCGACTGAAGCGCACGCTCACTGCCAGCGGCAGCGGTAGGTGACGCCCTCGCCGTCGATCTTCACAATCTCGACGCTGCATTGCTTCGCGCCGATCGTCTCCAGCGCGCCCTGCAGCACACCTTGATTCACGTAGGGCACGTGGAGCTCGTTCAGCCACAGCTCGTAGTCGTTGGGCCCGTGGGTGACGACGCGGTCTTCGGTGAAGTTGTTCGCGGTGCGGAACGAGCGGCTCACCCGGTTGAAGCTGCGCGCGGGCCCGAGGATCTTCAGCGTCGCCGACAGCGCGCGGCCGATGAGCGTCTGGAAGTACGACTCGATGAAGAGCCGCCCGAGCCGGTAGGCGGCCACTTGAGGTGAGAAGTCCGGGAACAGGTCCTTCGCGACGAGGTCTGTCGCCGCCTTCCACGTCTCGGCAGGGTAGGCGGCCTGCAGCTTGTGAACATCGACGCCGAGCTTCTTGAGCGGGGCGACGAGCGCGGGCCTGGAGACGGTGACGATGCGGGCGAGCGCCTCGAAGACGCTCCCGAAGACGACGCGCTCTGCCGGAGGCACCGCCATACGAGCTCGAGCCTAAATCCCTTCCGGGCCAACGCAGACCGGCGTCGCCGAGTTCTTTTCGGTCTTGCACACATAGCCACCGCGGCAGTCCATCGCCGACCGACAGCTCGGCAGACACCCCGGTGAGTCGCGGCCGACGGCGTCGTCGACGCAGACGCTCCCCGCCGGGCACGCGGCGCCGCCGATGGAGCACGGCAACGAGCACGCGCCGCCCGGCGTGAAGTCACGGTTCAGACAGACGCCGGTGCCACAGTCGCGCTCCGTGGTGCAGGCGTCGCCGATGGTGGGGCCGCATGCCGTGACGACGAGGGCCGCGAGGAAGACGAGGACACGAGAGAGGGCAGGCACGGCCTCACCATGCTTCCCTCGGCGCATCGCATCAACTTTCCCGCGGGCTGTTCAGCCGGGCGCCGGGCCTTTTCGTTCGTGCACGGTTGAGTCAGAACCTCATCATGTTGATTGCGCTCCTGCTCGCTGCGACGCCGTTTCCTCCGCCCACGCCCGCGACGCTCGAGAACTGCTCCAGGGCGGCCTGCACTTCGGCCAACGACGTGCGCGTCTGCAAGTGCCTCAAGCCGACGGAGCAGGCGCTCGATCTGCTCGTCGTCGATGGCCCGGGCGAGCGCCGCGTCATCTGGGCCACCGAGAGTCACCTGGGCGAGGTGACCGATTTTCGAGTGCAGCAGCTCGAGCTCGACGGAGACGGCGCTCCCGAGTTGCTCGTCGCCAGCGTCATGAGCGAGTCGAGCGGCATGGCGATTCGCTCGTGGGACGTGTCGATCGTCGACGGGAAAGAAGACGTGTCACTCCACGTGGTGGCGCACGACTTCGGCCTGGATGCCGTGAAGGGCACGACGCTGCAGCTCACCGAGTGGGCGTGGCAAGGCGTCGGCGAGAAGGAGAACGCGCTGTTCTTCATCGGCCGCGAGTACGTCTACAAAGCCGGCGCGCTGGTTCCGACGAAGAGCCCGGTGCTCCGCCGGCGGTACACCACCGACTTCGAGAAGGAGCGCCTCGCCGCCGTCGACAAGAGCATCGACCGAACGTTGCCGGGCCGCGCGTTCCTGGGCCATGCCTCGACGACGAAGGGCGCCGACGATGCGCCGAAGCTGTTCCGCCTGGGCACGCTCAAGGCCGTGACCCGCGACGAGCCCGAGTACGAGCTCTACGCGGAGGACGACAAGGGGCAGCTGATCACCTTCTCGTCGGACGGCGAAGCAGGCCCGGTGCTGCGGCTCGGCGACCTGAAGAGCCGGCGGTTGTTCCCGCTGCGCTACTGGCCACGCGAGCTCGAGCGCGCCCTCCTCGGCCACCACGTGATGATGGGGCTGATCGAGCAAGAGCCCAGCGGCGTCGTCTTCGTGCAATAGCGCTACTTCATCTTCGCGACGGCTTCGTCTCCGAAGGCCAGGCGCGCGATCCACGGTGGCTGCGGCAGCGCCTTGAGCGTCAGCAAGTCTTCCAGCATCGTCACCATCGCCGGTGGCATACGCCCGAAGTGCACGCCGACGCGCGCCGGGAGCGCCTTCGTCGCGTCAGGCTCGACGACCCAGACGATCTGCCCATGCGCCGCGAGCTGCCCGGTCGTGAGCTTCATCTGTACCAGCGCGGGCTGACCGATCTTCAGGTGCGGGGGCAGGGTGTCGCCTTCGACGTCGAGGCCCATGCCGCCCTGGGAGAGATCGCGCAGGCGGTACACGGGCGAGTCGGGCTTGTTCTCGGTCGCGCGCACGTGGAGCGGCACCCGGGCCGATCGTCGCCGCACGTCGGCCGACGTCGCCTCGAAGATGCGTCGCAGCACGGCGTCGAGGCCCTGCCGGTTGCGCGGCGCCTCGTACCGGATGTGGAGGATGTAGCGGCCCGGCGCGGTCTCGGTGACGTTCTGCACCACGCCCTGCACTTCGACGCTTTCTTTGACGCCGACGCTCTTCAACTCGAAGACGAAGGCCGTGCCGACCGGAACCGTTCGCTTCGACTCGATGCGCACGCCACCCCGGCCGACGCTCTTGGTCAGCTCGCCGAGCAACGTCTCGGGCGTCTTGTACCCAACCTTGAGGCGGATCGGCCCGCCAGCCTGCTGTGGCACGGTCGCCTCCCTAACTCAGGTTCAAGTTCGGGGCACTTGGCATTGCAGTGGCACCGAACAAGCCCCTCAAAAGCTACAGGCTGGATCATGGTTTCTTGACCCCCTCGTCAACGCCCCGTAATTTCGCCGCCGAAGTGGCAAGAAGTGGTATCTGGCGGATCAGAATCCCATTCGAAGCCCAGTTGGGGGCCAGAGTGGGACGACCCTGAGGCAAGGCGGGCTTCAAGCGTGTTCCGGGGCGTCTACGAGCATCAGATCGACGCGAAGGGGCGAACGAGCTTCCCGGCGAAGCTTCGTGACGTGCTCGTCGGGCAGTACGACGAGCGGTTGATCGTCACGACGTCGCTCGACGCCTGTCTGCACTGCTACCCGGTCAAGGAGTGGGAGCACCTCGAGACGGCGCTCGCGCGGCGAAACCCCATGGAGCCCGGCGTGAAGTCGCTGCTGCGGCTCTACGTGGCGCCCGCGCAAGAGGTGGTGGTCGACAAGCTGGGGCGCGTGTTGTTGCCGACGTCGCTGCGCCACCACGCCCACCTCGAGAAGGACGCGATCTGGGCGGGCATGGTGAAGGTGATCGAGCTCTGGTCGAAGTCGGGGTGGGAGGCCGCGCAGGCAGAAGCGCGCACCGCCGCCGATTCGGCCGACGTGATGCGGGTGCTGACCGAGCTGCGGCAGGGCTGACGAACTTTTCTTTCTGCGGTCTTCGAGGGGAGACACATGAGCGAGCTGGCGACGGTTGAGGTGGTGAAGAACGCGGGGATCTCGAGCAGCGCGCGAATGGCGCGGCCGAGAGGCATGACGATGGTGATCGAGGGCGAGATCGGCGCCGACGAGCTGGCCGACATCGGCGAGATGTTGCTGAGCCTGTCGTTCGACGGCGTGACCGACCTCGTCATCGACCTTCGCGGCGTCTCACACCTCGACTACCGGGGCATTCCTTCGCTGGTGCGGCGAGCCGAGGTGTTCCGTGAGCTCGGCGGCGACGTGAAGCTCGCGGGCCTCTCGCCCTACCTCTTCACGATCTTCCAGGCGGCGGGCGCCAACGACTCGTTCGACTTCTTCGCCGAGGTCAGCGACGCGCAGCGCTCGTTCCACGACGCCGTGATGGTTCAGGGTCACTGAGTGGCTTTCACGCACCAGACCGTCCTGTTGGGCGAGGTGGTGCGTCTGTTTTCCCCGGGAGCTGATCGGGTGATCGTCGACGGCACGCTTGGCGGCGGTGGACACAGCGAGGCGCTCCTCGAGGCGGGGTTCCGCGTCGTGGGCATCGATCGTGATCCTGTCGCGCTCGCGGCGGCGTCGGCCCGGCTGGCCCGCTTCGGCGAGAAGTTTCGCGCGGTGAAGGGCGAGTTCGCGGGCGTGCAGACCCTCGTGCCCGGTCCCGTCGATGGCCTGGTGCTCGACCTGGGCGTCAGCTCTCCGCAGCTCGACACGCCGGAGCGCGGGTTCAGCTTTCAGACCGATGGCCCGCTCGACATGCGCATGGGTGACACCGGCGAGACGGCCGCGGAGCTGATCGCGCGCATGCCCGAGGGCCAGCTGGCCGATCTCATCTATCTGTACGGCGAGGAGCGGGCGTCTCGCTCCATCGCCCGCACGCTGAAGGCCCGGCTGCCGAAGACCACGTCTGAAGCCGTCGAGGCAGTGAAGTCGGGCGTGCCCCGCAAGGCCTGGCCGAAGGAGCTGCACGTCGCGACCCGAACGTTCCAGGCGCTGCGCATCGCGGTGAACGGCGAGCTCGATCAGCTCGAGGCGGCGCTCGCGGCGATCCCCGGCCTGCTCGCGCCCGGCGGCGTCGCGGCGATCATCAGCTTCCATTCGCTCGAGGACCGGCTCGTGAAGCAGTCGTTCAAGCGGCTGTGTGGCGAGATCGACGACCTGCCGCCCGGGTTCCCGATCGCGAACGCCCGCGCCGCGCAGTTCGAGACCCTGTCGAAGAGGCCCATCGTCGCCAGCGACGACGAGGTGGCCCAGAACCCGCGAGCCCGCAGCGCGAAGCTGCGCGCCGTTCGCAAGCTGTCCGGAGTCACGTCATGAGCGTCGTCCTCGAAGCCCGAAACCGTGGAGGCATTCCGCTCTCCGTGATCCTCGGTGAGATCCTGCCTGCCGCGCTCGCCGTGATGCTGCTCGCCAGCGTCGGCATCGTGCACGTCACCTCCCGCGTGCTGGTGGTGGCCCAGGGCTACGAGCTCTCGCGCCTCGACACGCAGTCCACCGAGCTGATGCGTGACAACGATCGCCTCAAGCTCGAGCTGGCCACGCTCAAAGGCCCCTCGAAGCTCGAGTCCGTCGCGCGCACCCGCCTCGGCATGGTGACGCCGTCGCCGTCGCAGGTCTTCCACGTCACGAAGTGAGCTCATGCGCGATCTGAAGAACCACCAGCCGTCGATCGAAGCTCCCGGGAAGTGGATGCGCGTGCGCGTGTCCATCATCGGCTTCGCATTCGTCGCGGTGCTCTGCGGCATCTTCGCGCGTGCGGTGAACCTGCAGGTCCACCAGGGCCAGCGCCTGCAGGGCATGGCGGAAGATCAGTACCTGCGCGACCTCGAGATCCCCGCGCGGCGTGGCGACATCTTCGATCGCCGCGGCACGCCGCTCGCGCAGAGCGTCGACGTCGATTCCATCTGGGTCGACCCGTCGATGCTCGAGAACACGCGCGACACGGCGAAGAAGCTGTCGGCAATTCTTGGGGTCGATCAGAAGGAACTCTTCGAGCGCTTCGGCCGCGGCCGCCGCTTCGCCTGGGTGAAACGTCAGGTCTCGCAGACCGAGGTCGAGAAGGTGAAGGCGCTCAACCTGCCTGCCTTCGGCTTCGCGAAGGAGCCGCGCCGCTTCTACCCGCAGCGTGAGCTCGCCGCCCACGTCATCGGCCTGGTGGGCACCGACGCCCGCGGCCTCGACGGACTCGAGCTCTCATTCGAAGACGAGCTGTCGGGTGACAAAGCGCGCCGGGCCTCGGTGCGTGACGCCAAGGGCCGCAAGGTGCTCACCAACGGCGTGGAGGATCCGCTCTCTCGCCAGGGCGCGGCCGTGACGCTCACCATCGATCGCCAGCTGCAATACGTGACCGAGAAGGCGCTGCTGAAGGCCGTCGACGAGGCGAAGGCAGTCGCCGGCATGGCGGTGGTGATCGATCCGAAGACCGGTGAGATCCTCGCGCTCGCGAACGCGCCGCGCTTCAACCCGAACGCACCGCAGGGCTCGTCGGCCGACAGCTTCCGCAACCGCAGCGTCACCGACGCCTTCGAGCCCGGGTCGACCTTCAAGGCCTTCGTGATCGCGCGCGCCCTCGAGGACAAGGTGATCACCGAGCAGACGACCTTCAACTGCGAGAACGGGAACTACGCCATCGGCCGCAACGTGGTGCACGACACCCACCCGCACGGCATCCTCGACGCGCGCGGCGTGCTGCAGGTCTCGTCGAACATCTGCGCGGCGAAGATCGGCCAGAAGCTCGGCCGTGAGACGCTCGTCGACACCTACCAGCGCTTCGGCTTCGGAGAGCGCGCTGGCCTCGGGCTGCCCGGTGAAGCGAAGGGCGTCGTGCCATTCCCCCGCGCCGAGATCGCGCTCGCCACACAGAGCTTCGGGCAGGGCCTGACGGCGTCGCCGCTCCAGGTCGCCGCGGCGTTCGGAGCGCTCGGCAACAAGGGCGTGCTGATGAAGCCGTACGTCGTCGCGAAGGTCGTCGACGCCGATGGCCTCGTGCTGCTCGACAACAAGCCGACCGAAGTTCGCCGCGTCGTCTCGGCGAAGACGGCCGCGTCGGTGGTGTCGATGCTCGAGAGCGTGGTGGAAAAGGGTGGCACCGCGCCGAAGGCCCGCATGGACGCGTACCGCGTGGCCGGCAAGACGGGCACCGCGCAGAAGGCCGACCCCGTCGCGAAGGGCTACTCCGACAAACGGTTCGCCAGCTTCGTCGGCATGCTGCCCGCGGAAGATCCCCGCGTCGTGATCGCGATCTTCATCGATGAGCCGAAGACTGACGTCTACGGCGGCCTCGTCGCGGCGCCGGCCTTCAAGGAGATCGCAGAGGTCGCGATGCCCCACCTCGCCGTGCCTCCGTCGCGCATCGTTCCCACCGTCGAGGTCGCCGTCGCGAAGAAGCCCGAGCCGCCCGCGAAGTCCGAGAAGAACCCCGTCGTCGCGGCCATCGAGCGCCTCGACACCGTGACGGAGGAGCCTGCCGAGGGTTCCGTTCGTGTTCCCGATCTCAAGGGCCAGCCGGCTCGCGCTGCGGTGACGCAGGCCCTCACCGTGGCTCTCGAGCCGCGCCTCGTTGGAAGCGGACGTGTCGTTGCCCAGACGCCTGCCGCTGGAAGCCTCGTCGAGAAGGGCGCCCGCATCACCCTGGAGTTGGCAGGCAACTTGCCCTCCGTCACACGTTGAAGGGTCTGGCCCCGCGGCCAGAAGGACACGACATGAAGCTCACCGAAGTGCTGGCCGGAGTCGCGACGGAGCCTGTGGCTTCAGTCAAGGCGAAGATCGACGTCGCCCGTCTGTGTACCGACTCGCGCGACGTGAAGGCGGGCGACCTCTTCATCGCGCTCCCCGGCGTCACCACCGATGGCAGCCAGTACGCGCGCTCGGCGGCAGAGAAGGGTGCCGTCGCCGTCATCTCCGAGAAGCCCGTGCCCGGCCTGTCGGTGCCCCTCTTCATCACGCCCTCGGCGCGCAAGTCGGTCGCGCTCATCGCCGGTAACTTCTACGGAAACCCGGCGCGCGACATGGCGCTGCTCGGCGTCACCGGCACCAACGGCAAGACGACGACCGCCTGGCTGCTCGAGAGCATCATGACGGCCGGGGGCTCGGTCTGCGGCCTCTTCGGCACCATCGAGGTGCGGTTTCAGGGCACCAAGCGCGTGCCGACGCACACCACGCCTGACCCGATTCAGCTGCACCAGACCTTCCGCGAAATGCTCGACGCCGGCGTCGACACGGTCGTGATGGAGGTCTCGAGCCACGCCCTCGTTCAGGAGCGCGTTCACGGCCTCACCTTCAAGGCCGCGGGCTTCACCAACCTCTCGCGCGATCACCTCGACTTCCACAAGGACATGGAGACGTACTTCCAGGCCAAGCGGAAGCTCTTCACCGAGAACCTCTCTCCCGGCGGCGTGGCCGTCGTGAACAGCGACGACACCAACACCACGCGCATCTACAGCGAGCTGCGCGGCCAGAAGCGCATGGCGTGGAAGTTCTCGCGGCTCGGTGCTGGCGAGGTGAGCTGCAGCGCGGCCGAGCTGACGACCAACGGCATCAAGGCGACGCTCAAGACGCCGGCCGGTGACATTCCCATCAAGAGCCAGCTCGTCGGCGCGCACAACCTCGAGAACATCCTCACCGCGACGGGCATCGCGCTCGCAGCCGGTGCGTCTCGTCGCGACGTGCAGGACGGCGTGGAGCGCGTCACCCGCGTGCCCGGCCGCATGGAACGCATCTCGGGCAAGGGCATCACCGTGCTCGTCGACTACGCGCACACCGACGACGCGCTCACCCGCGCCATCGACTCGGCGCGCAACGTCACCAAGGGCAAGCTGATCGTCGTCTTCGGTTGCGGTGGCGATCGTGACACCGGCAAACGCCCGCTGATGGGTGAAGCCGCGTCGCAGGCCGACCTGCCCGTCGTCACCTCGGACAACCCGCGCAGCGAAGATCCCGACGACATCATCAGCGAGATCCTGCCTGGCCTCGAGAAGGGTGGTCTGCGCCGTATGAGCCCGGCCAAGGCCCGCACCGGTGAGAAGGGTTACCTCGTCGAGGCCGATCGCAAGGCCGCCATCGCCACCGCGCTCTCGCTCGCGAAAGAGAACGACACGGTGCTGATCGCCGGCAAAGGCCACGAGGCGTACCAGGAACAGAACGGCGAGAAGACGCCGTTCGACGATCTCGAGGAGGCGCGCAAAGCCCTCGGCTGAGCCGCGAACCAACCCATGGCCGTTCGATTCTCGGAAGCTCAGGTGTGCGACGCGACGGGCGCGAAGAAGACGCGTTCGGGAAGCCGTGCGTCGTTCGGCGCCGTGTGCACCGACAGTCGCGAGATCACCCAGGGGTGTCTGTTCGTCGCGCTGAAAGGGGAGCGCTTCGACGCTCACGAGTTCCTCGCGCAGGCCGTCGACGCAGGCGCCGCGGGCGTGGTGGTGGAGGCAGGTCGCGCGAAGGGCCTCGACGGCAAGACGGTGAGCATCTTCGAGGTCGCCGACACACTTCACGCGCTGGGTCGGCTGGGCCGGGCGCATCGGGAGCGGTTCAGCTTCCCCATCGGCGCGGTCACCGGCTCGAACGGGAAGACCACGACGAAGGAGCTGATCGCCGCGATCCTCCAGACGCGTGGGCCGGCGCTCAAGACGCACGGCAACCTGAACAACGAGATCGGCGTGCCGCTGACGTTGTTCGGACTGGAGCCGCGCCACGTCGCCGCGATCGTCGAGATGGGCATGAACCACCCTGGTGAGATCGCGCGCATGGCCGACATCGCGCGCCCCGACGCCGGGCTCATCACGGTCGTGCAGCCGGCGCACCTCGAAGGCTGTGGATCGATCGAAGGTGTCGCGGACGCGAAGGGCGAACTCTTCGCGGCGTTGAGCCCGAAGGCGACGGCCGTCGTGAACCTCGATGACGTCCACGTCGCGGCCCAGGCGTCACGCGCGAAGGGCCCGAAGCTCACCTTCGGCCGCGACCCGAAGGCCGATGTCCGGCTGCTCTCGGTCTCGGCGCAGGGCCGCGACGGCCTGTCCTTGTCAGTGCGCGCGATGGGCCAGGACGTCTCCGTCGCCCTGCGGTTGGTCGGCGATCACAACGCGATGAACGCGACGGGCGCGATGGCGATGGGCCTGGCGCTCGGCTACTCCGCAGAAGAGTGCGTGCGCGGCCTCGAGTCGGCGCAGGCCCACGCCCGCCGGCTGCAGATCATCGAAGCGCCCAACGACGTCACGGTGGTCGACGATTGTTACAACGCGAACCCGGCCTCGATGGCGGCGGCCCTCGACACCCTCGCGACGCTGGCAGCGCGTGGCCGGCCCGTCGCCGTGTTGGGCGACATGTTGGAGCTCGGTGCCCAGGAAGCGAAGGCGCACGTCGACATGGGCATCGCGGCGAGTGACACCGCGCAGTTGGTCGCGTTCTTTGGCCCCCGCATGAAGTCGGCGTGGGAGCAGGCGAAGAAGAAGCTCGGTGATCGAGCCCGGCACTTCGACGATCCCGCGGTGCTGCACGCGTGGCTGCAAACCGAGCTCAAGCCCGGAGATGTCGTGTTGGTGAAGGGAAGCCGCGGCATGCGCCTGGAGCGCGTCGTCGAGGCCCTCACCGGCCAGACCTCAGCGGGAGGCCACTGACCCATGCTCTACCTGCTCTACGAGTGGCTCAAAGACGGCGACGCCGCGCGCTACCTGAACTTCCTGAAGTACCCGACCTTCCGCATCGTCGCGGGCTTCGGCTCGTCGCTCGTCATCGGCATGGTCATCGGCCCGAGGTTGATCGCGCGCCTGCGCATCGCCCAGTACGGCGTCTCGAACGTGCGCGAAGACGTGCCGGAATCGCACCAGAAGAAGGTCGGCACGCCGACACTCGGTGGCTCGCTCATTCTCATCGGCATCTTCTTCGGCACTGCTGATGACCGCGGGCTACGGCTTCACGGGCTTCCTCGATGACTACCTGAAGCTGTCGAAGAAGAACTCCAAGGGCCTCGCGGGCCGCTACAAGATCGTGCTGCAGACGCTGTTCTTCCTCATCAGCGTGTTCGGCCTGCTGACCGATTGGAGCGGTGGCGTTCCGCACCTGCTCATCGACACGAAGCTCACCGTCCCCTTCATTCCCACGCGCTACGCGAACCCCGATCTCGGCTGGGTCTACGTCTTCTTCGCGTGGATCGTCGTGGTCGGCACCTCGAACGCGGTCAACCTGACTGACGGCCTCGACGGCCTCGCCATCGCGCCCACCATCGTCTCGGCGCTCGTCTTCGGAGTGCTCTGCTACGTCGCCGGCACGTCGCTGGAGATCGCCGACTACGCCTCGGTGAACGGTGTCCGGCAATTCGTGGGCGTCCCCGTGCACCAGTACCTCGGCATCGCGAAGGTCGAGGGCGGCGCCGAGCTGGCCGTGTTCTGTGCGTCGATCGTCGGCGCGGGCATCAGCTTCCTCTGGTTCAACTCGTACCCGGCAAGCGTCTTCATGGGTGACGTCGGCTCGCTGGCGCTCGGCGGAGCGCTCGGCACCATCGCGATGCTGAGCAAGAACGAGCTCGTCAGCGCCATCGTTCACGGCGTGTTCCTCACCGAGATCCTCTCGGTGATGATCCAGGTCGTCAGCTTCAAGACGACGGGCAAGCGCGTCTTCAAGATGGCTCCCATCCACCACCACTTCGAGAAGGCCGGCATGTCGGAGACGAAGATCGTCATCCGCTTCTGGATCGTCTCGGTACTGCTCGGCGCCGTCGCGCTCGGGTCGCTGAAGCTGAGGTGACCGATGCCGAATGACACGCTCCAGGGCAGGCACTTCGTCGTCATCGGGCTCGGGAAGAGTGGCCTCGGCGCGGCGTCATTGCTGCTCAACCGCGGCGCTCGGGTGACGGCCTTCGACGAGAACGAAAAGGCGACCGCGCCGTTCACCACCGATCGGTTCGCGCTGAAGAAGGGCCCGCTGCCTGAGCGCTTCTGGGAAGGCGCCGAGGCCGTCGTGGTGAGCCCCGGAGTGCCGCTCTCGAAACCCGAGCTGGTCGCCGCGAAGAATGCCGGCGCGACGGTGTACGGAGAGATCGAGCTCGCGTGGCGGTTCCGGCCTGAAGGCGCGGGGCCGATGCTCGGCATCACCGGCACCAACGGGAAGAGCACCACCACGGCGCTCCTGGGCGAGCTGATGACGCGGCACGTGCCCAACACCTTCGTCGGCGGCAACCTCGGCACCGCGCTCACCCGCGCGTACGAGGATCCGGCGCAGCCGCCGTACGCGATGCACGTGGTGGAGCTGTCGTCGTTTCAGCTCGAGGGCATCGTCGACGCGTCGTTTCAGGGCGCGGCGATTCTCAACCTGACGCCCGACCACCTCGATCGCTACGCCTCACAGGAATCGTACGGAGCGGCGAAAGCGCGCATCTTCGCGAACCAGCCGGCGAAGGGCTTCGCGGTGGTGAACGCGGACGATCAGCACGTGGTCACGCTCGCGCGCGGAGCGAAGGCGCCGCTGTACAGCTTCACCACCGACGCCATGCGCACCAACGCGGGCTTCACGGGCCAGGCCGTCGGCGGTGGCTCGAAGTTCATCCTCACCTTCGGTGACAAGCCCGTCTTCCACCTGCGCAACCGCTCGCTGCGCGGCAAACACAACCTCGAGAACGCGATGGCCGCGGCG
>JAUXRI010000216.1 GCA_030681895.1 Myxococcales bacterium | reverse complement strand
ACGACCCGGCGCCCCGCCTGCGCGGAGAAGCCCGCCTGGGTCAACCGGTCGCGCACCAGTTCGAGGATTTCCTCGACGCGCGGCTTGATGATCCGCACCAGATGCGACTTGGCGAGATGATTGGGCGTATCGCGCTCGTCGTCGTCGACCTGCGGCACCGAAATCATGTCGCGCTCGTCGGACGGGCTGGAAATGCAGGAGCCGTGCAGCGTCTTCAGCCGCTCGGCCGCCGCGACCCGGGTCGAGAGACCGCGCGCCACGTCCATGGTGATGTGGTTGCCGCCGACCGCGATCGCATCGGCGTGCATCAGGTGACCGCCGGAGAAGACGCCGAGGCTGGTCGTGCCGCCGCCCATGTCGACGACCACGACGCCCATTTCGGCTTCGTCGTCGACCAGCACGGACAGGCCGGAGGCATAAGGTGTCGCGACCACCGCCTCGACCTCGAGATGGCAGCGTTCGACCGCCAGCATGACGTTGCGCGCGGCCGAGGCCTCGCTGGCGACGACATGCATGTCGACCGAGAGCTTCGAGCCGATCAGCCCGCGCGGATCGAGCACGCCGGGCGAGCCGTCGAGCGCATAGCCCGTCGGCAGGGCGTGGAGCACGGCCTTGCCGGGCCGCAGCGCATGGGTCGCGGCATGGGCGAGCACGCGCTTGACGTCGCCATCGCCGACCGAGCCCGCGCGCAGATCGACACTGGCCGCGTAGTGCTGCGAGGCGAGGCGCCCACCGGTCAGGTTGACGATGACCGACTGGACCTCGACCTTGGCCATGCGCTCGGCGGCGTCGACAGCGGCGCGGATCGCCCGCTCGGCGCTCTCCAGATCGATGATCGCGCCGCCCTTGAGGCCGAGCGAGCGCTGATGGCCGATGCCGATGATGCGCGCGACATGGGTGCGGCCGCGCAGCCGCTCATTCGCCTCGGCCGGGTTCAGCTCGGCGATCAGGCAGACGACCTTGCTGGTGCCGATGTCCAGAATCGACAGCGTCGCGCTCTTGCGCGACGAGAGCGGACGCATCCGCGGTGTCAGGCCCTGGGAGGTGAGGTGGTTCATGCCTCGCCTGCCTTCT
>JAUXRI010000215.1 GCA_030681895.1 Myxococcales bacterium | reverse complement strand
TCGACCCGGCGGCGCGAGACCAGGACTACCTCGCGATGGCCATCGACCCGGCGACCTCGAAGATCGGCATCCTCTACTACACGCCGCGCGGCACCGAGACGATGGCCGGCGTGAAGGACTACGACATCAAGTACGTCGAGGTCGTCAACGGGGTGGCGAGCGCGCCCGAGATCCTTCGGTACGTGCAGCGCAAGATCGGCCTCGCGCTCGTGTTCGACCCGATGGGCCGGCCGATCGCCTCGTACCTGGGTGGCGCTCAAGGCTTCGAGATGGGCATGTCGGTCTACTGGTTCCAGAGCGACTCGGTCATCGCCCGCCGTATGGCGCCCGGGATGTGGGTCGAGACCATCGTCACCACCGACGGCGACAACGTGATGTGCGGCAACGGCGTCTCGGACATCGGCTTCCTCGTCGGCCTCTACCCGGCGCTCGCGTTCAACTCGGCTGGCGAGCTCTACATGGCGTACCGCGATACCCACAACGGCCAGTACCCCCAGCAGGACTGGGCCGGCTCGGACGTCGAGGTCATCGAGAACGTGCTCGGCGGCAGGCGGCTGATCTGCGCGCAGAACGGCGGCAACAACAAGGCAGGCTGGGGTGGCCGCATTCGAATGATCATCGGGCCGAACGATCAGCCCGCCATCATCTACGACAAGGCCCTCGGCGGAGCGGACACGCGCGGCAACGACGTGGCGATTCAGCGCCGTCAGGCCAACGGCACCTGGTCTCCGCCCGATCTCGTCGCGAACGTCTCGGACACCATGACGGGCGCGTCGCTGGGGTGGCACGCGAACGAAGGGTGGGCGTTCGCGGTGACCGATCGCCAGACGAACAAGCTGCTCTACCGCCGCAACCCCGACCCGAACGCGAACTCGATGATGTGGGAGAGCCCGACCGAGGTCTACGCGTCGGGCACCGGCGGCTGGTACCCCTCGCTCGCGATGGACAACGATCCCGCCTTCGCTGGTGAGCCGTCGATCGCGTACTACGTGTGTTCGCGCCGCGACCAGGTGGCCCCGGGCGACTGCTCGCAGGACCAGGACGAGCTGCGCGTTGCCCGCCGGAGCGCTGGGGTGTGGCGGGAGCAGACGGTCGACGTCGGTGGTGGCTTCGCTCCGCAGCTCGCCTTCCTTCCCAGCGGCAAGCGGGTGATGGCGTACCGGGTGCCGGGTGCGATTCGCGCCGACGGCAGCGTCGAGCCCACCGCCGGCGCCGTGAAGCTCGCCATCGAGAAATGAAAGCTGGCGTCAGGCCCCATCGGGCGCGCTAGCTTCGGTGACTCCCATGCGACGAGCTCTCGTTCTGGCGACGCTGTTGATGTTCCCGGCGTGCACGCCTGACAACGCCCTTGGAGGCAGCCTCGGCGAGGTGATCGATCTCACCGTCACCGAGGTCATCGCCTACCGCAACACCGAGGCGCTGCAGCTGATCTACACGCACAACCGCGGCGTGTTCCTCGACATCGTCATTCGCGTCACCATCTCGCTGCAGACGCAGGCCGACGACGGCACCATCACCTCGGTCGAGCCCGAGCCCGGCACGCGCATTCTGCTGGGTGGCGACTGGAAGCCCGGCAACCCGCGCACCACCGTCGCGCACGCGCCGGGCGGCGAGCCGATTCGAAACCTGCCGCGAATTCGGGCGGGCGATCTGCAGATCAGCCGCGGCGGCAAGTCGGGCGCGCTCACCTCGGGCAGCTTCTCGATGCGCTTCGAAGACAGCGGCGGCGACATCGGCTTCGGGCGAACGCTGAACAGCAACTTCATCGCGAACCAGACGCGCGACGCCGGCTTCGGCGAGCTGCCGTAGCCCTCAGAACTCCAGGCGCACGTTCACGACGGCGCCAGCGCTGACCTCGACGGTGCGCTCGATCGGCCGGCCTCCAGGCACCTCACCGCGCAGGGTGTGTTTGCCCTTCAGCAACGTCACCGCGCGAGGCGTGACGATCTTCGGGCCTCCGTCGATGGAGACCTGGGCCGAGCACACCTTGCCCTTGAGCGTCGCGATGATGCGCAGCTGACCCGTCCTCGAGACGACCTTCGGCACCGACATTTCACGGCTCAAGGCGGGCCCGACGTAGGTCGCGTCGGTCGAGAACAGCTGCGTCTTCCCGGTGTCGGACTCGAGCTCCACCGCGTTCACCACGCTCACGATGTCCTCGTTGGCGGCGAGCGGCACCTCTTCGCTGTCCTTGCGGGGCGGCGGCACATACTTCTGAATGAGGCGGGTGCTGTCGGCCACGATGGCGTCGCCCACCGCAGGCAGCTGGTCGCGCGTCTCTTTGGTGTCGCGGGTCTGCTTCTTCTTCTCACCGATGAAGGCGAACGACTTCGCGAGGTCGACCTTGCTGACGCCTGCGGCGGCCTCGAGCTCGGCGGCGAACTCCGAGGCGGAGTCGGGGCGCTCGTCACGGCGCTTGGCCATGCCGTGAATCAGCACCGTCGCGACGCCCTTCGAGATGCCCTTCACCAGCGAGGCGGCGTCAGGCACGACGGCGTTCTTGTGGCCGTAGAGGACCTCGAAGTTGTTCGAGCCCAGGTAGGGCGGCCGGCCGGTGAGCAGCTCGAACGTCATCGCGGCGAGCGCGTACACGTCGGTGCGGCGATCGATGTCATCGGCCCCGAGGATCTGCTCGGGCGACATGTAATAGGGCGTGCCGACCATCGCGCCGGGCTTGGTGAGGCCGGGGTTGTGTTGGTCGCGCACGACGCCGAGGTCGAGGATCGTCACCCGGCCTTTCGAGGTGAGGAAGATGTTCTGCGGCTTGATGTCGCGGTGCACCAGCCCGTTGCGGTGCAGGAAGGCGAGGCCCGAGGCGATGGGCTTGATGAGCGCGACGGTCTCGGCGACCGCCAACTTGCCGCCCCTGGCCTCGAGCACCTCGGACAGCGTCATGCCGTCGAGGTACTCCATGACGATGTAGGGCAGCGCGCGCAGGCGGCCGTGCCCGAGCAGCTGCACGATGTTCGGGTGGCGCAGCTGCACCATCAGCTCGGCTTCGCGTTCGAAGCGGGCGAGCACCTTGGGTTTGCGGCAGTGCTCTGGCGCGAGCACTTTGACGGCGACGACGGCGTTCGACCTGAGATCTCTGCCGCGAAAGACGCTCCCCATGGCGCCCTGGCCGACGCGATCTTCGATGCGGAAGCGCTCGTCGAGCACCTCTCCTGGCATCACGTGCAGAACGACAGTGTGATCAGCGCTTGGGGACGTCACGGCGGGGACCTGTTGTACCCATTTTCGGGGCGTCGCGCAGAGTGCAGTCAGGGCGGATTCAGGCCGAGGAAGGCGCGCACGGTCTTGCCCGAGACCCGGTTTCTCACGCCGCCCGACAGCTTGGCGAGCTTGAGCCGAGAGACGAGGCGGGGCAGGGCGAGCAGGTCGCTGGGGCCATCTCCGGCGCCGCTGCCGAGGACGAGGCGAGCCGGCCCAAGCGCGTGCACGAGGCGTTCGGCGAGGTCGACGTCGAGGCGGTCGGGGTGGAGCGTGAGCCCTGCCAGATGACCTCGCGCGAGCACCGAACGAACGGACTTCAAGGAGAGGCCATCGACGAGCACTTTGTCGGCTTTCAGCTTCGACTGGTGGAGCAGCGCGAGCGTCTTCGCGGTGAGCGCGTCGTGGCGGGCGATGGGGGCGCTGACGATGACGGGGCGCGCGAGCTTTCGGGCGATGGTGAGTTGCTGGAGGAAGAGCTCGGCTTCGTCCTCGGTACCGCGGTGGAGCATGAGGGGCCCGAGGGCCATGACGCCTCGTTCTCCGAGCTGCTTCGGGAGCGCCGCGACGAGGGCCGCGACGCCCTTCTTGCCACCGAGGACGACCGGCACGCTCGCGCAGGTCACGACGTCGAAGCTCAGCGCACGCAGGCGAATGAGCTCCGACTGGGCGGCGTCCCACGAAGACGTGACGTCGTCGACGCGCTCGACGGTGGAGGAGAAGACGAGCGCTCCCGTGACGCCGAATTGTCGGAGCGTCTCGAGGTCGGCGTTCGAGAGCCCGGCGGGGGTCAGGCGCGCGTCGAACATCGTCGCAGTCGCCTGAGGCGCAGGAGGAAGAAGGCGGGGAGCAGAGAGAGGCCGGCGCTGGTCGAGCAGCCTCCTGTGACGGGGTCGACGGGGCCGGGTTCCGGGAGCACCTGGCCGGGCGCCGCGCGGCAGGAGCCGTCGATGCAGATCATCTCTCGAGTGCAGACGGTGTCGTCGACGCACGGGCGGGAGCAGAACGAGAAGCCGCGCGAGTCGGCGAGGCAGCGATCGCCCGCGCATTCAGAGAGCTGCGCGCAGACGTCTCCGTCGAGTTTGCAGTCGGTGTCGGGCACCGGGCAGCCAGCGTTCTGGCAGACGTCGTTGGCGATGCAGTCGGCAGGACAGTCGGGGTCGACGGCGCCGCCCATGCACGCCTCGCAGCGGCTGTCGGCGACGCAGGTGCAGTCGGGGTCGGCGGGCGTGCAGCCCATCTGGCATCGGCCATCACCGACGCACGAGGGTGGGTCGAACAGGTTGAGCGTCGCGTCGATGAAGGGGAGCTCGGTGTCGACGCGCACGTCGCCGCCGACGCCGCATTGGTTGGTGGTGCCGTAGGAGTGCACGCCAGCGACGCGGTTCATTCCATCCGGGCTGCGCCAGAACGAGGGGCCGCCGGAGTCTCCCGCGCAGATGCCCAGCGCGCCGGCCTGGCCGAACTCGAACGTCTCGGACATCGAGCGCGCGATGGTGGTGGTGACGGTGCGGCGGGTGCCGGTGTCGCTCGCTCCGGACGGGTTGGTGCGGCCGTAGCCGACGACGCGAATCGACTGGCCACTCCAGGTCGCGGGAGGCGTGCGCACGAGGAGCTCAGGCGTGACGCCGCTGATGGCCGTCTCGAGTTGGAGCAGCGCGAGGTCGTTCGCGCCTTGCCCCGAGTAGCTCGGGTGCCGGCGAATCTGCACGACGTTGCGCAGGTCGCTCATCATCAACATCTGATCGTTCGGCTCGTTCATCACGCGCACCATGACGGACTGGGCGCCTTCACGAGCCGGGTCGACGCAGTGGCCGGCGGTGAGGATGACGCGCGGGGTGATGAGCGTGCCGGTGCAGAAGCCCATCTGGCCGTTGTTGAAGGTGGCGATGACGAAGAAGACCGAGGTGCTGGTGGGGTCAGCCGTGCCCGCGAGGATCTCGTCGGAGCGTGAGGCGACATCGGTTGGCAGTGCGGGTGCGCACGCGAGCAGCAGACAGCTGAGGAGCCCCGCGCGCATGAAGGCTCATTCAACCCCGGCGCGAGGGTGGGCTCAACGGAGTCGACGCGTCTGCACACATCGGCGCCTTGATTCGTCAGTCCTGGCCGGTGGGCGCGCCCTCGTTGCGCGGGTCGCTGGCGGCGTATCGGAGCTTCGTGACCGGGTCGACGAACACGGCCTCGGCGTCACCCCAGCCGTCGACGCGCTTGAAGACGTGGCCCATGGCTTCGAGCGCCGAGAGGGTGGCGGGCTCGAGGCCGGTCTTGTCGACCATCACCTCGTCGGGGAGCCACTGGTGGTGGATGCGGCCGTTGCCGACCGCGCGCACGGGGTCGAGGGAGCCGTCGATGACGTTCGAGATGACCTGGAGGACGGTGGTGGGGATGGTGGAGCCGCCGGGGCTCCCGACCGCGAGCAACACGTCTTTCGGAGCGTCCTTCATGAAGACGAGCGTGGGCGTCATGGAGGAGAGCGGGATCTTCCCGGGCGCGACGGCGTTGGCTTCTCCGGTGACGAGGCCGTAGGCGTTGGGCGTGCCGGGCTGGGCGGCGAAGTCATCCATCTCGTCGTTGAGGAGCACGCCGGTGCCTTTGGCGACGAGACAGGAACCGAAGGCGTAGTTGACGGTGGTGGTGAGCGCCGCAGCGTTGCCATCTTTATCGATGACAGAGATGTGGGTGGTGTTCTGGGGTTTGAGGCCGCCGTCGAGCGGGATGGTTGGTTTGCGGAGCTCGGGTGGGAAGAGTGTGGTGGAGCGGGTGGCGCGCTTCGGGTCGATGGAGGCGAGCGTCTTGTCGACCCAGGCCTTCGAGGTGATCTCGGCGGTGGGCACCGATTGCATGTCGGGATCTCCGACGAAGCGGGCGCGATCGACGGCGGCGCGGCGGAGCGTCTCGATGAAGACGTGGAGCGTGTCGACCTCGCGGTTGGCTGGGCCCTTTGGACCCTTCGTTTCGAGGACGCCGAGGACCTGGAGGAGTGTGATGCCTCCTCCGCTGGGTGGCGGCATGGTGAGGATGCGGTGGCCGCGGTAGCTGCCTTCGAGCGGCGCGCGCCAACGGGTGCGGTAGGCCTTCAGGTCGGCTTCGGTGAGGACCCCGCCGTTGGCTGTGATGGTGGCGGCGACGGCTTTGGCGATGGGGCCTTCGTAGAACCCGGCGGCGCCTTTGGCTGCGAGCGTCTGGAGCGTCTTCGCGAGGTCGGGCTGGGTGATGATGGTGCCGATGGCGGGGACGGAGGCGAGGCCTTCGGGGTTGGGGCGAAGGAAGATGCGTGCGGCGTCGGGGTCTTTTCGCAGACACGCTTCGCGCAAGGTTGCGAGTGATTGGTATTTGGGTGTGACAGGAAAGCCAGTCTTCGCGGCGCGAATGGCGGGGGCGAGGACCTTGGCGCGCGGGAGCTTGCCGTATTTCGCGTGGAGCTCGAGGTAGCCCTTCACGGCGCCGGGGACCGCGACGGAGAGGGCTCCGTCGGTGGAGAGGCCGGGGACGAGCTGGCCGTCTTTGAGGAACATGTCGTGCGATGAGCCGGCCGGAGCGACCTCGCGGAAATCGAACGCGAACTCGCCCTGCGGCAGCTTGATGACCGCGAAGCCGCCACCGCCGAGACCGGAGTGGTACGGGCCGACGACTGCCATGGTCAGGGCTGCTGCGACGACCGCGTCGACGGCGTTGCCTCCCTGGGTGAGCATTTCGTTGCCGGCTGCGCTGCCGAGCGGGTGGGCCGCAGCAACGACGCCTCCACGGTAGGGCCGGGCGGCGAGAGCGGGGAGGGCGAAGAGGACGATCAGGGCAATCGCACGCATGGGGCTGGTGTGATGCAGGGGCTCGAGGAACTCAAGTTCGATTGATGGTGGTCAGGTGCGATGACCGTCTCACGACGGGCTCGGTCGCCTGCAGTCGGCGAAGCACTTCAACCGTGGCCTCTCAGGCCTGGTGCCCGATGACGAGCGGACGGTCGAGACGGCCTTCGGCTACGACACGCTCGGCAGGCAGGTCACCGAGGCGTCAAGGGTCGGCACGCGGAACGTGAGAACGACGAGCTCGACGTGGGCAGGCAACTCATCGTGGTTGAGAAACACGAACCGGCCCGATGGGACGACTCAGACAGAGACGTACGACTCGATGGGGCGGCTCGAGTCGATGGCGAGGCCGTGGAACGGGAGGGTGTCGCAGTGGACGTACATGGGTGAGCTGGGGCGCGATGAGTTCCACGACACGGCGGGAGCGCAGTTCGGACGAGCGCTCAGCTACGACGGGCTGTCGCAGTTGACGGGCTCTGGCTACAGCGTTGGCAGTGCCGGGTTCTACGCCTCGTCGCTGCTGCGTGACAAAGCGGGACGCGTGGTGTCTGCGAAGCGGGCGTTCGCCGAACCCGGTCAGCCTGGTGACGAGGCCTGGCGCGGGTACAAATACCAGCAGGGCGGAGCGCTCGAGTCAGTCATGGAGTTCGCCGGCAGAATGGAGATCTCGGGCGACCCGACCAACACGACATGGGCGGAGGTGCAGGCTGCGGGTCAGGCGAAGGGCGCCGCCCAATACGACTACACGAGAGACGTGGAAGGCAGCGTGCTGTCCGTGGACCGCGTGGACATCGCAGCCCAGGCGCCGCGTTTCGAATCGCCTCCGCGCAAGCGCGGGTACCAGATGGAGAACTACAAGCCCGACGGGACGGGCACTGGCTCGATGCTGCACGACGGAGCCGGGCGGGTGACGAGGGAATTCGGCCGCACGTACACGTACGACGACTTCCACTCGCTGGTGAGGGCTGGAGCGACGTCAGGGAGCAACGCGCAGGGCTTTCAGTACGACGGGGTTGGGCGACTCGTCGCGGTGAGGCGAGGGACGGCGGGGTGGCCTGTCGAAGAAGAGGTTGCGTACGACGGGACGCAGATGGTGGCTGCGTGGGACGGGGCGGAAGTCGGCACGTGGAGCGCGACGTGGGGCCAGGGAGTGGACAACCTCGTCAGCCTGAAGCCGGCTCCGGGCGTCGACGAGGTGATG
>JAUXRI010000208.1 GCA_030681895.1 Myxococcales bacterium | reverse complement strand
TTCGACAGCAGGTTCTTGAGGATCTGCTGCAGGCGGTTGATGTCCGTGAACAGGGCGTGCGGGAGGTGCCCGTCCATCTTGATCTCGAAGTCGAGGCTCTTCTGCTCCGCGACGTGGCGGAACGTCTGCTCGAGATAGTCGCGCACCTCGCCGAGGCGGAACGTGCGCGGGTCGATCGGCATCTTGCCGGCTTCGACCTTGGACAGGTCGAGGATCTCGTTGATGAGCGAGAGGAGATCGTTGCCCGACGTGTAGACGGTCTGGGCGAACTGCACCTGCTCCGCGGTGAGGTTGCCGTTGCGGTTCTCGGCCAGCATCTTCGACAGGATGAGCAGGCTGTTGAGCGGCGTACGCAGCTCGTGGCTCATGTTGGCGAGGAACTCGCTCTTGTACTTGGAGATCAGCTGGAGCTGCTCTGCCTTCTCTTCGAGGCTGCGGCTCGCGAGCTCGACCTCGTTGTTCTTCACCTCGAGGAGCTTCGCCTTGTCGTTCAGCTCGGCGGCCTGGGCCTCGAGCTCCGCGTTCGAGCGCTTCAGCTGCGAGAGCAGCTCCTCGGTACGCATGCTGGACGAGAGCATGTTGAGGATGACGCCGACGGAGTCCATCAGCTGGTCGAGGAAGACGAGATGGTTCGCGACGAACGGATGGAACGTGGCGAGCTCGATGACCGCCTTGGTCTCCCCCTCGAAGAGAACCGGGAGCACGACCACGGTGCGCGGCGGCGCCTCGCCCATACCGGTGGCGATGTAGACGAAGTCCTGCGGCACGTCGCTCAGCACGATCGGCTTCTTCTCGAAGGCGCACTGACCGATCAGGCTCTCGCGCACCTTGTACTTGTTCTGCAGGCTCTTGCGACCGCCGAAGCCGTAGCTGGCGATGAGGTGGAGGACCTGCTCGTTGTTCGGGTCCGGATCCATCATGTAGAAGGCGCCGTGCTGCGCGTCGACGAGCGGCGTGAGCTCGCTCATGATGAGCTGCGCGACGCTGACGATGCTGCGCTGACCTTGCATCATGCTGGAGAACCGGGCGAGGTTGGTCTTCAGCCAGTCCTGCTCCTGGTTCTTGTGCGTGGTGTCCTTCAGGTTACCGATCATCTGGTTGATGTTGTCTTTGAGCGCGGCGACCTCGCCCTGCGCTTCGACCGTGATGTATCGGGTGAGGTCCCCCTTCGCGACGGCGGTGGAGACCTCGGCGATCGCACGCACCTGGCTGGTGAGGTTACCTGCGAGCTGATTCACGTTGTCCGTGAGGTCGCGCCACGTTCCGGCGGCGCCGGGCACCTTGGCCTGACCGCCGAGCGTTCCTTCGACACCGACCTCGCGAGCGACCGTGGTGACCTGATCCGCGAAGATGCGGAGCGTGTCGGTCATGTTGTTGATCGTCTCTGCGAGCGCAGCGACCTCGCCCTTCGCTTCGAGGACGAACTTCTGCGAGAGGTCGCCGTTCGCGACCGCGGTGACGACCTTGACGATGCCTCGAACCTGCTTCGTGAGGTTCGACGCCATGATGTTGACGTTGTCGGTCAGGTCTTTCCAGACGCCTGCGACGCCGGGCACCTTCGCCTCCGCGCCGAGCTTGCCTTCGATACCGACCTCGCGAGCGACCGTGGTGACCTGATCCGCGAAGATGCGGAGCGTGTCGGTCATGTTGTTGATCGTCTCGGCGAGCGCGGCGACCTCACCCTTCGCTTCGAGGACGAACTTCTGAGAGAGGTCTCCGTTCGCGACGGCAGTGACGACCTTGACGATGCCGCGGACCTGCTTCGTGAGGTTCGTGGCCATGACGTTGACGTTGTCGGTCAGGTCCTTCCACGTGCCGCTGACGCCCTTCACCTCGGCCTGGCCGCCGAGCTTTCCTTCGGTACCGACCTCCTTCGCGACGCGGGTGACCTCCGCCGCGAACGAGTTCAGCTGATCGACCATCTTGTTGATGACGTCCTTGATCTGGAGGATCTCGCCTTTGACGTCGACGGTG
>JAUXRI010000206.1 GCA_030681895.1 Myxococcales bacterium | reverse complement strand
AAGAAGAGCGCGAGGCCGCCGAGAAGAAGGCGAAGGAAGAGAAAGAGACCGCGGAAGAGAAGGCCGAGCGGGCGCAGCGTGAGGCGAAGGAAGAGCGCGAGAAGGCCGAGAAGAAGGCGCAGGAAGAGCGGGAAGCCGCCGCGCAAAAGGCCGAAGACATTCGCGAGGCGCAGGAGCGCAAGGCGAAGGACGACGCGGAGAAGGCGAAGGCCGAGGCCGAGCGCAAGGCGCGCGAGACCGAAGAGCTCCGCATCGTGACGGCGCGCGAAGAGAAGAAGCTCGCCCTGCGCACGCAGAAAGAGAAGCTCACCGCGCAGGCCGACGACGCCGACAAGCGCGTGGCCGAGATCTCCGGCATGACGTTCACCGCCGAGCAGGCGCAGACCGCCGCGCAGCTGAACACCGAGAAGCTGCAGGCGGCCGAGCGCTCCAAGACACTCCGGGCGCAGGCTGCAGAGATCATCATCGACGACACCGACGAACGCTCGCGTGGCTCCGTCGGCATCATGGGGGGCGGTGGCGCGACCAACTGGCCCGGCACCACGAGCGGAGCGCTTGGCGGCCAGGCGCTGTTCCACCTCGGCTTCTGGGGCACCGCGCCCGCTGAAGGTCTCTCGTCGGGCTTCGAGGTGCGCGTGCTCGGTCGCTTCCTGACGACCCTCGGCACTGCCTCGGTGCAGCAGGCCGAGGGCGTGGCCTCGGCACGGTACTTCTTCGGCCGCGTCGGCGTCGGCGCGGCGATGGAGGTGCGCTGGAACAAGCCGCTGATGGACGTGACGGCGGTGAACGTCGGCTTCGGGCCCAGCATCGGCCTCGCGTTCGTCGACACCCCGAAGACGCGCGTGATGCTCAACGCCTCGTGGCTGCCGCTGACCCAGCTGGGCTTCCAGAACCCGTACCGCACCACCGGCGACCTCGAGATCAGCCACGACTTCCTCGTCTTCAACATCGCGGGTGGCCTGCAGACGCAGCCGGTCAGCCCCACGAGCGGGACGATCCTCGCGTGGTACTTCGGCGCCTTCGCTGGGGTTCGCCTGAGGTGGTGAGTGGCGGGCGCTACTCCTGCAGACAGAGCAGCGCGTAGTTGTTCGCAGTGCAGGGCATCGAGTCCTGCGAGGTGAAGATCGAGGCCCTCGTGTGGCCTGCGCGCCCGCCCTCGCCAGTCGCGCCGACGCCCGGCGACCAGTCGTTGCAGGTCGACGCCACCGTGCCGAGCGTCGTGAACAGGTTGCCGCCGGGCGGCACGCCGCTCCACACGCCGTAGTTCCCGAAGGCCACCGTGCCGGCTGCGTTCAGGTTCGGGGCCGTGTCCCAATAGGGGGCGGTGAACATCACGCTCGCGCTCGAGGTGATGGCGACCTGATCGACGCGCGCCCAGGGCGGCCCGATCGTCGAGAACCGCGAGCCCGCCGAGGCCGTCGTCGTCGCGAGCAGGGCCTTGTAGGTGCCGGGCAGGCCCGCGGTGGTGGCCGTCGATTGGCAGAGCGCGTCGGCCGTCGTGAGGCCTCCCGAAGGCACCCAGTTCGCGTCGGTGACGAAGGCCCTTCGGAAGACGGCCGTCGTCTGCGGCACGACGGTCGCGGCGCGATCGATGCCGAGACAATACAGCCGCTGCTGTGAGGCGCAGGGAAGGTTCCCGAAGAAGGCCGCCAGGTCGGACTGGCCCGCTGAGTCGCCCGCGAAGATGAAGCCCGTGGTGTTCGTCAGGTCGCCGCACGTTCCAGCGTTCAGGTACCCGCCGCCGACCGAGGCCGTGAAGACGGACTCGCTGCCGAACGAGGGCAAAAGCTCGACGCCCGTCTCGGTCATTCTCAGCGGAGCCCACATGCGGCCGCTGATGTGTGACGGCAGGTTCCCGAGTGGCTTCCCGTTCGGCAACACCCAGCCGCTCGCCATCGAGATACGCGCGTTCGCGTCGATGGTCGTGGTGGACACCCACGCGCGGAACGTGCCCGGAAGGAAGGCCGCGTTGGCCAGCGTCTGACAGTACGCGTCCGCGCCCACCAGGCCGCCGAAGTTCGAGTCGTGCTTCGTCGACGTGACGAAGGCGTAGTTCGGCTTGAGCTTGAAGTTGGCGAGCACCGACTGCGCCGCGTTCATCGTCACGACACAGGAGCCGGTTCCCATGCAGGGGCCGCCCCAGCCGATGAAGGTCGAGTCGCGGCTCTCGGGAATCGTCGAGGCTACGGCGGTGAGCGTCACGGCGGCGCCGATGCTGAACAGCCCCGTGCAGGTGGTGCCGCACGTGATGCCCGGAGGCACGGACGTCACGACACCTGCGCCGTCACCCGGTTTGGCGATGACGAGCTGATGTTGAACGCGGGTGCTCTCGGCGTTGATGGTGACGTTCCCGCTGACCGGGAAGTTGCACGGGTTGGTGCCGGTGCACGAGCCGCCCGACCAACCGTTGAAGGTCACGCCTGGCTCGGGTGCGAAGGTGAGGGTGAGGGGCGTGCCGTAGGTGAAGGTCGCGTTGCAGCTCGCTCCACACGAGATCCCCGCAGGGGTCGAGCCGATCGTTCCGGCCCCGGTGCCCGACGAGGTCACCGTCACGGTGTACGTGTTGAGCGAGAAGGCGGCGACCACGCTGCGTGCCGCGATCATGTTGACGGTGCACGCGCCGGCGCCGGTGCAGCTGCCCGACCAGCTCGAGAACGTCGAGCCCGTGCCGTTGGTCGGTGTGAGCGTCACCATCGTGCCGTACGGGTGGCGAGAGCAGCCGGGGCCGCAGGCCGCTCCAGCGGGGCTCGGCACCACGCTTCCGTTGCCCGTCGTCGAGACGTTCAGATCGAAGGTGTCGATGGTGAAGTGGGCGGTGAGGTTTCGGGCCTGAGACAGCGGCACGGAGCAGGTCGGCACCGTTCCCGTGCAGTACCCGCTCCAGTTCGAGAAGGACGAGCCCGTCGAGGGCGTGGCGGTCAGCGTGACCATCGTGTCGTAGTCGAACGAGGCGACGCACGTTGCCCCGCACGAGATGCCTGCTGGCGTCGAAGACACCGAGCCCGAACCGGTCCCGGCGCGCGACACCGAGAGTGGGTAGCGGTCGATCGTGAAGGTCGCGGTCACCGTCGTGTCGCCGTTCATCACGACGAGGCACGACGCCGTTCCGGGGCAGCTCGGGTCCGACCAGCCCGTGAACGTCGAGCCCGGCGCCGGAACACCGCTCAGGAAGATCGCCTGGCCGTGGACAAAGACGCCGCTACAGGCCGCGCCACACGAGATTCCAGCCGGTGCCGAGATGACCGTTCCGCTCCCGGTTCCTGCCTTCGCCACCGTCAACGTTCGCGGCGCGGAGTCGAAGTTCACCTGAACGGTCCTCGCGCTCGTCATCGACACCGTGCAGCTGCCCGTGCCGGTGCAGGCGCCTGCCCACGAGCCGAAGACCGAGTTCGGACCGGGAGTCGGGGTGAGCGTGACCATCTGGCCGCTGTTGAACGACGCGACACAGGTGGTGCCGCAGTTGATGCCAGCTGGCGTGGAGGTGACCGTGCCGGTTCCGTTGCCTGCTCGAGCGACCGTGAGCGGGAAGGTGGGCAGCGTGAAGGTCGCGGTGACGGAGCGCGCCTGGCTCATCGAGACGACGCAGCTCCCCAGTCCGGAGCACGCGCCGGACCACCCCGAGAAGATGGAGCCTGTCGTGCTGGCCGTCAGCGTCACCATCGTGCCCGACGCGAACGAGGCGGTGCAGGAGCCTGTGCAGTTGGAGATGCCAGCCGGCGTCGAGCTGACCGAGCCCGTCCCGTTGCCGACGACGGTGAGGGAGAGCGCGAAGGCTGAGCCGCCCGCTGAGCCGCCCGCTGAGCCGCCCGCTGCGGAGCCACCGGCTGCGGAGCCGCCTGCTGCAGAACCACCGGCTGCGGAGCCTCCTGCTGCAGAGCCACCGGCTGCAGAGCCGCCTGCTGCGGAGCCTCCTGCTGCAGAGCCACCGGCTGCGGAGCCGCCTGCTGCA
>JAUXRI010000201.1 GCA_030681895.1 Myxococcales bacterium | reverse complement strand
GGCCGCGTGCGTGGCGTCACGTGCGAGGCCGACGTCTGGGGCTTCTGCGTCGCTGGAGCGCCCGACGCGCTGCTCGAGCTGCTCGACAGCCACCAGGTCAAGCCGCGCAGCCTGTCCTTCGACGTCAGTGGCCGCACGCTGGTGCTGGTGCCGCTGCAGGACGTGCACGCGCCCGAGGTGCTCCGCGCGAAGCTGCCGCCCGGCGTGACGGTGTTGGATGAGCTGGGGACGGTGACCTGCGTCGGCACCGGCCTTCACGCTGACGGGCTCGTGTTGCGGAAGGCGCTGAGCGTCGCGCACACGATGAACGCTCCGGTGACGGCGATGGCGAGCTCGGCGTTGCAGCTCACGATGGTGACGAGCCGCTCCCTCGTAAAGTCCCTGACCAGGGCCTTGCACGAGGCGCTGGTCGGCTAGAGTCGTCGCGTGCGCGTTGCCTTCTGGTTGAGCTTGTTCGCCGCCAGCGCGACCGCGCAGCCCTTCTTCGTCGAAGACTTCGAGGACGCCACCAGCCGGCTGGATGCTGGTGGAAACTGGACCGAGATCTACGACGTCAACGCGACCCGCCAGCGGTCCAACGTCGCTGCACACAGCGGTGAGCGAGGCCTGCGCGTCGAGCGGGTGATGCCCATCAACATGACTGGAGCCGACACCCAGCTCGAGCGGGTCTTTGCCACGCTGAACCTGGGCGAGTCCTGGCTGCGCTGGTGGATGCGCGTCGACGCCAGCCAGTTCGGCCCCCAGGCGTTGATGAACTTCGGCGATACGGGCGTACCCAACCACGTCGCCCTGGCGCACGATCCAATGGGCCTGTTCATCACCGGCTACGACGGCACAGGCACCTTCTTCGCCGACCGCGCGAGCGATCGCCCCAACGCCGCCTGGCATCTGTACGAACTCGGAGTGTTCGGCAGGGCGACCGACGACGGCGGCGTCAGGCTGATCGTCGACGGACAGGACACGTTCTCGCGCCTCGTGTCGTTCAACTTCCCCAACCCGGGAAGGCATCAGGTGAACGTGGGCATGACGTACGGCTCTCCGCAGACCTTCGCCGGGATGGTCGACTACGACGACGTGCGCGCGAGTTTGACCCAGCCTGTCGGCCGCCTGATCGTCACTCCTGTGAACGGGCCCTGGCGCGCTGGGCAGTGCATCGCGCTTCGAATCGGCTTTGCGACGAGCGACGGCATGTTCTCGCGCACGGCAGAGGTCGAGCGCGACGTGCTCGTGACGACGATCCCCTCGCTCCCCGTGTCTGAGAGCTCGACGTGCGCCACCGATGGCGGCGCGCTGGAGCTCGGCTTTGATGAGACTGATCCATCGGACCTGGTCTACGTCCGAGTGCCAATGCCGGGGACGATCAGCGTCAGTGCGACGGACCCGGACCTGTTGCCGGGGTTCGCGATGGTGACGGTGATCGAGGCGTTTGACGCTGGAGTTGCCGACGCTGGAATTCCCGACGGTGGCGCTCTCGATGCCGGAACGCTCGATGCCGGAACGCTCGATGCTGGAGCTCTCGATGCTGGAGCTCTCGATGCTGGAACGCTCGATGCTGGAACTCCCGGAGTGGATGCCGGAGTTCCCGACGCGGGGCTCACGCCGCTCGAACTCGCCGTCGGGTGTGGCTGTCAGCACGTCTCGGTCGACGCGTTGTGGGCCTTGAGTCTGCTCGTCGTGGCGCTTCGCCGTCGAGCCTTCAGGCGCTGAGCGCGGCTCGAACCGCTCGTGGGCCCGGCACCGTCGGAGCCCCACGCGCCAGCACCTTGAGGATGTCCCAGCTTGTGAGTCGGCCTGCGTAGAAGCGCGCGATCAACGGCTCGTCGTGTTTGTAGAACGACTCGAAGATGCGCACGCGCTCGTCGGGCTCAGCGCCGCGGAACAGCATTCGATTGAGCAGGCGGAAGAACGACTGCGAGCGCCAGTGACGCTTCGCGAAGTCGTTGAGCCACGGCGTCAGCTCCGCGGCGGCGAAGCTCGTGCGTGCAGCCAGCGCATCGGCCAGGTCCACCGCGAAGGGCAGCGAGTAGCCAGTCGTCGCGTGGAAGAGCCCGGCCGCGACACCGACCGTCGGGCGCTCGAGCACCGGCGCCTCACCCGTCAGCGGAATCGGCAGCGCCGCGCTCTCTTCGCGATGCACCGTCTTCACCGCGAGCCCACGCTCCGTCAGGTACGTCATCAGCCGAGCGCGCAACGTGGGCAGGTCGAGGGTCGCGTCGTCGGCGTAATACGTGTCTTCGATCAGCACGCGCCGCTCGTCCCACGGGAGCAGGTACACGAAGCGGAAGGCGCCGTGCTGCTCCACGCGCCCGTCCATCAAGAGCGGCACCTCGAGCCCGTGCGGGCTCGTCAGCTCCACGTCGAGGCCGAGGAACTTCTGGTACCCGCACGGCCATGTCGGCGCGCTCGAGAACCCACGCCCGTCGAGCACCGCCTTCGCCTGGAGCGTCTCTCCAGTCGACAGGGTCACGCTCGTCGCCGTCTGCTCCGTCACCTTCGTCTTCAGGCGCAGACGGTCCTTCAGCTGCTCTGCCAGCTTCCAGTGGAAGTCCTCGCTGCGAATCGAGTGGTAGCCGCCGCCGATGCGCCGGTCGCCGGTCTTGAAGATCACGTCGTGCGACGGCCAGCTCTTCGACGCGAGCACCCACAACCACTCGAGCTGTGCCCTGGTGACATCGGTGCCGTGAAAGCTCCAGGTGTGATTGCCCCCGAGCGTCGGCCCGGCCTCGATCATCACGAACGCCACGTCGGGGCGTGTCTGGAGGAGGCGCCAGGCCAGCAGACCGTTCGCGAGTCCTCCCCCGACGAGGATGAGATCGAGCACGGCTCTCTCTAAGCGCCTGCCGTTGGGTTCTCCACGAGAAGTATCAGCCTCTTGAAACCAGGGGTTTCAGCCCGGTGTCAGGGAATCCTGACGTCTGACGACGTGTTGAAGAAGTGTGAAGCCGACCTCCCACCGCGAAACCAAAGCCCAGGTTCGGGCATTTCATCCCTCGAAGCAGACGAGTCGAGGGTTCAGGGCGGCGGCGGCGGCGGTCCTTGCCGAAGAGGCAAGGTGCGTTACTCGTGGAGACATCATGCGCGGACTACCCCCCCAGATCATGCCGTTGCGAGTTGTGGTTCAAGCCGACCACAGCCTCGTTGAGTCCCTGGCCGAGCAGACCGACCGTTTCATCTTGAGTCCCGTCGAGAGCAACCTCGAGATCGCCGCGCGGGTCGCGCAGGCCGACGTCATCGTGGTTGATGTCACCCGAAACCCGGCGCACGCCCTGGCCGAGATGAAGAACCTTCAGCTGAAGCGCCCGTTGCTGGCGCTGGCAAACAAAGACCAGGTCGGCGAGGCCCTCGCGGCTGGAGCACAAGCCGTCATCGCTCGTGACTCGTCTGCGGCGAAGCTCGAGGTCGCGATCGCGGCCGTGCAGAAAGGCCTGACCGTCACCGAGCCAGGCTGGTTGGGCCCGGCGTCGCACGTCACGATCGAGACCGGAAAGAACGTCGACGACAACCTCACGCCTCGCGAACACGAGGTGCTGATCCTCCTGGCCGAGGGCCTGTCGAACAAGCAGATCGCCGCGAAGCTCACCATCAGCGAGCACACCGCGAAGTTCCACGTGAACTCGATTCTGCAGAAGATGGATGCGCAGAAGCGGGTCGAGGCGGTCGTTCGCGCAGCGCGTCGAGGCCTCATCAACCTGTGAGGTCGTAACCCCCCGCCAGACGGACGGTTTCAGTCCGTTCGGCGGGTTTGCAGAGTCGGACGCATGCGTAGCTTCTCGGGAGTCGCAGTCATTCCCCCGAAGCTCCCGAGGAAGCACGCATGCCCGTCTCTGGTATCGAATTGTCCGAAGCGTTGGCGTCAGTCGTGGAGACCGTTGGCTCGAGCGTGGTGCGCGTCGAAGGTGGACGCCGCCAGTCGACCAGCGGTCTCGTCATTTCTCCCAACCGGGTCGTCACCGTCGCGCGCGGGCTGTTTCGCGACGAAGTGACGATCGGGGTCGAGGGAAGCGAGCTGAAGGCGAAGGTGAAGGGCCGGGATCTGTCGACCGATCTCGCGCTGCTCGAGTTCGATGGGACGTTGCCTGTCGCTGCGCTCGATGACGGCTTGAAGGTGAAGGTCGGCCAGCTCGTGTTGAAGCTCGCGCGGCCGGGCCAGACGGTTCGGGCGACGAGCGGCATCATCAGCACTGCCGGCAAGACGCCGTGGAAGACGATGAGCGGTGGAACGGTCGATCGGTACCTCGAGAGCGACGCGCCGCACCACCCGGGCTTCTCGGGCGGTCCCCTCGTCGGCGTCGACGGCACGGTGTTCGGGTTGACCAGCACGGGCCTGCTCCGCGGCGCCAGCTTGACGGTGCCGGGCAGCACCCTGAAGCGCGTGGTCGCGCAGCTCGAAGCGTATGGCCAGGTGCGCCGCAGCTACCTTGGCGTCGAGATGCAGCCGGTGAAGCTGCCCGACGACGTGCAGCAGACGACGGGCGAAGAGGTTGGGCTCATCATCATGAAGGTCGAGAAGGACGGGCCGGCCGACACCGCGGGCATCCGCTACGGCGACACGCTGCTCCACATCGGCGACGACTCGGTGAAGACGCTGGAGGATCTCACGGCGTACCTGCGCTCCGATCACGTCGGCCAGCAGGTGCCCGCGAAGCTCTGGCGCCAGGGCAAGGTCGAGACGGTGCAGGTGACGCTCTCCGTCAGGCCCTGAAAGCGCTCCATGAACCCGCTCGAGCTCTTCTCGAATGAACTGGAGTCGCTGGTCACGCGCGCGGCACCTGGAGTCGTCGCGCTCGAGCACCGGCGCGGCAACGGTACCGGCCTCGGGTTGACGCCCGATGGCTTCGTGCTCACCAACGAACACGTGGTGCGGCAGTCGCCCGGCCGAGTGCGCGTCCGGTTCTCGGACGGAGAGTGGAGCGAAGGCGAGGTCGTCGGCAAAGACGCCGCGACGGATCTCGCAGTGGTGAAGACCTCGCGTCGATCGCTCGACGTGCTGCCACTGGCCGATGGCTCGTCGGTGAAGGTGGGGCAGGTGGTGATCGCGCTCGGTCATCCATTCGGGTTCGAGCGCAGCGTCACGTTCGGCGTGGTGAGCGCGCTGGAGCGTCGGCTCCCCGGCCGTGACGGCGCCTCACTGGACGGACTCATCCAGACCGACGCAGCGATCAACCCGGGCAACTCGGGCGGCCCGTTGCTCTCGGTGAAGGGCCAGGTCGTCGGCGTGAACACCGCGATGTTGCCGTTTGCGCAGGGCATCGGGTTCGCGGTGCCTTCCTCCACGGCGTCGTGGGTCGCGGCCTTGTTGCTGCGTCACGGCGAGGTGAAGCGGCGGCTGCTCGGCATCTCGGCGCGCAACGAGACGTTCAAGCCCGAGCTCGCGTCGCAGGTCGGTCAACCGCGCGGCGTTCGAGTCGTCGAGACGGGCCGGGGCTCACCCGCGGCAGTCGGCGGCGTCGAGGCTGATGATCTCGTCGTGGGGCTGGGTGGATCGCCCGTCAGCACGGTGGACGATCTGCAGCGGCTGATGGCGATCGACTCGTCGTGGGTGATCGACATCACCGTCTGGCGAAAGGGCACGAAGGTCGTCCGTCAGGTGCGCCCGAACCAGCGCGCTGCCGCCTAACGACAGCGGGCCTCGAGCCTCGCGAACTCGGCGGGGTCCATACCGACGGCGCCGAAGTGCCGGTCGGGAGCCACTTTCACCCCGTGAAAATCGCTCCCGGCCGTCGGCACGAGGTCGAGCTCCTTCGCCCAGCCCAGCAGCTGCTCGCGCTGCGACGGCGGATGATCGGAGTGGTGCACTTCGATGCCGTCGAGGCCGAGGCTCTTGAGGTGCTCGAGCTCGTAGCGATTCACGCGCGACGAGCCGGGGTGCGCGACGGTGGCCGTGCCGTGTGAGGCGTGAATGAGCTCGATCGCCTGCTCCGGCGTCACGTCGAAGCGGGCCACGGCGGCGGGCTTGCCATCTCCGAGGAAGCGGCTGAACGCCTCTTGCGTCGAGGTGCAGTAGTTGTTGTTCACCAGCCAGCGCGCGAGGTGTGGCCGCGCGAGGTGGCCGTCTCCGGCGATCGCCTTCACCGCTTCGAACGTCACCGGGAAACCCAGCGCCTTGAGCTTGTCGACCATCAACCCCATGCGCTTCTCGCGAAACGACTTCAGCTCGACGTCGAACGAGGCGAGGCGGGCGAAGGTGCGATCGACGAAGTGCCCGAGGATGTGGACCTCTCGGTTGTTGAGGTGCGCCGAGATCTCGATACCGGGGACGAGCCGCATCCCGTGCTCCTTCGCGGCGGCCTCGCACGCGTCGAGCCCTGAGACGGTGTCGTGATCGGTGACCGCGAGGGTCGTGATCTTCGCCTTCGCCGCCATGGCGATCTGCTCAGCCGGCGGGTGCTGTCCGTCGCTCGCCGTGGTGTGCGAGTGGAGATCGATCATGCCGTCCTTCTAACGGCGTCGCGCGGTCGACACCACCCGGGTGTGCTAGGGGTGGAGCCGTATGGCCCACGCGTTCCAGATCTCACGCAAGATGGAATACGGCACCCGCGCGATGGTGTTCCTGGCTTCGTTGCCCGACGGCATGACGACCTCGTTCCGCGAGATCGGCCGGAAGATGGACATCCCCGGCGACTTCCTCGCGAAGATCCTCAAGACGCTGGCGAAGTCGAAGCTGGTGCGCTCGACGCGCGGCTCGCACGGTGGCTATGCGCTGGCCCAGCCGGCCTCGAGCATCAGCTTCCTCGACGTGATCGAGGCGCTCGAGGGGCCTGTGAACGTCAACGTCTGCACCGCGAGCGATCACGACGGCTGCGCCTTCACCGGGGCGTGCACGATGTACGGCGTGTGGCGCTCGGGCCAGGAGCGAATGCTCGAGGTCTACCGGGCCACGAAGCTCGACAAGCTCGCGATGCGCAGCCTTCGCCACGAATCGCCGGTGCTGAAGGCGCAGCAGAAGGCCGCGTCTGCACGGCTGACGGCCCGCTGAAACGACTTCGGCACGACCACCACGCGGGTGAACGTGCCGAAGGACTCCGCGCCGACGCCCGACTACGGGATGACGTTCACGTTGAGCGACACCGGCTGGCCCTGCTGGCCACGGCTGTCCCACACGGTGAGGTTGACGCGGTACAGGCCGGTGCCCGGCAGCGACAGCACGGCCTTGTCAGGCAGGCCGCGCGTGTTCGGAGCGACCGACATCGCGCTGGAGCCCTGCGGGAACGGCGCGAGCAGTTGGAAGCGGTACTCGCGCGGCTTGCCCATCATCGAGCCGTCAGAGTCGGTGCTGTCGAAGCCCGACACGGTGATCGTCTTCGGCATCTGGGTGATCATCGAGAGCTGCACCGTCATCTGCGACTCGGTACCCGAGACGCTGCAGTTCGGGTCGTTGATCAGCATGGCGGGGACACAGCCCTTGAGGACGGCGATCGGCGGCGGGTCGAACGGCGAGGCAGAGATGATGTTGATCTCCTTCGTGCCGGCAGGCGGTCCGAAGAACGGGTCGTTCGAGAGGATCTTCAGCTTGCCGACCTGCATGCCGCCCGACGGCGGCCGGTTGTACTGAATCGCCGTCTCGACCCGCATGCCCGCGGCCACGCTCGTGCCCGGCGCGATCTTCGGGTCGATGATCGAGAAGAACATGCTCGGCTCGATGCCGACCTGGTTGAGGACGAGCGTCCCGCACTGCGACGAGTCGGTGCCGCCATCGGACAAGCGCCGCGTGTTCCCGATGAAGAACGACTGCGCCGACATCGGCGTCTGCGGGTTGTTGAAGTTCACCTCATCGAGGGTGTCGAGGCACGGCTGACGGCCGCCGAAGAGGGCGAACGACACGTCGCCGGAGGGGATGTCGCCCGCCACGAAGACCGACTTCAGCTGCAGCTCGTCGATGACGTAGAGCGGCATGTCGGTGTGCCTGACCTCGAGCGTGATCGACATGCCCGGAGCGATCTCCTGGTTGGTCGGGTCCATCACCATGGCGAACCGTCCGCCCTGGCCGTTCCCCGACTTGAACTTCGCCTCGGTGATCTTCACGCGTGCGTTGCCGTCGTTGCGGACGATGAAGCGTGCGCGGTCGGCGATCTTCGGAGAGTTGCCGCAGTTGTCGGACAGGCGCGAGTAGTCGCACGAGGTCGGCGTCGCCGAGAGGGCAGGGCGAAGGCCTTCACCGCGCAGGCTGAGCACGCCGGGCGCCGAGATGGGGGCCATGTTCACCGGGTCGTTCGAGTCGACGATGATGAAACCGCTCTTCGTCTCGTTCCCCGGGCCGGTGTCGGTCGGCTTGAACTCGATGGTGGCCTCGATGGTGTCGGTGCCGTCGGCCTTGTTGAGCGAGATCGGCGCGGCGGTCGACGGCGACGCGGGGCTGATGAGCTTGAAGTCAGGCGACTCGGTGCCGAGCGTGTCGATGCCGACCTTGATGGCGCTGATCTTGAGGGCAGGGCAGCCCTTGTTCTTGATGCGGATCTTCTTGGTGACGATCGTCTCGAACTGAATGAGCGGGAAGCCGAGCTCGCAGTCGGTGAAGATCGAGCCCTGCTCGCACACCGTGAAGCCGCCGTCTTCCATCTGCACGCCGGTCTCGAGCGTGGGCTGCGAGGGCAGGTCGAGGCCGGTGCCGATGAGCGTGATCACCGGGTCGGTCTTCGTCTCGGCGTCCTGGTCGTCGATGGTCAGGGTCGCCGAGTGCGCGCCCTTCTTCTTCGGAGCGAACGCCACTTCGAAGGTCGCCTCCAGGCCGGTCCCGATGTCGAGCTCGTACGGCACTGTCACGACGGTAAAGGCTCCAGCGTCGCCGCCAGAGATGCGCAGCTGAAACGCGTCGGCATCAGCACCGGAGAACGTGAACTTCGCCTTCGCAGGCGCTTTACCGGTGGCGTTGCTCAGGACGACGGGCTCGGCGTCGGGGAAGACGTCACGCACGGGCTGGTTGTTCTCGTCGCGGTTCGGGCAGGCGGTGAAGTCGATCGCGGCGAGCGTGGCGCCGTTCGAATCGTTCGTGCGCAGGTCGGCCCGAGGGATCACGACGTTCTGCCCAGGGCACTTACAGCCCGCCGCGCTGATGATGACGGTCACAACGAGAGATGAGAGTCGGGTCATTCGCACGAAAAACTCCAATGAATCGGCCAGAGGGTTGCGTGTATACCCGCGCCGCCCATGGCTACCAAGACCCAGCAGCAGCAGAAGCTCCGAAAGGCGTACGACGGAGCGCGAAACGTGAACCCCCGGCCCATCACGGGCAAGGAGTCGGCCCTCGAGCTGCTGGAGCACGCCTTCGGCGCCTACGTCGGCCGTCAGGAGCGCATCGCCTTCGAGCTGATGAAGCGCTCCCTCGAAGAGAACGCGTCGATCTTCCTCACGCTCTCGGGCGCCATGACCCCAGCCGGTCTGCACCAGAGCTGTCTGATTCCGCTGGTCGAGTCGGGCGTCATCAGCGCCGTCACCACCACGGGCGCCAACCTGTACCACGACGCGCACCGCATCATTCGGCACCAGATCCGCGAGATCAACCCGAACGCCGGCGACCTGCAGTACCGCCTCGCGCGCGTCATTCGCATCTACGACCTGGGCTTCTGGGAAGAGGCACTGCTCGACACCGATCGGCTCTTCTCGGCGATCATCTCGGGCCCCGACTTCCAAAAGAAGATGACGACGCCCGAGTTCCACTTCCTGCTCGGCAAACACATCAACGCCATCGAGCAGGAGCTGGGCGTGGAGCAGCCGTCGTTCCTCTCCACCTGCTACCGCCGCGGCGTGCCCATCTGGTCCGGCGCCCCGCAGGACGGCTCGATCTTCCTCAACGTCGTGAAACTGCGAAAGCTGCTCGGGCCCGCGTTCAAGTTCGAGCTCGACATCAACGACGACGTCTACTCGATGGCGGCGATGCAGCACTTCTGCCGTCACAACTTCGACGGCAAGCTGGCGATCTGGATCCTGGGTGGCGGCGTGCCGAAGAACTACACGCTCCAGGGTGAGCCGCTGCTCGATCAGATCCTCAACGTGCCGACGCACGGCTTCGACATCGACGTGCAGTTCTGCGTCGACCCGGTCGACAACGGCGCGCTCTCGAGCTGCCCGGCCGGCGAAGGCCACACGTGGGGCAAGGTCTCGGTCGAGGCGGTCGAGACGGGCTCGATGTACTGCCACACCGACGTCACCGCCGTCTTCCCGTGGCTGACGCACGCGCTCTTCCAGCTGAAGGTCAGCAAGCGAAAGCACTTCCGCCTGATGGACAAGCTCGACCAGGCGGTCGCCTTCCTCGACGCCGACGTGAAGAAGCGCGCGAAGGGGCTGATGAGCACCCTCACGTGGGACGTGTCAGAGGTGAAGTGACCTCGCTGCACCGGTTGTCGGTCGTCAGGTGTGCACTGCAGGTTGCAGCCTTTCGCCTTGTCTGGCTCCACCCGCGCTCCTACAGTCGCGTTCTTCTTTCAGAGGGAAACCCTTCGTGATCAGCACCGAAGCGCACGGCAAGACCGACGTCGGCCGCAAGCGTCAGCACAACGAAGACGCGATGCTCGTGGACCCCGCGGGGGGTCTGTACATCGTCGCCGACGGCATGGGCGGTCACGCGGCCGGTGAGGTCGCGAGCGCGCGCTCTGTCGAGGTCGTCAAAGCCCACCTCGCCGCGAACAAGAGCATCCTGAAGGACCTGGCCAAGGACCCCACCCAGAGCAACCGGGCGGCAGCGTCGTCATTGGTCGAGGTCTCGGTGCAGCGCGCCTGCGCCGACATCTACAAGACGGCCACCAGCGACTCGACCAAGCGCGGCATGGGCACGACGTTCGTGTGCCTCGTCGTCTCGGGCTCGAAGGGCGTCATCGGCCACGTCGGCGACAGCCGGGTGTACCTGGTGCGCAACGGCCAGTGTCACCGGCTCACCGAAGATCACACGTTGATCGCAGCGCAGCTGAAGGCCGGCACGATCACGAAGGACCAGGCCGCCACCAGCCAATACCGCAACGTCATCACCCGCGCGGTCGGCATTCAGGAGTCGGTCCAGGTCGACACGCTGATCGTCGATCTCGTGCCGGGCGACGTCTTCGTCCTCTGCTCCGACGGTCTGCACGGCTACCTGAGCGATGAAGAGGTCGGCGCGCTCGTCACCTCCACGCCCATCACGGAGCAGCCCGATCGGTTCATCGCGCTGGCCAACGAGCGCGGCGGCAAAGACAACATCACCACCGTCGTCCTGTCCGTGCGTGGTGACGCCGAGAGCGCTCAGGAAGAAGTCGTCGAAGCGCAGTCGCGCATGGAGGCCCTGAAGAAGATCCCGCTCTTCAGGCACCTCACCTACAAGGAGCAGACGGCGGTGCTGTCGATCGCCACCACGCGCACCTTCCCCGCAGGCCGCGAGATCGTCACCGAAGGCCAGCCGGGTGAAGAGCTGTTCGTCGTGATTCGTGGTCGCGTCGGGGTCGAAAAGGGTGGCGTCGAGATCGCAGAGCTTCGCGCCGGCGGTCACTTCGGCGAGATGGGGCTCATCGACAACGCGCCGCGGTCTGCGACCGTGCGAGCCCACGAGCCAACCCGCGTGATGGTCATCTCTCGGCCCGATCTCATGGCGCTGATGAAGAAGGAGTCGATCCTCGCGGTGAAGCTCCTGTGGAGCTTCGTGCAGGTGCTCTCCGACCGGTTGCGCGAGACGAACTCCGAGCTGTCCGAGGCCCGCCAGGAGCTCGCGGCGGTCCAGGCGATCAATCCCTTCACCGAAGAGTGAGAGGTCTCGTGAACCGATTCGTGCGCGTCGCGCTGGTGGCGTGTGTCGTGTCGGTGTCAGCGTCGGCAGACCCGTTCCCGCTCTACGGCTACGGGCCACGCGCGGCGGCGATGGGCGGCGCGATGACCGCCGAGGCCAACGACTACACCGCGACGTTCTACAACCCCGCGTTGCTGACCCGGCGGCCTGAGCTCAACTTCGGGTTCTCGTTTCAGTTCCACCGGCTGATCCCCGAGATCACCTCGAAGGACCTTTCCAAGCCCATCGACTGCGCGCAGTGCTCGCCGGCGGACAACGTCGGCACGTCGACCGGCTTCGTGTTTCCGCTCGCGGGCAAGGTGAAGAACCGCGTCGCGATCGGCGTGGGCCTGTACCTGCCGACGAGCGTCTTCGTTCGCGTCAACGCGCCCGACTCGGCGCAGCCGTACTGGTACCGGTACAACGGCAACCTCGAGCGCTTCGTGCTGCACCTCGGCGTCGGCATCAAGATCACCGACTGGCTCAGCGTTGGACCGGGCGTGTCGGTGCTCGCGAACCTCCAGGGCAAAGTGGGCGGTGGTGGCGGCGCGACGGCGAAGGTCGATCTCTTCTCGCGCAACGTGAAGGTGAAGGAGCTGGACGCGTCGCTCACCACGCGCGTCGCGCCGACCTTCGGCGTGCTGGTGACGCCCATGAAGACGCTGCGAATCGGCGCCACATACCGGTACGAGATCCTGCTCCCGGTCACGATTCCGGCCGTCGTCGATCTCGAGGGCATCGGCACGCTGCTGCTCTCGGTGAACGCCATCTCTCACTATTCGCCGCACCAGATCTCGTTCGGCGCCGCGTGGGACGCCACCGAGCAGCTGACCGTCACGCTCGACGGCGAGTACCAACACTGGAGCGCCGCGCCGTCGCCCTACGTCTCGCTGAACGTCGATCTCGCCGGCCCGACCCTCGCCGCGCTCGGCATCGACAAGGCCCTCGATCTCAACTCTCCGGCCACGCCGCCCGGGTTCGTGAACACGCTCGGCGTTCGGTTCGGTGGCGAGTACCGGGTCTCGGAGCGCTTCTCGGCGCGGCTGGGCGGCTCCTACCGGCCGACCCCTGTTCCGCTGCAGAACACCGTCAACAGCAACCTGCTCGATGGGAATGCGATCGGCCTCGCGACCGGCATCGGCTTCAACTTCCCTGATCCCCTCGAGATCTTCGCGAGCCCCATTCAGGTCGATCTCGCCGTGCAGATGACGTTCATTCTGCCGCGCGACGCCACCAAGCCGTCGTTCGACACGCTGCCGTCGTACAGCTACTCGGCGCGGGTCGCGGGTGGCACGGCGATGATCCGCTACGACTTCTAAGCGCTCAGGAACCGGTCGAAGGTTCAGGATGTCTGCACGGTCGCCGGTGTTAACGGATCGGCTGCAGTAGGCTCCTGAACTCCACATGCGTCGCGTCCTCATCGCTGTCGCTGCGCTCGTGCTCCTCGGCATCGTGGCGGGCGTGTGGGTGTTGCGGCCACCTGCGGAGCTCGTCGTGGTGCAGCCCGAGCCCGAGCTCGCGCCGCCTCCCGAGTTCAAGGCAGTCGAGGTCCGAGCGACCAACGATCAAGGCCTGACGCTCGCAGGGATCGTCCGAAGCGCCGATGGCCAGGCGATCGCCGGAGCGACTGTTTTTCTCGCCTCCACGGAGCAGCAGAGCCTGACGTCCGTTCGCTGCCAGCACTGCAACGAGCTGATGCTGTCGTGCCGCGCGCGCGAGACGGCGGTAACGGTCGGCGGGCTCATCGACGCCCATCAAGGTGAACAGGTGGCCGCGGCGACCACCACCAGCGACGCCCAGGGCAAGTTCCGCTTCGAACGGCTCGCCGGCATCTCGTTCACGGTCTGGGGCAAGGCCGTCGGGCACGGGCTGGGCATCAAGGAGCGTGCGGCCCCTGGCGATCCCGTCGAGCTATTCCTGCCATCGCCGCGATCTCTCGCTGGCCGCCTTCGCGACGACACGGGGCAGCCAGTGGCCGGAACCGTGCGAGCGATCTCCCGTCGACTGGCCGAGGTCGTGACGGTGCAGGCCGATGGAGAAGGGCGCTTCGCGTTCGAGGCGCTCGGCGAGGGGCCCTTCTACGTGCACGCCTCCAGTCCGGGGCTGCTGCCTGCCTTCCGAGCCGAGGTGCAGGCCGGTCCAGAGCCAGTCAGCCTCACGCTGGTGCGCCCGCGATCGCTCGAAGTTCGGCTGGTGACGGTCGATCAGAAGCCGATCGCCGGAACCGTCAAGCTCGTCGCCGATCACCTGGGGAAAGACGTCGTCGCGAAGGACGGCCTGGCGATCATCACGGGACTGTCGCCCGGCTCGCTGATGGCCTCGGCCGTGGCAGGCGAGCTGGCCGCAGCGCCGCAGTCCGTGACGCTGACCTCGCCGACCACGCGCATCACGCTGGTGCTCGAGAAGGGCGGGCGGTTGGCCGTGACGGTGCTCGATGAGCAGGAGCAGCCCGTGCCCGATCCAACCGTCGAGCTGCTCACCTCGAACGGAGAGCCCATCACCAAGCGCAAGCTCCAGACCGGTGAGCTGGCGGTGCTGGGGCCGGTCGCGGCCGGTGACTACAAGGTGCGGGCGAGCGCTGATGGGTTCACCGCGACGATCGTGCCCGCGAAGGTGTCGAGCGGAGAGTCGCCGATCGAGGTGACGCTCACGAAGGGCACCATCATCGCCGGCAAGGTGATCGACGAGTACGGCCGCGCAGCCCCGGGCGTGTCGGTGCTCATCTCTCCGCTGGGAGAGTCTGCGATCAGCGGGCCCGACGGCCGGTTCCGCGCCACCGTTCCTTCGCCTGGCCTGTACTCCTTGCAGGCGCACCATTCCGATTGGGGCGGCGGCGAGGTCAAGGTCGCGGCGCCGAAGGAGGGCGTCGAGCTGCAGCTCGAACCGCGCGCCGGATGTGAGATCACGGTGCAGCAGAACGGCCGTCGCATCGAAGGCGCGAGCGTCGTGATGTTCACCGGCGAAGGGAACTTCCGCAGCGATCGCGTCTCGGGCGCCGACGGCGTGGTGCTCATGCGTGGCATGCCGCCCAACGGCTACACGTTGGTCGCGACCCACCCGGATTTTCTTCCCTCCGATCGACAGAGCGTGAAGGTCGAAGACGGCCAGTTGCTCAAGGTGACGGCCGAGCTCAAGCCTGGTGCGAACGTGACTGGGCAGGTCGTCGACACGCTGGGCGCGCCCGTCAGCGGAGTCTCCGTGGCCGTGGTGCCGCGCGGGACCGAACCGGTCACCACCGATGCGCTCGGGAACTTCACCCTCGGGCCGCTGCGTCCGACTGGCGTGTACGGCGTTCGGGTGTCTCAGCGCGGGTACGATCAACCCGATCGCGTCGTCGCGAAGGCCGGCGGAGACCCGGTGAAGGTCGTCGTCAAGCGCCAGCCCGTCTTCCGCGGCCGCGTGCTCGGCGCTGGCCAACCGCTCAAGCGCTTCCGCGTCGACGCCCATGAGGTGTCTTCGAGTGACGGCTCCTTCGAGCTACCGCTGCCGGCGAGCGACGAGCGCGTCGTGCTCACCATCGAGTCGCCAGGGTTCGAGCCGCTGATCACCGACAGGCCCAGCACGCCCGACCTCGGTGAGTTCGACCTCAAACGCACGCCCCAGGTGAGCGGCCTCGTGCGGGACGAGTCGGGCGGCGGCGTGCCGGACGCGGTCGTCTCGTGTGACAGCTGCGAGCAGTCGGTGATGACGGGCCCTGATGGGCGCTTCACGCTCTCGAAGCCGCCGTACCAGCACGAGTTCAACCTCGTCGCGAAGAAGGGCCGCCGCACGGCCACGCGCGTCGTCGTCGGTGACGCGATCTCGGGGCTCGAGCTCACCTTGAAGCCGGGTGTGATCCTCTCGGGGTCGGCGTTCATCGCAGAGGGCCGGCCCGCCAGCGGCGTCGAGATCGCAGGCCTTCACACCGATCGCAGCGAGCCGGTCTCGGTCGTCACGAACGCCGACGGCAGCTACTCGATGGAGGTCGCGCCGGGCAATTACCGCTTCTCGATGTCGGGGCCGGGCGTGCCGCGAGTGTCGGCTGATCCGCCCACCGTGATCGTCGAAGTGACCGGTCCGCAGACACACCTCGACTTTGGCCCTGCGCCCGGCACGGGAACGGTCGTCGCGCGGGTGAAGCCCGACGTCGGCATGGCGCTCTGGCTCGTGCGCGGTGACGTTCGCAGCGTCGGCAACCCTCCGATGGAGCTGATGCGCTCCTCGTACGCGCAGATGATCTTCCAGCCGCACACCGAGCGCGTCGTGCTGACCGGCGTACCTCCGGGGCACTACTCGCTCATCTGGTCGAGCTTTCACGCCTCGTCCGAGGCCGGCCCGGTGGTGGTGCCGATCGACGTGCCCTCGCAGGCGGAGTTCAACCTCGTTCGATGAACCGTTCGCCGCTCACCGTCGTCGCGTTGCTCTGCCTCGTCGCGGCGGTGGTGCTGGGCGTCTGGAAGGCGAGCGGCCCAGAGACGTCGACCTCCGACGAAGGGACGACGGCCGAGGCTGACGAAGCGCCGCGCAAGTCGAAGTGGTTCTGGCAGAGCGATGATGACGCTCACGTCGACGCGCCAGAGCCCACGGCGCCACCTCGAACCCGCAGCCTGCACTTCACGAAGCCCGACGGTGCCGCGGTGGAGGGTGCGCGCGTCTCGATCTTCGAGTCGAAGCTCGTCGAGCCGCTCCGGGCCGGTCACCACACGTTCCTGGAATGCGACGATCAGCAGCACCTGACCGCGGTCGCGGCCTCGCTGCGTGAGGGCTCGATGAAGCGCACCTTGCTCGCCGAGGCCGTGACGGACGAGCGCGGCGTGGCGTCGTTTGGTGAACGGCTCTGGCCTGACGCGGTGGTGATCTTCGTCGAAACGCCGGGCTTGCCGGACTTCACCAACATCGACGGCTCGGGGCGCGAGGAGTTCGTGCTCCCCGACGAGGTGATCGCGCGACACGAGACGTCGCTCACCGTGTTCGACAACGCCGGCGACCCGATCGCCGCGCGCGCGACCTTCGTGAACGTCGGCGCTGGTGACGTGAAGGAGCTGCGGACCGACTCGAGCGGCATCCTTCGAGTCCACGGCGCCGCGACGCTCTGGGGCATCATCGAAGCCGACGGCTTCTTCCCGGTGGCGGTGAACCTCGAGGACGCCTCGGAGGACTTCCCGGTGATGATGAGCAAGCCCGGCACCGTCGAGGTGACCACGCCCCCTGCGCTGGGCTCCTTCGGCCTGCAGTTGGTGAAGCGGCACCCCCGGCCGGTGAAGGTGCGCGACGGGCGTGCCCTCTTCGAGCATCAGCGGCCCGGCTACGTCTCGGTCGAGGTCACCGAGCCCGGCTTCCTTGGCTCCGCGGACGGGCAGCTCGAGGAAGGCGCGCGGCTGGTGCTCGCGCTGCAGGTAAAACGCGCGGGACGGCTCCTGGTGACGGTCGTGAGCACCGACGGCATGCCAGTGCCCGAGGCGTCGGCCACGCTCACTGCGCCGACGAACGTGGTGACCGCGGAGTCGACCGAGGAAGGGCAGCGGCTCGAGCTGGGGCCCATCGGCGAAGGGCCGGCGGTGCTGCGGGTGACGGCCCCCGGATTCAAGACGCGCGCGCAGTCGCTCGAGCTCGCGCCCGGTGACACCGATCTCGAGGTGGTGCTGGCCGAGGCGCCAACGCTGCGAGGCCGCGTGGTGGACTCGAAGAGCCAGCCGGTCGCCGACGTCGCCGTGCAGGTCCGCTCCGACAGCCCCAACGATCCCGACGGGGTGGTGAGCGCGGCAGACGGCACCTTCACGCTGCACGTCGACGAAGAGGGCTCATGGCTGGTCGAAGCGATCGGCCTCGATGGTGACGTCGCGCGCGAGACGGTGCAGGTGCCTGGCCCCGAGGTGGTGCTGAGGCTGGAGCCGCTCGGCAGCGCGCTGGTGACGGTGGTCGGCCCCGATGGCAAGCCCGCCCTCGGCGCCCGGGTGATGCTCGCTGGCTCCGAGAGCCCTGAGCCCGACTTCGGCGAGACGCCCGAGACCGGCGAGCTCTTCTTCGAGCAGCTGGTCCCCGGCGAGTACCGCGTGGAAGTCGACGATGGCTCGTCGGGAGCGAACTTCCTGCCGCACCAACAAGAGCTGACGATTCGCAGCGGTGAGACGAGCCGGCTCTCGGTGCGGGTGCGCCCCTCGGCCACGCTCGAGGGCACCGTCGTCGACGCCGAGAACGCCCCGGTGCCGTACGCCATGGTGTTCGTGAAGGGCTCTGACAGCTGGAGCGCCGAGACGAATGAAGAGGGGCTCTTCTCGATCCCGGGGCTCGCTCCTGGCGTCACCGTCGAGCTCGCGATCGATCTCGAAGGGACGATCGGGCTCACGCCCTCGACCGCGAAGGTGGGCGTGGCGAAGCAGGTGTTCAAGACGATCGCGGGCGGCAAGGTGACCGGGCGCGTCGTCAGTCACGCTGGGGCCCCGGTGCTCGAGTTCGCCGTGAACGGGGTCGACTTCTCGACCGAAGACGGGCGCTTCGAGGCCGTCGCCAACACCCTCGATCGGCTCGACGTCAGAGACTTCGAAGGCGCGGGCGTCGACGTGGTGGTCGCCGGGCGCAAGGACGTTGGCGACGTCGTGCTGAAAGAAAGCCCGATGCTGGCCGGCGTCGTCGTGGACGAGACGCGGCAACCCCTGGCCGGCGTCCACCTCGAATCGAACGCGTTCTCGGGCGAGGTGCTTACCGACAGCGAGGGCCGCTTCGAGACCGCGCTCGTCTCGGAAGCCACGTCGGTCTCGGTTCAGGCGCGACATGGCGAGCTCGGGACGTTCACCGACGTCCCGGTCGGCAAGGGCTTCGTCGAGATCGTGCTGACGCCCCCCACGCGCATCGATGGCCTCGTCCGGAGCAGCGGCAACCGTGGCGTCGTCACCTCAGTGCTCATTCGAGGGAGCGCCGACGAAGAGGTGCAGGTCGACACGGACGCAGAGGGCCACTTTCAGGTCTCGCTCGCGCCAGGCACCTGGTTCTTCGGCACACGGGCGTCGCAGACCTCGACGTCGGTGCGGGTCAGCGGCCGACAGCAGCGGGTGGAACTCGGAATCACCGACGAGGCCTGCGAGGTGTCGGTGCGCGGGCTCCCGCTGCCGATGAACGTGATGCTGGTGCCCGCATCGCTCGGCTGGGCACCAGAGTCGACGTACGACCTGGGGAGCAACGACGTGCCACCGGGGGCGGTCGCGCTGGGCTCCGCCGGTTCGGGGTTCGCCGGCCGCGGGCTGACGTGCGGCGCCTGGGTGGTGCACGCGATGTATGGGAGTCAGGTGGTCTGGATGCCGGTGACGCTGGGTCGCGGGCCCAACATCGTGACGGTGAGGCCGCCCAGCCTGTCTTCCATCGGTGAGGAGGTGGGCATGACGCGTCACGGGCCGGCTGGCGGGGGCTTTCGCGGCGACAGCCGCATCGACGAGCTGCTCCGGCATGGCCTGAACGAGGACGTCAATCGGCTGGAGTGAGCGCGAGGTTTGAGGTCCGCGCCGGTTGCGGGTAGTCACCGCTGCATGACGGAGCCTCTGCTGGGCCGGAATATCGCGGTCGCCGTCGGCGGTGGCATCGCCGCGTACAAGGCCTGCGACTTCGTGCGCGAGCTGCGTCGGGCCGGCGCCGAGGTGCGCGTCGCGATGACGAAGGGCGCCTGCGAGTTCATCACGCCGCTGACGATGCAGAACTTGTCGGGCAACCCCGTCTTCACCGACACCTTCGACTCGAGCCAGGACCATCTGTACGGCCACCTGCAGCTCGCGAAGTGGGCCGACCTCTTCGTGATCGCTCCGGCCACCGCTGATCTGCTGGCGCGCATCAAAGCCGGGCTTGGCAACGACGCCGTCACCACCACGCTGCTCGCGTTCCGCGGGCCGGTGCTGCTCGCTCCAGCGATGAACACCGCGATGTGGGAGCACGCCGAGACCCAGGCCACCGTCGCCGCGCTCGTCGCGCAGCCAAAGTACCGCATGGTGGGACCGGTCGCGGGTCCGCTCGCTGATGGTGACGTCGGCATGGGCCGGCTCGCAGAGCTGAAGGATCTCGTGAGCGCCGTGACGGCGATCGCCGTGGCTGGTCCGCTCGCAGGGAAGCGCGTGCTGGTGACCGCCGGACCGACCCGCGAGGCGCTCGACCCCGTGCGCTTCATCTCGAACCCGTCGACCGGAAAGATGGGGCTCGCGATGGCCGAGACCGCGCGCGCGCTCGGGGCCGTGGTGACCGTCGTGCTCGGGCCCGTCGAGACGGCGCCGCCGCGGGGCCTCGAGGTGATTCGCGTCACCACAGCCGACGAGATGCTGGCCGCCGTGATGAGCCGCGTCGAGACCGTCGACATCTTCGTGGCTGCTGCCGCGGTGAGCGACTGGAAGGCCGAGCAGGTGAGCGCCACGAAGGTGAAGAAGGGCGAGGGCGTGGAGACCGTTCGCCTCGTGCGGACGCCCGACGTGCTCGCCACCGCCTCGGCGAAGGTGCACGGCAACTCGAAGCGGCCGGTGTTGATGGGCTTCGCGGCCGAGACCCACGACGTCGAGGCCTACGCGCGCGGGAAGCTCACGAAGAAGCGCCTCGATCTCATCGTCGCCAACGACGTCTCCCAGGCCGGCGCGGGCTTCGGCTCGGACTCCAATCGGGTGATCGTGTTCGACGACGTCGGCGAGCGGCTCCGTGCCGAGGGCAGCAAGCGCGACGTCGCGAAGGAGATCTGGGGTGTCGTGCTCGAGCGCAGGGTAGGGTGAGCGCGATGTCTGACGAGCTGAAAGATCTGGCGTTGGAGCTGCGGCGGCACCTGGCGTGGCAGGAGGCCGATGGCTCGAGGGTGATCCTCGGCGATCGATCCGCTGCCGTGTCGAAGCCGGCGCCCGTTGCAGCGGTGAAGGCAGCGCCTGCGCCTGTCGCCGCGAAGGCTCCAGCGCCCGTCATCCGAACGCCGTCGCCACCAGCCGAGCCCATCGCCAAACGCCCGCTCGACGAGATTCGCCGTGAGCTCGGTGACTGTCAGCGCTGCAAGCTCTGCTCGGGTCGAAAGACGATCGTCTTCGGGAGCGGCAACCCGCGCGCCGAGCTGGTCTTCGTCGGTGAAGGCCCGGGAGAAGAGGAAGATCTGAAAGGCGTTCCCTTCGTCGGGCAGGCCGGTCAGCTGCTGACCAAGATGATCGAGGCGATGAAGTTCACGCGCGACGACGTCTACATCTGCAACGTCGTGAAGTGCCGGCCGCCGAACAACCGCAACCCCGAGCCCGATGAGATCGAGGCGTGTGAGCCGTTCTTGAAGGCGCAGCTGGCGTCGCTGCAGCCGAAGGTGATCGTCGCGCTGGGCAAGTTCGCCGCGCAGACGTTGCTGCGTGACACGACGGCCATCACCCGCTTGCGCGGCCAGTGGCGTGAGTACCAGGGCGTTCCGCTGATGCCGACGTTCCACCCGGCCTATCTGCTTCGGAAGCCCGAGGAGAAGCGCGTCGCGTGGATGGATCTGCAGGAAGTCATGAAACGGTTGGGCAAGCAGTCCGACAGCAAGAAGGGGCAGTGATGAAGGGGACGATTCAGCTCTTCCAGGTCTTCGCCGGTTCCCTCGAGGGCAACCCGCTCAACGATCCCTCGACCCGCACCATTCCGGTCTACCTGCCGCCCGGCTACGCCGAGAACCCCGAGGCGCGGTACCCGGTCGTCTATTTTCTGCACGGCTTCAGCGGCACCGGGCTGCAGTGGCTCAACACCTCGCCCTTCACGCGCACGGTACCCGAGCGGCTCGATTTCCTGATCGCCACGCAGGGGCTGCCGCCGTGCATTGGCGTTTTCGTCGATGGGTGGACGTCGCTGGGCGGCAGCCAGTGGATCAACAGCGAAGGCATCGGGCGTTATCGCGACTACGTGGCGCGCGATCTCGTCGCCTTCGTCGACCGCACCTTCCGCACCATCACCAAGGGCGGAGCGCGCGCGATCGTCGGCAAGTCCTCAGGCGGCTTCGGCGCGCTGGTGATCAGCCGCTTTCACCCCGAGCTCTTCAGCCATATCGGCGTGCACTCGGGCGATGCGTGCTTCGAGTACTGCTACCTCAACGAGCTCCCTCAGGCGGCGGGCCCGATCCTCAAGGCTGGCGGCGTCGAGAACTGGTACCGCGAGTTCATCAATCGGTCTCTCGTCACCAAGATGAAGAGCGAAGACCACACGGTCATCAACATGCTTTGCATGGCGGCGGCGTACTCCCCGAAGAAGGGTGAGCCGCTGGGCCTCGAGCTGCCCATCGAATTGCAGACCGGCCGGCTCCGCGTCGATGTGTGGAACCGGTGGCTGGTGCACGACCCCGTGCGGTTCACGCCCAAACACCTCGACGTCTACAAGAAGCTCAAGACGATCTTCATCGATTGCGGCACGCGCGATGAGTTCAACCTGCGCTGGGGCGCGAGGATGCTGGCCGACGAGTTCCGCGCAGGCGGGGTCGAGCACGTCCACGAGGAGTTCGAAGACGGCCACATGGGCGTGAACTATCGCTTCGAGCGTTCACTCGGGTACCTGCTGCCACGCCTCGACCGGAGCTGAAGTCCCCAACGTCCGAGCCTATTTGTTGAGGAAGGTCGAGACCGCGTCGAGGAAGTGATCGCGGCCCTTGCCAGCGCGGATGTCGAGCGTCGACACGTCGAACGTCAACACGTCGATGCCGTACTTGCCCTGGAGCACCATCGGGAACGTCGCGTAGTAGCCCGAGAGGCCGCGCAAGAACTGGGACTGAATGCCCTTCTCCTCTTCGCGGCCGCGCTTCTTGATGCGATCGAGGAGCACTTGCACGTTGGGCACGTCGAAGCAGATCACCTTGTCGGGGTGCGTGAGCGTCTTCGTCGTGCGCTGGAAGTACTCGAAGTACAGCTCGAGCTCTCCGTCGGTCATGAAGCCGAGGCCGTGCAGGTACTTCGCGAAGATCTCGGGGTCTTCGTAGAGCGTGCGATCTTGAATGCAGCTCTTCGCGACCTTGTGAATGAGCTCGTGGTGCTCGACGCGGCGGATCAGGAACTCGAGCTGGAGCGTGAAGCTCCAGCGCTTCATGTCCTTGTAGTAGTCCTTGAGGAACCGGTTATCGATCACCGGCTCGTCGAAGAGCTCGAAGCCGAAGCTCTGGCTCACCATCTTGGCGGCGGTCGTCTTGCCGGCCCCGATGTTCCCGGCGAGCGCGAGGAAGATCTTCCGTTTCGGCGGCCTGGCGACCCGTTTCGGGCGGCTGGCCGCGACCGTGGCCGCAGCGATCGCGCTGGACTCACGGCTCGATGACTCAGGCACCGGCTCGAACTTCTTCTTCCGCGTCGCGCTCATCGGCTCACTTCGTCCAGTCCAGCACCACCTTGCCGCTCTGGCCGGTGCGCATGACTTCGAAGGCCTGCTTGAACTCGGAGATCGGGAAGCGATGCGTGACGACCGGCGCGATGTCGAGGCCGCTCTGGATCATCGCGGTCATCTTGTACCAGGTCTCGAACATCTCGCGGCCGTAGACGCCTTTGAGCACCAGGCCCTTGAAGATCACCTGGCTCCAGTCGATCGAGATCTCGGTCGGAGGGATGCCGAGGATGGCGACGCGCCCACCGTGGTTCATCGCTTTGAACATCTGCTTGAAGGCCGCGCCGTTGCCGCTCATCTCGAGGCCGACGTCGAAGCCTTCGGTCATGCCGAGCGACTTCATGACGTCGTCGAGCGACTCCTTCGCGACGTTCACGGCCCGGGTCGCGCCCATCTTGCGGGCGAGGTCGAGCCGGTACTCGTTCACGTCGGTGATCACCACGTGCCGCGCGCCGATGTGTTTGCAGATGGGGACGGCCATGACGCCGATGGGGCCGGCGCCGGTGATCAACACGTCTTCACCGACGACGTCGAACGACAGCGCCGTGTGCACCGCGTTGCCGAGCGGGTCGAAGAACGCGCCGATGTGATCGGGGATCTCGGCCGGCAGCTTGAAGACGTTGAAGGCGGGAATGGTGACGTACTCGGCGAAGCTGCCCTGGCGGTGCACGCCGAGCCCGATGGTGTTGCGGCAGAGGTGACGTTTGCCGGCGCGGCAGTTGCGGCAGCCTCCGCAGGTGATGTGGCCCTCGGCCGAGACGCGCTCGCCCTTGGTGAAGCCCGTCACTTCGCTGCCGATCTCGGCGACCTCACCCATGAACTCGTGGCCGATGCCCATCGGCACGGGGATCGTGCGTTGGCTCCACTCGTCCCAGTTGTAGATGTGAATGTCGGTGCCGCAGATGCCGGTCTGGCGCACCTTGATGAGCACGTCGTTGGGGCCGCACTTCGGAACCGGGAGCTCCTCGAGCCACAGTCCCATTTCCTTCTTCGACTTGACCAACGCCTTCATCAGATGACTCCCAGGTGCTTGCCGACCTTCGTGAACGCGGCGATCGCGCGGTCGACTTGCGCGCGGGTGTGGGCCGCCGACATCTGTGTACGAATGCGAGCCTGCCCCTTGGGGACGACGGGGAAGCTGAAGCCGACGACGTAGATGCCTTCCTTGAGCATCTCGTCTGCGAAGCGCGAGGCCAGCGCGGCGTCGCCGATCATCACGGGGATGATGGGGTGCCCTTCGCCGGAGAGCGTGAAGCCGGCCTTCGTCATCTCGGCGCGGAAGTGCGCAGCGTTCTCACGAAGCTGCTTGCGTGGGCCGTCGCTCTTCTCGAGCAGATCGAGGCAGGCGAGGGTGGCGTGCGCGATGGCGGGCATCAGCGAGTTCGAGAACAGGTACGGCCGCGCGCGCTGACGGAGCAGCTGGACGATCTCTTTGCGACCCGAGACGTAGCCGCCCGAGGCGCCGCCGAGCGCTTTGCCGAGCGTTCCCGTGAGCACGTCGACGCGGCCCATCACGCCGCGAAGTTCGTGCGAGCCCTTGCCCTTGTCGCCGGTGAAGCCGACCGCGTGGGAGTCGTCGACCATCACCAGCGCGCCGTAGCGTTCAGCGACGTCGCAGATGCCCTTCAGGTTGGCGATCACGCCGTCCATCGAGAAGACGCCGTCGGTGACGACGAGCATGAAGCGGGCGTTGGCGGCCTTCGCTTCTTTGAGACGGGCCTCGAGCTCGACGAGATCGTTGTTGGCGTAGCGGAAGCGCTTGGCCTTCGAGAGGCGCACGCCGTCGATGATCGAGGCGTGGTTGAGCGCGTCGGAGATCACCGCGTCTTCTTCACCGAGGATGATCTCGAAGATGCCGCCGTTCGCGTCCCAGCAGGACGAGAAGAGGATCGTGTCTTCGGTGCCGAGGAACGCAGAGAGCCGCGCCTCGAGCGTCTTGTGGATGTCTTGCGTGCCGCAGATGAACCGCACCGACGCCATGCCGAAGCCGTGCGTGTCGAGGCCCTCTTTGGCCGCCGCGATCAGCTCCGGAGCATCGGCCAGGCCCAGGTAGTTGTTCGCGCAGAAGTTGAGCACCTCGGCGCCGCCCTGGACCCGAATCGTCGCGCGCTGAGGCGTGGTGATGATCCGCTCCGACTTCGACAGGCCCTGCGCCTTGATGTCGTCGAGCTGTGCCTGAAGGTGCGAGAGAAAGGCCGTGTTCATGAGCCGCGCGGCGTAGCACCCTTTCGGGAGATTCGAGAACGCTCGCGAGGTGACGGCGTGCGTCAGCGATACGTCGGCGGTTGTCCTCGTGGCGTTGTCCGGGTGAGAAGCGGGCCTCATGTCGATGCCCACACGTTTCCGAGAGAACTTTGGTCACCTCGTTCCAAAGGTCCCAGAGAGGGGAATTCCATGAATTGGCGTCTGATCTTCGTCGTCGGCGGTCTCCTGGGCGGGTGTGAGGTCGGGGTGCAGGCGGGAGCGTGTCGACCGTCGAATTGCTCCGGATGTTGTGACGGCGCAGGCCAGTGTCAGCCGGGCCTCGAGCCTGCGACCTGCGGCATTCAAGGCAATCGCTGCGTCGCCTGCGAAGCAGGGCTCTCGTGCAATGCCGGTGCATGCGGCGTGCTGTCGGGAAGCGGCGGTGGTGGCGGCTCGGGAGGCGGCAACGCGGCTGGTGGGACGGTGAGCTCCGTCGGCGGAGAGACGTGCGCGATGGCTGCGCCACTGAGCCTCAGCGCCGTTCCCGGTGACGCTGCCAAGCAGCGCGCGTCGGTGATGAGTACGACCGTGGGCGCGATGGACGATGAAGGCGCGGCGCTCTCGAGCTGTGGAGGCAATGGCGGTCCCGACCGGTTCTATTCGGTCGAGGTTCCGGCGAGTCGAGTGCTCAGCGTGAAGGTGATCACGGGAGGCGCGTGGCCCGGAGTGGTGCGTTTGCGCAGCCGCTCGTGCACGGAGCCTGACGATCGCTGCCGCGTCGCGACTCCCGGAGCCACGACGGCGAGCGTCGAGACCATCGTTCAAACCGCCACGAGGTACGTCATCACGGTCGACGGCGCGGATGGCGGGTCCGGGCCCTTCGAGCTGCAGATCGAGACGCGGCTCATGGATGGTGATGCCGGCGTTGGCTACTGCAGTCGGCTGCTGACGGCGCAGTCGCGCTTCTTCGCGGCGGGGACGCGGTGTGAAGATCGCGATGCTGGCGTGGCGGTGGTCGCCGAGGTGGCCGAGCCGAATTGTGTCGCGAGGCTCCCGCTGTGCACCGCGGCCGAGTTGCCAGTGATGAACACGTACCTCGATTGTTACGAGCGGCTTCCGGTGTGCACGGCAGGTCAGGAAGCGACGGCATTGGCTGCGTTCGATCAATGCGCAGCGCCGATCAGGGCGGCGTCGACGAGCGGTGCCTTGAGCGGGACGTGTCGAGACGCGCTTCGACGGTGACGCTCAACTTCGAAGGAGGGGCCGTCGAGGCATCGGCTCGAGCAAGTGGCGTGCGTCACGCGTAGATTGGCGGACCGTGAATCGTGCCGAAGCGATCTCAGTGCTTGTCGCTGACGCAGCCGCGAAGCTCTCGGCGCGCGAACGGCACGACGCGCTGTCGAGCGCCTGGAGCCTGCATGAGTCTGACCCTGAATTCCTCGCGCTTCCCGACGAGCTGAGGCGGCGCATGGTTGAACTCGAAGAGCCACAAGACCCGGACGACCATGTGTATGAGCCGCTCCTTGCGCTTGCGCTGCGTTGGCCGTTTCGAGGCGTCTTGAATTCCTGGCTCGAGGAACGACTGGCCTCGCTGGGAATCCGCGCCACGGTCGAGGGGCCGATCGAGCCGACGGTCGCCTGCCCGTGTTGTGGCTTCTTCAGCCTCGAGGCCCGGAACGCGCTGGAGATCTGCCGGGTCTGTCTCTGGGAAGACACCGGAGATGATCCAGAGCTGCACTCAGGGCCAAACCACATGGCGCTGCGTGAAGGGCGCGCCAACTTCGTTCAGCATGGGGTTTGCGAGCCGACGCTCCGTGCTGGGACGGAGTCGGACCTGTTCCGTCGTTACCGACGTTAGTCGTCCGAGCGCGCGGTCATCGCCTCACGCAGCTTCTTCACCGCGTCACCGTGTAGCTGACACACGCGCGCCTCGCTCACCTCGAGCGCCTGCGCGATCTCCTTGTAGGTGAGCCCCTCGACATAGTGCAGCGACAGCAACATCGAGAGCCGGGGGGGCAGCCGCCCGATCGCCTCGGTCAGCCCACGGACCTCCTGCGCGTGATCGAGCAAATCGTCCTGGCGCGCCGCGCTGCTCGGCACCGGCAGCTCGGGCGTCAAAGGCACTGCGGGCTGCGACAGGGTCTCCAGGTTGTCGACCTCTTCGATCGACACGCCCAGCTTGAGCGCGAGCTCTTCCTGCGTCGGCTCGCGCCCCAACGTCACGCCCAGCGCCTGCCTCGCCTTGCGCACCTTGTCGGTATCTGCGCGCAGTCGCCGCGGCAGGTGATCCATCTCGCGGAGCTCATCAATCATCGCTCCACGAATGCGGTGCTCGGCGAAGCTCTCGAACTTCACCGCACGCTCTGCGTCGTAGCGCTTCCACGCGTCGAGCAGGCCCAGCGCTCCCACCGACCAGAGATCGCCCGGCTGCACGGCGTTCGCGGTCTTCGCGCTGATGCGGCGGGCACACCGGTCGATCAAGAACGAGTACTTCTGAACGATCTCGTTGTCGGTGAGCTGTGGAGCCTGTTGAGTCGTCTGGTACCGAATCGCTGCGGGATGCATAGGGCTCCTTTCAACGTTCAGTGCACGCTCGACTCGCGGAGCAGCCGGCTCCAGAGGAACTTGAGGCCCCCCTCGAGCTGAATCGGTGGTGGCTCGTTGAAGAGCGTGTCGGCGACGCTGTTGAGGGCGCGCGTGGCAGGCGAGCTCGGGAACAGCCCGACCAACGGCTTCTGCGACATCACCGCGCGGTGCACGTTCTCGTCACGTGGCACCCAGCCGAGCCAGCGCATCTTCGCGCCGAGGAAGCGGCTCACCACCGACGAGAGCTTGTCGAAGATGTCCTTCGCGACGGCCTCGTTCGGCGCCTGGTTGACGACGACGTTGAAGTACCGCGCGCCGCCTTCCTGGCAGAGCACCTTCAAGGTTGCGTACGCGTCGGTGAGCGACGTCGGCTCTGGGCTCACCACCAGCAAGGCCTCTTGCGCCGCGCCGATGAAGAACAACACGTTGTCGCCAATGCCTGCGCCGCAGTCGACGAAGATGATGTCGAAGTCCTCCTCGAGCTGATCGACCGCGGCGACGAGCCTCATGCGCTGCGCTTCATCGAGCCGGGTCAGCGTCTGCAGCCCGTGGCCGGCCGGGAGCACCTTCACGCCTTCAGGGCCCTCCGCGATGATGTCGCGCACCGGCACGTCACCGTCGAGCAGGTGGCCGAGGTGGTAGCGGGGCTTGAGCCCGTAGAGGATCTCGACGTTCGCGAGCCCGAGATCGGCGTCGAGCACCAGCACCCGACGGCCAGCGCGCGCCGCCAGCACCGCGAGGTTCGCCGCGACGTTGGACTTGCCCACGCCACCCTTGCCGCTGGTGACGCCGATGACGCGCAGCTTCGACTGGGTCTTGCGATGTTCTTTCATCAGCTCCCGCAATCCGATGGCCTGATCCATGGCTCAGCGCCCTCCGGCCTTCGTGACGTTGGTTTTGCCCGGCGTGCCGACGATCAGGTCGACCAGCTCAGTGCTCGACAGCGCGTGAATGTCTTCGGGCACCCGCTGCCCATCCGACACCGCGACGATGGGGCGGCCGATACGGACGGATGCAGAGAGCAGGCTCCCGGAGCCGACGGCCTCGTCGACCTTGGTGACGATGAGCCGCTCGGGCTGCATGGCGCGATACCGCTCGGCTGCCGCGGCCATCTCTCTGGCTCCGGTGCCGGCGCTCACCACCAGGTACAGCTGCATGCCTTCGACGGCGCGGAGCATCTCGGCCTGGCGCGCGACTGCTTCGCTCATGCTTCGGCCTGCGGTGTCGACGAGCACGAGGTCGGCGTTCGCGGTGCGCTCGAGGGCGCGGTTGAGCTCGACGCGATCGCGAGCCACGAAGGTCGGCACCGACATGATCTCGCCGTAGCGGAGCACCTGCTCGCTGGCGCCGATGCGGTAGGTGTCGATGGTGATGAGCGCGACCTTGAGCTTCGACTCCATGATCGCGCGGGCGGCGATCTTCGCCATGGTGGTGGTCTTGCCGACGCCGGTCGGACCGACGAGCGCGATGGTGCGGCGTCGCTGATCGGCGAGCCACGGAGCGCGACCGCCGATGATGCGCTCCGAGACGGCGCTGCGCAGCACGGGGAGCAACGTCTCGATCCGCGTGTCCTTCGCGAGCTCCACGGCCTGGCGCACACACTCATCGGCGAGCTGCTCCTCGACGCCCTGGTTGATGAGGTGTGAGTAGAGGTCCGTCGCAGAGCCGGGCAGGTTGGTGTCGCGCTCCACGCGTTGCCGGGTCAGCGTCTTCATCTCGCGCTGCATCGACTCGAACGCGCCGCGAAGCCGCACCAGCTCGTCGTTCATGTCAGAGCCGCCACGATTTTCGGCCGCGGCGCTGATCGCCTGCTGCAGATCGGCTGAGGAGAGCTGCGTCGTCGTGGTGCGAGCGCTCATCTGCGTCTCGGGCTGCTCAGCGGTGCGGCGCGGCGTCATCGACGGCGGCACCGAAGGCGCGGGAACTGCGGGCAGCTGCTGCGTCGTGGTCCTCGCGGTCGCCCACGGCTGGCTGTCGAGCGCCTTCGAGAGCGGGCCGGGCTCGGGCAGCGCGGCGGTCACTTCCATCTCCTTCGGGCGGAACAGGCCGTTCGAGACCTCCCGCGTCGCGATGATGATCGCGTCGGGCCCGAGCGCCGCCTTCACCATGGCCAGTGCGGAGCGGCTGTCGGGGGCGCGGAAGGTGCGGAAGGTGCTCATGGTGGTGTGCTCCTCAGGTGTTCAGCGAGATGGTGCCCGCGGGTTCGATGGTGGTGCCTGGCACCAGCTCGCGGGCAGAGATGACGGAGAGATCGGGGACGAAGCGCGACGCGAAGTCGAACAGCGGCTTGCGGAGATCGGTGGGCGCCAACACCACCGGGCTCTTGCCTGCGGCGACGAGGGCCGAGGCGCGAGTCTCGAGGCTGGTGATGAGGCGTCGCGCAGTGTCGATGTCGGGCGCCAGCGTCGGCTCGCCATCGTTCTGTCCGAGCGCGCCACGCAGCGCTTCTTCAGCCGCGCGCTCGAGCGTCAGCGCGTAGACGATGCCCTTCTCGGAGACGCGCGAGGTGATCTGGCGAGCGAGCCGGCGGCGCACCTGCTCGACGAGGAAGTGAGCGTCCTTGCTGCGGGGAGCAGCGTCGGCGACGGCCTCGAGAATCGTACGGAGATCGCGAACCGAGATGCCTTCGCGCAGCAGGCCGCGGAGCACCCGCACCAGCTCGCCCAGACTGACGATGCCCGGCACGGTGTCTTCGACGAGCTTCGGCGCTTCCTTCGCGCAGGTGCCCAGCAGCTCCTGGACTTCCTGGCGGCCGATCAGCTCGTGCGCGTTCTTGCGAATGAGCTCCGAGAGGTGCGTGGTGATGACCGACGGCCCATCGACCAGCGTGTAGCCACGGGCTTCGGCTGCGGCGCGCTGCTCCGGCATCACCCACACGGCGGGAAGCCCGAACGCGGGGTCTTTGCCCGGCAGCCCTTCGATGGTCGGCGTGCCACCGTTCGGCTCGAGGCACATCAGCCGGCCGGCCTGCACGACACCACGGCCAACCTCGATGCCGCGCAGCTTCACGCGGTACTCGGTGCCGTCGAGGCGCAGGTTGTCCTTCAGGTGCACCGACGGGAGCACGAGACCCATGTCGGTCGCGAGCTGCTTGCGCAGTGACGTCACGCGGCCCGGCAGCTCGCCGCCCTTCTCGACATCGATGAGCGGCAACAGCGTGAAGCCGACCTCGAGTTCGAGCGTGTCGAGGGCGAGGAGATCTTGAACCTTCTGTTCGCCGCCCTTCGTCGCTTCGTCCTGCTTCCGTGGCGAGAGCTTCGCGAGCGCCTGCGCCTTCTCGGAGCGGCGCGACATCACGAAGGCCCCGATGGCCAGCGGCCCGAACGCCAGCGTCGGCAGGCCGGGCAGCAGCGCCAACAAGCCGAGCACCATCGCCGTGTACTTGAGCGCGCGGGGGCTGCCGAAGATCTGCCCGCCGACCTGCGTGCCGAGGTCCGCACCTTCCGACCGCGTCACCAGCACACCGGCCGCCGTCGAGACGAGCAGGGCAGGGAGCTGGGTGATGAGCCCGTCGCCGATGGTGAGCACCGTGTACGTCTCGACCGCCTGGCTGAACGAGAAGTGATCGCGCGCGAGGCCGGCGATGAGGCCGCCGACGATGTTGATGACGGTGATGATCAGACCGGCGATGGCGTCACCGCGGACGAACTTGCTCGCGCCGTCCATCGCTCCGAAGAACTCGGTCTCGCGTGAGAGGGCCTGGCGGCGGTCGCGCGCCTGCTTCTCGTCGATGACTCCAGCGGCGAGGTCAGCGTCGATCGACATCTGCTTGCCGGGCAAGGCATCGAGGGTGAAGCGCGCCGCGACTTCCGACACGCGACCCGAGCCCTTGGTGATCACCATGAAGTTCACGACGAGCAGGATCAGGAAGATGACCGCGCCGACGATGAGGCTGCCGCCGACCGCGAAGCGTCCGAAGGCTTCGATGACGTGACCTGCCGCGCCTTCGCCCTTGCCTCCCTCGAGGAGGATGAGGCGGGTGGTGGCGACGTTCAGGGAGAGCCGGAAGAGCGTGGTGATGAGGAGCAGCGACGGGAAGACCGAGAACTCCACGGCCTTGGTGAGCCCGAGCGCGACCAGCAGCATCATCACCGACAGCGCGACGTTGAGCGCCAGCAGCGCGTCGAGCAGCGGGGCCGGCAGCGGCACCACGAGGATGCCCAGGACGCCGAGCACCGCGAGCGCCAGCACGCCCTCAGGCTGAATACGAGGCGCTGGAGCGGCGGCGACGGCACTCACAAGCGCACCTCACTGATGCCAGCCTGTGAGCGGCCGGTGATGCGGTAGACGAAGGCCAGCACGGCAGCGACGGCCTTGAACGTCTCGCGGGGCACCTGGCCGCCGGTCTTCACCTTCTTGAAGAGCAGCCGCGCGAGCGGAATGTCCTGAACGATCGGAATGCCGTTCGACCGTGCAGCGTCACGCATCGCCTCGGCCAGCACGCCCTTGCCCTTGGCGATCACCCGCGGCGCCGCGTCTTCGTCTTTGCGGTAGCGCACCGCGATGGCGATGTGGGTGGGGTTGACGATCAGCGCGTCGGCCGTCTTGGTCTCGGCGATGGCGTTACGCCTCGAGAGCTCGCGGTGCTTGCGCTTCCGCATGCTGCGGATCTGAGGGTCTCCCTCGTCCTCCCTCATCTCTCGTTTCACTTCGTCGCGGGTCATCATGTGCTTCTTCCGGTATCGCCAGTGAGTCAGTGCAAAGTCGGCACCAGCAAACGCGGCGAAGACGGCGAGCACCCGAACGAGCGCTTTCGAGAGCGGTGCGAAGAGAGAATCGAACTGGTCGGCCGGCGAGGCCTGCAGCAGGCCATGCAGCGTCAGGAACTCGGCGCGGAAGGAGGTCCAGACGACCCCACCGACTGCCACGAGCTTGACGAGGCTGATGACGAGATCCTGCGCAAACTCCTTCGACACGAAGTGGGTGACTCGTGAAGGGCTGAAAAGCCGAGAGAAGTCCGGCGTCGCGCGATCGTCCCAGAGATGCGCGCGGGTCTGCGTGAAGGTGAGTGCGATGCCCACTGCGGCGACGGTGATCATGATGGTCGCGGTCGGGATCACCAGCGGCGCGAGCAGGGACGGGAGCGACGAGAACGGCGCTGACGGCGCGAGGCGAACCGCGTCGGTGACGAGCACGGTGAGCGCGCGTTTGAAGGCCGGCGCGACCTTCACCAGCACCAGCGCTCCCGCGATGAAGCCGCCCAGCATGACGAACTCGCGCGACATGGCGATGTCGCCTTCTTCGAAGGCCTGCGTGAGCCGCCGTTCGCTCGCGTCTTCGGTGCGTTGCTCCTGTTCCGTCTCGTCGGAGGCCACGCGTCAGCTCCTCGTGAAGATGCGGGTGGCGGCATCGGCGCACATGCGCGCCGCGTCGGGTGCCACGAAGAACACCGCCATCACCCCACAGCCGATCGAGACCGCGAAGCCGAGGCTCTGGAGCGAGAGTTGCGGCGCCGTGCGACCGAGCGCGCCGAGGGCCGCGTAGCCGAGGATGGCGGCGGCGAAGAGCGGGAAGGCGACCCGCACCGACAGGGTGATGCCGAAGATGAGCTGCTGGGTGAGCGCGCTCGCGAGGCTGGTGATGTCGACCGTGCCGCCGGGAGGAACGTCGCGCACCGAGCGGACCAGCCAGCCGATGCACTCCTCAGGCAGGTGGAAGACGAGCGCCGCGCCGAGGGCCAGCGCCATGAAGAGCTCGCCCATCGTCGACGACTCGGAGTTGCTGTGCGGGTTGATCATGCTGCCGAAGCCGAAGCCCATCGCGTTCGCCGCGGCCTGGCCTCCCGACTGTGCTGCGTCGATCAGCACCCGCGACGAGAGCCCCGCGGTCAGGCCGAGCGCGACTTCACTGGCGACCAGCGCGGCGAGCGAGACGAAGTCCGCAGGCACGGCAACCCGGGGCGCGTTGGCTGCGAGGTACGTCACGATCGCCACCACGCCGATCAACGCCGCGCGAATGCGCATCGGCACCGACTTCGACCCCAGGATCGGAGCCACGCTGAGGAGCGACGCCGTGCGCGTCAGCACCAGCATGAACCCCAGAATCAGGGGGAGCGAGAGGTCCACGGCTAGAAGCCCCGGTCGCTGATCCGCTCGATGGCCGACCGCAGGAACCCGGCGAGGCGCTCCATCATCCACCCGCCGCTGACGGCGACGACGATGATGACCGTGGCGAGGCGAGGCACGGCGCCGACTGCGGGCTCCTGAATCTGGGTCACGCTCTGCAGCACGCCGACGATGAGGCTGACGAGCAGGAGCGCGCCGAACAGCGGGCCCGCCACCACGCCCAGCAGCATCAGCCCTTCACGGAACAGCGCAGGCAGCGCGTCGGGGCTCATTGAAAGCTCCTGACCAGCGACTGCACGAGCAGGTGCCAGCCATCGGCGAGCAGGAAGATGCCGACCTTCAGCGGCAGCGACACGAGCGTCGGCGGCACCATCATCAGGCCGAGCGACATGAGGATCGCCGAGACGAGCAGGTCGACGAGCAGCAGCGGAATGAAGAGGAACAGGCCCATCCGGAAGGCCGTCGTCAGCTCCGAGACCATGAAGGCCGGGACGGCGATCGTGAGCGGCACGTCATCGGCGCGCGTCGGGCGCTCGGCTCCCGAGAGCTCGTAGAACAGACGCAGATCGTCGGGGCGGGTCTGCCGCAGCAGGAACTGGAGCACCGGTCCGCTGCCTCGGTCGTACGCCTCTTTGCCGCTGATCTGATCGTCGAGGTACGGGCCGACCGCCTCGGTGTGCACCTTGGTGAAGGTCGGCGCCATCACGAAGCCGGTCAGCGCGAGCGCCAGCGCCATCACCACCTGGTTCGGAGGCAACTGTGGCGTACCGAGCGCCTGCCGCAGGAACGACATGACGATCACGATGCGGGTGAAGCTGGTGATCGCAATCAGCGCGCCCGTGGCGAACGAGAGCACGGTCAGCAGCAGGAACAGCTTCACCGCTGCCGAGCCGCCGCCCACCGACAACTGGAGCGGAGCTTCCGTCGCGCCGAGCGCCAGCCAGGTCATGGCACGACGCTCCGCTGCCCGAGGGACAGCTTGGCGCGCAGCTCTTGATCTTCCATCGAGTCACGCAGCGTCTCGTCGAAGCTGGCCACGGCGTTCGGCTGGGGAACTCGCCCGAGCACGCGATCGAAGAAGCTCATCTCCTTCGACAGTGACGCGCTGACCGTCTCGAGCGGAGGCGGGATGACGAACGGCGCAGGCTCAGGCTGCGGCGCGGCGCGGGTCGACAGAACCGAGATGCCGGCCTCCGAGACCCCCAGCACCATGCGCTCGCCCATCACGTCAGCGATCACCAGGGAGCGTTTGGGGCCCAGCGACGCCGTCTCCACCACGCTGATGCTCCGCGTCGACTTCGCGCGACGGCGGGTCAAGGCGAAGGCCAGGGCTGCCAGGGCCGCGAGCGCGAACCCAGGCGCCGCGAAGGACGACCAGTTGGTGCTCGGCGGGGCCTGAACGTCGGCGCTCTTCGTGCCGATGGGTGAGTGTTGGAAGGCGGCGGCGACGACGGAATCAGCCGCCGACGGAGGGGCAGGCGGCGGCAGGTTGGCGGCGGAGCCCTCCTCGGCGGTTGATGGGGTCGCGACGAGCAACAACGACACGAGCAGTGCGTGCATGGCATTCCCCTCCCGAGGAACTTCGGCGCGAGACGACTTCAGACTTCAGACTTCAGACTTCAGCGAAGGCGGGCGATGCGTTCGGTCTTGCTGACGATGTCGGTGATGCGAATGCCGAACTTGTCGTTCACCACCACCGCTTCGCCGCGCGCGATCAGCCGGCCGTTCACCACGATGTCGAGCGGCTCACCGGCGACCTTGTCGAGCTCGATCACGCTGCCGGGTGAGAGGGCCAGCAGCTCCTGAATCGACATGCGCGAGCGGCCCAGCTCGACGTTCACGTCCAACGGCACGTCGAGCAGCAGATCGAGCCGGCGGGTCGAAACTTCGTTCTCTTGAGCGGCGACGTCGGACATGGGCGACTCCTTCA
>JAUXRI010000200.1 GCA_030681895.1 Myxococcales bacterium | reverse complement strand
CCTGCGTCGACTCCAACACCCCGGCAACCATCGGTACGCGTGGGGACTCCATCGCGCAGTGAAGCTGGCTTCGACGCTGCCGTTCCCGAAGCGAGGGCTGTGACACGTCCACCGCGGGTTGCGGTTCTCGTCTCGAGGACTGCACGCAGAAGAGGCGAGTCCCGGCGGCTGCAGCTCTCCATGAGGTGTCGCGTTTGGTGCGCTGGCTGCGGGCGCTGGTGAAAGCGTTCGACGGCTGCGTCGAGCTCGCGCCGGGCCAACAGCCGCCCGTCACGGCTCGCGCCGCTTCGCTTCCGCCGTCGAACTCACCAGCACCCTCCGCCAGCAGCGGCTCCAGTCCTGCCCCTCCGCTTCGCGGGTGAGAGGGGCGGACGGGCCGCCTCTTCATTGAACGCGACACCCCACGGAGATTCCAAATGCCGCACGTCACCTGCCACCTCTGCAAGTCCACCCTCACCACGGAAACCGTCTTCACCCTCGGCGACACCTGCGAGCTTTGCGCCTTCGACGGCGCCTTCGATGAGCCGCTCTGCAAGCTGGGCGAATCCGACATCCACTACGACTTCGAGTGCGACGTCGACGAAGCCGACGAGGTGGGGGAGTTCCGGGGCGCCGGGCACTTCACCCCCGACGTGGGTGACACCGACTCCGGCTGGTTGGAGCCGGCCGTCGAGGAGTCCGAGGGCGAGCTGCTCTTCTGAAGTCCTTCGAAGCGGGGTGGGGCGCGCAGCGACGCGCCTCCCCGCTTCACCCTCACCACCGAAAGGAACCAGCCCAATGGCCACGCCCGCGCTTGCTGACCGACTCGCCTTCTCCATTCTCGGCTTCACCGTCGACCTCTCTCTTGAGTTGGCGCTTCGCGCCGGGCCTGGCGCATGCACGGCGAAGCGCATGCGCGGTGTCGAGGAGGCGGCCCTCCTCCTGGCACACCTCGAGGTGCACCTGCCTCTGCTGTGGCAGCGGTACGAGTACGCCGCCACCCTCACAGCCCTCGTGCGGCAGTTGGTTGCGGCGGGAACGCCGCGACTCGCTCAGGCCCTCGTCCCTGTCGCCTCATGTCCCTGCGGCGCCGCTCCCCTGTGGTGAGAGCGGCACCTGGGCCGCCACCACAGGAGGCATCATGGCGAAGGGCAATCGCTTCACGGTGTTCAGCATCCGCGAGAGCAAGACGCGCGAAGGGAAGGTGAGCAGCGTCTGGGTACGGGCCGGCAGCGCCTGGCTCAATCGCGACGGCAGCATCAACGTCTTCCTCGATGTCCTGCCGCTCGACGGCAAGCTGCACATCCGCGAGTCCCTCGAGAAGGAGAGCGACGCGACGCCGCCAGCGAAGCAAGACGAGGTGACGGGGTGATGTCCGCTGCGCGCCTGGCGCTCGAGCGCGTCGAGCGCGGCCTGCCGGCGGAACTCGACATCATCCCGCCCTGGCAGTGGGCGCTGTCCTTCGAGGAGCTCTCACCCCTGTGTCCTTCGTCGCTGGCCGTGGTGGCTGGCGAGGACTTCGCGCGCCAGCGCAACGCCTTGCGGGTGGAGCTGGTGCCCAGCGCCCGGCCTCGCTGTTCTCGTCGGTCGCCTGACGGTCGGGGGCTGGCCTGGTTCCTCTCGGGAGGCTCGGCGCTCGCGTACGGAACCTGTTGTGCGGCGGCGTGCCCGCGAGCTCGCTGACGTCCTTCGTCGTCGTCTCGGCGGCTCGCCGCGCGTTCCGCGTGGCGGCCTCGCCGCCTTCAACGGAGGCTTCATGCACGACGAAGAGACGCAGCAGCGCAACACCATGTTCGCCCGGCCGGGCACCAACTCGGCGCTCCGGGCAGCGACGCGCAACAACCCCCGCATTCACCCATGTCCCCGCTGCAAGCAGCCCGAGCGCCTCACGCCTGCCGACGTCCGCAACGGCTACCAGTGCGACGCCTGCGCCGACGCCGAGGAAGGCTGCTTCTGATGGCCGGGTTTCGTCTGAAGGGCAGGGAAGGGTGCTGCATCGGTGGCGCTGACTGGGCGCAGCGCCCCTCTGCCTCAGGAGCCTCAATGCCCTTCACCTCCAAAACCCCCTCGAGGCGCGCCAGCACCTCGAGCCCGTTGCTCCACCAGCGCGAGCTCGAGCGCACTCCTCTCCACGAATTGCTGGTGCTGTTGGGGG
>JAUXRI010000196.1 GCA_030681895.1 Myxococcales bacterium | reverse complement strand
GAGCGGTTGGGTGTCGGAGCGCTTGAGCGGTTGGGTGTCGAGGTGTTTGGGCGGTTGGGTGTCGGAGCGCTTGAGCGGTTGGGTGTCGAGGTGTTTGGGCGGTTGGGTGTCGAGGTGCTTGGGCGGTTGGGTGTCGAGGTGTTTGGGCGGTTGGGTGTCGAGGTGCTTGGGCGGTTGGGTGTCGAGGTGCTTGGGCGGTTGGGTGTCGAGGTGCTTGGACGGTTGGGCGTCGGAGTGCTTGGACGGTTGGGCGTCGGAGTGCTTGAGCGGTTCAATGCTTCGGCGGCGCGGTGCCGAGCGGCGGACTCATCCATCCAGTGGCTCGAGCTGGTCGAAGCCAGGACCAAGGCCCGGCATTCGCCTGCGACCGCCGACGCCAAGAGTCGCTCAGACCTCGCGGTTCGCGGCAAAAGTCGAGAGCACAGGCCAGCAGGCTGACGGCACATTCAGATCACCGTCTGCTGGCGGCCCACGCCAATCGTGAGAGTGCTTTGAAGGGCGTGTAAGCAAGACCAAGCTGCTCTTAAGAGCATGCCGTGACGACCAGGAACGCACTCACCAGCAGGCCTCCCTTCGCGATTGAGCAGGCGCTCAAGCGTCTGGGCGCCAACTTGAGGGTCGCGCGAATCCGCCGGGGGCTCACCATCCAACAAGCCGCCGAGAAGATCGGCACCGGCGTTCGTGCGGTCGCCGACGCCGAAAAGGGGAAGCCGTCGACCTCGGTCGCCGTGTACGTCGCGCTGCTCTGGTTGTTCGGGTTGATGGCGGACGTCGAGCTCCTCGCCGACGCGGGCCGTGACGCAGAAGGGCTGCGCCTTGCGCTCCGACGCGAGGGCACCCGAGCACGCCCAGCTCGAGGACTCGACAATGACTTCTAAGCCTCCGCATCGAGCTGCTTCGTCTCGTCTACGTCACTCCCGGAGCAGACCAAACCCGTCACCGCGGCCCGCTCCGAGTTCACGACGAGGGACGAACCCCTCGGCCGCCTGGTGTACGGGAAGAGTTACCTCGCACAGCCGGTGGCACCGGACTGCGGCGCGACGAAGCGCGACTGCGAGTCCATCTCGGGAGCGTTCTGCTACCTGGACTTTCGGATGCTCGGCGAATGACTCGACGATCAAGCAGGGGAGGGGAGTGCAGATTTGCGCTGCGGGCGACGGACTGTCGGCCACCCGCAGCGCTCAAGGTGCGTGGCTCAGCGCGCTCGAGGCTGCGCGTGCAGCACTCGCGGTTCGCGCGCTGATTCAGCTTCGGTTGGCTGCACCGGCGGAGTCACAGACAGCTCCAGCTCGAGCAGGCGCCGCGCAATCAGGGAGGCAGACTGGCTCGACAAGTCGGCGATGACGCCGGTGACGAGCCACCGCGCCGCCTCGAGCGCATCACGGCGCTCTTCGGTCGAAAGAGGTGGAAGCGCCGGCTTCAAGACTGCTCGGCCTTCCCGTCGCTGGCCTTCTTGTCGTTGGGAAAGATGGCCACCTTCTCCAGCTTCGTGCCGTCGGGCAGCACGAGGGTGGCCACGCCTCCGCTGAGGTCCGCCTTGAGGTTGAGGTAGGCGTGCACCTGCCAATTGCCGTCGGGCTTCTTCGTCTTGAGGACGAGCGGGATGTATTTCGCAGCTGCGGCCGGCGGCGCGCTCGAGGCGGACCGGCGAGAGGGCGTGGAGGAACGAGAGGTGGGTGGACGATGGCTTCCGGTGGCGCTCATGGGGAGTCTCCTTGCGGTTCTAGATGAACCGTAGAGGTGACATTAATAACACTCTCGGGACACCGTCAACGATGCGTCGGAATCGCGGCAATCAGCGAACTACGACGCCGGCGTCGGGCGACTCCTCCGAGAGGAAGCGCCGGTAGAAGCCCAGGATGTTGACGACGTACTCCGGCGTCTCGCCGTTCTCGGGCACCTTCGTTGGCCGTTTGGGGCCTGAGTTGTAGGCCACCAGCGCCGAGATGATGTCGCCCTCGTAGTGGCGCAGCAGCGCGGCCAGCAGGCGCACGCCGGCGAGGATGTTGAGGCGCGGCACCCAGAGTTCCTTCTCGGACTTCAAGCCCAGCTTCATCGCGTTGAAGGGCATCACCTGCATGAGGCCGATGGCGCCCACGGGGCTGAGCGCCTTCGGGTTGCCGCGTGACTCCTGCCAAATGACGGCCCGAACCAGCGCTCGCGGCACCGGGTACACCGCGCGGGTGTCGAGGAGAGCGGCGTCAATCTCCTCGAGGAAGAGCGGGGGCTGGGCCAGCAGCGAAGCCGCGAGCAGGGTCAGCATCACGGCACCAGCGCGAAGATGAGAAGGACGACGCCGCAGGGCGGCCGCTTGCGGCGCTGGGCGAGTGGGTCGGCAGGCGTGCCGAAGTGGAAGCGGCCAGGGAGAAACCGCGTGCGCAGCGAGAGGCGGCCGCCCAGGACGCGGTCGCGGATCGGCTCGACGAGGGTCTGCCACCACCGCTGGTGCATGCGGTTGTCGGGCAGCAGCAACACCGAGAGCGGGCACTGCGACTGCAACTCGCGCCACGCCTTGTCGACCCACCACGGAATCTGACTCCACGGAGGGTTGCACCAGACGCGCTCGCCCGCCCAGGGCCGAAGGAGTCCGGAGTCCTCGCGCGTGCAGTACCTCGGACACAAGGCGTTCGCGGCCGTCGCTGCCGCGTCGAGCGAGAAGCGGAACTCTGCATCGAAGGCGCTGAAGTCGGGGCGTGGGGTGAAGCGCTCATCCTGTGGCTGCGACGGAGGTGGCCCGACGTCGAGGAGCAGCTCGAGCTGCCTCAGCGAAGACGACGGGCCCGCATGAGGAGCTCCGGCGGGAGGATTCGCGAGCGGTCCAGCCACAAGCGCGCTGCGGCCCCGGACGACACGCGGGGCGGCGCGCCCATCTGCGCCAGCCAGGTTGCGTGCAAGTCCTCGAGGCGGCGAGTCGGGTGCAGCGAGTCGGCTTTCCATAGGGGAGCTACCTCGAAGGACGCTGGCGTGGAGAGGAGGGCGCGGCGCATCTCGTAGGGCCAATGCGCCGCCGCCCGGCTCCATGCGTCCAGCTCGCTCCCGAAGCGCAGGACGAAGGCCAGGCAGACGACCGCCGTGTGCCCGGAGTCGAGGACGTCATCGAGGAAGAGGCGTGGGCGCCAGGGCTCGAGCCCGCGCCGTGCCCTCAACAGCGGAAAGCCCGCGAGGAGGGCCGCTGAGAGCGGCTGCGGGAAGCGCTCGATGACAGCGACTTCTTCAGCGGAGGCCTCTCGCCCAGCGAGCCACGCCGGGCGCAGCTTGGCGCTGTCTCGGCGACTCATTCCGCGCCTCGCGTCGCGAGGATGCCGGCGGTGTGCAGGCCGGCGAGCCAGTGGAGAGGGCAGGGCGGGCTTCGTCTCACGGCCTCGAGGACGACAGCGGGCGATGGCCAGACGCTGCGAGGAAACGCTGCTGGAACTCGCTCGGTGACTTCCTCCGTCAGGAGAATCGCCATGCGCCGCCGCAACACATCGGGCTCGTCCGTCTCCAGCACGCGGATGACGACGCCCTCTTCGGTGTTCGGCCACACGAAGCGGCTGACGACGCGGACGTTGCGGTGGTGCGCGTCCCACCACTGGGTGCTGACGCAGGTCCCCGTCGCGAAGATGGCGCCCACCTGCCACGCCCAGGACGAGAAGGCCTCGTCGAGCGGGAAGGAGGCGTGCATCACCACGGAACCCTGAGGGAGCCGCTGCAGCGTGTTGCGCATCGACGTCACGACGGAGTCGAGCGCGCCGCCGCGAATGGTGACGCGTTGAGAGAGTCGCTCGGCCGAGGCGAGCGGGAGCGGAAGGGTGGACGACGCACGCATGAGGAAGCCTGTCGGTGTGGTGTGGTGAGGGAGACTCAGACGGAGGCCTTCGCTTTGGCGGGCACGTCCTCGGTGTGGCGACAGGCAGGGAAGCCCGTGCACGCGAGGAACTTGCCGCGCTTGCCGCGGCGCTCGACGAGAGGCTTCGCGCACTTCAGGCACGTGGTGCCCTTCTTCATCGCGCGCTCCCACGCCTTCGTGTCGACGGAGAATCTGCACGTCGGGTACGCGCCGCACCCGAGGAAGGCGCCCTTGTCCTTGAGGGCGGTGCCGCACAGGGGACAGCGGTGCTGCGTCGACGCCGCGGCGTCGAGGCGGCCGTCGCACGCGGCACTCAGGCAGCGCGCCCAGGCACCGAAACGGCCATCGAGTTCCTCCATCGCGCCAGCGCACTTCGGGCAGCGCTGCGCGCTGGCTCGAGCCGACGGGTCCGCGGAGTACGAGCAACCGGCGTCTTTCGGCGCGAAGCCGCTGCAGGCGAGGAAGGGGCCCTTCGCACCCTGCCGCAGGAGGAGTTCCTTCCCGCAACGGGGGCAGGGCTTGCCCGTCCCCTTCGGTGCGCCTGACACCTCCTCGACGAGCTGTTGATGGGCCGAGTACCAGGCGCCGATGGAGGCCGGCGCCGCTTCGAGCTGTCGGGCGAAGGGCCGGTACCAGGACGAGAGGACCTCGAGCTGCTCTCGCTGGCCGCCGGCGATGCCATCGAGGTGCTGCTCGAGCTCCGCGGTGAAGGCCGCCTGCACGAGCGCCGGGAAGGCCAGCGCCAGCACGGAGTTGATGACGCGGCCGCGAGGCGTCGGGATGACGGACTTCTTGAGCTCAGCCACGTACTCGCGGCCAAACAGCGTCTGCAGGGTGGAGGCGTACGTGGAGGGCCGGCCGATGCCCGTGCGCTCCATCTCTCGCACCAGCGTCGCCTGCGTGAATCTCGGTGGAGGCGTCGTCTCGGCCGCCTGCCTGTCGACGCGCTCCAGCGTGACGGGTTGGTGGACGGCGAGACGGGGGAGCTTCTTGTCATCCGCGTCGCGAGGGTGGGCCTCGCCCTCGTGCCTGGCCGCGGCGAGCTCCTCGTCCTCTGCGAGAAACGCGAGGAAGCTTGCGAAGCGCTCGACGCGGCCGGTGGCGAGCAGCGCGTGCCGGCCTGCCGCGATGCGCGCCACCGTCTTCTCGTAGACGGCAGGCCTGCACTGAGAGGCCAGGAACCGGCGGGCGATGAGGCTGAAGAGCAGCTCTGCGTCGGGCTCGAGCTTCACGTCGACTTCGGGGACGAGCGCCGTCGGGCGGATGGCCTCGTGAGCCTCCTGCGCGGCGTCAGCGTTGCGGTAGCGAACCGGAGCCTCTGGCAGGCAGCGTGGATGGTGGCTGCCGAGCCAGTCGCGCGCCATGGCGATGGCCTCTGCAGAGAGCGTGACGGAGTCGGTACGGTGGTAGGTGATGGCGCCGGCCTCGAAGAGGGACTGCGCCAGCGCCATCGTCCGAGCTGGCGTGAAGCCCAGCTCGGCGGACGCGGCCTGCGCCAGCGTCGACGTCGTGAAGGGCGCCCTGGGCTTCTGCTCGACCGGAGAAGTCTCGAGGTGGACGACGTAGTGCGGCGCGGCCCGTACCTCCGCCTCCACCGAGAGCGCCTCGGCCTGGCTGCTGAAACGCGCAGCCTCCCAGTTGCCGTTGGGCGCCTGCCGCGCCCAGCGCGCGAAGAAGCCCTCGCGGTAGTGGGCGGTGAGGGTCCAGAACGGAACCGGCCGGAAGGCCTCGCGCGCCTTCTCGCGCTCGACGACGAGGTGCAGCGCGGCCGACTGGACGCGCCCCGCGGAGTGGTTGGGGCCGAACGGGCGGAGGAGGGGAGAGACACCGAAGCCCACGACGCGGTCCACCATGCGCCGCGCCTGCTGGGCGGCGACGAGGTGGCCGTCGAGAGCGCGGGCGTTGGCGACGGCGGCCTTGATGACAGGCTCGGTGAGGGCCTCGAATGTCACCCGCCGTGCGGATCGCCCCAGAGGCCCCAGGACGTCGAGGACGTGCCAGGCGATGCCCTCGCCCTCCCGGTCGGCGTCCGTCGCCACGTAGACGGCCTCGGCGCGCCCTGCGGCCTCCCGGAGGCGCTCGACGACACCCTTCTTGTTGGGGTCGACGACCCACGTCGCGCGCCAGGTGCCGGTGTCGACGCCGAGCTCGCCAGAAGGCAGGTCTTTGAAGTGGCCCACCGTGGCGACAATGCGCCACCCAGCTCCCAGGCACTTCTGCACCTTGGCAATCTTGTTCGGAGACTCCACCACCATGAGGCGCGTCATCTGAGTGCTTTTAACAACACTATCGGGCGTGTTTCAAGACACCCGTCAGGTTAACCCCTTTCCTCTGAGCCCAGCCTTGCAACGCTTCAGGTGGAGAAGCTGGTAGGCGTTGTCGTCGCGCCGTCAGCGACACCCCGAAGGGGCCGCGAGGGACGAGCGGTGACGATGACGCCTTTTGAGGCGTCGAGGCATGGCGCGGGGTGACGGTGCGGCGTGGTGGCTCAAGATGTCGTCGAAGGGTTCCTTCAAAACGGGACTCCTCATAAGTGTCTCTCTCTAAAGAAGGTTGTGTAGCTAGGTGGCAACTCTGACTTCA
>JAUXRI010000195.1 GCA_030681895.1 Myxococcales bacterium | reverse complement strand
GCGTCGTCGCCGTGCTCCTGCTTGTGCTCGTGTCTTCCGGCTGCAAGCGGAAGCCGAAGCGCGCCGACTTCACGCCGCACCCGGACAACCAGCTCGTCATCGAGCCGCTTCCGCCCGCCATTCAGGCTCTCGCGCCGATGGCCACGTTCCTTCCGGCCTTTGCGGGCACCGGCGCAGACGACGTGTGGCTCTCGTGCGGCGAGCTGCTGCACTTCGACGGAGTCAGCTGGTCCGTCACTCCCGGAGGAATGGGCGGCTTCAACGCGATGTGGGCCGTCTCTCGCGACGAGGTGTGGGCGGCAGCCAACGGCGGCAAGGTCGCTCCTGGGACGGCAAGACCTGGACGACGCTGCGCATTCCCAACTTCGACGCGGGCCTCGAGACCTGGGACGACCTGCTCTCGATTGTCGCTTGGAGCGACACCGACGTCTGGGTCCCCAGCCGCCACGGGTGGATCTACCGGTGGAACGGCACGCAGTGGTCGAAGATGAAGGTGCCGCAGCCATGGCCGACGACGCGTCTGGAGCGCATCTGGGGCACGGGCCCAGACAACCTCTACGTCATCGCCAGCACGTTGCCGCCCAAAGGGCGGCGCAAGGAGCTCGACCAGCTGCGTGGCGACCTCTACCGCCTGCTGCACTGGAATGGCTCGAGCTGGACGACCGAGATGCTGTCGCCCGGCGGCACCCTGGACGCGATCCACGGATCCGGGCCGAACGACGTGTGGGTGGTGGGGCTCTCCACTGCGACGGACCCGTATCAGGCCCTCACGTACCACTTCGACGGCACCTCGTGGACGCACCACGCGCTGCCTTCCGGGAGCGGCTTCATCCGGGCCGTGTTCGCAACGAAGCCCGGAGAGGCGTGGGGCGTCGGCGACGATTCCAGTTGGAACACGGCGACGTCATCGCTCCTTTACCGATGGGATGGGCGGCGCTGGTCGGTGCTCCAGACCGGCGCCGCGCGAGGCCTCTTTGCGCTCTTCGCTCCGCCCGGCGCCAGGCCGCTGGTGGCAGGCCCGCGGCTGCTGCTGCGCGGCAAGTGAGACCGGTTGCACTCTGGCGGTTCCCCGCGGGCGCACCTGAGGCAGAGTGCCCGCCATGCTGACGCTGCATGGTTCTTCGCCGTTCACCGCTGCCCGCCTGAGCCGCCGCCTTCTCCGCCTGAAGGCCGGCAACCCGAAGCTCGAGCGCGCGACCGTCTCGAGTGTCTTCTTCATCGAGACGAGCCGGGCGCCCACGAGCGAAGAGACGCTCCGGCTGTCGCAGTTGCTGGCCGCGACCCACACCGCGCCAGACCCGGTGTCGAGCTTGCGCCTCGTGGTGCCTCGCCTCGGCACCGTCTCGCCCTGGTCGTCGAAGGCCACCGACATCGCGCGCAACTGCAGCCTCGACTTCGTCAAACGCGTCGAACGCGGCACCGCGTGGCACCTGCACGGCAGCATCACCGACGAAGCCGCGCTGCGCACCGGGCTGAGCGACCGCATGACCGAGTCGGTGTTCACCTCGTTCCACGAAGCCGACGCACTCTTCTCGCACCACGCGCCCCGCCCGCTCTCGACCGTCGCCGTGCTGAAGCAGGGTCGCGCTGCGCTCGAGCAGGCGAACCGTTCGATGGGCCTGGCGCTCGCCGACGACGAGATCGACTACCTCGTCGACGCCTTCACGAAGCTCGGCCGCGACCCGACCGACGTGGAGTTGATGATGTTCGCGCAGGCGAACAGCGAGCACTGCCGGCACAAGATCTTCAACGCTGAGTTCGTCGTCGACGGCGTCACGGCGCCCGACTCGCTCTTCAAGCTGATCAAGAAGTCGACCGCAGCGTCGCCGACCGGCGTCTTGAGCGCGTACTCCGACAACGCCGCCGTCATTTCCGGCAACACCGCGGGCCGCTTCTTCGCGCACCCCGATGACTCGACGTACCGCTCCGAGACCGAGGCGATGCCGATCCTCACGAAGGTCGAGACGCACAACCACCCGACGGCCGTCTCTCCGTTTCCCGGGGCCTCGACGGGCTCGGGCGGCGAGATACGTGACGAAGGCGCGACAGGCAGGGGCTCCAAACCGAAGGCGGGCCTGGTCGGGTTCACGGTCTCGAACCTGCGGCTGCCCGATGCAGTGCGCCCGTGGGAGACCGATCACGGCAAGCCCTCACGCATCGCCAGCGCGCTCGAGATCATGACCGACGGCCCGCTCGGCGGCGCCGCGTTCAACAACGAGTTCGGCCGCCCGGCGCTGTGCGGCACCTTCCGCACCTTCGAGCAGGAGATCGCCGGACCCAACGGCACGCGCGAGGTCCGCGGCTTCCACAAGCCGATCATGATCGCCGGCGGCTACGGCCACATTCGCCCGCAGCTGGTGAAGAAGGGCGAGATTCCGGCGGGCGCGGCGCTGGTGGTGCTGGGCGGCCCCGCGATGTTGATCGGCCTGGGCGGCGGCGCGGCGTCGTCGGTCGCCTCGGGTGCGTCGGCAGAGGATCTCGACTTCGCCTCGGTGCAACGTGACAACGCCGAGATGGAGCGGCGCTGTCAGGAGGTCATCGACCGCTGCTGCGCCTTCGGTGAAGGCTCTCCCATCGTCTCGATTCACGACGTCGGCGCGGGCGGCCTGTCGAACGCGCTGCCGGAGCTGGTGCACGAGAGCCGCAAGGGCGCGACGTTCGAGCTGCGGAAGATCCCCTCCGATGAGCCGGGCATGTCGCCGCTCGAGCTGTGGTGCAACGAGTCGCAGGAGCGGTACGTGCTCGCGATCGATTCCACCGCCCTGCCCCGCTTCGAGGCGCTGTGCCGACGTGAGCGCGCGCCCTACGCCGTGCTCGGTCACGCGACGGCCGATGGCCGCCTGCAGGTCACCGACGCGCTGTTCAAGACCACGCCCATCGACGTGCCGCTCGAGGTGATGCTCGGGAAGCCGCCGCGCATGCGCCGCATCGCCGACCACGCGCCGGTGACGCACGCGCCGCTGGAGCTGTCGGCGATCGACGTGAAAGAGGCGCTCCGACGCGTGCTGCTGTTGCCGACCGTCGCCGACAAGTCGTTCCTCGTGCACATCGGCGATCGCACCGTGACGGGCCTGGTCGCGAGAGATCAGCTCGTCGGCCGCTTCCAGGTTCCGGTCGCCGACTGCGCCGTCACCATGACGAGCTACGACGTGTTCTCGGGCGAAGCCGTCGCGATGGGTGAGAAGGCGCCACTGGCCTGTCTGAACGCTGCCGCCTCGGCGCGCATGGCCGTCGGTGAAGCGTTGACCAACCTCGCCGCCGCGAAGATCGATCGTCGCAGCGACATCAAGCTCTCCGCGAACTGGATGGCGGCCGCCGGCTGGCCTGGAGAAGACGCGCGCCTGTTCGACGCCGTGAAGGCCGTCGGCGCCGAGCTCTGCCCTGCCCTCGGCATCGCGATTCCCGTCGGCAAGGACTCGATGTCGATGCGCACGCAGTGGAGCCAGGACGGCTCGACGCGCACCGTCGTTTCGCCCGTCTCGCTGGTGGTGACGGCGTTCTCGCCGGTCTCCGACGTACGCAAGACGCTCACCCCGGAGCTGATGCTCGACGCAGGCCCGACCTCGCTCATCGCCATCGACGTCTCTGGTGGCAAGAACCGCCTCGGCGGGAGCGCGCTGGCGCAGGTGTTCAACTCCGTCGGCGTCACCGCTCCCGACGTCGACTCTCCTGCGGCGCTCGCCCACTTCTTCGACACCACGCAGCGCCTCAACGCCGACGGGCTGCTGCTCGCCTTCCACGACCGCTCGGACGGCGGCGTGCTCACCACGGTGCTCGAGATGGCGTTCGCCTCGGGCTGCGGGCTCGACCTGACCCTCGATGGCCTGCCGGGAACTCCGCTCGAGTCGCTCTTCTCGGAAGAGCTCGGGGCCGTCGTTCAAGTCAAAGCGCGCGACGTGCAGCAGGTCGTCAGCGCGTACGCCCAGCTCGGCGTGACGGCGACCGTCATCGGCACGCCGGTGTCAGGTGAATCGGTGCGGGTGATGCGCGAGGGCCACCTGGTGCTCGAAGACGATCGCCACGCCTTGCGCTCGTTGTGGAGCGACACCACCTGGCGAATCCAGCGGCTGCGCGACGACGCGGCCTCGGCCGATGAAGAGCACGCGCTGCGCACGGAAGAGACCTTCACCGGCTTGTCGGGGCGGCTCACCTTCGACGCTGCCGACGACGTCACGCGCGGCGTCTCGAACCGGAAGCCGAAGGTGGCGATCCTCCGCGAGCAGGGCGTCAACGGGCAGGTCGAGATGGCGTGGGCGTTCACCCGCGCCGGGTTCACCGCTGTCGACGTGCACATGAGCGATCTGCTCGAGGGCCGCGTCGACCTGACGGACTTCACGGGCCTCGCCGCGTGTGGCGGCTTTTCGTACGGCGACGTACTGGGCGCGGGCATCGGGTGGGCGCGCTCCATTCTCTTCAACGAGCGGGTGCGCGAGCACTTCCGCGCGTTCTTCCATCGGCCCGAGACGTTCAGCCTGGGCGTGTGCAACGGCTGCCAGATGATGTCGCAGCTGCGCGACCTGATTCCCGGCGCCAGTCACTGGCCCCACTTCGCGCGCAACCGCTCGGAGCAGTTCGAAGCGCGCCTGGCGATGGTGCGAATCGAAGAGAGCCCGTCGGTGTTCTTCACGGGAATGGCCGGCACCATCGCGCCCATCGCGGTGTCGCACGGTGAAGGCAGGGTCGAGGCGTCCAACCTGCCTGGGCTCGATGCCTCGGGGCTCGTCGCCGCCCGCTTCGTCGATCACCTGGGAGAGGCGACCGAACGGTTCCCGCTCAACCCGAACGGGTCTCCGGCCGGCATCACCGCCGTGACGACGACCGATGGCCGCGCGACGATTCTGATGCCGCACCCCGAGCGCGTCGTGCGCACCGCCAACCTCTCGTGGCACCCGCGCGGCTGGCCTGACGACAGCCCGTGGCTGCGGCCGTTCCGCAACGCGCGAACGTGGGTGGGCTGACGCATGGCGGCTTCCCGGAAACGCCTCGAACCAGCGATGCGCGTGCGGCACCTGCTCGCGATCGACTCCAGCAACGTCATGGCGCGGCTCGCGGCGAGGCAGGACTCGATGGTGGGCCTCTTCTCGAGGCTGCGTGACCGCGAGCCGATGCTGGCTGTCCTCGACACGTGGTTCGACACCATCACCTTCACGGAGCTCTCGACGCTGGACCCGGCCGAGCAGAAGGCGGTCAACCGCTTCTACGAGCTGCTCGCCGAGGTGCGCTGGTACCTCGCGTACACCGAAGACATGCCGGGCATGGTGCAGACGAAGCTGAACGCGATTCTGCGCAGGCTCGAGGCTGCGTTCCGCGAGCTGGTGGCGGTCATCGGGCCGCCTGAAGCCGATGGCGCGCGCATCGTCGAGGTGAAGGTCGTCTCGAGGGTGACGAAGCACCCGCGCCGGGCGAAGGCTCGCGTGCGCCGCTGATCGGGCTGGTTTCCCCCGGATCTCGAGGCTGCTACAGCCGCGTGCACGCCCGATGCAGAGCCGACTGTCCATGAGAGTTCTTCCGTTGCTCCTGCTGGGGAGCTGCGCGGCCCTGGTGACGGCGAGAGCGCCGTCGACCGTCACGCTCGCGACGACGGGGCTCGACGACGCCGGCCTTGTCGATGCGGGCCTGGTCGACTGGAGCGCGCTGAGTGACGCCGGGGCCGTCGTCTCCCAGGTGTTCGACGCTGGCGACGACATCGACACCGAGCTGACCGGCGGCGACGAGCCGGGCGAAGCGGAGAGTGCCGGAGAAGAACCAGGCGACGAGGTGGCTGGCCAGGCGCCGAGCGACGCGGGCTGGCAGTACACGCTCGAGCTGTCGGACGAGGGCCTCGCGAAGTCGTGGAAGAGTGATCTGCCCGCGCTCGGCAGCATCTCGATGGGCTTCGTGCAGGAAGGCCGGTTGATCAACGGCGTCCCATTCCCACAAGGCGACGGGTGGACGGTCGTCTCTCCCGAAGCGACGTACGGCACGCGGGAGACCGTCGACTTCGTGGCCTCGGCCATTCGCCAGGTGAAGGAGTGGCACCCTGACGCACCGCCGCTGCGCGTGAACCAGATCAGCGCGCGAGAAGGTGGCTATCTGCGCCCGCACAAGACGCACCAGAACGGGCGCGATGTCGACCTCGGCTTCTACTACCCCGGTGGCGAGACCGTGCGCGTGCGCGAGCGGGAGAAGGTCATCGACGTCGCGCTGAACTGGGCGCTGGTGAAGGCGCTGGTGATGCACGGTGACGTGCAGTTCATCCTCGTCGACCAACGCGTGCAGAAGGTGCTGTTCGAGTACGCGAAGAAGGCAGGCGAAGACCCGGTGTGGCTCGACTCGTTGTTTCACGCCGGCATGGGGTCGATTCTCCAGCACGCGCGACGGCATCGCGATCACTTCCACGTGCGGTACTTCAACGCGCGCGCGCAGGAACTGGGCGTTCGTGTCGCGCCGCTGCTCGCCGAGCGCCCCGAAGAAAACATCGCGATGCACCGGGTGAAGAAGGGCGACACGCTGGGAGGCATCGCCTCGCGCTACGGCTCGAGCGTCACGTCCATCAGGAAGGCGAGCGGGTTGTCGAACAACATGCTGCGCATCGGGCGCGTGCTGAAGGTGCCGCTGCGGAAGCCCTGCACCACCTGCCCGGTGCCGCCGCTGACCATCGTTCCGCCACGGCGACTGCCTCCGGGGGCCGAGACGGCCGCGATCGTGACTGCACCCGAAGCTGACGCTGGTGTGCCCGACGTGGCGGCCGACGCGGGCATCGACGCGACGGGCGCCGAGGTCACTGCGTCGCCTTCCGCTTCTCGCTGAGGAAGCGCCCGAGCGAGGGTGACTTGAATCGGCGAGTCGAGGCCGAGAGAGAAGCGGCACGCCGACCGTCTCAGATGGGTCTACAGTCGCGAATTCGCGCGGTCCCCCGGAGACTCCACATGAAACGATTCGTGTTGGTCGTGGCGTTTGCCGTGTCGTGCTCGCCCGCGCCGCAGGGCGTCGATGCGGGCGTCGTGGCGGGCGGCAACGCAGCGGGCGGCAACGCAGCAGGCGGCAACGTGGCGGGCGGCAACGCAGCGGGCGGCAACGTGGCGGGCGGCAACGCAGCGGGCGGCAACGCAGCAGGCGGCAACGCAGC
>JAUXRI010000192.1 GCA_030681895.1 Myxococcales bacterium | reverse complement strand
GTAGATGAGTGGCACGCCGGGCTGCGTGAGGATGAACGCGAAGCCCCACTTCATGCGCTGGAACGGCTCGTCGCTGTCGATGGTGGGCGACGGCTTGTTGTTTCCCCAGGCCTGACCGGCGGCGTCGTTCTCGATCTGATTCGCGGCGATCGAGATGAAGCGCGCGACGTCGTGATTGCCGAGGAAGGGCGAGTTGATCGTCTCCGGCGTGTAGTACCCCTCGTTCGCGCGGACGGCTTCGTCGACCGGCACCAGCGAGTCACCACGCGCGAACGCTTGCACCACCGGCCAGTACAGGGGGAAGTCGAACTGCCCATCGAGTTCCTGCGGGCCGATGTACGCGCGGATTTGCGAGCGGCCGTCGGCGCCGGTGAAGGTCTCTCCGACGAGGTAGTAGTCGACGCCGGTGATCGCGCTGATCTTCGCGAGGTGCTGGTTCACCGTGCGCCCGCCGATGTGATCGAGGTGCTTCACGGCGTCGAGGCGGAAACCGTCGAGATCGGCCTCCTCGAGCCACCACAGGGTGTCCGCGGCGAATTGATCGCCCATCGCGGTGTTCCGCCAGTTGTAGTCAGGCAGGTAGTTGGTGAACGAGCAGACCAGCGGCTTCTCTTCCCAGCCGCAGCCGTTGGTCCCGCAGACGCAGCCGTTGCCGATGTTGAACCAGCCGTCATCGCGGTGCTGCGCCACGTACGGGTGCTGTTCGTGCACGTGGTTAAGGACGAGGTCAGTGAGGACACGAATGCCTCGCGCGTGCGCCGCCTTGGTGAGCGCCTTCAGATCGTCGAGCGTGCCGAAGCGCGACTGCACGGCGCGCGGCTGGCTGGGCCAGTAGCCGTGGTACCCGGTGTACTTCTGGTTGTACGAGCCATCGAACGCGCCGTCGGGGTTCGCGTCGGGAGGAGAGAGCCAGAGTGCTCGCACGCCGAGCCGATCGAAGTAGCCGTCTTCGATCGCCTGCGTGATGCCCTTGAAATCTCCGCCCTGGTAGTTCGCCTGCGTCGCGACGGCGGCGGTCGGTCGATTGTTCGACGCGTCGCCATCGCGGAACCGATCGGTGAAGACGAAGTAGAGGATCGACTCCTCCCACTTGAACGGCTCGGGCTCGACCCAGAACGGCAGGAGCAGCGGCTCGGCGATCTTTCCAGCGTCGTCCTCGAGAGTCACCTTCACGGTGTGCTTGCCGACGGCCAGTCCCGACGTCTCGAAGGAGACGGCTCCGGTGAGTCGATCGAACGGCGTCGTCTGCTCCTTCCCATCGAGCGACAGACGCGGCGCCTTGAGCGGCGACTTCGCGGAGCCGAGCTTTGCGGTGAGCGAGAGCGTGAGTGCGCCAGTCGCGGTGGCCTGAAAGCTCGAGACCTCGAGGACCGGCGTCGCGCAATCGGGAACGAAGAGCCGCGAGTGCTCCGTCTGGCCGACCCACCGAGTGAAACCGGTCGAGGGATCGAGGATGAGCTCGTCATTGCCGAGGTCGAGCCGGTACGCGTAGCCAGAGACGCGCGGCTCGAGCACCTTGCGCCACTCCCACGTGCCGTCCGAACGACGGGTCATCGGCTCGACCGCGAAGGCATTCCACTCTCCGCGAACACCGACGGCGTCGCGGCTCATCGCCGGAGCGAAGCGAATCACCTGCTCGCAGGAACGAACCGGACCGGTGGGCGCCGCGACGGGACCACAGGCCACCAGCACCACCGCGACGAAACCGACGAGGACTCGCACCACACGGCTCCTACTCGTCTGTCGCCTCCCGAGGGAAGGGGTGCGTTTCCGATGAAACCCTTCGAGCGCTTCGATACAAGGGCCCGAGATGCTTCGACGCTCCGCAGTGCTCGCCGTCTCGTTGTCTGTCCTGGGCTGCGCCGAGGAGTGCGTCGATCAGTTCGACTGCCTGAAGATCTCGTCGAAGAGCGCGCTGACCTGCGACGACGGCCGGTGCGTCGTGAAGTCGACGCTGCCGACGTTTCCGTCGTTCGGGCCGATGGACGCGGGCCGTTCCGATGCTGGGAGCCCGACCGGTGATGGTGGCGTTCCGCCCGCGCGCGTCATTCTTGGCGATTACACGGCACGGCTGTCGGGTGGGCAGAACGTTCCTCCCGTGACGACGATGGCGAGCGGCCAGGCGACGGCGAGGCTGTCACAGGACGACGCGGGAGCTTCGCTCTCGTGGTCGATGACCTTCACCAACCTCGCTCCGACGGCCGCGGTGCTGATGATCGGCGCTCCCGCCGGCCGGAGCGTCTTCAACTTCGTCGTGTTGAACGACGGCGGCATCACGAGTCCGTTCACGGGCTCCGTGGCGCTGTCGCGCGCGCAGGCCGAGGCGGTGTCGGCGTTCGGAACGTCGTTCGTGCTGACGTCGGCGGCGCAGCGGACGGGTGAACTCCGCGGCCAGATCGTTCCGCGCGGGAGCATCATCGGCTTCACGCAATTCGTCCGGCGATCGACCGGCCAGTACGGCGGTGGCGGTCAGCTCGTGCTCGAGACCGATGGTGGGTTCATTCCGGTCGCGGGATCGTTCGAGTTCAACTGGACCGAGAGCGGGCCGGTGGCGAGCGCGTCGGTGAGCCAGGGCGGCACGGGGGATCCGATCGTTCCGCTGCCGCTCAACCCAACGGGGACCGGATCGGCAGGCACGTTCGACCCGTTGTCGCTGTTGTTGATGGTGCGCGACGCCGGCGTGTACGTGACGGGTAACAGCGCCGACGGTGGAGAAGTGTTCCGCGGCGACCTGAGCCTGTCCCTCCGGTAGCCCCAACGCCGCGATTGCCCCACCCGACATCCTGTGGTGAGTCCGCGCCATGTCAGACGAGGCGTTGGCGCGACTGGTTTCACTGAGGCACGGCAACCCGCATTCAGTCCTCGGAGCCCACCAGACCCCCACCGACGTCTTCGTGCGCGTCTTCCGGCCCGAAGCCTTCCGCGTCGAGATCGAAGCGCTCGGCAAGAAGCACACGCTCAAGCCCCGCCCTGACTACCCCGGCATCTTCGAGGGCCGGCTGCCGACCAAAGAGATCCCCTCGTACATCGTGCACGTCGACTACCCGGGCGGCGCGTCGTTCACGCTCCGAGATCCGTACACGTTCGTCCCGACGCTCGGCGCGGCCGATCTCCACTTCGTCGGAGAAGGCACCCACCGTCGCCTCTGGGAACGCCTCGGCGCGCACCCGATGCAGCACCAGGGCGTGTTCGGCACGTCCTTCGTCGTCTGGGCTCCGAACGCCGAAGGCGTCAGCGTCGTCGGTGACTTCAACGGCTGGGACGGCCGGCTCAACCCGATGCGCTCCATGGGCCAGAGCGGCCTGTGGGAGCTCTTCGTGCCCGACGTCAGCGACGGCACCCGCTACAAGTACGAGATTCACCCGCGCGACGGCGCGCCCTTCATGAAGGCCGACCCGATGGCCTTCCGCACCGAGGTGCCGCCGCTCACGGCCTCGGTCGTTCATCACCTCCACCACTACCGCTGGAGCGACGACGCGTTCCTCGCGCGCCGCAAGACCGCCGATCGCAGCAAGCAGCCGATGAGCATCTACGAGCTGCACGCCGGCTCGTGGCGCGTGGTGCCTGAAGAGGGCAACCGGCCGATGACGTGGCGAGAGCTCGCGCCGCAGCTCGCGGAGCACGTCACCAAGCTCGGGTTCACGCACATCGAGCTGCTGCCGATCTCCGAGCATCCGTTCGGCGGCAGCTGGGGCTACCAGGTCAGCTCGTACTACGCGCCCACCGCGCGCTTCGGCCACCCCGACGACTTCCGCTTCTTCGTCGACACCATGCACGCCGCGGGCATCGGCGTGATCGTCGACTGGGTGCCCGGCCACTTCCCGCGCGACGCGTTCGCGCTCTCGCAGTTCGACGGCACCGCGCTGTACGAGCACGCCGACCCGCGAAAAGGCGCGCACCCTGACTGGGGCACGCTCATCTTCAATTTCGGGCGGAACGAAGTGCGCAACTTCCTCATCGCCAACGCGCTCTTCCTCGCCGAGGAGTACCACATCGATGGGCTCCGGGTTGATGCGGTGGCCTCGATGCTCTACCTCGACTACTCGCGCGCCGCCGGAGAGTGGATTCCGAACCGCTTCGGTGGCCGCGAGAACGAAGAGGCAATCCTCTTCCTCCGCGAGCTCAACGAGGTCATGCGCAAGCAGCACCCCGAGGTCGTCGTGATGGCCGAGGAGTCGACGTCGTGGCCCGCCGTCTCACGGCCCGTCGCGCAGGGCGGTCTCGGCTTCACCCACAAATGGAACATGGGGTGGATGCACGACACCCTGAAGTACTTCGAGAAGGACCCGATTCACCGCCGCTGGCATCACCACCAGCTCACCTTCGGCCTGCTCTACGCGTACTCCGAAGACTTCGTGTTGCCGCTGAGCCACGACGAGGTGGTGCACGGCAAGAAGTCGATGCTCGCGAAGATGCCCGGCGACGAGTGGCAACAGTTCGCCAACCTGCGCGCGCTCTACGCGTGGATGTGGGCGCACCCCGGCAAGAAGCTGCTCTTCATGGGCGGCGAGTTCGGCCAGCGCCAGGAATGGAGCGAAGGCCGCTCGCTCGACTGGCACCTGACGCAGCAGGACCCGCACGCGAAGTTGATGACGCTCGTCTCGGCGCTCAACGAGGGCTACCGCCACGAAGGCGCGCTCTTCGAGACCGACTTCCACCCGCAGGGGTTCCAGTGGATTCAGGCCGACACCGCCGACGTCAGCGTCTACGCCTTCGTGCGCCGCGGCCAGAACCCGTTCCGTGAGGTCGTCTGCATCGCCAACCTCACGCCCGAGGTGCGCCACGACTACCGCGTCGGCGTGCCCAGCGGAGGGTGGTGGGCCGAGATCCTCAACACCGACGATCAGCGCTTCGGCGGCTCGGGCGTCTCGAACGCTCCGCGCAAGGCCGATCGTCGCCCGTGGGATGGTCAGCCGGGCTCGCTCACCCTCACGCTGCCGCCCCTCGCCGTCCTCTGGCTGGCCCCCGTCGATCCCCCCGGCGGGTTGCTTCCGATCGAGCCGCGCGACGCGTCGTGAAGTGGTGTTCGTCGTCGATGCGGTGATGGAGCAGATCGCATAGAAGCCGCGGCATGACGCTCACTCTCCTGGTCGCTTCCGTCCTGGCTGCTGGAAACCCTGCAGCCTTCCTCCCCAAGAACCGCCCGTACGACGCGCAGAGCTACCGCGTCGAGACGACGCTCGCCGAGGACGGCACGTTCAAGAACAAGCTGATCGCGAAGCTGAAGATCACCAAGGCCACCGGTGAGCTCGAGTTCGACGCGTACGATCTGAAGGTCGACTTCGCGCTCGTCGACGGCAAGCCCGCGACGCCGTCACCGAAGTACGACCCCGAGACGCGCACCGGCACGCTGACGCTGAAGGCTCCGGGCCTCGCCGCGAACAAAGAGGTCACCGTCGAGATCTCGTACACGGGCAAGGCCGGCACCCAGCACGAAGGCTTCTTCCAGGTGAAGGACGCCGAGAACGACAAGCTGCTGCCGTACTTCTTCACGCACTTTCAGCCGCACTTCGCCCAGCGCTTCTTCCCCAACAACGATCAGCCCGGGGACAAGGCCGCGTTCGAGCTCTACGCCATCGTCGACAGCCGCTACACGGTGCTCTCGAACGGCGTGAAGACGAAGGACGAGGTCTTTCAGGAGAACGGCAAGAACCTTCGCCGCGTCGAGTGGAAGCAGGAAAAGCCGCACTCCACGTACTTCACGGGCATCGCGATCGGCCAGTTCGAGCCCGTGGTGATCAACGAAGATCTTCCGTCGACGATGTGGGTCGCGCCGGGCCGCAAGGATCGCGCGTGGGTCGTGGTGAACGAGCTCAAGAGCCTGTGGAACTTCCAGGTCGGCTACACGGGCGCGAAGTACGGCTGGCCCAAGCTCGACATCGTCGCCCTGCCCCGCTTCTTCTGGAGCGGCATGGAGAACACCTCGCTCATCTTCATGCGTGAGTCGAAGGTGAACGTCGAGGTGAAGAACGACCAGCTCGCGCGGCCGGTGGTGATGAAGCTCCTCTCGAACGAAATGGCGCACCACTGGTTCGGCAACCTCGTCACCAGCAAGTGGTGGGACGAGATCTGGCTCGACGAAGGCATCACGACCCACCTCGGCGAGCTCACCTACGACGACGCCAACGGCAACGAGCAGGTCGAGGTCGAGCGCACCGTCGCGATCGTCGAAGACTACTTCCGCCAGGAAGACGGCCCGCGCTCCCACGCGCTCGTGATGAAGGGCGCCACCGCCGCCGAGTCGTCCGACGCCGTCACCACCCGTAAGGGCGCCTCGGTCGCGCGCATGCTCGAGCTGTGGCTCGGCCAGAAGGAGTTCAAGGCCGGCCTCAAGGCCTACTTCGACAAGTACGCGTACCAGAGCGTCACCACCGACGACTTCTTCAAGGCCGTGCTCGAGGCCAACAAGAAGGAGAAGGACAAGGACCTGAAGGGCTTCAAGGACAGCTGGATCAACAAGAAGGGCTACCCGGTCATCTACCCGGAGTTCAGCTTCAGCGGCTCGCAGGTGACGGTGACGATTCGCCAGCAGAACTCGAACCCCGGCGAGAAGGGCCCGTTCACGTTCAAGCTACCCATCGTAATCCACCGCGAGAACGAGCCGCAGTACACGGTGAAGCAGACGATCCTGGTCGACAAGCCCGAGGTGAAGGTCACCTTCGACGTGCCGGCGGCTCCGCAGTGGGTCAACTGGAACGAAGACTTCGGAGCCCTGGTGCGCGTGAACAAGACGACCGTGTCGGAGGAGCAGTGGATCGACTCGTGCCGGTACGATCCTGATCCGACCTGGCGCCTGATCGCCGCGTGGAACCTGCTCGGCGAGCTCGGCAACCCGAAGATGGAGGCTGAAGCGCGCCCCACCGACGCCGCGCTCAACGCGATCCTCGATCTGCTCGCGAAGGACCCGTCGCCCTACGTGCGCGAGGCCGTGATGAAGCGCCTCACGGACTCACGCTTCAAGCGCCTCCCGAAGGACTTCGCCGCCATCGGCCTCAAGCTCGCCAAGAAGCCCGAGAACCTGAACGACGATCCGCTCGGCTACATCCGCGTTCGCGGCGCCGCCCTCGAGATGCTCGGCAAGACAGACGCTCCCGACGGCCACGCGTACATCCTCGAGCAGCTCGGCAAGCGCGAGATCGACATCAACTTCCTCGGCGCGTTCGCCGGTGGAGCCGCCCGCATCAACACCGCCGCTGCGCTGGCCTCGCTGAAGTCTGCCATCGTCACGCAGCGGGGCCGCGGCTACCCGTTCTTCCGTCGCACCGCCGAGGCGCTCGGCTCGATGGAAGGCCCCGAGGTGATCGCGTCGATCAAAGAAGTGCTCATGCAGAACGCGAGCAACCCCGAGCTCACCCGCCAGCTCTTCAACCGCCTCGCCGACAACAAGGCTCTGCGCGACAACCCCGACTTCGCGCCGATGATCGCCGTGCTGGTGACCGACGACGCGTTCAACGGCGACGACATTCGCGAGATGATGCTGGCCTCGCTCGACGACGTGAAGACCGGCGTCGCGAAGGAAGCCCTGCTCGACGTGCTGAAGAACTCGAAGAGCGAGCAGGTGAAGTCGAGCGCGAAGAAGGTGCTCGACGCGAACTTCCCGGCGGCTCCGGCCCCTGCGCCTGCGAAGGACGCCAAGGCGCCGAAGAAGAAGTAGTCGCAGTCGGGCTGCGCGGGCTTCTGCGCAGCCCAGGTGGCTGGGAATGCTCGCGTGGCGTCGTCGTTGAGGCGTCGTGCGCACGCGACGTCGCGTCGTCGGTCTCATCCTGTTGGTGCTCTGCGTAACGGCAGGCGTGGTCTCGCTCGGCGCTGCGCTCGAGGCACCCGTCCGGCTCCGATGCCCGAACGGCGCCCGGCCTGAGAAGCTCGTCATCGTCGCGGCAGTCGGCGTCGGGCACGGGATGCTCCACGTGCTGTCAACCATCGCCCCTGAGGCGCTGGCGGTGGCCACGTTCGACCGGCAGCCAACGACGCAGCCGCTCGACACGGCTGCCTGGCAGGCGCTCCTCTCACGACTCGAGCGCCCAGCGCCTGCACCTGCCTCCGTGCGGAAGTGGGAAGGCGCCATCAACGTCGAGCTGACCTGCGATGGCCAGACGCTGCCGAAACGAACGGGCGCGTGGGCTCAGGGCGCTCAACACCCCGACCTCGAGTCGGTCGTTCGACGACCGTCGTGGTGGGCGCTCTCGGGCTTCGTCTCGGGCACGCTCGCCGACCTCGACCCACGTCCCCGGCGCGCGCTTGCGCTGCTGACCGAGCTCCTTCGCCTCGAGCACCCGGAGCTCTGGAGAGACTGACCTCAGGTCCCGCCAGTGCAGATCCAGTCCTTCACCAGCTTCTGCTGATCGGCCGGCAGCGCTCCACCGGGGGGCATCACCCCGCCGAGCGTCTCACCCGCGGGCCCCTTGCGGTTGTTCAGCTTCAGCCACAACACGCTCTTGCCGAGGTTGTTGGGCTCGAGCACCTTGAGGCCCGGCGCCACCTTCGAGTTCTTCGCCACCGCTGCCGCCGTGCGCGCCGCGTCGCTGTAGTCGCCGTTGGAGGCGTCGAACGCGTTGTGGCAGCTCTTGCACTGCTTATCGAAGATCTGCGCCTGCACGGTCGCCGAGAGCGTCACCGGGGTCGTCACCGCCGGGTCGCAGATCAGCTCGGGCGGCCCCGCGTCGACCGTCATCATCATCTGCCCACAGCCCGTCAACACCACGAAGCACGCCACGATCGTCGAACGCATGGCGCCCTTCGTACACACCAGACCGCGCGCGCGCACCTGCTTCAGAAACACGAAACCCCGGAGGACTCCATCGAAGGAGCCCACCGGGGCTTCGTTCACGTCAGTGAGTCAGTGGACTCACATGTCCATGTCGTCGCCGCCGTAGTCGGGGCCGCCACCGCCGCCACCCTTACCGGCCTTCTTCTTCGGCGCGTCGGCGATCATCGCCTCGGTGGTGAGGAGCAGCGACGCGACCGAGGCCGCGTTCTGCAGGGCGCAGCGCGTGACCTTCGCCGGGTCGATGACGCCAGCCTTCACGAGGTCTTCCCAGGCGTCGGTGCGCGCGTTGTAGCCAAACGCGCCCGTGCCTTCCTTGACCTTGTTCACCACCACCGCGCCCTCGGCGCCGGCGTTGGTCGCGATCTTCCAGAGCGGCTGGGTGATCGCCTTGCGGATGATCTCGACGCCGAAGTCCATCTCGCCGCCCAGCTTCAGCGCGTCGAGCGCCGCCAGGGAGCGGATGTACGCCACGCCGCCGCCGGGCACGATGCCCTCTTCGACGGCCGCGCGGGTCGCGTGCATGGCGTCTTCGACGCGAGCCTTCTTCTCCATCATCTCGGTCTCGGTGGCCGCGCCGACGTGAATCACCGCCACGCCGCCGACGAGCTTCGCGAGCCGCTCCTGGAGCTTCTCCTTGTCGTAGTCGCTGGTCGACTCGTCGATCTGGGTGCGGATGAGCTTGATGCGCCCGTCGATGTCGGCCTTCTTGCCGCTGCCGTCGACGAGGGTGGTGTTGTCCTTGTCGATGGTGATGCGCTTGACCTTGCCGAGATCGGCGAGCGTGAGGCTCTCGAACTTGGTGCCGAGCTCTTCGCTGACGACGGTGCCGCCGGTGAGCACGGCGATGTCCTTGAGCATCTCCTTGCGGCGATCGCCGAAGCCGGGAGCCTTGACGGCCGCGACGTTGAGCACGCCGCGCAGCTTGTTGACGACGAGCGTCGCCAGGGCCTCACCCTCGATCTCCTCGGCGATGATCAGCAACGGCTTGCCGGCGCGCGCGACCTGCTCGAGCACGGGGATCATGTCCTGCATGTTCGAGATCTTCCGCTCGCTGATGAGCAGGTTCGCGTCCTCGAGCTCGGTCAGCATGCGCTCGCGGTTGGTGACGAAGTACGGCGAGATGTAGCCGCGGTCGAACTGCATGCCTTCGACGACCTCGAGCTCGGTCTCCAGGCCCTTGGCCTCTTCGACCGTGATCACGCCTTCCTTGCCGACCTTCTCCATCGCCTCGGCGATGATGTTGCCGATCGTCTCGTCACCGTTCGCCGAGATCGTGCCGACCTGAGCGATGTCCTTCTTGCCGTTGACGGGCTTCGACAGCTTCTTCACCTCGGCGATGACGACCGCGACCGCCTGGTCGATGCCGCGCTTGAGGTCCATCGGGTTGTGGCCGGCCGCGACGAGCTTGAGGCCCTCTTCGTAGATCGCGCGCGCGAGCACAGTGGCCGTCGTGGTGCCGTCGCCGGCGATGTCGGAGGTCTTCGACGCGACCTCCTTCACCATCTGCGCGCCCATGTTCTCGAACTTGTTCTCGAGCTCGATCTCCTTGGCGACGGTGACGCCGTCCTTGGTGATCGTCGGCGACCCGAACGACTTCTCGAGCACCACGTTGCGGCCCTTGGGCCCGAGGGTGACCGCGACCGCGTCAGCCAGAATTCGAACGCCGCGGAGAATCTGCTCGCGTGCGCCCTGGTGGAAATGGATTTCTTTAGCAGCCATGACTTCAACCTCCTGAAATGACGTGGGCTTGATGTTCCTGCGATCGTGCGATTAGCACTCGCACGCAGCGAGCGCCAACCTAAGGAGCCAACGCCCAAAGTCAACTGGCGAAGCAGCGCCTCCGACTCAGACGGCCGAGCCTCAGTGGGTGGCGAAGCCGACGAGATCGAGCAGCTTCGACAGCTCGAGGGGCTTCGACAACGTCAGCGCCACGCCCTTGCGCATGCTCTGATCGGTCAGCGCGTCGTTGCCGTAGGCGGTGATCAAGATGACCGGCACGTGCGCGTGGTTCGGCATCGCGTGGATCTGCTGGGTGAAGGCGATGCCATCGACGTGCGGCATCATGAGGTCGGTGATCACCAGGTGCACCGACTCGGTCTGGAGGAGCTCGAGCGCACGGATCGGGTTGGCCGCGGTGATCGTGCGGTAGCCATGGCGCCGCAGGAAGGTGCCGATCATCTGCAGGGTCGACTCATCGTCGTCGACGACGAGAATGGAGCGCTGTTGATCTGGCGGCGCTTCGGGCTCCGACATGGGCGCGGGGTGTACCACTCACGATTGACTTTCGATAGCGCCGCCCTGACAAAGGAGTGTGCCCAACGCCCGCTTCGCCCAGCTGATCGAACGTGCCGAAGACGCGCTGGAGGCCGGCAACGCCGACGACGCGCTGAAGATCGCCCAGGAGATGCTGCGAGACGAGCCTGACGACGTCGACGCGCTCGACCTCAAGGCCGTCGCGCACCGCACCGCGGGCGATCTCCAGGACGCCGTCGACACCTACGAGCGCCTTCGCCAGCTCGAGCCGAAGAACCCGGCGTGGGTCCTGGCCGAGGCCGACCTGCTCGTTCGCGAAGCCGAAGACGATCGGGATCTGATCGAGCAGGGCCTCGAGTTGCTGGAGGAAGGCGAGGCGCTCATTCGTGGCGACGAGGAGCTGCTGTTCGAGTCCGAGCTGCTGCGCGCGACGGCCCTCAACCAACTGGGAGACTTCACCGACGCGCTCAAGAGCCTCGCCGTGGCGCTCGACGTCGACCCTCATCACCCCGAGGCGCAGCTGGAGCAGGGCCAGGCCTTCTTCGAGCTCGCTCGGTTCGACGAAGCGCGGCGCGCGTACCAGACCCTCGCGAAGGACTACCCCGACGAGCCCTGGGCCCATCACTACCTCGGCCTGCTCGCGGAGCGTCGCGGAGAAAACCCGAAGCCCTTCTTCGAGAAGGCCACCGCGCTCGCGCCCGACGACTTCCCTCCGGCCGTGCACCTCGACGCCGAAGCGTTCGACCGCGCAGTGCAGGAGGCGATCGCCGCGCTCCCCGACCACGCGAAGCCGCACCTCGACAACTGCGTGATCGACGTGCAGCCGATTCCTTCGGACGACGATCTGAAGGAAGGCGGCATCTCACCGCTCATCCTCGGCGTCTTCCGCGGCCAGGCCATCGACGAGCGCAGTCCGGTACAGGCCTCCGATCACGAGACCGCGCGCATCACGCTGTACCAGAACAACCTCGAGCGTTTTGCGCGCAGCCGCGACGAGCTGCTCGAAGAGATCCGCATCACGGTGCTCCACGAGGTCGGCCACCTGCTCGGCCTCGACGAAGACGAGCTGTACGAACGCGGCCTGGACTGAAGCTCGGCGAGTTGAAGCTGGACCACGCGCGTGTTCGAGCGCGCGCACCTTCGTGCTACGCACCGCCACGGCGGAGCTTCCGGTCTGGTGAACGGTGCGGTCTTCAAAACCGTTGAGTTGGCGCGCGAGCGTCGGCTGGTGGGTTCGATTCCCATGCTCCGCCGAGCCTCACTTGCGCGATTTCGCGGGCTTCCCACCTCGCCCCACACGGTCGAATTCCCTAAGAAAATCATCAAGTTTGGTAGTTTTCGGTCGACGAATGCCGTGAAGCCGAGTAAAGAGCCGCCCTGTGAAAGAGCGGTTTCAGTCGATCGAAGACAAGACGCGGCAATTGAGAGACCTCCTTGGCCAACGGCGGCCGGAGGTGCAGGACTTCCTCGACCGATTCGAGATGTCGTGGGTGAGACACGACAGCGCGCTCGAAGGAACGGTGTACGAGGTGCACGAGCTGTCGGCGGCACTTCACCCCGGCGCGGTGGCGGCTGAGGCGAGCCTGCTCCCGATCGTCTGGGAGATCCGCAACCACAAGGCCGCGCTCGACTTCATCAAAGAAGAGGCGAAGACCTCGAAGAAGAACGCCGCGCTCACCATGACGTACGTGAAGCGCATTCACGATCTCGTCACCGGCAACACGCCCGACGCCCAGCAGGCCCGCGCGCTGGCCGAGCGCCGTGAGCGCACCGAGAAAGAGCTCGCCAAGGAACGCGAGAAGCAGGGCTTCCGCAAGGACATGCCCCTGCACCGCACCTACGTGCACGAGATCTCGCAGCCCGCGAAGATCCAGCCTGCGCTCGAGAAGCTCATCGACTGGACGGCGAGCGCCGACTTCCGCGAGCTGCACCCGATCATGCAGGCCTCGCGCGTGCAGCACGGCTTCATCCAGGTGTTCCCGTTCACCGAGGGCAGCGGCAAGGTCGGCCGGTTCCTCTCGAACTTCATCCTGCTCCGAAACGGCCTGTTGCCGGTGATCATCCCGTCGACCGATCGCAAAGAGTACTTCGACACCTTCCGCGGCTCGCCGATCGTCTTCTCCAAGGCCCTGATGGATTGGATGGAGAACTCGCTCGACAACGGCCTCAAGTATTTCCGCGATCTCGGTCGCGCGTACCGCTGACCCGAGCGCGCGCCGTGCGTTCTTCAGCCATCGCCTTGACGGTCTCGAGCCTCACCGCCAAGGCGAAGGTGGAGCGGCTGCGCAAGCTGTTCAAGCACCGCAAGCGCTGTCTGGTGCTGACCCACGACAACCCGGATCCGGACTCGATGGCGTCGGCGGTGGCGCTGGCCACGGTGCTGCACTCGCGGCTCGGCATTCCTACCGACGTCGCCTACGGCGGCATCATCGGCCGGGCCGAGAACTCGGCGTTCGTGCGCGTGCTGAAGCTGCCGATCCTCCCCATCTCGCAGATCGAGCCCAGCCAGTACGATCTGTTCGCGCTCGTCGACACGCAGCAGTCGGTGAAGAACCACTCGTTGCCCGAGGGCGTGACGGCCGACATCGTGATCGATCACCACCCCACGCGCGACGACGGCGTGGTGAACGCGTTCGCCGACCTCGGCTCGAACTTCTACGGCGCGACCTCGACGCTGCTCACCGAGTACGTCCGGGCGGCGCGCATCGAGCCGATGCCCGAGCTGGCGACGGCGCTCTACTACGGCATCAAGGCCGACACGCGCGACCTCGAGCGGCAGACCCGCGACCCCGACGTCGACTGCTACCTGTGGCTGTTCCCGCGCATCGACCGCAACCTGCTGGCCGAGATCGAACACCCGCAGCTCCCGCTCCGGTACTTCCGCCTGTTCCACGCGGCGATCGAGAAGGCCCGCCTCTTCACGGGCGCGGTGATCACCGATCTCGGAGAGGTGTACTCGCCCGACATGGTCGCCGAGGTGGCCGAGCGGTTGTCGTTCCTCGAAGAGGCGAAGTGGTCGCTCGCGTCGGGCAGCTTCCGGAGCCAGCTGTACCTGTCGCTGCGGTGCTCCGATCGCCGCATGAACGCGGGCCGGCTCATTCGTGAGGTGTGCGAAGGGCTCGGCGGCTCGGCGGGTGGGCACGGCAGCATGGCGGGCGCGCGACTGCCGCTCGTCGGCAAGCGGGCGAACCGGGCCGAGGTGAAGCGCGAAGTCGTTCGCCGGTTCAAGGCCGCGTTCGGCGTCGAGGGTGAGCGTGGCGTGTCGCTCCTCTCGGAAGAGACGTGATCCTCCTCGACTTCAACGCCGGGGCGCCGCTGCTGCCAGCGGTCGCCGATCATCTCTCCCGAGCCTTTGCCGAGACGGCAGGCAACCCGTCGTCGGTGCACCAGGTGGGGCGCGCGGCACGGAAACGTCTCGACGCGGCGAGAGCGCGCGTGGCCGAAAACTTCGGGGCTGCGAGCCCGCGAGAGATCGTCTTCACGGGCTCAGGCAGCGAAGCCGCGGCGCTCGCGATCATCGGCGGCTTCTCCGCGCGCGAACGGCCCGAGCGGCACACCGTCGTCACCTCGAGCCTCGAGCACCCCTGCGTCCTTGGCGCTGCGAAGCGCGTCGAGCAGCTGGGCGGTCGCGTGGTGCGGGTCGCTCCCGATTCGAGCGGCGCGGTGTCGGCGCAGGCAATGATCGACGCGCTCACCGACGACGTCGCCGTGTGTTCGCTGATGTGGGTGAACAACGAGACCGGCGTGCGGCAGCCTGTCGAGGCCGTCTCTCGTGCGTGCGTCGAGCGCGGCATCGTCTTTCACACCGACGCCGTGCAGGCGATCGGCAAGGTGCCAGCGACGCTCCGCGAGGTGCCGGCTGATCTGCTCTCGTTCTCGGCCCACAAGCTGGGCGGCCCCGCAGGAGTCGGCGTCCTCATCAACCGACGGCAGGTCGACGTGGCGCCGCTCGTGCCCGGTCATCAGGAAAATGGGCGCCGTGGCGGCACGCAGAGCGTCGCGCTGGCGGAAGGCCTGGTGCTCGCCCTCGACGCTGCGCTCGCGTCACTGGACGCCGAGAGCGCACGGCTCACCACGCTGCGGGACGAGCTGGAGCAGCGGATCCTCACGGCGTTGCCGGACACCCGCATCGCCGGGAAGACAGCGGCGCGCGTCGCCAACACCAGCAACCTCTGTTTCCCGGGCGTCGACGGTGAAGGGTTGCTGGTCGCGCTCGATCTGGAGGGCATCTGTGTCTCGACCGGCGCCGCCTGCGCGTCGGGCTCTCTCACGCCATCGCACGTGCTCACCTCGATGGGGCTGTCCGCAGCAGAGGCGCAGTCGTCCCTCCGACTGTCTCTGGGTCGAACGACCACCGTCGCGGAGCTCGACGCGGTCGTGAACGCGCTGGTGCGGCTGGTGCCGGTGACGCGCTTCGTCGACTGAGTTCATCGCGCCGGTCTCGCGCGCGATCGTGAGACCCGGGCGCAGCAGTCGATTCAGGTGACCGCGTCGCTGATCAGGCGCCGCGCGGGCGGTCAGTCCGTCGTGCCGAAGAGCCCACGAACGACGGCAGAGATGGCCAGCGGCGTTCCGACGCGCTCGTCGTACAGCGGCATCAACGCCTCGGCGAAGGCCGCGGCCGACGGGTACCGGTGCTGTGGATCGGCGTCGAACGCGCGCGCGAGCAACCCATCGATCACCGACGGCACGTCAGGGCGCAGCTGCTGCACCGGCACGTAGCGGGAGTGTCGAATGGCATCGAACACCTCGTCGGGCGTCTTGCCCTGGAAGGGCCGCTGCAGCGTGATCAGCTCGTAGAGTGTCACCGCGACGGCCCAGAGATCGACCTGCGGCGTCAGCACCCCTTCGAGCGCCTCCGGTGAGAGGTAGTACGGCTTGCCCATCACTTGATCGGGGCCGCCCTCGAGCAGCGAACGCGCCACGCCGAAGTCGCCGAGCTTGAGCTCTCCGGTGCGCGAGACGAAGAAGTTCGAGGGCGAGACGTCGCAGTGAATGACGCCGAGCGGGTGGCCTTCTGGATCGGTCGCGTGGTGTGCGTACTCGAGCGCATCGAGCAGCGCCTTGGTCAGGTACACGGCGAAGTCGACCGGCCACTGCACCTTGCGTTGGCGGCACCGCTTGACGATCTGCCCGACGTCGCGCCCGTCGATGAAGTCCATCACCATGTAGATGGAGTCGCCCTCACGGCCGACGTCGTGAACCTCGACGATGTTGGGGTGGTGCAGGTGTTTCGAGAGCTCAGCTTCGGCCTTGAAGAGGCGCACCGCTTCCGGATCGGCCTGGAGCGCCGCGAGCAATCGCTTGAGCGCGAACTCCTTGCCGAGGAACGGAGCCTCGACGCCCCGCACGTGAAACACCTCGGCCATCCCGCCCTTCCCCAACGGCTTCAGCACCTCCCACCGGCCGACACGCGTGGGAAGCGTCACCGCGGGCCCTTCCGGGTGCCGGCGAGCTTCTGGAACTCGGGCAGGCCGCGCAGCGGGTCGAGATCGGCGTCGGTCGCGAGGCCCTCACGAAGGAGCGCCGAGGGATTGAGTTGAATGGCCTGCCGGAGGTGCTCGATCGCACGCGCCTGAATCACGGGCTCGCGATTCGCAACCCCGGCCTCGGCGCAGGCGAGGTTGTAGTAGATGTCGGACTTGAGCTCAGCGGGCGCGCCGTTTCTGATCGCGAGCTCGAGGGCGGTCTCGAAGACCTGGCGGCCCTCGGCGAAGGCCTTCGACTGGTTGTACGCCACCCCGAGCTGGTTGAAGACTTTGGGATCGCTCGAGGCCGAGGGCAGCTGAACCATTCGGCGAAGCAGCGGCAGGGCCGCGTCCCACTTGCGCGCCCGCCAGGCGTCGTCAGCGAGCTTCTTCAGCCACGCAAAGTCGATCTGAATCGTCAGGCGGTTGTCGAGGCCAGGCGCGGAGCAGCCGTCGGGAATCGTGAGGTAGCTGGTGATCGAAGTGTCAGACACGACGCCGAGGAAGGGAATGACGCCCGTGGTGCCGCAGCCCGAGCCTTCGAGGCAGGTCGTCAGCTTGCCGACGAACACCGAGCCCTCGAGCGTGCCTTCGAGCAGTGGCTCGTCCACTCTGAAGTCGCAGCGCGCCCCCGAGACGTAGACGCCCTTCACTTCGTTGCGGGTGACCTTCAGGTTGAAGACCCCCAGCTCGCCCACCTGGTACGGGCCAGACAGCAGCACTGGCACCGGAACCGACGGCGTCGCGGCAGCCACGACCGAAGTCGTGAGGCACACCACCAGAAAAGAGACCCGACCTGCGCGCTCCATCAGTGTGGGCAGGTTACCACCCTTGAAACGCATGTCCGTCGCCTTATGATTGGAGGGTCAGCACGAGTTCAACAGGCTGTTCCCTGCGGGGTGCGTGATGTGCAGCAAACGCTCGAACCGATACCAATCAAACGGGGGTCGTTTCGGGCTCCGGGTGCATGCCTTTCCTCACGGGAAGGACGCCGAAGGAGTTCGAATTTGATCCCCACCTGAACCCCTTGGTTCAGTGGAAGCTTCACACACGGCTCACGCGGGGAACGTTTTTCAAGGGGGGCGGCGGAGCGAGTTGGCTCCGCCGCCCTCTGCTTTTTCGCTGCAGTCCGGAAGGCTCCGATGAACGACAAGAGAAGCAATCCTCGACATGCCTGCGCCTTCCCTGCCGTCTTCGAAGGCCCGCGCGGCGCCGTCCGCGGGACGTGCACCAACGTGTCCGTCGGAGGACTCTTCTTCGAAGGCGCGCAGCTCCCCATCGGCAGCAACGTGAGCGTGACGCTCGATCTCGGAGCCCTCGGCAAGCTCAAGCTCTCGTGTCAGGTCCGCCATCACGCGCTCTCGCCGAAGGGCATGGGCGCGCAGTTCTCCCGGTTCGATCCCGGACAGGTCGAGGTGCTGCAGAAGGTGCTGGCGAGCTTCGCCGGGTGACGAGGCTCAGCGCGTCGCAAAGACCCAGGTGTACGCGCCGTCACCGAAGGTTCCGGGAAACCGCAGGCCCTTGATCGCCTGCGCGATGCAGCGATCGAGGATCGCGTCGACGGCCGGGGTGCCATCGGTGAGGCCTGACGAGACCCACGCGCTGACGAGCTGCCCGTTCTGATCGGTGCGGAGGCGGAAGGTGCGGCCGCCGCCGATGCCTGCGCGCCGCACGAGCGTTTCGTTCCAGCAGGCGCCGATCTTCGGGCTGATGGTGCGCATGGTGTCGCGAACCGTCTGCGCGTCGAGCACGCCGAGCGCGTCGGAGTCGGGCGCGAAGTAGTGGCTGACGTCGCCTGCTGAGGCGAGCCCGCGAGGTGGCGCGACGAGCCGCATGCGGATGTCTTTCGGCGCAGGCCACGCGGTGCTGGCGAGCACGGCCTCGAGACAGCGCTCGGCTTCGATCGAAGCGAGGCCTCGCACGGACAGGATCGGTGCGTGTTCGACGGCGATGACGCCGTCACGGACCGTGCCCTTCCCGAAGCAGGCCGCGGCGAGCGGAGCGGGATCGAGCAGACCTCGTTCGGGGCCGAAGCGTCCCGGGGCCAGCAGCTTCACCCACGCGAGCGCGGCCCAGAGATCGACGGGCGCGGGCGGTGGAGCGAGCTCCTGTTCTGCGGTCGGTCGCTGCGCGACGGGGTAGCTGGTGATGATCTCGCGAAGGCACCAGCCGGTGCTGTTGCTCGCGCCGTTCTTCGCCTCGAAGGTGACGTCGCCACCGGGCAGAGGAAGGAGCTTCACCCGCTCCTGTGCGCTCGCGGTGGCTGGCCAGCAGAGCGCGTACATCGACTGCATCGGCATCGTCGGTGCGTCGACGGTCGCAGCGCGGAAGCCAGCACCGCCCTGCCCGCTCGGGCCCTCGGTGGTCTTGCAGGCGGCAGCGGTGACGAGGACGACCAGAACGCAGAGACGGAACATGAAGTCATCCTGACATGAGGCGGGCTTCGCGACGCACTCGTGAGTGCCCGGTGCCGTGGCGATCATTCGGAGCCGCCCGCCTGGTATCGGCGTGAGTCGTCCCTTCAGTTCTCGATCGCCCCGAGCCGGATCAGGGCGACGCCGACTGTGACGCCGAGCCTGCTGGCCTCGTGCTGTGCCCGCTCGAGATCTTCGGGCTCGAGCACGGTTCAGAACAGCAGACGCATCGGGTGCTCGAGCAGATCACGAACGATCTGCAGGAACTGCGCTCCGACCGCGCCGTCGACGACCCGGTGATCGCCCGAGAACGTCATCGACATCATCTGCCGAATCACCATCTGCCCATCGCGCACGACGACCTTCGGCTCGACCTTCCCGACCGCGAGGATCGACGCCTGCGGCGGGTTGATCACCGCGATGAACGAGTCGATGCCGAACATGCCGAGGTTCGAGATCGTGATGCTCCCGCCTGTGTACTCGTCGGGCTTGAGCGCCTTCTTCTTCGCCCGCTCGGCGAGGTCGCGAACTTCAGCGGCGATCTCGACGAGGCCCTTCTGATCGGCGTCTTTCACGATCGGCGTGATGAGCCCGTCTTCGATCGCCACCGCGATGCCGACGTCGACGTTCTGGAGTTGCTGGATCACGTCGCCCGCGAACACCTGATTGATGCGCGGGAAGCGACGCACGGCGACCGCGACGGCCTTCACCAGCACGTCGTTGACCGAGATCTTCAGCTCCTGCGCCTTCGCTTCCTCACGGAGCTTCAGCGCCTGGTCCATCTCGATGTCGACGTTCAGATAGAAGTGCGGAACGCCCGGCTTCACCTCGGTCAGCCGCTGTGCGATCACCTTGCGCATCTGCGTCACGGGAATGGTGGTCGGCGGCAGCCGCACGCCCGACGCGCGAGCAAAGACCGGCGCGCCACCAGCAGGCTTCTTCTCGAGCGCGGCTTCGACGTCACGGCGCACGATGCGACCGTTCGGACCCGAGCCCTGAACTCCGCTCAAATCCACGCCCTGCGTCTCGGCGACCTTCTTCGCGAGCGGTGATGCACGAAGACGTCCCGCTGGCGCGGCCGGGGCGACCGGAGAGGCCACGACAGGTGCAGCCTTCGCGGGCGCAGCGGCCGCCGGAGCAGAAGGAGCCGCCGCAGCCGGAGCAGCAGCAGCAACAGGCGCCGCAGCCGGAGGAGGCGTCTCGGGGATCGCTTCGCCAGCCTTCCCGATCCACGCGATCGTCGAGCCGACGGGAGCCGAGTCACCGGCCTTCACGAGGATCTTGAGCAGAATCCCGTCGTCGTACGCCTCGATGGCGAGGTTCGACTTGTCGGTCTCGAGCTCGGCGATCTCGGTGCCGCTGGTGATCTTGTCACCTTCGTTCTTGAGCCATTTGGTGATGCGCCCATCTTTCATCGTGGGCGAGAGCGCGGGCAGCTGAACGGCGACGGCCATGTCGGTCTTTCACTGCAGGAAAACGGGTTACCGGTAGAGGACGGCTTTGACGGATTCGATGATGCGCTCGACGGAGGGCTGAATCGCCCGCTCGAGGTTGGCGGCGTAGGCCATGTTCACTTCGAGGCCGGTGACGCGCGCGACGGGCGCGTCGAGATCGTCGAAGCACTCGCGCTGAATGAAGTCGGTCAGCTCGGAGCCGACGCTCGCGAACGGCCAGCCCTCTTCGACGATGACGACCCGGTTGGTCTTCCGCACCGACTCGGCGACGGCTTCCTTGTCGAACGGCTTGAGCGTGCGCAGATCGACGACCTCGGCGTTGATGCCCTGCTGCGCGAGCAACTCGGCGGCAGGCAGCACGTGGGCCGTCAGCATGCGCGACCAGGTGATCAGCGTGACGTCCGTGCCGGGCCGCTTGATGTCGGCCTTGCCGATCGGAATCGTGTACTCGCCGTCCGGGACTTCTCCACGAGCACCGTAGAGCAGCTCGCCTTCGATGAAGACGACCGGGTTCTCGTCACGAATGGCGCTCTTGAGCAGGCCCTTCGCGTCGGCCGGCGTCCCCGGAGCGATCACCTTGATGCCCGGGAAGTGGGCGTAGTTCGCCTCGAGCGCCTGGCTGTGCTGCGACGACAGCCGGCCACCCGCGCCGCCAGGGCCACGGAAGACGATCGGACATCGCAGCTGCCCGCCCGACATGTGGCGCACCTTCGCGGCGTTGTTGACGATCTGATCCATCGCGAGAATGGCGAAGTTCCACGTCATCATCTCGATGACCGGGCGCAAACCCACCATGGCCGCACCGACACCGAGCCCTGCGAAGCCGAGCTCGCTGATCGGCGCGTCGACCACGCGTGCGCTGCCGTACTTGTCGAGCAGGCCCTGCGACACCTTGTAGGCGCCGTTGTAGCGAGCGACCTCTTCACCCATCAGGAACACGCGCGGGTCACGCGCCATCTCTTCGTGCAACGCCTGGTTCAGCGCGTCGCGGTAGGCGATCTCAGCCATGACTCAGGCCGCTCCTTTCTTCTTCATCGATGGCGCGGGCGCCGGGGCTTCACGCGGCTCGAGATCCCACGTCACCTTGAAGTCGGTGGGGTACGACGGCCACTTCACGTCGGTCGCTCCACGCACGCGCGCGCGGGGCCTCTCGTCGGGCTCGCCATCGGCCACCAGCCCGTGCGTCCAGATGTCCTCCAGCGGCGGCTCAGGCGATTGATCGGCGAACGAGATCGCCTCGTCGACGGTCTTCCGCTCCGACTCGTCGATCGCGTCGAGCTGCGCCTCGCTGCCCGGTCGGCTCTTCAGGATCACCTCGCGCAGCCTGGTGATCGGGTCGCGCGCTCGCTCCTGCTCGACCTCTTCCTTCGAGCGGTACGTCGCCGCGTCGGACATCGAGTGGCCGCGGAACCGGTATGTGTACGCCTCGAGGAGCACGGGGCCGTTGCCCGCACGAATGTACGCGGCGAGCTCCTTCACCGTGTCGTGGACCTTGAGCACGTCCATGCCGTCCACCGTGGCGCCGCGCATGTTGTAGGCCGCAGCGCGCTTGTGCATCTCCGGCTCGGCCGAGACGCGAGCGATGTCAGTGCCCATGCCGTACCGGTTGTTTTCGACGACGTAGAGCACCGGCAGCTTCCACTTCGAGGCCATGTTGAAGGTCTCGTGGAACGCGCCCTGGTTGGCCGCGGCGTCGCCGAACGAGCACACGGTGATGCGATCTTCGTTGCGGTACTTCGAGGCGAACGCCATGCCCGCCGCGAGCGGAATCTGCCCGCCGACGATGCCGTAGCCGCCGTAGAAGTGGTGCTCGATGTCGAAGAAGTGCATCGAGCCGCCCTTCCCCTTCGAGTAGCCCGTGTCCTTCCCGAAGAGCTCGGCCATCAGCATGCCCGCATCGGAGCCGCGCACCAGCGGGTGCACGTGATCGCGGTAGCCAGTCATCACCATGTCGTCTGGGCGAATGGCCTCGTTGATGCCGACGACGACGGCTTCCTGGCCGATGTAGAGGTGGCAGAAACCCTGGATCTTCTTCTGGCCGTAGGCCTGACCAGCCTTCTCTTCGAAGCGGCGAGCCAGCACCATCTTCCGGTACATGGTGAGCAACAACTCGGAGCTATGCACGGGGGCGTTTCCTCGGTCGAAAGTACGGTGAGCGCAGGGGCATGTAACATCGCGACCCCAGCCAGCCACGCCACAATTTTCGTGGGGTGAGGCGGGCCTACCAGGCGAAGTGCGGAATCGAGATCACCCGCTCGTCGAGCGTCACGGGGCGGCCCGAGTGGTCGGTCGCCAGGTGCACCGGCAGACAGGTCGGGAAGCGCGTCGCATAGTCGTTGACGTGCGTGGGCTCGTTGTCGAACGCGGCGATCACCGTGCCCATCTCTTCGAGCAGCTGGTGGGCCACGCGCTTGTACGCGTCGTCGCTCTCACGCAGCGTCGGCTTCATCATCAACGACACCTGGCCACCGGGCACGGGCATGCCACAGCGTGCCATCGCCTCCATGGAGCCCGCGCGCATCTCTTCGTGCCGGCCCGTGACGTAGACGAGCTTCGCGCCGGTCTTCACGCACGCGTGCAAGTAGCGCGGCGCGCCGACGATCTCGATGTCGTCGCGGCAGTACGGGGTGGTGAAGAACCGCGCGCCCCAGAACGCTTTGAGGTCGCGGAAGATCGACTCGGCGTCGGCGTCGGGCATGCCCACAGCCGTGCACGCGTGCTTGAGATCCCACCCGTTCGTGAAGTGGAACGACTGCACCTTCGTGAGCACCGGCAGGTTCTTCTGCGCGCCGTACTCCCGCACGATGCGCGCCTGGCGCGGCCGGTTGTCGAACACGGTGGAGTCGAGATCGAAGACGAGCACACCCTTGCCCTGCGACTGGGTGGCCAGCTCCAGGGCGCGTTCCAGGGTCTTGTGCCACTCGACGGCGATGCGGTGCTCGAACTCTTTGCTCATGGGGGCGCGGCGCTTAGCGCAGTCGTTTCTCTCGCGCCATGGGCTGGCGAGCAGTCTCGACGTGGCTCGTCAAAAGGGCTCAGACCGCGACGGACGTCGGCTTCGGCAACCGGCCGGGCTCGGGCGGGGTCGAGGGCATGGTGACCCTCGAACGAACGCCGCTGGGCGACGAGGTGATCTCGCTCATGCGCTTGATGCCGTTTCGGTCGAGCACCAGGCGAACGAGCTTCACCGTCGTCTCCTGGTGTTTGCCGTCGTCGACCGAGAAGCGGAACGCGACGTCGACCCGGTACGCCTTCGACGCCCGCAGCTTCTCGACCGAGAAGTCCTCGAGGTCGACGTAGTCGATCGTGTAGTCGGGGTCGTCCATGTCGTGGAGCATGCGCTCGACGTTGACGCGAATGATGTCGGTGACGCCCGAGACGATGCCGTCGGCGATGCGCGGGAGCATGTCTGACTCGAGCACGATCTTCTTCCGGTAGCGGATCACGCTCTCGGGCAGCTCGCCCTTCGCCGCGATGATGAGGTCGTCCTGCTCGCGGAGCTTCGTGATCGACTCGGCCACGTCGACGGCAGACCCGAAGTCGATCTTCTCTTTGCAGACGCCGACGTCCTCGTGGGTGACGGGGTCGAGAATGCGGGTGGTGCGCTCGAACAGGAACTTCCCGGCGAAGGCAGCCGCGAGGCGGCGCAGGCCTTCTTTGATGCGGTCCTTCATCATGTAGCCGATGACGGCGATGACGAAGAAGTTGAAGGACACCTGCGGGTAGCGGGTCTGCGCGAAGAGACCGACGCCGAGCGCGAACGCCATGGCGAGGCCGGCTGCGAGCGCGAACAACACCTCTTCCCACGCCTTGCGCGGGCTCGAGCGCTGCACGTCGAGGAAGAGGATGTTCATGCAGAACTTCTTCAAGAAGCCGATGCGGTGCGTGTACTCCTCGTTGTCGGAGTCGGGCGCGATCACCGACGCCAGCCCGTGCAGCTTTCGATAGCTCTCGTCCGCGATGACGACGTCCATCAGCTCGCGGCGCAGCTCCGAGTAGCCGCCACCGCGGGGCATCGAGTCCATCTGGACGACGATCTTCCGGAACGACTGCTCGACCAGCAACGAGAGGTACTCGTCGACCAGCCGCAACGAGGCGCGCGTCTTCTCGCCCAGGCCGTACTTGTCCGCGAGGAGCGCGACCGTGCTGCGGAAGCGCTGCAGGACCCGCTGCGTCGAATCAATCGAGCGTCGCGCCAGCTTCTGCAGCTCGGGTGACGGCATCGGCTGCGTGCCACCATCGAGCCCCACGGTGAGCCTGCCGCACTGCTCCTTCATGCCGCGCGAGAACCGCCGGAGCGTGCCACGCAGCACGCACCCCAGCATCTTCGCGTCGTAGATCACCTCGGTCTCGGGCCCGAGCACGCCGAAGGTCATGCGCTGCTCGAGCTGCACCAGCGGAGAGTGATCGCCCGTCAGCAGCTCCTCGAACGAGAGCACCGGCGTCTTGAAGCGCACGTAGTTGTGCAGGTCGGCGTAGAAGTCTTCGCGCGGGTACGTGTCTGGAGAGATGTTGAGCGCGCGAGGGATGAAGAAGGTCGCCTCGACGAAGTACTCGGACTCGGTGTCGGTGCCGCTCGGCTGGTACTCGAGCTTCAGCTCGAACTGCTTGCGATCGTGAATGTCGAGCTTCGTCTCGAAGAGCCCGCGACTGCTGTCGTCTGCCACGAGGTGAACTCTACGTGACAACGAGGTGACAGGGAAGTCCCAGCCCTGCGATTTCAAGGATTTTGGACGTCACATTCCGTTCATTGACCGTCCCAAAGCCATGTGAGACGAGCGCGCCGCCTGACCGAGGGGACGTGTCGATGCCTGCGTGGATCTCGAACCTGGTGCCGATCTTCCTGCTCCTCGGGGTGATCGCGCTCGTGTTGTGGCGGCTGCCGAAGGTCGATCTCGGGCACTCGGCGGCCTTCAAGACCCGCCGCTTCTGGAACTGGTTTCCCCTCGGCCTGACGTACGCGTTCCTCTACTTCGGCCGCTACAACGTCAACGCGCTCACCTCGGCGCTCGGCTCGAAGACGGACAACAAGGCCTTCGGCATCATCTTCGCGGCCGGCACGCTCGTGTACGGCGTCTCGTTCGTCATCAATGGCCCGCTCACCGACAAGCTCGGCGGGCGCATCACCACGCTGCTGGCGGCGGGCGGCGCGGCGTTCGCCAACCTGCTCATGGCGGGCCTCGTCTACCTGAACGTCGCGAACGGCTTCGTGCCGCCTGGCGGCCTCGTGCTGTGGCTGGCGATTCTCTACGGCGTCGACATGTACTTTCAGAGCTTCGGCGCGGTCTCGATCGTCAAGGTCAACGCGGCGTGGTTCCACGTTCGAGAGCGCGGCGTGCAGGGCGGCGTGTTCGGCATCTTGATCTCGCTGGGCATCTACTTCGGCTACGACTGGAGCCGCGCCATCGCCAAGGGCATGCCCGGCGAGCCGTGGATGGTGGCGCTCATTCCCGGTCTGGTGCTGGTCGGCGCGACGGTGCTCTCGTACTTCTTCGTGCAGAACACGCCGGGTGACACCGGCCACCCCGACTTCGACGTGGGCGACGCCTCGACCGGCGACGACTCGAAGCCCAGCGTGGTGCAGGTCTTCGTTCGCATGCTGACGAACCCGGTGATCCTGATCATCGTCGCGATCGAGTTCTGCACCGGCTTCCTGCGCAACGGCGTGATGTCGTGGTACCCGAAGTTCGCCGAGTCGGTGTCGATGTCCGACGACTTCGTATCGAATAACTGGGGCCTGCTGCTGTGCTGCTTCGGCATCGTCGGCGGCATGATGGCGGGCGTCATCTCGGACAAGGTCTTCCACTCGCGTCGTGGGCCGGTCGCCTCGGTGCTCTACGGCGGCATCACCATCGGCGCGTTCGCGATGTACGCGACGCTCGCCACGCCGATGGTCGGCTGGGTGCTCGTCTTCATGGCGCTCAACTACGTCGGAGTGCACGGCATGCTCTCGGGAACGGCGAGCGCCGACTTCGGAGGCCGGAAGAACACCGGCGTCGCGGTCGGCATCATCGACGGCTTCGTCTACCTGGGCACCGGGCTGCAATCGCTGCTGGTGGGCTTCCTGCTGCCGCAAGGCGACGCCGCGAAGGTGGCCTCGAACTGGATCAACTGGCCGGCCGCGATGATCCCCGTGGCGATCATCGGGCTGCTGCTCTGCACGCGCGTGTGGAACGCGAAGCCGAAGAGCGCCGCCGCGCCCGCGCATTGAGAGCGCTGCTCGCCGTCGTCGTGCTCAGCGGCTGCGCGCATCAGGTGTCGTTGGGCCCCGCCGCCTCGACCGACCGATCGATTCGTGTTCGGCCCAGCGTGCGCTGCGACACCGGCGATGGCGTGATCGAGTTGACCGGGTGGCGCGCGCGGGTCGAGGCCGAGTTCGTCGCCAGCCGGCCCACCACCACGACCAGGCTCGATGGCGCCGAGCTCGTCTGCCGCACGGTGATCCTCGACTCACGGCCGGTCATCGTCGGCGCCAACCGGCCCTCGGTGCTGATGATGCAGACGACCGAGCTCGAGCTGCAGATCGAGGTGCGCTGGACGACGGTGGACGTCTCGACGTGCGTCGAAGGCCGCTGGCTGGGTCGCTCGCGGTGGCGAATCGTGCCGCGAGATCCCGACTCCGACGTCTCCGACGCCCTGACCGAAGCGGTGGGGAGCGCGCTGCACGAAGCGGTCGAGACCGCCGCGTTGGAGCGTGAAGTGCGACAGCCCTGCCCTGCTTCGCTGTAACCTCGGACCTGACTCCGTGACGTTGCCGGGCCGGCAGTGAGTCCAGACACGCGTCGACGGTGTCCCAGCGCGCGATGAGGCATGATGCGGTGCATGTACCGATGGGTGACGTTGTTGGTGTTGGGCCTGGGCGCGACCTCGCGCGCCGACGAGCTGCTCGATTTCACGACCCTGGGCGAAGCCGCGCGCCGTGAGCTGGTGAAGTCGACGCCACGCGAAGAGCTCGCGCGCATCATGAAGGACACGCCGCAGGCGAAGCTCCTCGCGATGGGCCAGCGCATCGTCGTCGGCCTGAACACCTACTCGTACCGCATGCTGAAGCAGGAGCGCGTGAAGGGCGAGCTACTCCCTGAGCAGACCATCGACGTGTACATCCGCGAGGTGCCGTTCTCGGTGCGGCTGCACTTCGTCAAGGGGCCGGGCACGGGCCGGAAGCTCGTCTACAACCCGAGCGTGCGCGCGAACGAGTTTCGGGTGCGCGAGGCCGGCCTGCTCTCGATCGCCGGCTCGATCTGGCTCAACGTCGACAGCTCGTTCGCCAAGTCCGACAGCAACCACACGATTCGCGAGGCCGGTATCGGCACGCTCCTCGCTCGCCTCATGCGTGACACCGAACGCGCGAAGCCCCTGGGCGGCTTTCCGCTGGTGCCCGAAGGATGGAATGAGAAGGGCGAGCACTGCGGCTCGTACGCGTCTCCACCGGCGAGCCCGCCGTTCGACTACGCCAAGACGCGCATCTGCACCGATCTCGTCTCCGGCGTGCCGATGAAGGTCGAAGGCTACGGCCTCAAAGGCGAGCTGCTCGAGAAGTGGCACTTCTCTGACTTCAAGCCCGACGCGTTTCCCGCGGAGTTCTTCGACCCCGAGAAGGCGCGTTTCTAAACGCTACTTGAGCGAGTCGACCCAGGCCTCCGAGAGGCCGGCCGAGCGTGCGCCACGCGAAAGCGCCTCGAGGAACCTGGTGCTCACCGGACCGTCGAGGCTCGCCCGCGCAGGGTTCGTGGTGAACGCGATGGCATCGACAAGCTGACCCGACGTGAGCTTCACGCGCACGGGCCGCTCGATGCACATGCCCGTCACGCCGCCTTCTTTGTGCGAGATGATCGGCCAGTCCTTCTCCGAGATCTCGAAGACGACGCCGCACACGCGGTGACCCGGAGCATCCTGCAGCCCAGCCACCCGGCCGCCCCACCACCGCGACGGAAAGTCGTACACGAGGGTCAGATCGGCAGCCTCGGCGAGCTCGCCCTTCGGCAGATCGAAGAAGCCGTAGCTGTGCTGATCACGCCACTCCAGGAAGGCTTCGCGATCGAGGATCGTCGAGTACGCGAAGTACTTCTTCATGCCCTGCCCCGCACCGTCGCGGGCCTTCATCACCTGATCGTAGTGCGCGTCCATGCGTCGCTTGATGCCGACGTTGGCGTCGCGACGCAAGGGCTGTCAGGTACGGAACAGATCGAACATCGCGCCGACGTCGAAGCGCGACGTCTTCAGGAAGACCGACAAGGCCTTCTCCGTGGCCTCGGCGAGCAGCTCCATGCGGCGAATGCGATCGATCTTCGCCTTCGAAGCCGCCGGGTCCTGCTCGGCCAGTTTGCGGGCCTCGACGAGGTCGGTGCGAATGCGGGAGATGAAGGCGAACTCACGCTCTTCGATCACCCGGCGGGCCATCTGCAGGAGATCGGTCTCGGCCCGGTAGCGCCATGACGAGTCGCCTTGAATGCGCACGCGCAGCACGACGCCCCAGCGCTCGAGATCCCGAATGAGCATCGAGACGCCGCCCTTCGACAGGTCGAGCTCCTTCTCGATCTCGGCGGCGCTGAGCGCCTCGTCTCGCAGGTACAGGAACGCCCACACCCGGCCCTGGTTGCGCTTGAAGCCCCAGAACTCGATGACGTTGCCGACGGCGTCGACGGCCATCGACTCCCAGTTGCCCGGATCTTTCACCTGCGTGGTGGCGATCGGCGCCCAGAGGTAGCCCTTCATGCAGCTCCTTTGAGGGTCATTCCCCGGGCCAGGGTTCGCGCCCAGTGCACCAGGTTCTGACCCAGCTCGGTGCGGCCATACTCCCCCAGACTCTCCACCGCTGCGTCGAGCTCGAGGTTCATCATCACGATGGCGTCGTCGAGCGCACCAGAGACGAGCACCGCGGTGCCCAGCTCGCGCACCTTGTCGAGACCGAGCGAGCCGAACGACCACGCCTCACCGATGCGGCGCTTGAGCTTCGCGTCCTTGGCGCACGCCAGGAGAACAGGAAGGTTCGGCGTTCGCGACGAGAGATCGGCGTACTGCGGCTTGCCTTCGTCCGTACCGGTGACGTCGCGCACGTCGTCAGCCATCTGGAAGGCCACGCCGATGCGCCGCCCGAAGCTGTCGAACTGCCGGCCTGCTTCGTCGTTGCCTGCGAGCGTCGCCGCGGCCCGGCCACAGAACCCGAACAGCGAGCCCGTCTTGCCTTCACCGATGGCGCGATGGGCCTCCAGGGAGAGATCGAGGTTGCCGCGTGCCTGCACCTCGGCGACCGCGGCGCGCGTCATCTCCTGCACCGTCGACAGCGCCATCTCGCCGAGCCGGGGGTCGGCCTTCGCGAGCTCGAGCAGGCCTCCCGAGAGCAGCAGATCGCCCGACAACACCGACACCGTGTTGCCCCAACGTGCGTTCACCGTCGGTTTGCCGCGACGGAACATGCCCGCGTCGACGACGTCATCATGGAGAAGCGACGCGGCGTGAATGAGCTCGGCCGCCATGCCGACGGTGACGAGGCGCGGATCGTGGAAGGCCAGGGAGTCGGCGAAGATCTTCACCAGCATCGGCCGTGCGCGTTTGCCTCCGCCCAGCACGAGGTGCCGACCAGCGACCACCAGCGTGTCTTCGGGCGGCGGGGCTTCACCGCCGAGCTGAGACACCAGCGACTGGTCCACCTGCTTGAGGAAGTCGTGGAAGACGACCGAGGGATCCATGCCCGTTCATATAGTTCAAGCCGTTTTGAACTGCATGGCCTCCGCGAACTGCGCCTGAATTTCAGGCACTTACGGACAGCTCTCGACGCCAGAGCGCCAGTGCGAAGGCGAGCCAGGCAGCCGACGAGAGCCACGCGCCGACGCGGAACGTCCACGGAAGGTAGCGCCAGGTGACGCGGTGCTCGCCCTTCGGAACGGCGACCCCGCGAAGGAAGCCCCAGGTGCGGACGACCTCTGCGTCGGTGCCGTCGACGTCGACCGACCAGCCAGGAAACCACGCGTCCGCCAGCACCACGAGGCCGGGCGAGCAGGCGACGAGGTGTTGCGTGATGAGCTCGGGCCGTTCTTCCCGCGTCGTGACGGTCGACACGCATCCATCAGGCGGCGGAGAGACGGTGACGGGACGATCGACTGGAGCGAACTCCATCGGCGCGAGGGACGACGTGCCGAGCTCGGTGAACGCTTCGTCGTCGGTCATCGTCGCGGCGCGATGGACGATCCAGCTCCGAGGAAACGCCGTCGACGCGCGCCACAGCCAGAGATCGTCGATGGTCGTCCGCGAGGGCGTGGGGCCGTCGAAGCGCAGCGGCTCTCCGGCGTTGCGAACGAAGTGCGTGACTCCAGCGAGCTGGAACGCGGCCGGCCCCTGCGAAAACGCACGCGCCAGCCTCCACGGGTCGCGAAAGCCGTAGCCGCTGGTGCTGCGCAGATCCTCCTCGAGGAAGCGCAAGACCGAGAGGCGTTTGCGGCTGTCGAGGACGACCCGATCGGCTTCCTCGTCAGCGTCGGGTGTCGTGCACCACGGCGTGCCCGGATCATCCCTGTCGACGCGAATCGAGACACGCCCATGGGGTTCGGCGCGAATCGTCGCCGCCAGCGCTGACGGCTCGAGAAAGCGCGCCGCTGGTGCTGGAGGCCAGACCCGACGCGGCATCACCACCAGCTCGAGCGTCACCCAGATGACGAGGCCGGCCAGACGCGCCTGGAGTTGAAGGAGCAACGCCATCACCACCACGCTGAGCAGCACCCACCGGCCTCCGTCGACGAAGCCTGCACGAACGTCGGTGAAGAGCCGGCCCGAGAGCACGAGGCCCAGCGCCACACCCACCGCACCTGCCGCCACGGTACGCAGCTCGAGTGGACGACGACGCGCCAGCGCGCGGAGCCGATCGACCCCGAACGCCGCCAGCATGGCGAGCGCGAACAGCAGCCCGACCGCGTACTTCACGGGAAACCGGAAGAAGCGAAACGGAGGCAACGTGAGCAGCCACTGCGCGGGAAGAAAATGCGCTCCCAGGGCCAGCACGCCACAGACGAGCGCGAGCAAGACGAGAGGTCGCGTGCGCCGACGAGCGCCGCTCACCACGGCGAGCCACACCAGCGACGGCCCGAGGAGCAGCGTGAAGAAGAAGCGTTGATCGGCCCCGAAGAACGGCTCGGCTCGCGGGAAGTCGGCGTCGGGCACGCCGATCGACACCAGCTGCTGCCACGACATCGACCACTCCGTCAGGCCGCCGGCGCGCGCGGTGGGATCCGTCCACGCGAGCACCAGCTCGGCCGCCGGCAGCGCCACCACCGCGAAGCCGAGCGCAGCCCAGACACCCGCGGCGCCGACCGACACGAGCGACTTGCGAGGCGCACGCGAGCTCAGCGCGCACAGCAGCACCAGCATCGCCTGCCACAGCCACATCTCGGGAGCGCCCGCGTGGAACGTCGCGGCCTGCACCAGCCCGAGCAGCGCCACGCGTCGCAGCGAGGGAGTCCGAACGACGCCATCGACGGCCCAGAACGTCCACCCAGCCCATGCTGCGGTCGAGGCGAAGGCGAGGTTCTGCGACAGCTCGACGAAGAAGGGAGAGAACGCCCACCCTGCTCCACCGATGAAGGCCGCTGCGCGAGAGCGTCCCACGCGTCGCAAGGCGAGGAACGCGCCACTGAACGCCCACACGCAGTGGAACACGTGCATCACGTTCGGGCCGACGACGTGGCCGAAGAGCAGCCCCGTCACCACCCGCGGCGCGTAGAACACCTGCGTGTAGAGCAGCGCGAGGAAGGGCTGGCCGAGGCGCTCGTGCGGCAGCCACAGCGGCACCTCGAGCGCGCGCCAACGCTCCACCAGCACGTGCGTCTCGGGGAAGAACTGCGCGTACAGATCTCTGGCGGCCTGCACCTGCCCGCGCAGCAGCCAGTGGAACGAGACGATCGTGAGCAGCAGCACGCCTACGATGGGCCACGCGCGCTTCACGATGCAGGACTCAACCACAAGAAACTCGAATGCCGCCCCGGTTTCCCGAGACGGCATCGAGTTCAACCGAGCTGGACCGCAGGCTCAGTAGTTGGCGTTGTTCTTCTCGCCGAAGGTCGACAGGGTCTTCTTGGTGTCGACGCCAGCGGCCTTGAACGTCTTGGTGGCCGGGGTCACCGACTCTTCGCCGGCGAGGGCGTCGGCCGAGGCACCGAACAGCTTGCGAATGTTGTCGCCGAAGAGGGTGATGACGCCGATGGCCGCGATCGCGATGAGCGCGACGATGATGATGTACTCAGTCATGCCTTGACCGCGGGCCTTCTTCATCAGCTGCTTCTTGTTGAGCTTCTTCATGGTGTGCTCCTTGGTGGGGACCGCGGTGGGTGTTTCGAAGACTGATGCAGTATCGGAGGGACTCGCGCATCGCTCCATACGTCATCGGGAGGATGCGACGTTTCTCATCGAATTCAAGGCGTTAGGTCACATTGGCGCCGCTGACAGACCCTGCTGAGCGCGTTCTGGAGTTTCGGGTCCTCGGGGTCCAACGCCAAGAACGGCGCGGGATCGAACGGGCGATGCACGAGCCACGGCCCCTCTCGCTGCTGATCTTCGAGCGTGGTGGCGTCCAGCTCCAGAAGGGCTGACGCGAGATCGCGAGGCTGCGGGATCAAGGTGAAAACCTTGCCGGGATCTCCCTGGCGCGCAGCGACGGCACCGAGCGCGAGGGCCGCCTGACGGTTGGAGGGATCAACCGAGAGCCACACCGAGGCAGCAGCGCGACGCAGCGGGTGATCGTCGGGCGTCGACCATGCGACCGACAGAGAGAGGGCGCGCGCGCGGGTCGCATCGAGGGGCTCACGCGTCAGGTGACGCTCGAGCGCGAGCCCTGCAGGGCTTGCCCGCTTGCCCCGAAAGTCGGGAATCGTCGCCGCCGTCCGGGCCCAGAACGCGACGGGCGCTTCGTACTCGAGCCGGTTGTGATCATCGCTGTTCGAGGGCCCGTCCCCCGCGAAGGCCGCCACCTGCTTCGAGGTCATCACCTGCCTGGCGAGCACCCCGTCGACGAGCTCGACGTCGATGCGAACGAGATCGTCGTGCACGGCCTGCCGGGCGAGGCGCGCCGCGAGCTCGGTGCTCGACGCCAGGCCCGGGCTCCTCGACGCGAGCAGGAGCAGATCGCCCTCCCCGCCCTGCCACACCGTGACCTCGGGGAACCGCCGCTGCAGGGTGCGCATCACCAACCGCACCAGCTCGGTGTTCATCTCGTAGGTGTGGATCCACTGCACCAGCACGCCGTCAGGCGCCAGCCGACGCTCGACGACCTCGAAGAACTCCTCGGTGAACAACGACGAGATGCCCGAGACCCAGGGGTTCGACGGCTCGCTGATGATGAGATCGTACTGCGTGCGTGAGAGCGACAACGACGTGCGGGCATCGTCGATGGTGACGTGCACGCGTGGGTCGTCGAGCGCGCCGCGGTTGGCGTCGGCGAAATAGCGCGCGGCCTCGAGCACCCCTGGGCTGATCTCGACGAGATCGAGCCGTTCCAGTGGGTGCGTCAGGGCCGAGCCGACCGTGACCGCCGCGCCTGCGCCGATCACCATCACCTGCTTCGGCGCGCGGGGCGCCAACAGCATGCCCATCTGCCCCAGCAGCACCTGCGTCGCCTGATCGTGAATGCCGGTCGACGCGTCGGGCTTGCCGTTGACGAGCAAAAACCGATGCCCACCCTTCTTCTTCGTCCTCCCGACGAAGACCGTCGCGAAGGTGTCGTCCTTGACGAAGATCCGCTCGAAGGCGCTCGCGTAGTTCGTCAAGTAGGTGGTGGGCGACGAGAGCTTCACCATCTCGGGCTCGACGCGGAACGGCGAGAGCTGGGCAAGCAGCGGGCCCCACCCGCGAAACACCGTGAGCGACAACACCACGGCGACCGCGACGACAGGCACCGACAGCCAGCGATGCTTCGTGGTGGGCGCTGCGAGCACGGCGAAGACGGCGCCGACGCCGCTCAAGGTCAACCCGACCGAGAAGAGCAGCTCGAGGCCGATCGCCGGCATCAACCACAGCCCACCGAGCAGCGCGCCGAGCACCGTGCCGATGGTGTTTCCTGCCCAGACGAGCCCCAGACGCCGGCCCACCGTCGCGTGGCCCTGAGCCACGACGCGCGCTCCGACGGGAAACGCGGCGCCCATCAAGAAGGTCGGCGCGATCATCACCACGGTCGCGCTCGCGAACATCAGCGCCTGCCACAGCGGGAAAGCGAGCTCCGATCGCACGAGCACCGACTTCGCCAGGAGGAACAGCCACGGCACCAACAGGTAGAGCGGAATGGTGATCGCGACCGTGACGACGACACCCACCTGGAGCCAGCCGAACTGACGCAGGTCGTCGGTCTCGGGGCGCTTCGAGATCCAATAGCTGCCCAGCGCGATGCCGAGAATGAAGGCACAGACGATCCACGTGAAGGCGTAGGTCGAGCCGCCCACCACGAGCGTCAGCACCCGAATCCACCCGGTCTCGTAGAGCATCGCGGTGAAGCCCGAGAGCACCAGCCCCACCATCGCCGCAGCCGTCGCGCTCGCGCCGTAGCGGGCCTGTGAGGCGTCGGCCGGCCGCTCAGCGAGGGACGATCTCGATGGAGCCAGTCGTGCCAGGCCGATGGTGACGGCGGCGAGACCGAGGTTGATCACCGCAGCCCACTGCGCGGTCGCGGCGAGACCGATCGCCGGCAGGCTCACCGTGCCCGCGAACCATGCGCCGAGCGCCGCTCCGAACGAGTTGACGGCGTAGAGGTGTGCGAGCGTGGCGCGCAGCGACGGGTCCTGCCGGGTCGCGTGCTTGAGCATCGCGGGCATCGTCCCGCCCATCGCGATGGTGGGCGCGAGCAGAGACAGGGCCGCGAACGAGAGCTTCGCCACGGGCCGCGCCGACTCCGACAACCCACCTGCGAGCGAGAGAAAGGTGTCGCCCAGGAACTGCTGCACCGTGGGGAACGCGAGCGCGTAGAGGCCGACGAAGAGCTCGATGGCTCCGTAGAGCGCGAGCGGGCGTTGCACCCGATCAGCCAGCCCGCCGAAGAGCCAGGCCCCGAGCGCGAGGCCGCCCATGAAGGTCGCCAGCACGATGGCGTGGGCCTGGCCCGAGTTGCCGAGGATGTCGGCGAGCGCCTTCGACCAGATCACCTCGTAGACGAGCCCCGTGCCGCCCGAGAGGATCAAGAAGACGGACAACACCTGGCGGCTCATGGCGTGGCCTCGAGCTTCGACAGGGCCGTGCGCAGGCCCTCGTGTTGAGGGTGACGGGCCAGCGTCTCGCGGCCGAGGTTCCGGAGCGGCACGGGGTCGAGCAGACGAAACACTGCCGACTCACGGTTGATCTGCGCAGTCATCGCTTCGATCGCCAGAGACAAAAGCTCAGGCGAGGGCTGGTCGACGCGCAGCTTCGGCACGACCAGCTCCACCGCGGTCGAGACGTCGTTCTGCGCGAGGGCCGATCGCACCACCGCCGCGACGGCGTCGTCGGACTCCGGCGCGAGCGAGAGCCACCCTTCTGCCGACGAGCGCACCAGCGGCTCCCACGCCGCGAAGTGCCGGGCCAGGGCGCGGTGAATGGCTTCGAACTCCGCCGCCGTGAAGGGCCGGGAACGCGCCTGCTGCGAGAGCCCCAGGGAGGTGGGGTCGAGGCTCCGGCGTTCGTCCGCCAGGTCGACGATCTCATCGATGAACGACGCGACCGGGACCACGAGCTCGAGGAGAGGCCGGCGATCGGTCGAGGTCGGTCCCGGGCCGGCGAGGCGAGCCTGCCCTTCGGGCGAATGGACCTGCCAGGCGAGGAGCGCCATCGACGACCCGAGCGCCAATGGCTTCAGGGCTGCGACGACCGGCTCCGGCTTCATGCGGAAGTCGAGCCGCTCTGGCGCGAGCACCGGCGGGAAGTCCCCCACGACCACCGAGACCTGGCCCACCCCGCCCCAGGTCGTCCCCGAGGGGAAGACGACGCGGAGCGTGCGCAGCGCCGTCTGCATCAGCGACGAGTTCGACTCGAGCAGGTCGAGCTGCTGCACCAGCTGGCCTGCGGAGGAGAGCCGGCGACGCGCAGCCTGCCAGGCCTCGAGCGTGAACAAGCCACGCGACAGTGGGGTCCCCGGGCGGCTGGGGACGATCACGATCAGATCCCACTCGCCGCGCGAACTCTCGAGGAACGCCCGCAGCTCGGCCTCGTGCACGATCGCGCCCTCGAGCGACACCTTGGTGTCCCTGGCCGCCTCGAGCACCGGCGCGGGGGCCACCACGTCGATGCGCGCGACGCCGTGCGCCGCGAGGGCCTCGATCAACCCGGGCGCCACGCCCAGGACGAGCGCAGAGCGCACCTGGCCCGGCGCCGTGAGAATCGCCGCGTGAGCGCCGAGCAGCGCGCGCTCGCTCGCCATTCCCGTGAGCCACTCGACGTGGCCACCAGCACGAACGATGGTCCGAGACGAATCGTTCTGAACCGTCACCGTGTTCCGGGCGTCGAGGTGAACGAAGCCGGTCGTGTCGCCAGGCGCCGGCATCACCCGTCTCCACGCCGTGGCCGGCCCGGTGGTGAGCAGCTCGCGTGACCAGCCCGCGCCCAGCCAGAGCGTGAGGCTCACCGCCACCACGCCGCGCACGAACGACATCCATTCCCACGAGGCCACCGCGAACGCGCCACACGCAGCCAAGGCCCAGCACCACTCGAGTGACGTGAACGAGAGCACCGAGGTCGTCACCCACCACCCGACCGCCGCGCCGGTGAGCACGCCCGAGAGCCACCGGCCACCGTTCGAGGCCGTTCGAACGCCCTGCCGCGCCGAACACCCGAGCGCGTTCCCGACGACGAAGAAGACGGGGGCCAGCACGACGAGGAGCAGCACCAGTCGAAAGACGAGCTCCACGAGCCACGCCGCGGCGTTCGGGCGCACCACGGCTTCGGTGAAGACGAACGCGGCCGGCAACCGCGGCACCAACAGCGCCGCGAGCGCGAAGAGCAACCCGGCGGCCGCCGTCGTTCGACGTTCGCCGAGATCGGCATCGAGACCGACACGGGCCGCCACCAGCGCGAGCGAGACGCCGCCGAGGAGCAGGAGCGCGACGGCGGTCAGCGGCCGGGTGAGCGGCGCTTCTCCCATCGCCGCGACCAGCACGGCCTGCCCCAGCACCAGCATCGAGGCGCCGACGAAGCCCAGCCCCATCAGACGAAACGGTGAGGCGGCGAGCGGCTCGTCCTCGACGGTGACGGCCCTGGCGCGCACGGCCACCAGCACGAGGATCGCGACGAGCAACGCGAGGGCACCAGCGGCGCGGGCGAGGCCGTCGAAGCCGGCCGACGCGATGATTCCCAGTTGCGGGAGCCCGACGCCGACCGCGGCGCCCAGCATCGAGACGCCGAGCGTCTGCGCGAGATCCTGCCCTGGCAGATCGGGGCCACCGGCGAGCGACCTCGAGGCGCCGACGACGACGGCCCCGGTGATCGCTCCGAGCGTGAAGGAGAGTCCTGCCACCACGAGCGTCGGAGCCTGCCCGAGCATCGCCACCGGCAACGCGATCAGGAAGGCGCCCACGAGTCCCACGAACCAGGTGAGGCCCGGCCGCGTCGTGCGGGTCACCGCCAGCGCCGCGACGGCACCACCGAGACACACCGAGCCGCCGATGAGGCCGAGGGCGGGCACGCCGTCTCCTGCGGCCCGCATCAACGCGATGACCGCTCCGAGCGCGATCGCGCCCAGGGCAACGGCCGAGAGGAACGACAGCGCGACGAGGAGTGGGCGAAGTCGCAGGCTCACGGAGGCCCGGAGCCTATTCCCGCCGCCTGCCGGGACTCAGCGCATAATGCCCGCGCCGCGACGACGACGAGCGAAGAGGCCGAGCAACACGATCAGGCTCGACACGCCCACGCCGCCCGTCGACGCACACCCGCGACGCGTCACCGTGCCGGGTGCTTCGACGTCCATGCGGAACGTCCGCATCGTCACGAGGTTCTCGAGTGAGGCGCCGTACCCGACGTTGATCGTGGCGCTGCGATACGGAGCGTCGCTGGCGATCGTGCCGCTCACCAGGCCGGTCTCCGAGAGCGTGAGGCCCGGCGGCAGTGCGCCGTCGAGGGTGAAGAAGTGGGCGCCGGTCACCGTGCTCGACGGGTTCAGCTGAACGGTGACGGCGGCGCCGCGGTCGAGGCTGGCAGGGAGTTCACCGGTGATCTTCACGCCACTGCCCGCGATGTACACCGTGTACGTGACCGAGTCGGAGCGGCCCTGCGCGTCGGTCGCCTCGAGCCGGAAGCGGAAGACGCCCGAGTTGGTCGGGTTCCCCGAGAGAATGACCCGCTCGGTGACGGTGTCTTCGAGCACGAGCCCGGGCGGCAGGACACCTTCGAGCACCTGCCATTTCACTGGGCGGGAGATCGGCGCACCACCGGCGTTCTGCGCGACGATGTCGACGAGGTACTGCGCCGCGTAGACGCCATCGGGCAGCGACTCATTCGTGATGCGGAACGGCGACGCATCGACGACGGTCATCACGTAGGTGCGGGAGTCGTTGTTACCGACCGAGTCGACGACGGTGATGGTGATGGGGAACGCGGTGCCCAGCGCGCTGTCGGGAGCGCCGGTCATTCGGCCTCGCTCGCCCAAGCTCAGCCCCGACGGGAGCAGCCCGGACGTCACGAGGTACCGGTACGGCCCGACGCCGCCCTGGGCTCCGAGCTGGAAGTCGTAGGGCAGCAACCGCGCAGGCGGCGGCAGCAGCGGCGACACCAGCACCAGCGAGGCGGTGGAGCGCGACACCTTCAACCCGCGCCGGGCCTCGGTCGTGCGCGTCGCGGTGCGGATGACGACGGTGAAGGCGTAGGCGCCCGTGCGGGTCGGCGTCCCACTGATCTCGCCACCCATCGACACCGCGATGCCCGGCGGGAGCTCGGCGGGGTTCTTGATGGTGAAGGTCGCCGCATCGGTGGTGCCCGCGGCCGCGAGCTCGGCGAGATACGGCTGATTGACGATCGCGTCAGGCAGGAACGGTGGATCGAGCCCGAGGGTCTGCGGAACGACGACGACCAACGGCCCCGAGAGCCCGTTGTCGGCCTTGTCGACCTCGTCGACGAGGTTGTCGGGATCGATCAGCACGCCCAGCGTCCACGTCGCCGGCGAGAGCAGCGGGGGAATTCGAATGAGCTCGGTCGCGGTGTCCTGCTGATCGACGGCGAGCGTCACGGAGCGCTCGTTCACCTCGCCCATCATCGTCACGATCGGCAACACGGGGTCGTCGACGGTGATGATGTTGTTCGCCGACAAGACGTACCGGTACTTCGCGGCTGGTGACGGCCGGTTGCCGTTGTTGGTGATGGTGCGGGTCACCGCGAAGACCTCACCCACGCCGACCCGCGACGGGCCGCGCAGGTTGATCGGCACGAGGTTGGGCGCAGGGCCGCGCACCGTGACCGGGTCGGCCTTCGCGAAGTTGTTGCTCGGGTTCGTCTCGGCGAGCCCTGCCGCGACGGCCGCTGCGAAGAAGAAGTACGGGCCGCGGGTCAGCAGCTGGTTGGCGACGGACCGCGTCGGCACCGTGCAGGTCTTTCCGATGACGCGAGTCGCTCCGGGAGCGAGCGCGAACGGGCCCTCTTCACAGACGAACGGATCGGAGAGACCGTTGAGGGTCTCGTTGTCGGACAGGAAGAAGACGACCGAGACGTTGGGAGCGGAAGCACCACCCTGGTTCCGCACGGTGGCCTCGATACGAATGGGCTCGCCGAAGAACGCCGCCGTGGCCGTCTCGTACGGGAGCGTGGGCCGCGCGACCCGAATGCGGTCCATGATCAGATCGGCCTGTCGCACCTGAATGCGCGCACGGCTGAAGACCTGGTTGTTGGCGTCAGAGACCTCGACCACCGAACCCGCGGCGGGGCCGTCGTCCACCTGGAGCAGCACGTAATAGTCGTCGGCGGGCACCGTCGACGGCAGCGTGAAGGTCAACTGCGCGACGACGTTCTCACCGCCCTGCACCGCGCGCGTGTCGGAGAAGACCTCGCGATCGTCCATCGAGAAGACGGTGTCGGCCGAGAGGAAGATCTTGAACGGAACCACGCCGGCCGGGTCGAAGCCCTGGTTGGTGAGCGCGTACGAGATGGTGACGGGGTCGCCAGGGCCTGCCGAGGCCGGGCCGCTCACCGACTCGGCGACGAGATCGACACCTGCGAAGAACGGCGTGCTCGTCGCCAGCGCGTTGTTCACCTCGTTGGTCTCGACGATCGAGTTGTCTTCGTCGACGACGGCCAGGACGTAGAACGTGCCAGCGGTCGGCCGAGGCGCGACGCCCGTGGCCGCATTCGTGACGGTGCCGTTGGGAGCGAGCGAGAACGGGCCGGGAGGCAGGGCTCCGGTCACGATCTCGACGTCGGCGATGCCGGCGTCGGCCGAGGGCGAGTCGAACAGCGTGTCGTCAGAGAGGTAGAGCCGGTAGTTGAACGAAGCCGACGTCGCGGTGCCGAAGTTGCGCATCGAGACCTCGGCGCCGATCTGCAGATCGTTTCCTGCCTGGGCGATGCTGGTGACGCGGAGCCGGGTGGGCTGCAGGTCGACCCCGGGCGGCGGCCCGAAGCGCACGTAGGTGATCGGCGAGCCCGTGCTCATGGGATCGAAGCTGGCGATGTCGCAGTGCGCGTACGACGGCACCGGCATCGTCGGCACGGTGCGGTTGAGACAGCTGCTCGCCAGCAACGCGTTGGTGCCCTGCGCGCCCGTCGGAGACTCGATGCCGATGGTGGCCGAGATGGCCTGCCCCGAGCCCTGCATCGTGCCGTAGTAGTACTCGATGACGCCGTTCTCCCAGAGGCGGATCTGGAAGGTCAGCGTGTACATGCCGAAGCGGCGGTTCCAATCCTTCCACTCGATGGCGAGGCCTTGACCGTTGGGGCCGCTGACGACCTGCTGCCGCATTGCGCTGGTGCCGTTGTTGCCGTCGAGATCGTCCCAGAACGGAGCGAGCACGCCGTTGGGCTCGATGGTCGAAGGCATCGCCACGTTCGAGGGGAAGTCCTCGGTCGGGCTGGTCGACGGCTCGAAGAAGGCCATGCCGTTCGCCGTGACGACGAGGCTCGAGAACTGGCGGTTGTAGAACTGAAACGAAAACGGGAGCGCCACCGTGGCCCGGCCGCGATCAGTGACGCTGTTCGGCGCCGTCAGCGTGATCGCCTGCGGGTTGGTGAGCGACGGATAGCCGCTGATCGCCTGGGTGGTGGCTACGTACTGAGCCGCCGCCGTCCCCGACGTGAGGGCGAGAGCGAGCACCATCGTTCTGTACGACGTCATCGAAACGACTCCTCTGGCGGGCGGCTCCCGTCGCCCTTCAGTGACCGGCCGTGTGGCTCTATATACGAGCATGTACGCCGCGCACGAGGCTTCGTGCGGGTGAATGTGGGCCAGACCCCGTCGTCCCCGAGGCACCATGAGCGTCGCCGCCGTCACGCTGTCGTTGTTGTTGACGCAGTCCGCCACGAAGGCGCCTGCCCACCAGGTGTTGCTCGATCAATGCCTGCTCCACGCCGCCGACCCGAAGAACCCCTGGGCGCTCGCGCACGGCATGACGGCGTACGGCGGGAACTTCCTGGCGAACGATGGCCGGAAAGCCAGCGACGTCATCACGAAGGACTTCTTGAATCAGAACCTGCTGCCCGACGGCGGCGTGGGGCCTGGCAACACGTACGGCTTTCTTCGCTACGGCGCCGACAAGACCCCGATCGAGCCGCACACGAACCTCGTGACCAAGACGTTCGTGCTCGCGAAGCTGCCGATGACGACGACGTTCCCGACGCGGTGGGGCCAGGTCACCCTGCAGCAGCTCGTCGACAGCGTGAAGAAGGGCTTTCGTCACGTGCCCTCGAACGCCGACTACTGGAGAGACGGCGCGTGGACGATCGATCTGCTCTCAGCGGTCGGGAAGCCAGGCAGCACCATCGCTACCGAGCTCGGGCCGATCTCCCTCGACCTCGTGATGGACGACGCGCTCACCGCGCTCGAGAAGGATCAGGCCGATTTGGCCGAGGGCCTGAAGAAGGGGCTCCCTGAGGTGCCCAAGCGCAAGCAGGGCATCTACGCGCACTCGTGTGGCGGCCTTCACCTGCTCCAGGCGGTGTTCAGCTGGTCGCGGTTCCCCGAGGTGAAGAAGAAGTGGGGCGCGCGCCTCGACACGCAGATCGCGGTGCTCTTCTACCGGCTCGAGTCCGAGCGCCGGCAGTACGACGCAGCGCTCCAGCAGGCGCCGCAATTCAAGCTGCAGATCCTCACGCAAGAGGTGAAGTTCTACGGCCACTTCCTCGAGGCGGTCGGGCGACTCAAGAACGAAGCGGGCTTCAAGCCGACCAAGGAGCAGCAGCTGGCCGTGAACAAGGCGAAGGTGCTTCTCGACGCCGCAGTAAAGGGCCTCGAAGGCATCAAGGCGTTCTCGACGATGAGCGCCATCAAGCAGTCGAACCCGCAGGTGTACCTCGATCTGATCGGGGACTCCTGCCACGCAGCGAATGGGTGGAATCAATGGTTGTGAGGCTCGCAGTCGTGGTGGCGCTGGTGGCGTTGAGCTCCGCATGCACGAAGGAGAGCTGCCTGTCGGGTGAAGCGTCGTGTGTCGTCGCGTCGCCGTGCCCGAAGGTCTCGTTCGAGTGTGGTGGCATGAACGAGCAGCTGGCCATCGACACCATCTCGTCGACTTCGCAGCGGCCCGGAGGGTGGAACGGTCTCGGCGCGAAGGGTGACGTGAAGCTGTCGAACGCGTTCGCCGACGTCGTGATCGCGGGCCTCGGCACGCAGAACTACCTCGACTCCAACGGCGGCTCGATTCTCGATCTCGCGCCGCGCGGCCAACCGAAGGACGTGGTGAACAACATCTTCCAGGTCGTCGGAATCCTCCCGGGTGACGCGATTCGGTACACGGCGATGAAGGTGATCGACGAGAAGCCGGAGCGCGTGGCGGTCGAGCTCCGCGGCGCCCTCGAGGGCCGGCCCGACGTGGTGGCCTTCACGCGCTACGAACTGCGTCCGTGCGATCGCGGGGTGCGGGTGCGCACCGAGCTGATCAACGGAACGACTGACACCGAGCTGTGGAGCCTCGTCGACGGATACTACTGGAGCGGCCGTGAGGCACTGCCCTTCACGCCCGGCGAAGGCGTCGGCTTCAACCACCCCTCGTTCAACCTGCTCACGATCAACGGCGTCTTCCGCACGTTCCCGTTCCTCGCGGCGGCTGGGCACTCCGGCGACGACCGCATCTCGTCGATCGCCAGCGCGAGCTGCACCGACGCCACCATGGAGGGGTTCAACAGCGATCAGGTGAGCGCAGCCGGGCTCCCGCGGACTCGTGTTCCGCCTCGTGGCTACCTTGTGTTCGAGCGCTTCATCGCAGTGGCCGACTCGAAGGGCGTGAGCGGCGCCGTCGACATCGCCATGGACGTGCGCCAGCAGGTGACGAAGAAGGCGCACGCGACGGTGCGCGGCAAAGTGGAACGGCCCGGAGCGCTGGCGCTCAACTCGGAGCGAGAGACGAGCATCTTCATCCTCGAGGGCTCGCTGTCGACCGCAGCAGAGAAACGCAGCCCGTGGACGCAGGTGGTGCCCGACGCCGACGGATCGTTCAGCGCGCGCGTGACGGCTGGCTCGTCCTACGTCGTCGAGGTGCACAGCTTTGGCCGCAAGGTGCTCGAGAAAGAGTTCGCCTCGGTGCAAGACGGGCTCGATCTCGGCACCTTCGTGCTGCCATCGACCGGCGCGGTCTCGTTCCGCGTGAATGACGCGGCCAACATGCAGGGCCTCGACGCCGAGATCTTCGTGGTGCCGGTGGATCAGGCTGAGCGCGAGAAGGTGCAGGGCACGCTGCACGGCCGGTTCACGTCGTGCGCGCCGTGGCTGGGAACTCCGTCGGGCGCGTCACCTGCCTGCAACCGCGTGCTCGTGCGTCAGGGACAGACGACGGCCGAGGTGCCGCTGGGCCGGTACTACGTCTACGCGTTTCACGGTCCGTTCTGGTCGCTGGGCCGCGACACCGTCACCATCATGCCGGGCGCTTCGACCGTCACGTTCACCCTCTCTCGGCTCGTCGGCCTCAAGCCCGTTGGCACGGTGTCAGCCGACTTCCACATTCACGGCGCGGCCAGCTTCGACAGCTCGATCCCCGACCTCGACCGGGTGCTCTCGTTCTCGGCGAGCGATCTCGACGTCGCGGTCGGCACCGATCACGACGTCGTCTACGACTACACCCGCACCGTGGAGCAGCTCGGCCTCGCCCAGCGCCTCTCGACGGTGATCGGCCTCGAGACGACCGGCCACATTCCGTTCCTCTTCATCCCGAAGTCGACGTTCCCTCTCGTCATCGGCCACTACAACATGTGGCCGCTCAAGTTCGACCCGTCGCTGCCTCGCAATGGTGGCCCGTATGACGAGCTCGTCGAGCCGGGCATGTTGTTCGAGAAGACGAAGCCGCTGTTCACCGGCACGCCGCTCATCGAGCTCAACCACCCGTGGGCCGTCGCGGAGTTCGGCCGCGATCTGGGCTTCCCGCGCGCGCTCGCGATGGACCTGCAGAAAGATCTGCCCGCCGCCGATGACGGCACCAACCTCGGCATCTACGTGCGCACGCCGGTTGGCTCGACCTTCGCGAACGACGGGCACCACGCGCAGGAAGTGATGAACGGCTCTGACAACGGCCTGTTCCTGCAGTACCGCGCCTTCTGGTGGTACGTGCTGAACCAGGGCCGCAAGAAGATCGGCACCGCGAACTCCGACTCGCACAGCCTCACCGACAACACCGTGGGCATGCCGTTCAACCTCGTGACGGCCGCGACGCAACCGGGCCCGACCTTCGACGTGAACACGCTCAACCGCGGCGTGCTCGATGGCCGCTCGCTCGGCACCAACGGGCCGCTCATCGAGGCCACCATCGAAGACAGCGCTGGCGTGACGAGGCCGTACAGCACCACGACGTTCGCTCCGAAGGCCGACGCGAAGGTGCGGGTGAAGGTCTCGTCCGCGCCGTGGATTCCGGTGCAGGAGATCCGCTTCGTGGTGAACGGCCAGATCGTGAAGACGGTGAAAGACCTGCCGCTCCCGGCCGACCCATTCGCCGCGACCGGCTCGTTCGTTCGATACGAGGGCGAGGTCGCGCTGTCGGAGCTGCTCGCGGGTGTGACCGGTGATGCCTGGGTGTCGATCGAAGCCGGTCGCCCGCTGATGCTCTCGGCCGATCTCGGTGGCGGACAGGGAAGCACGCTCGACGGCGTCCCCGACACCACCGACAACAACGGCGACGGCGTCGTGAACGCGCAAGACGTCATCGGCATGGGCGCCAGGATCGGGCCGCTCAACGATCCACCGCAGCCGAAAGAAGGCGAGGCCGGCTTCGACTTCGCGAACGTCACGCTCGGCTATCCGCTCGCGTTCACCAACCCGTTCTTCCTCGATCGCACGGGTGACGGACAGTTCACCGCGCCGGGCGCGAAGGGAGGCCGCTGATGCGTTCGTTCGTGTTGATCGCGGTGATCTCGAGTTCCGCGCTCGCTCAGGAGGTCAGCCAGCCGGTGACGGAGCCGCTTCGAGGCGGCTGCGTGTCTGCCGACGCGCGCGGGCTCCCCGAAGGTCCCATCGCGATGGGCTACGTCGAAGCCGACCTCGCGAGCGGGCGTCGTGCGTGCCCGCGCAATGAAGTGGGCCTCGGCGTGCGTGGGCTCGGCATCATCGACACCCCGGCGTTCTACGGAGACGTGGGCGCGAAGGGCTCGCTGTTCGGCTCCTGGGCCGTGCGACCGACGACTGAGATCTTCGCGACGCTCGAGGCGATCAGCTTCGGCTTCACGCAGAACGCGACGCTGACGAAGATCGAGATCACGCTCGGGCACATGACGGCTGGCGTCGCGCAGGTCGTCTACGACACGGAGCGGCTCTCTGGCGCGATCACGGGCCGGGTGCTGCTGCCGACGTCGTTCGAGATTCCCGGCATGCGGCTGGTCGGCGCGGAGCTCGGGCACACCGTCTCGTGGCGACCGAAGTCGTGGCTCGAGGTGCACGGCATGGCGAGCATCGATCTCACCGTCGGCCTCGGCGGCGCACGGAGCGACCCTCGCATCGGTGCGCTCGGCCTCGTCGGAGCGATGTGGCAGCCGACCTCGTGGTTCGGGCTGGTGCTGGACGTGTCGGGCCGCGCTGGTCGAATCAGCTACCTCGCGCCCACCATCGGAGCACGCTTCCGCGTCTCGTCGTTCGGCATCGAGCTCGGCGGCAGCCTGCCCGTCGTGGGGAACGATCGGCATGACTTCGTCGCGAGCGGCCGGTTCAGCTGGCGCTTCTGAACAACACGGTCGTTCGCCCCCAGTGAGATCGCTCCTCAGGTCGAGTGAGCCCATGACGCCGAGCAAGCAGTTCGCTCGGGGTCCGTGGTGTGGCGGCCGCACGAGGGCTACCCTGTCGACGTGACGTCCACCCTGCCCCGTCGACGGTTGCTGAAGCTCCTGGGCGGAGGCGTTGGGGTGGTTGCTGGTGGCGCGGCCGGGCTCTTTGCGCTGCGGGGCTCGGCACCACCAGTCGTTGGACTGGCCGTCTTGAGCGCACACGAATACCGGACGATGGCGGCGCTCGCGGGCGCGATGTTCCCGTCGTCGACGCTCCCGGCCGGCGCACCACAGCTCGACCTGGCCCTCGCGTTCGACGGCTACCTCGCTGACGAGCCTGCCTGGGCACGCGACGAGGCGAAGCAGGCGCTGATGCTCCTCGAGCTGGGACCGACTCTCTTCGAGCGCCGCCTCACCACGTTCAGCAACCTGTCCGTCGACGAGCGGGTCGCGCACTTCACGCGATGGGGCGAGTCGGACAACGGCCTCCGCCGGCAGGTCGCCGCGGGCTTCCGGAAGTTCCTCTGCCTCGTGTTCTACGATCAGCCCGCCGCGTGGCCGTCGCTCGCGTACGAAGGCCCGATGCTGCCGGGAGCGCCGGGATGAGCGCGGGCGCGATCACCGACTGCTCGCAGATCGCGCCACCCGCAGAGCTCACCGTCGAGGTCTGCGTCATCGGCTCGGGCTGCGGCGGCGCGACAGCGGCATGGGAGCTCGCGCTCGCCGGCCGTGACGTGCTGGTGCTCGAAGAAGGCGGTGACTTCACGGGCGCGAAGCTCACCCAGCGCGATGGCGCGATGTACGACCAGCTGTACCAGGACCGCGGCGGGCGAACGACGTCGGATCTGTCGGTCTCGGTGCTCCAGGGCCGCGTGCTCGGAGGCGGTGGCGTCATCAACGCGTGCGACGTGGTGCCGATCTCCGACGCCGTCGCGCGACACTGGCAACGCACGTACGCGCTCGAGACCTTCTCACCCGAAGCGCTGAAGCCGTTCACGGCGCGGGCCCTCGAGGATCTCTCGGCCAACACGCCCGTCGAAGAGCAGCTGAACCGGAACAACCGGATCCTCCGAGAGGGCGCGCAGAAGCTGAGCTGGCGCGGCGAGGTGATGCAGCACAACCGCGTCGGCTGCGTCGGCGCCGGCACGTGCCTGATCGGGTGCTCGTTCGATCGAAAGAAGAACCCGCGCTTCGTCGCGATCCCCAACGCGCTCGCAGCCGGAGCCCGCTTCTTCACCCGCGCGCGGGCGGTGCGCATCGACGACGCAGGCCAGGAGCTCAAGCGCGTCACAGTCCGCCGGCTCGACGCGAAGGGCTACCACGAGGGCGAGACCTTCACGGTGCGGGCGAAGGTGGTGATCCTCGCGGCGAACGCCATCGCCTCGGCGCAGCTGCTGCTCCGCTCAGGGCTCGGGAACGACCACGTCGGCCGCCACCTGTCGCTTCAGCCACAGCTGCCGATCACGTCGATCTTCCCGGACGAGGTGCGGTTTCATCGCGGCATTCCTCAGTCGTACGCCGTGACCGAGTTCGAAGAGCTCGAGCACCGCGAGCACGGGTGGTGGGGCTTCCGCATCGAGGCCATCTCGGGGACCCCGGGCATCGTGGCGTCGCTGCTGCCCGAGCCGGGAGCTCCGGGCGTGGAGCGCATGCGCGAGTACTCGAGGCTGGCCGCGGCGCTCCTCCTCGTGCCCGACGCTTCACACGGGCGCGTGCGCGTCGAGTCGAACGGCCGACTGCGCATCGACTACGCGCTCGACGACGAACAACGAGGTCGCTACCGCCGCGCCGTTCGCGCAGCCGCTCAGCTCTACCTCGCGGCAGGAGCGACCGAGATCTACGTGCCGACCTCTCCGACGCTGAGGATCCGCTCGGAGGCAGACCTCGCGAAGGCAGACGAGCTGCCCTTCCGCCCGACCAGCGCGCCGTTCCTCTCGGCGCATCAGCAGGGCACGGTTCGCTTCGCGCCCGACGCGTCGAAGGGTGCGGCGGCTCCCGATGGGCAGGTCTACGGAACGCGCGGTCTCTACGTCTTCGACTCGAGCGGCTTCCCGTCGAGCGCCTCGAGCCACACCATGGCGCCGATCATCGCCGTCTCGCGAATGCTGACGAAGCAGCTCCTGACGACGCTGTAGCGACGCGGGGCGAAGAAAGTTCGTCGGTGGCGCGGCGAGCCGTGCAACTCGCCGCAGCGCGGCTCCTTCTTACGGATTCAGATCGATCGTGTAGCGGAAGTCGAACGACTCGTTGTCGTACGTGTACGTCACGCCATCGACCGTCATCGAGCCGGTGATCGCGCTGCGCAGGCGGAAGCTGTTGTTGCTGGTGTCGACGTTGGTGACGATCTTGAGCGCGTTGTACTGAATCGAGCCGCGCTCCGTGTCCGTCTCGACGGTGATCGGGCCGCCGTCCATCTGCACCGTGAGGGCGAGCATCGCGTTGTTGGCGCCAGAGGTGGTGCCCGTCGCGGAGTACGTCGAGGTGATCGGCCCACCGTTCATCGTCCAGATGCGGCCGTCGTCCGTCTTGTACTTGCAGGCGTTGCCGGTGATCGCGAACGACGCAGTGCCGGTCTGCGTACCGCCCATCGTCGACGTGCTGGCCGTGACCTTCACCGCGACCGTGCCGCCCTCTTCACACGACGCTGACGCGTTGATGATGTCGACGCCCGAGGCTGCCTTGAAGGCCGACGTCCCAGAGAGACGCGACATGCGCGTCGCGTACTCGGCGGCCTGCGCCTTGTTCATCTGAACGGGGGCCTTGCCGCAACCGACGAGCGCGAGGAAGGCGAAGACGACGAGTGAGCTGCGAACCATGAACGACCTCCTGAAGAAATGAATGGCGCCTTCTACCTCGACCGCGCCGGGGTCGTCACCGGCAGGCAGGCTGCGCGCCACCGGAGCAGCCAAACAAGAGCGTATCGATCGCGCAGATGGCTTCTTGAACCAGTCCGTTGCGGAGCAGATCGGCGACGACGGGCAGCGCGAGCTGAGCGTTCGACTGCGCCTGACCGGCAGGCACCGAGGTCGACAGGAGCGTTTTGCAGGTCGACGCCGCCGACGCGATCGCGATCTCGTCGCTGCGCACCGCCTTCGCGAGCGTGTTGGCCAGGAAGATGAGTGAGCCGCGCTGATCGACGTCCTGGATCTGACGGAAGACCTGCGAGAGCCGGGTGATGCCGAACTCGGGCCGCATGTCGCGAATGGCGAGGCGGTACAGCATGCGCACCACGTCGGAGTTGCGATCGCTCACCGTGAGGCAGTTGAGCGCTTTGCGCGTCGGCTCGATGAGCGATGGCGTCTGGAGGATGAGCTTGAGGTCCTCGACGATGGGCCCGAGGTCGGCCTTGAGCTCGGCTGACAACGGGAGCTGATCGAACGCGTTCTGCAGCGCCTGCGGATCGGCACCCTGCACCGCAGGGATCAGCGCGCGAGAGATCGAGACGAAGCCGTCTTCGGTGAGGTTCTGGGGCGCGAGGAACGCGGTGAGGCTGGGCTTGCTCCCGAGCGTATTGAGGTCCGCGACCAGCTTCCGGCCCGGGGCGGTGTTCGCGTAGTCGGTGAACGCGATGATCAGATCGAGGCCATTCGAGAGCCTGCACACCATCGTGTTGCTGCACAGGTTCGAGAACGCGGCGGCGACCTCGTAGTGGGGGGTCTTGTCCGCCGACGTCCCGGTGCCCGTCATGTAGTCGATGATTCCCTGCAGCTGCGGCTCGATCACCGCGATGGCGTCGAGCCCTTTGCCCTGGTGCACCAGCACGTCGAGCGACCGTCGCATCTCGCACACTTCGTTCGCCAGGTTGAGCGGAGGCGGAGCGCTCGCCGGTGCGCAGTAGTTGTCTTTCGTGCCGCCGGGCTCTGGCGGCTTCGACGCGAGCGCGTTCAGCGTGGCGAAGATGATGCGCAGCACGTCGTTGATCGGCGGCGGCTCGTCCTCGCGCGTCGTCTTGAGCAACTGGTTCTCGACGACCGTCTTGAGGTTCTCAGTGCGCCCGGTGGAGATCGCCCGCACGAAGCGAGGCATCAGCTGATCGAAGGTGCGGCACTGCTGCATCGCGGGCGCGACGGGCTCGGGCGCGACCTCTTTGTCGGCTCCGCACCCGCCTCCCACGAGACCCAGCACGAAGGCGACGGCGAAAGGCGCTGAACGGTGACGGAACGAGGAACTCACCCGCCATCAACTCCGCCGTCAGGGTCACCCGCATCGACTGCCGAGCCACCACCTGACGAACCACCTGCGGAACCACCTGCCGCCGAACCACCCGCTGCAGAGCCGCCAGCCGCCGAGCCACCTGCAGAACCTCCAGCTGCGCCACCTGCCGAGCCACCAGCAGCTGAGCCACCCGCCGAACCACCAGCAGCGCCACCTGCCGAACCACCAGCTGCGCCACCTGCCGAACCACCAGCTGCGCCACCTGCCGAACCACCCGCTGCGCCACCTGCCGAACCGCCAGCTGCGCCACCTGCCGAACCGCCCGCTGCGCCACCTGCCGAACCACCCGCTGCGCCACCTGCCGAACCACCCGCTGCGCCACCTGCCGAGCCGCCCGCTGCGCCACCCGCCGAGCCGCCCGCTGCGCCACCCGCCGAGCCGCCAGCTGCGCCACCCGCCGAGCCTCCCGCTGCGCCACCCGCCGAGCCGCCAGCTGCGCCACCCGCCGAGCCACCAGCTGCGCCACCTGCGGAACCACCAGCTGCGCCTCCTGCGGAACCACCAGCTGCGCCTCCTGCCGAGCCCCCAGCCGCTGCGCCACCTGCCGAGCCACCACCAGCGCCGGCGTCGCGCCGACCGGCGTCAGGCACCGGAGGAATCACGATGACGCCCGAGTCGGGCAGTGGCCCTGCGTCGGTCTCCATCGGAATGCCACCGTCAGGCAGACGATCGACACGAAGCACCGTGAACGCCGACACCGCGCGCTTGAGTGCCGACGTGCTCAACACGCTCGTGGTGCCGCGCAGCTCGTTGCGAACGCGATCGAAGAAGAGGTTGCCGAGAACTTCCCAGTTGCCGTCGCGAGACGTGAACACCCGCAGCACCGTGTCGTCACGCACCTGCGTCATGTCGACCGCATCGAGCCTGACCCGAATGACGGCGGGCTTGAGAAAGCGGAACTGATCCTTGTCGACCGCCTCGATGTCCCAGACCTCCGACAGCTGCGCGCCGGGACGATCGGTCGACGGGAAGAAGATGCGGAAGGTCTGCGTCTCGGGGATCGCCTGCGCAGGGATCTCGAGGCAGATGCGGCGGTCCGGCGTGCAGAGCTCGCCGCCGCTTGCCGGAATCGTGACCTGGGTCGAGGAGCCTCCGCACGAGGCGAACCCCACCGAGAGCACCACCCCAACCCCACCTGCCACGAGCCATCGAAACGTTCGCACGGCGCGCAGCATAGGCCGACAGCTGCCCCCCAAGCGAAGCTTGACGTTCGGTTGCCTCCGGCGAGACTGCCGCGGCCGGAAGTTCCCCGCATCGGAAGTTCCTTTTGGAGCCCTCAATGACCAACCGACTCATCGCCCTCTCTCTGGCCGCGCTCGCGGCCTGTTCCCCCGCTCCGACCGACGCCAACAAAGACGGCATCGCCGACGGCATCCGCGCGCCCAACACCGTGACGCAGGTGGCCCCCTCCAATCCGGTCGGATCGATCACTGGCGTCGTCACCACCACCAAGTTCGCACCGCTCGCCGACGCCAGAGTGCAGCTGGTGCTGGGCTCGGGGTTCACCGCGCTCATCAACTCCGGCGCCGACGGCTCGTTCCGGTTCGCCAACGTTCCGGCCGGCTCCACCGGCCAGCTCATCGTCTTCAAGGACGGCTTCGGCTCGGTGCGTGTGCCCGTGACGGTGCCGGTGAGCGGTGGCAACGTTCCGGTCAACGACGCGAACGCGAACGCGGGTCTGCTCCTGCTGCTCGAGCTCAACGGCACGGTGAAGTACCAGGTGCAGACCGGCAACGGCCGCCCGGCACGCGCTGTTCGGGCGCTCCTCGAGGTGAACCCGGCCGGCTTCCAGCTCACCAGCGGCACCGGCTTCGGCACTCCGCTGGGCCAGCTCTCGTTCGAGGGCCAGTCCGACGACTCGGGCGCCCTCACCTTCATGAACGTGCCCTCCCCCAGCGAGCTCGCGCGCACCACCGGCGGCCAGGCCAACTACACGCTCGTCATCTCGGGCCTCGATGAAGACGGCGACGGAGAGAACGAGTTCAGCGGCCTTGTCGACAGCCGCAGCGGCCGCGACTTCTTCACCAACGGCACGCCGACCCTTCGCCTGCCCGACAACCGCGCCAGCGGCGCCCCGTCGATCGTCGCCACCAACATCGAGAGCCTTAGCGGCAGCCTCTCGCCCATTCGCAACCTGCTCAAGCCGACCGAGAGCGTGTGGATCGTCTTCAACCAGCCGATCAACGAGCGCTCCCTGCTGGTCCGCGCCACCCAGGAGGACTGCTCCACCGTGGTGAACACCAGCGTCGTGGTGAAGGGCAACGTGCTGCAGATCACCGCGGCCGGCAACGGGTGGACGATCGGCGACAAGCACAACCTGCTGGTGCGCGCGACGGGCACCGAGGCCGGCGGCGGCACCCAGACGGCGTCGTTCACGGGCTTCGTCTTCGGCGGCGACCTGGCGATGCCCCGCGCGCCCATGGCAGCGGCCTTCTCGGTGCGGCGCTCGGCCCTCAACATGAGCGGCAACATCGCCAACGGCGACACGCTGATCATCACCTTCGACGTGCCGCTGAAGAAGGTCACCACCGAGGGCTTCTTCCAGTGGAACTTCGACCTCAACATGATGGCCGGCGTGAGCCCGATGGACTTCGGCGAGTTCGGCAACACGGCTGGCTTCGCGTTCAGCGCCGACGAGCCCGGCCTCGACCCGATGACCAGCCAGTTCTCGTGTCTGCCCTCGGGCTACACGCGGCGGTGGCGCGCGACGATCTCCGGCCTTCCCGTGACGGGCGTGCCGACGGGCACGCAGGCGCGCGTGGTGTTGCCGCTCGTCGCCAGCGGCCAGGGTGGCTACCAGACGATCTGGGGTGTGCCCTTCACCGGCCAGCGCGACGGCACTCCGACCATTCTTCCCTGAGGTGGTCGTGACCGTATTCGGGCTCACCCTCGCCGGACTGCTGCAGGTCGCCTCGGTGCACCTGCAGCCCGGCGTGGCGCGGCCCGGCGACGCGGTGCTGGTGACGGTGCTGGGCGTGGTGAAGGCGCCGACGGGAACCCTGGGCCCGCAGACGCTCGACTTCCTCCCTATCGCCGACGGCTTTCAGGCGCTGGTGGCGCTGTCCGTCGAAGCCTCCCTGGGCCCACGCGAGCTCTCGGTCGATCTCCTCCCCGAGGGCGGAACCGAGACGACCATCACCGGCACGCTGGAGCTCGAAGAGCCGGGTTGGCCGAAGCGGGAACTCAAGGTCGCGAAGAAGTTCACCAACCCATCGAAGGCCGAGCAGCTGCGCTCGGCGCGCGATCAGAAGGCCTTCGAGGACGCCTTCGACATCGATCTCGAGCCGTGGTTGTTCGGCAGCGACTTCACCTGGCCGAGGCCGCCCGAGATCACCGCGCCCTTCGGCGATCTGCGGTTGATGAACGGGAAGAAGAAGAGCCAGCACTTCGGCACGGATCTCGACGGCAACACCGGAGATCCGATCACGGCCGCGAACGCTGGAGAAGTCGTCATGGTGCGCGACTGTTTCGGCTCGGGGAACACGGTGCTCATCCACCATGGCGGGCGGCTCTTCACGGCGTACTTCCACCTCTCGAAGTTCGAGGTGAAAGAGGGAGACCTGGTGAAGGCAGGCCAGCTGCTCGGCAAGGTCGGCAAGACCGGCCGCGTGACGGGGCCGCACCTGCACTTCGGCGTGAAGCTCGATGGGCGCTGGGTCGACCCGCAGAGCCTGCTCGATCTGAAGTTCTTCGATCGTGCCGCCGCCCTGCCCGCGCCGAAGGCTCCAGTGCTCGGCGGCTAGCTACTTGTCGTTCCACTTCGCCGGGCGCTTCTCGAGGAAGGCCGTCACGCCTTCTGCGGCATCTTCGGTGAGCACGTTGAGCGAGAGCTGACTGGCGAGGAACTCCACGGCCTGGCCCAGCGGCAGATCTTCAGCGGTGAAGTAGGCGCGCCGGCCGAGCCCGAGAATGGCCTGGCTCTTCCCTGCCAGCTTGTCGGCGAGCGTCTTCGTGGCGGCGTCGAGCTCGGCCGCGGGCACCACGCGGTTGACGAGGCCCCACTCCATCGCCTGCTGCGCGGTGAGCCTGTCGCCCGTGAGCACCAGCTCGAGCGCGCGTTTGCGGCCGAGGTGACGCTGCAGCAGCGCCATCAACATCATGGGAAAAAGCCCACGATCGATCTCGGGCGTGCCGAAGCCGGCGTCGGCCGAGGTGACCGCGAGATCGCACGCCAGCACGAGGCCCAGGCCGCCCGCCAGCGCGTGACCGTTCACCCGCGCGATGGTGGGCTTCTTCACCTGCTGAAAGCGCTGCAGGAGCAGCCCATACGCGCGCCGGCCGTCATGCCCCGAGAGAAACCCGTCGCCCGTCATGCCGCCGAGATCGCCGCCTGCACAGAAGACGCGCTGGCCGGCCCCCGTGAGCACCACGCAGCGGACCTGCGCGTCGGCGCCCGCGCGATCGAGCCCTTCGACCAGCTGCTGCACGACGGCCGGAGACAACGCGTTGCGCGCCGCCTCACGATCGATCGTCAGTCTCGCCGTGCTGCCCTCGACTTCGTACCGGACTTCGCGCTGTTCCATGGAGCCGCCTCGCTGGGAGTGATCTCGGAGGCTGCCGCTGGCGCCGACACCACCGGCGCCTTCGCGCGGGTGACGCCCCGGAGGAAGGTCTCGGCTACCTGATCTCTGGCGCGGTCGAGCACGTCGTCGCGACGCTCCATCAGGCCCACCACGAAGGTCGTCAGGCCCATCTCGATGGCGCCGAAGAAGAGGGCCGCAGTCAGCTTCGGGTCGAGGTGTCTGGCCATCTCACCGCGCTCTTGCGCCTCAGCGAACATGGCCGCCGCGAGCTCGATGACGCCAGTGAAGGCGCTCCCACGGTTGACGGCGCCACCCGACGGGCTGCGGCCGACCTCGAGGATCAGCACCTTCACGCCACGGGGATCGCGCCGGTAGGCCTCGAAGGCCACGTTCACCACGCTGCGGACGCGCGACTCGAAGTCCGTCTGCTCCGACAGCGCCGCTTGCACGCGCGCGAGGAAGGCATGCCACCCACTCTCGAAGACCGAGCCGAGCAGCTCGTCCTTGTCTTTGAAGTAGTGGTACACGAGGCCGTAGGCGACGCCAGCTTCGCGCGCGACATCAGCGATGCGGCAGCCCTGAAACCCCTTGCGAGAGAAGACCTCGACGGCGGCGCGCAAGATCGTCTTGCGGCGCTCGGCTTCGCGCTCCGATCTCGCCAGTTTGGTCACTCGTTTGGTCGCCACGTGCGTTTCGTTGATTCGAGAATCAGCAACGCACCGTAGCCGAACGTGCGAGGCGAGCAAGCGCGTCAGCTCACTCGATCGTGCCGCTGACCTCGCCGACGACGAGGCGCACCACGTGGCCACCCAGCGGTGACGCCGTGTACTCGCACGAGACGGGCACGGTGTACGCGAGGGGCCCGTTGGGCGCCTTGCGAGGGGGGATCTGCTGCGAGGGCGGCAGGTCGGGGTCGCGCGCGTCGACGACGCTCAGGTCGATCGTCCGGCCGGCGGGGTACGTGAAGGCGATGCCACCACGACCGCCACCGAGGGTCTGCACGAGCACCGGCGGATCACCCGGGTTGCCGACGCCCGCGGCCTCGAGCACACCGCACCCATCGGAGTCGGCGTTCTGCGCGATCGAGTTGTACCAGGGGTCGGCCACCCGAATGCTGAGGCGGTGGAACGCAGGCGGCATGCCCTGGTTCGGCGTGGCCTGGCCACACGTGCCCATCGACGGGCAGGTGAAGTTGTAGGGCCCGGGCGGGTTGAACGAGCTCAGCGTCGGCGACGGGTTGATCGAGTCGTACGCGTGCGGAATGCCAGTCCACAGGATCTTCTCCTGGACCCAGATGAGCGTGTTGGCGTCCCAACGGCCGTTCTTGCCAGTCCACCGCTTGTCGCCGTTGACGTCGATGAAACGCTCGTCGGTATCCCAGGTGCCGTTGTCGTTCGCATCGACGAAGGGCTCCGTGAGATCTGCATAGGGCTCATCGCCGTTCTGGCCACCGCTGTTGTCGAGGTCGATGAACGCTTCTTCACCTGACGTGACGGCGATCATCGTGACGAGGTTGTCGCGCGGGTTCATGCGAATCTGCGAGCCGTCTTTGTTGCGGCGGCCGGGGAGCTGCTCGAGGCGGCTGGGCTCGCGGGCGTTCATCGCGGGAGCGGGTGGCGGGTTGAGCGCGGGGTTGGCGACCCAGAGGAAGGGCTCCATCCACACGGGCACCAGGTACTCGCCGGTCTGGGCCTCACCCTGCGGAGGCGTCCACGTCCAGTTCTCGGGCTCCACATCCTTCGGCAGCGGGAACGACGTCTTGTAGAGAATCGTCGCGTCACCGACCACGTTCGACGACGAGGTCTCGGTGGGGCCGATGGTGCCGGCCTCGGTGAGGAACGAGACGAGCGCGTCTTGCACGCCGTCACCGTTCCGATCGCCGATGTGGGCTGAGCACTCGAGCTTCACGCCAGCGATGAGGTTGCGGGTCTGATCGTAGGCGCCGATGGCATGCCGACCGCCTGACGCGTCACCGGCGATGGGGCCGCACTGAAAGGTGAACTGGCCCTGGTTGGGCACCGAGCCCGCGAAGGTGATGGGCGGCGAGAGGACGGTCTTGTTCCCCGCCGTGGCGACCACGATGACGGAGTTGACGCGATTGGCGGCCTGCAGCTGAACCTCGGCGAGGCCCGAGCCCTTCAGCGACTGCACCGACGCAGGCGAGAGCGTGACGGCAGGGTTCGGCGACTGCAGCTTGAAGTCGACCTGCTGGCCGGCGAGGGGCAACCCTCGATCGTCGAGCAGCTTGAATCGAACGGTGACGATCTCACCGATGCGGGGCTGAAGCGGAATGATCTCCTGGAACTCCATGGTGCTGGGGCCCGGGCCTGCTCCACAGCCAGCCAGCACAGACCACATGAACAACGTCACCAGGACGCGAAGCCGCATTCAAAGACCTCCAGAAAGGAGGGCATCTTCGAAGCCCCCTCCCCTACGGTCAAGCGGCAATCCGGGCCTGCTCAGTTCGCCGTGCCGATGGAGCCCAGGCGCGCGACCGAGAAGTTGAATCCGACGAACTCCAGGGGGCCCAGCCCACCGGCGCCAGTGAGGCGCTGCGCCACCGAGAGGTCGAGCCGGAAGCAGTCGCACGCCGGGGTCCAGGTGACGCCGACCGAGTGCTGGCCGAACGAGAGCAGGACGTCTTGCAGTCCGTTGCCCAGCAGGTCCTTCAACTGCATTCCCGACGCGTCGAGGCGCGGCCACTGGCGGTTGAGGAGCACGATGTCGTACCGCAAGCCGAACGGGCCGAAGCGCGTCGCGGCGCCACCGCTGAGCAGCTGCGCGCGGCTCGTCGAGGTCGCGACGACCGGGTCGCCGAACAGCAGATCGATCGGAGCACGGGCGCGGTTGGTGCCGTCGTCCAGCACGTTCTCGTAGGTCGCGTACAGGCTGTGGCCTCCGGGGATGTTGCAGCTCGCGGTCGCGGAGCCGCGGGTCAGCCTCGGCGAGGGCAAGGTCGGCTCGAAGCGGGCCTGGCCCATCACGCTGAACCAGCCGACGTTCATGACGAGGCGTGCGTAGCTCTCGGCGAGCCGTGGCGCGTTGAACCGGCCTGCCTCCATCGTCTCTGGAGCGAGTACGCCGCCCGGCCCCGGGGTCGTGGGTGAGAGCAGATCGAAGCCTTGCCCGAGGTCGAGGCGAATGACCTCCTGACCTCCGCGCGTCACGAGACGATTGCGGACCTCGGCGATCGCCTGAACGCGGGGGCGGTTGTCGCTGATCGAGCGATCGAGCTCGTCGTAGGGAGCTGGGCCACCGAGCAACGAGGGATCATTCGCGCGTGTCGAGGTGGCGACGACGAACGGCACCGCACGCGCTTCGAAGATCGGCGTGAAGGAGTGCCGCAGCGTCTTGCCAAAGACCCGCGCGACCTCGAACTCGGCACGCGCCGCCAGCAGTGGGTAGCCGCGCGTCGTGGTGCGCCCGCTCGATTCTCCCGCCCAGAGACCTTGCCGCCAGCCTGCCGTCGCCGAGAGCGACACGGCGTTCGCGAGCGCACCAGCGGCCCAGAGCCTCGGCATCACGTTGAGGCGAAAGCGCGACTCCCGCTCGCCGGGCTGCCACCGACCGTCGCCGAGACCGGCTTTGAGATCGTTCGGGTTCGAGCCGCCGAAGCGGGTCTGCGGGCACTGGGACAGTTGGTTCGGAAAACGCGCGAGGTAGAGCCGCTCGACGACACACTCGGCTGGCAGCTCGAGGCCCGTGAAGGGGTCGAAGGAGCGGCCTTCGTTCGCGAGCGCGCCCTCGTCTCCAGTGCCAAGGCGAAGCGGCATCTGCTGCACGGCGTCTGCGGTCAGATCGAACGCGAGCGGCCCCGTCAGCGTTCGCACCGGCAATGAGAACGTGAGCGCCGGCAGCCGCTGAATCGGGTTGGGCCCAAACCGTGGCGCCTGCGTGCCGCGCGGGAACGTGTCGCGGCCGAAGAGTTCATACCCGGCGGTGAGATCCTGCCGGAGCACCGCGTCGAGCGTCAGGAGGTGATCGGCGCCGCGATGAAAGAGCACGGCCGTGGAGCGCAGGTAGCCCGCCTCGCGCGCGATCACGTCGGGCGTCACGTCACGTTGGTAGTAGCCGTCGGAGTACGCCGAGAGCTCGACGCGAGTCCCGAAGCCGCCACCGAAGTCCTGCGTGTGAAAGAGCGAGGCTTCTCCACGCAGTCCACGCGCGCGCTCGATGCTCAACGACGCGTTGCCGGGGTCGCGTTGCCCTCGAAGATCGTAGAGCAGGCCCAGCGTCATCCGCCCCTGCGCGCGCGGCGAGAGCACGTAGCGGAACTCGGAGAGCAGGCGCGGCCCCTGAATGCCGAACGGCTGCTGGAACCGCGTCGGCGCGAGGTCCTCGTCGCCGTTTCGCCAGAACGACGTGAAGCCGCGGGCGAGGTCCTGCCGATTGAAGAGTCCGAACCTGTCCGGCTCCTTCGGACCGCCGAAGAAGTAGCCCGGGGTGAACGTGAAGTCGGCGCTCCGGCCCGCGGTGAGGAAGACGGGCTGCTCGAACGAGAAGCCGTTGAGCACCGTGGAGCCGGGCCGGGGAAACAACAGCCCCGTCGCGCGATTGCCGAGCGGCAGGCTGAGCCATGGGCTGGTGATCGGCAGCGGCACTTCACCAACGAGCGGCACCTTCTTGATCCACGGCACCGGCCACCGCACCGCGACGCGATCGGCCTCTTTGTTCACCACGGCCTCGGTCGCGCGAATCGACCAGCTCGGCGAGTTCATGTCGCAGTCGCACGGCGTGAGCTCGAGGTCCTCCATGCGCCAGCCGTCGTCGACGCGGACGAAGTGGTTGCCAGACATCAGCATGGTGGAGGCGCCGGCCGCGTCGAGTTCCTGCTGGGTCGTCGCCGCCAGCAGCTTCGGAACGTTCGCGCCCGCCTTCGCGAAGGCCTTGCCCTCGAGGACGTGCACCTCGGTGATCTGCTCTCCCTCGAGCTTGAACTCGGCGACCTCGGCGACGATGGCGGTCGGCGTGCCCTCCTGCGCGATGCGCGCGACGACGCGGCCGACGGCGACGATCGTCTGCCGGTTCTGATCGTACAGAATGCGCTCGGCGTCGACGGCCACGCCCGACGTCTCGAGGTGCGCCTTGCCCTCGGCGATGGTGCGCTTGTTCACCCCGTCGTGGAGCATGCGCTCGGCAGTGAGGGTGAATTCACTCGTCTCGACGGGAGCGTCGGCAGGCGCAGCCAGCATCGCTACCGTGAGGAGTCCGAACCACATCGCGCGACGCGTCTAGCAGCCCGGACGTGAGAACTCGACGGGCAGTCGAGGCCAGCCTTCGCTCAACGCCGAATCGTGCAGCAGGTGCATGGCGAAGCCGCCGCGGAACGTCGCGTGCTTCAACAGGTCGCCGGCCACCACCGCGAGCCGCCGCCTGGCTCGTTGGGGCGCGTGCCCCCGGACCGAGCTTCAGTCTGGGCGCTCGAACTCGACGGTCAGCTCGTTGCCGGTCTGCGAGGTCCGGTAGGCGACGGCGCGCTTCAGGCTGATGGTGACGCGCACCTGGGTGTCGTCGACGGTCTCTGGCTTCACGAGCGAGACGGCGGTGTCGAAGAACGAGGCGTCGAGGAGCCGCTCGTTGTTGGGCAGGCCGATCTCGGTGTTCTCGAACGTCACCACCACGTTGCGGCGGCCGTCTTCACCGACCGAGAACCGAACCGGCGCCGAGGTGCGCATGAAGATGCGGCCGACGCCGTCCTGCTGCCGGAAGCCGACGTGCGTCATGCGCGCGGGCCGGCCAGCGAGCTCGGTCGGCGACGGGGTGTTGAGCGCTGCGTCTTCGAGGGCCTTCTGTTTGCGCAGGCGATCGGCCTTTGCCAGCTCTTCGCGGCGGGCCTCTTCTTCGGCGGTGCGTTTGCTGCTCGCGAGCTTCGCGAGGCGCTCGGCTTCGGCGCGCTCCTCGGCCTCACGCTTCAGGCGCGCGGTCTCTTCACGAGCGAGCCGGGCCTTCTCTTCGCGATCGAACTTCTCGGCCATGGCGCGGGCCTCGGCGTCGGCGCGCTCCTTCGCTTTCCGTTCGGCGACCTCACGCTCGGCGCGCTCCCGCTCTTCCCTCGCGGCGCGGAGCTTCCCGTCCTTGTCTTCTTTGCGCTCGCGCTCGAGCTGAGCAAGCCGGGCCTTCTCTTCGCGCGCGGCCTGCGCCTTGGCCTCACGCTCGGCCTGCGCCCGCTCCTTCGCGTCCCGCTCGGCCTGCGCCTTCGCCTCGCGCTCGGCGATCACGCGCTCCTTCTCTTCGCGCTCCGCCCTGGCCTTCGCGTCGCGCTCGACGCGGGCCAGGCGCTCCTTCTCTTCGCGATCGGCCTTCGCCTTCGCATCAGCCTCTGCCTTCTGCTGTGCGAGGCGTTCCTTCTCGGCGCGCTCGGCTTCGAGCTTCGCCAGCCGGGCCTCTTCGGCTTCGCGCTGTTTACGCTCGCGGACCTCGCGGGCCAGGCGCTCCTTCTCTTCGCGCTCGGCCTTCGCCTTCGCCTCGGCAGCTGCTCGCTCCTGAGCGATGCGCTCCTTCTCCACGCGCTCGGCCTCGAGCTTCGCCAGACGGGCCTCTTCGGCTTCGCGACGTTTGAGCTCGGCCGCTTCTTTCTTGAGCCGCTCTACCTCGACCTTCGCGAGGCGTTCTGCTTCGGCCCTGGCCCTCGCCTCTTCGGCCTCCTTCGCCTTGCGCTCGGCCTCCAGCTTCGCGACGCGCTCTTTCTCTTCGCGCTCGGCCCTGGCCTTCGCGTCGGCTTCGACCTTCTCGCGGGCCAGCCGCTCCTTCTCGGCAGCGTCGGCAGCCGCCCGGGCCTGACGCTCGGCCTGCGCCTTCTCCTGCGCCAGGCGCGCCAGTTCCTTCGGGTTCTGCGGCAGCTTCACGAGCAACGACGAGCCCTGCGTCACGATGTCGCTCTCGAGCTCGGCCTCGAAACCGATCAGCACGCGCGCGATGGCGGCCGACTCGCTGCCGTAGCTGGCGGTCTTCACCACGGTGATGGTGCCGTCGTTCACCTTCGTCTCGGCGGCCACGCCTTGAAAGACGGCCTCGGAGATGTCGATGACGAGCCGGGGCGGATCGGTGAGCGTGAACGTGGTGAAGCTCGGGCGGCGGGAGCCGGTCACCTCGACGGTGCCGCCTTTCACCTCGATCTTCGTGATCACGTTGAGCTGCACGCGGTCTTGCGCGAGCGCGGCGCCATCGGTCAGGAGCAACACGGCACACAGCCACGTCGCGCCGACGCGCCGTGTCCACGACGACCTGCGACCGGGCTGTCTCATGCTGTAGCGAAGCTACCAACCCGCAGAGAGACGCCAAATTTCCGGCCGGGCAGGTGTTCGCTTTCAGCGAATGCGCGGGAGCGACGGCGCGCGGGCCCGATGCGTCTTCGCGTACTCGACGAGGTTCTTGATGTCGTAACAGACCTGCCGGGCGTCATGGCCCATGGTCAGCTCGATGTGGCTGTTCCCCTTCACGGGCCGCCACAGCAGGTAGTCGGACTTCACCGAGCGGTAGACGCTGCGGGTCGAGGCGACCGACGCGAGCGGATCTTGATCGCCGAAGACGATCGCCATCGGCACCTTGATCTTCCCGAAGCCGCGCTTGAAGTCGTAGCCGGTGCGGTAACACGCCACCTCGTTGTTCCGCGTCCACCGCGCGAACTGCTCGACGACGAGGCGGGGCTCCTTCTCGCCGCCCTCTTTCAGGAGCCAGCGAACGTTCTCCATCTGCAGCCGGTCCCACCGGGCGAGGTAGTTCACCCGGCTGGCGACCATGCCGAGCACCGGGCTGTCTTCTGCAGAGCCGAGCAGGTCGGACGCGAACTTGAGCCAGGTGTCGAGCGGCAGGTACTGGTACCGGTAGGGCTTTGGCGCGTCGGGCGCCGTGCGACGGAAGAGCTTCGAGCCGAGCTCGACGGCTGCGTGGGCGATGCCGCGCTGCAGGTTCACGCTCGCGAGCGTGGCGTCGATGGCCGTCTGAATGCCCGGCTCGGCGAACGCGAGCACCTTGAGCATGAGGCTGCCGCGGCCCAGCTCACCGGGGGCGCCGATGGTGACGATGCCCTCGAAGTGATCGTGAATGCCCGCGTAGCCGTACCCGAGGATGCCGCCCATCGAGTGCCCGCAGAAGAAGATCTTCTCCCGCCGGGTGATGCGTCGCACGCCCGCGACCGCGGCCGGAAGGTCGTAGAGAAAGTAGCTGTCGATGTCCCACTCGTAGTCGAGGTCGGTGGGCACCTTGCGGCCGAAGCGGGCGCAGCGTTCGTGCTGGAAGGCGACCGAGCTCTTCCCGTGGCCGCGCAGCTCGAGGATGTGAATGTCGAGGCCGAAGAAGAGCAGGTTCTTCACGAACTCGCCGCTCGTCCACGCGTGGCGGTTCTGACAGAAGCCGTGCACCAGCAGCATCGGCTCTCCGAAGAGCGGCTGCGGGAAGCTCTGCGGCGTCGGGCGGTAGCGGGTGATGACGAGCGACCAGCCGTCGGCCGTCTCGACCACGTACTTCGTCTTCTTGTAGAGCGCGCGGAACTCGATGTCGTCGACGGTCGGGTGCGCGGTCTGGGCTGCAGCTGGAGCAGACATCGAGCCCGACTCTAGCCCTCGTCGGCCTGCCCTGCCCCGCTCATTCAGGTGCGGCGAGCTTCGCGAACTGAACGCCCACGCGCGCGGCGGTGCCGTTGGCGTCGTAGTAGTTGCCCATCTTCACCTTGAAGTAGTCACCCTTCGACGTCTTCACCACGTACACGTGAGGGAGCGTCGTCAGCCGGTGCACGCCGAGATCGTAATAGTACCAGCCGCCCTCGACGGTGTTGAACACGGGCTCGGAGCCGTCCTTCTGGTAGCCGCTCGCCGGCGCGCGCGTCAGCGTCGCAAAGTCCTGGTCCTTCAACACCGCGACCTCGACGACGCCCTGCGGGTTGGTGCCTCCGCCGTTCGCACGAATCTTGTCGCGCTGGAACGACAGGTCCCACGCGTTGGTGACCTCGGCCTCGTCGAACTTGAGCTCTTTGCTCTCGTCGAGATCGATGTACGTCGGCAGCGTCTTCGAGGTGGCGTCGACCAGCGCGTCGACGACATCGCCCGTGACCGTGAAGCTGAACAGAGGCTCGGTTGGCAGCTCTCCGCATACGCCGTCGAAGCAGTCGGTCTGGCGAAGATCAGGAGCGCAGGCAGCCAGCAGGAACAGTGGAACGAGGCGCTTCATGGCTAGTACTCCAGGGACACGCCAGCGAGGGCACCGCGCGGTGGGCGCGGGTTGAAGTCGGCGTCGCCTGCGTTGAGCAGGTTGTAGCCGTTGAGGAAGATCTTGAACCACGACTTGATCGCCCAGGTCACCTGCACCTCGAGATCGAAATAGCCGGGCGCCTGCACCGTGCGCGTCTCTCCGAAGCCGAGCACGTTCGCGAAGCCCAGGCCGCTGCCGACGTAGAACGGCCGGGGACCGTTCCAGGTGCTGCGCACGACGGCCTCGAGCCCGGTCGGCCGGTACTTCACGTTGACCGACGCGTTGACGCGGTGGCTGCTGCGGCCTTCGAGCGGCCTGTTGCGGGTGACATCACGCGCGTCGAGGCCCATGTACGAGAGATCGAGCGAGACGCCCTTCGACACCTTGAGCCGCGTGTTCACCTCGGCGCCCTGCGTGTACGCGCCCGCCACGTTCTCGTAGCTGAAGATGGTGGGGTTGTCGGGGTTCGGTACGCCGCTGGCGGTGATGTTGATGAGGTTGGTCAGGCTGGTGTGCCAGGCGCTCGCCGACACGGTCCACCCTTCGATGGGCAGGCGATAGTCGACGGCGACGTTCACCGAGCCGCTGCGCTCAGGCACCAGGCCGGCGTTGCCGTCGACGCAGTACCCGATGCCGGTGTTGCAGAAGCGCAGATAGAGCTCGTTGAACGACGGCGGCCGGAAGCCGAGGCCCCAGCCCGCGCGGAAGGTGAGCGACTTGCCTGCGTCGATCTTGAAGGCGAGGCGTGGCGATGGGGCTCCGCCGAACTGACTGTCGAGATCGCCACGAATGCCCGGCTCCACCGACAGCCTGACCGAGTCGTTCGACAGCAGCGTCCACGAGTCCTGAACGAAGAGCCCGAAGCGGCCGCGCTGCACGAAGTTCGAGACCAGGCGCGAGCTCGACAGGTTCTCGGACAACACCTCGGCGCCGGCCGTCAGCAGGTGGCTCCCGATTTTCTGGTCGACCTGCACGTAGCCCTCGAAGAGCCGGGTGATCGTCTGCGAGTAATCGTCGAGCTTTCTCGAGTTGCGCTGGTCGAGCTGGAACTGATCCTTGAAGAACCCGAAGTGCCCTCGAACGGTCAGCGTCGTGCCCGTCTCTTCGAAGATGTTCCGAACGCCGAGCCACGAGTCGAGCTGCTCGGTGCGCTGCACACGATTGAAGACGGCGCCCGTGTCGTTCTCGTCGACCGCGCGCAGGTCGGTCCACGCGTATGAGGTGCGGGTCCACGCGCGCAGCGTGTCGCTGGGGTTCCACGAGGCGTCGACGTCGTAGTCGAAGCGTCGGATGCCGGGCCCGTTGTCGGCGACGTTGTCGGGGTTGCGATCGAACGCGCTGCGCTGGCGAAACCCTGCGCCGCCGCGGAGCTCGAACGCGCCCAGCTTCGTCGCGGCGTGGGCCCGCAAGTCGGCCTCGGTACCCAGCGGGACATCTCTCGAGCCGTTCTGAAAGCCGCCGCCCATCGCGCGCAGGCTGAGCTCGAGCTCGCGTTGGGGCCGCCGGGTGATCAGGTTGATGACGCCTCCGACGGCATCGGCGCCGTAGAGCGCAGCCGCGGGGCCCTTCACGATCTCGACGCGCTCGAGATCTCTCAGGCTGAAGCGCGTCACGTCGGTGATGGTACCCGCGCGGCCGGCGATGCGTTGCCCGTCGATGAGCACCAGCACGTACTCCGGGTCGAG
>JAUXRI010000189.1 GCA_030681895.1 Myxococcales bacterium | reverse complement strand
TAGAAGGCCGTCTCGAAGCGATCGAGACCTGCCGACAGCCCGATGCGGTTGTTCTTCACCACGAGGCGGTCGCTGCCCAGGTACACCGAGAGCTCGCCCTTCACGAAGCCAGCCGTGGGCGCCTTCGTCTCGGCCACCACGACGGGCTCGGTGGCCAGCGGCGCCTCAGCGACGGGCGCGTCAGCAGGGAGCGCGCTGATCTCGGGCTCAGCCGAGTCGACCGCGGCGCCCGCGTCGAGCTGCGCAAGCGCCGTCACCACGAGCAGGCTGAGCATCGTTATTCCCCCGGGACTACCAGAACGTCACTGCAGGTCGTCGCTCAGCGCCCGCAAGGATTCATCGGCTTGAGGAACTTCGCCAGCTCGGACTCGTCGGCGACCGTGCCGGTCAGATCGAGCTCCCCAGCGGGCTTCGCAGGCGCCGGGTCTCTCATCGACCAGACACCGACGTGCAGCTGCTCGCCCGGGCAGTCGAAGAGCACCGAGGCGTTGAGCCCGTCTTCGGCCGTCTGCTGGGTCCCGGTGCCGAACTGCCCACGCGCGGCCACATAGTAGATCTTGCGGCCATCGACGGTGAGGTTGCCGCGTTTGATGACGTCACGCGCGTCGATGTTGACGCCGTTGCTCCGCAGATGGCTCGCGTCACCCTCGCCGCTGACGAAGAAGGCCTTGGTGCGCTTGTTCTCTTCGTTCGCCATCACGCGCAGGTACGTGAAGAGGTGATCGCCGATCTCGAAGCCACCGTCGGCCAGGGTGGGCGCGTCGGTCAACAGCGCCGTGTCGACCATGCCGAACACGCTCATCGACATCGCCACGGTGTAGCCGGGCGGAAGCTCGCCGAGCATCTTTCGGGCGTTCTCGTTGCGCGCCTTCGGGTCGGTGACGCCAGCCGCCATGTCGCTCGCCTTCTTCGCGACGACGCCGAAGAAGATGGCGAACCCGAGGCAGGTCAGCGCCGCGAAGCCGCCGCAGCCAAGGAGGACGTACAGCCACGGCGAGCGCTGCTTCGGGGCGGCTTGTTCCATGAGCACCGCATAGCCGAACCGGGTGTTAGCGCAACGACAGCCGTCAGATCGCGCCCATGGAGAGCACGGTGTAGACGCTGCGCAGGTAGGTATCGAGCGCGTCGAACAGCCGCAGGTACTGCGAGATGCCCATCGCCGTCCCTGCGCCCAGGAGCAGGATCGCGTGGCTGACGATGCTGTACTCGACCATCGATTGGCCGCGCGCGAGCCGGCGTCGGGCCTGCCGGAGCGACTTCGTGAGAACCTTCGTCGTGGGCGTTGCTGTGGGCGTCGTCATGGGCAGTTCCTTCAGAAGCTGTTGGTGTTGGAGGGCTTCTTGGGCTTCTGGCCCGAGGTGCAGGCCTGTTTGCACTGCGAGTCGAACTTCTTGGCGACCGAGTCGCAGCTGGCCTTCCCGTTCGGGTTCGCCTCCTTGCACTGCTTCTCGAAGGCCTTGAGCGCGGTCTGGCACGTGCGTGCACACTCCGGTCCGCTCTTGGCGAGCGCGGCGGCAGCGAGCGTCAACGTGCACGCGAGGATCAAGCGTTTCATGGGGCCCTTCTTTCCTGTTCGAGACTGTACATGAGGCTGACCTCGCCCGAGCCCTCCTGCGCCGTCGCGGACACCGACTGCGAGAGCCCGGCCTTGCGGCCGATGAAGCTCCGGCTCGTGCCCGACGACATCAGCGATTCGACCGCCCAGCCGTCCTTGCGCATCAGCGTGACGATCTCGTCGACGGTCCCGATCAGCTCGCCGCGACGGGCCGTGGTGATGATGCTCCGGGTCTTCCCTTCCATCGCCAGCTGCACCACCTGTGGCGGGCGGGCCTCGGTCGGCAACACGAGCCCAGCCGGGAGCGTGCGCTTGCCGTCGAGCAGCCGCTGGGGCCGCGAGGCGGACAGCAGCACGATGGTCTCACTCGAGGTCGGGGTGTTCTTGATCACCGACACCATGTGCACGATGCCCTCGGCCACCCCTCCGTCGGACTTCTCCGCTTCGAGCCACGCGACGTAGCCCATGTCGCGGCCGAACATCTGGCTGACGATGGGGATCCCGGCGTCGGCGTAGGTGTACTCGTAGTGAGAGATGATCTGCTCGGGCTGGTCCTTCGTCGAGAACCACGAGGCCATCAGGGGCATGCCCATGACCTGCCCCACGTCAGCCAGCCGCCGCGGCTGCGCGCCTGGGTACGGGGGAATGCCGCGCAACGATCGGGGGTCGGCCGTCATGGGATCGACGCCGTTGCGCGGAGCGCCGCTCATCGGCTCCCCCATCGGGATCAGCTTCTCGGCAGTCGAGTCAGCTTGCGCGAACATGGCCTCGGTCTCGTCTTCGTCACCTGGGCGGCTGCCCAGCACGGCACCAGCTCCAATTCCAAGCACGGCAGCGAGCAGCAAGAGCCCGACGACGCTGAACGACCGCTTGGTCACTGCGCGAGTCCGAAATACCCGTTTTGCCGCGAGTTGTTGGTCGCCTGAACACGTGAGTCGCCCCACTGCGCCGCCCAGTGATCGCTGAATTCCTGCTCCGCGCTGTTGGGCTCGAAGGCCGCTGCAGCCGTCGTCACGTTGTCACCGACCACATCCTGACGAGATTTGCCCTGCAGCAGCTCCTCGTCTTCGATGGCTTCGTTCCACTCTTCTGCCTTCTTGGTCGCGTCGCTGGCGGTGCCGTAGGCGGCCCTGATGCGCGCGTAGAGCGGGTTGTTGAGGTAGGGGCCCGACGGCGCGTTGGGGTTGATGCCTCCGATGGGGTCGGTGCCGTCCGCGAGGCCCAGCGCCCAGGGGTCGACCAGCATGGAGTTATCGGTCCAGGCGAGGCGCCAGTAGTTCGAGCCCAGCGACGTCTCACCGTTCACGGTCGCCTGGTTTCTGTCGCCGTGAGCGGCATCTTGAGCCTTCGCGGTTCCGTTGCCGACGGCCCAGCGAGAATCCATCTTCTTCTTGTCGCCGTTCACGTCGAACCCGCCGCCGCTCTTCTTGCGAAAGGTCGTCAAGAACTTGTTCGGGAGGTAGTAGTTCATGATGCCGAGGCGGCCTCTGCAGTTCACGACGCCGCCCTGCCCAAAACCAGCCACCTTCTTGGTCGCATCACCACTGGGTGACAGTGGTTCGTCCACAGTACAGCGAACCTGGCCTCCGTACTTGGCCGGGTCGGTGCCAATCCAGCACTCATGTGCAGTCATGGCCTTGTGGTGCTTGGAGCCCTTCTCGTCACAGTCGTACGGCTGGCTGTAGGAGTCGTAGGCGGCCGAGTGGTCGCAGTACGTCAGTCGGGTGAACGCGCCAACCTGATGGCTGTCGATCTTGCTGCCGAAGTCGAGCACCGTGAAATCCCACGACGCCTGAACCGAGGCCTCCTGGCCGTTCAACTTCATGATCAACATGTCCTGCAGGAAGATCATGTACATGATCAACGGCACGAGGAAGATCATCGAGACCGCGAGCTCGACCGAGGCCGCACCGCGCCGACGCTGAATGAGGGCGTTCATGTTCACTCCACTCCTTCGACTGGGGCCTGGACGTTGGCGTTCGGATCACCGGCGAGGTTGAGCACCTGACGGAGCTCGTCTCGCTTGAACGGGTGCAGCTTGGCCCGCCAGAACGGGTCAAAGCCATTGGGAGGCAGCTTCCAGTCGGCGCCGAGCTGGTGGAAGTAGGCCTTTGCCTTGCCGACGGCGACGCCGGTGTTCTGCGTGACCAGCGTGATCTTCCGCTGCTCATTGCCGATGCGGATGTTGATGGTGCCGCTGCCATTCTTCGCGACCTCGAAGGCCCCCTTCCCGCCCTTCTGCAGCAGACGCAGGTCCTGGGTGACCGCGCCGTACGCGTTGGGCTGGCCCCAGTCGTTGTCGGCCGAGGGGCTGGTGTGCGCATTGAAGCTGATGAACGTCGCCTCACCCTGGATCTTCGAGATGGTCTTGAACTCGGGGTGGTTGTCACCGACTGCACCGGTGTGCTCGCCGCCACCCTGGGAGGAGAACACGCTCGAGCCGAGGATCATCGCGCCGAAGCCGTGCCGCCAGTTGACGACCGTGCCTCCGATGCCGGTCGCAGAGCCGACGTTGACGGCTTCCTCTCCGTTGTTCGAGGCCTTGTCGAACTCGGTGTCACCGACGCGCGATGAGAAGGCGCCAGGAATGTAGGTCGCGACGTAGTTTCCCTCGCTCTGGATATCCATCATCTTGTCTGGGTTGGTGATCACGAAGGGTGCGCCCTTCGCGAAGTCTTCGCCGCCCAGCATCGCGCCCAGACCGCCGAGCCTGTTGAAGAGGCCACGCGCGGCGTTCGCGCTGTTCTGCATCGACTTGGAGCGCTCGCTCGCCGGCGGCCGCGCCCGCTGAAAGACGAGGGGCTCGGAGCCGCTGCAGGCGCCAATGTCGTCGGGGCCATCGAGCGTGCAGAGGAAGTTGTTGACGTTGGTGCCGTGCAACCCGCCTGCGTACTGCGCTTGCGGCGCGGTCTTGGACAGCATGTCCCTCAAGATGTCGCCGCCGTTGATCTCGCCCTTGATCTGGTTGACCAGCTCTTTCTCCTGGTCGTAGAGCGACTTCTTGGCTTCGTAGAGCGCCTTCACCGCGTCGTTGAAGTCCTGCTCCTTGCCTTCGAGTTTGTCCTCGTAGTCCTGCTTCTCGCTCATGTAGTCGAAGGCGATGAACAGCGCCTCGAGCGCGTCCCAGCAGTGCTGAGGTTGGTAGATGGAGCACTGGGCTGCTTCGGTCGCCGAGACGCCGAGGAAGCTGATGAAGCCGGCCCAGAGCATGTCGACCTCATGCGAGGCAACAGTGTTCCAGGCGTGGAGCGACATCTGGGCGACGGTGAGCGCGGCGATGGTGCGGTTGATGACCGCGTTCACGTTCATCGCGCGAGCCTGGAGCACGGCGACGCTGTAGGCCTGCGCGTCCGCGGCCTGCTGAATGCGGATTCGCTCATGAGCCGTGTGGGCGATGTTGAAGCCGATCACCATCATGATCGCGAGCATCAACATGGTGACCACCGACAGCACCATGGTTTGACCGCGGCGACGCGAAGAGAGGGTCATGGTCGTTTGCATGGGTGGCTCCGGCCTACTTGGTTGCCCAGGGAATTCTGCACTGGGTGTCCGTCTTGCCCGTGTTCGTGCCGGCGCCGCCGCCATTGGGAAGCGCAGCGTGAGCGTTGCGGCTGAAGTTCGACTGCATGCGCATCGCGTAGCTGGTTCGAATGGGCATGATGTACTTCTTCTGGTTCGCCATCCCCATCAGCTTGTCCTTGAGGGTCTTCGCCTCGGGGTTGTTCGGGTCCTTCTTCCACCCCAGCCAGCGCTGCTTCTTGGGTGAGCCCGTCTCTTCACCGACCGCGAGCCGCCAGACCATCCAGTTGGCGAACGGAATGTACATTCGGTAGTACACGGTGATCTGGATCTGAAGCTTGCTCGAGTTGAAGCCCTGCCAGCCGAGGCCGGGCGCAGAGCCCACTCCGGGCTGAGGGAGCGCCGGAGGCGTGGGCGGCGCAGGATCGTCCGGGTCGGGAGGCTCAGGCGTCGCAGCCGGTCCCTGGCCCATGGCATCGCGCGCGTCGTCGAAGTTCGCGTTCTGCCCGATCTGGCTGCGCTTCGGGTTGCAGACGATGACCTCGACGAACTTCAGGCCGCCGCCCTGATCGTTGGTCTTCAGGTTGTTCCACGCGGTGTCGTACGCACCAGTGCTGTCGGACTTGTGCGGAGCACCCGCCGTGCTGTCGCGCCCGAGCACCGGCACCAGCACCGCGAGGGCCGCTTTCTCCATCACGTCCTTCTCACCGCGATTCACCGAGCCCGCGCGCACGGCCTTGTACGACGCGTACTTCGCCATCACGCGCGCGTGGTGCATCAGGCCGAGCTGCAGCAGCCCGAGGATCAGGAACACGAAGACCGGCATGACGATGGCGGTCTCGACGACGACCTGGCCCCGGGAACGTCGCGTGCGTCGCATGCGCTGATTGTCGCCCCAAGTGGAGGCAGAGGCGAGCGGTGCGGCCACCTGACCGATGAGACCGGTTCGAGGATTCATGAGGGCATCATCGGAGCCAGCCCACACCCCCGCCATCCGTCAGGTGGACGGCAAAATCACCAAACAGTGTCGGTAGGTTACGGGCTACTCGGTCGGCGGCGCGCCGGCAGCCTCGAAGTCGTCGAAGCCGTCCATGGTGCGCAACAGCGAACGTGAGAAGTTGAAGCAGGGGTGTTCACGTGTAGGGAAATGCTCGGGGATGTTCTCGAGCACCTGCCGGCCTTCGGAGAACGCGTCGGGCCGGGTGTTCACGATCGACTTGAACTTGACGATCATCGCGTTGCACTTGCGATCCAGCTCGGGGCGAATCTCTTTCATGCGCGTGCGGGACAGGGTGATGAGCTCGGGCGGAGCGTCGGGTGTCGCCTCCAGCAGCAGCCACGCCTCGCGATAGGTCTTCCACGCGCGGAACAGGTTGGGGGCGCCGACCTCACGCAGCTCCCAGTCCTTGGTGGCCTTGTCGATCTCGGTCTGGGCGAGCCGGCGCGCTTCTTCGGTCGACATCTCGGGGACGGGAATGATCTCGACCCAGAGGTTCCAGATCTTCCAGTCATCGCTGCCCGGAGGGTTCCTGACGTTGTCGAAGACGATGAAGTTCTCGTCGCGGGGCTTGAGCGACGCGGCGGGAAGCACCATCTCGACCTCGCGCGACTCGACGTCGATGTTGTCTGGCGGAACCACGCCGAGGTCCTGGCCGTTGAGGTTGATCGTCACCTCGTCTGCCGAGATGTTGGCCGCCTGATAGTGGAGCACGCCGACGATGCGCACCGGCGACATCGCCGCAAAGGTGAAGCCCTTCTGATCCGACGTGGCGTACGTGACATCGCCCGATCCGAAGCTGTCTTCGATGAGCGCGCCGTCGGCAGGGAAGCTCTTGGGCTCGGGGCGCGTCGCCCGTTGTCGCGGCCACGCCACATAGCCCGCCAGGCCGACGGTGCCGACGAGCAACAGGGTGCCGAAGATGGCGAGCAGGGCGCGCGCGCCCTTCGGCAGATCCTGCCAGAGCAGTTGAACGCGACCGCCCGCCGACTGGTTGAGCTGGCGGCGCATGCGCGCGCGATCTGCGGCGGTGAACTCGATGGCGTCTTCGTCGACCTCATCCTTCGGCGCGATGGCGCGGGCGCGCGAGGGCCGCTCGATCGCCGCGGCGCCTCGTGATGGGCGCTCCGTGCCGTTGCCTCTCGGCGGTCGCTGCGCTGCGCCCCTCGAGACCCGCTGCTCGAGCGCCTTCGGCTTGGGAACGTTGACGAACATCGTCGAGTTCACCGACTCGCCCTGAATGCCGTCGTCGGCGTCGTCTCCCGTCGAGTCGGGTTCGTCGCCGGTCGAGTCGGGCTCGTCGCCAGTGTCGCCCGTTGCGTCAGGCACGTCGTCAGCCACGGGCTCGTCGTCGTCGGCGTTCGTCGAGTCGGGCTTCGCCGCTGCTTTTTTCGGGGGCGCCACCGGGGCCGCGCGCTTCGGGAGCCGGGTCGCGTTGGGGTCGTCGCTCTCGGCACCGCCCTCGTCCATCGTCGACGAGGCGGCCGGCACCATCGTCTGATCGAGGTTCAGCTCGAAGCGGAAGACCGTGTCTCCGATGATGATGGAGTCGCCGTTCTTGAGTTCCTTCGCCTGCTTCACGGCTGCGTTGTTCAGCTTGGTGCCGTTGGCGCTGCCGAGATCTTCGACGAAGTACCGGCCGTCCTGCTCGAACACGCGGGCATGGCTCCGCGAGGCCGCCTGGTCTCTCACGACGACGTCGTTGTCGGCGGTGCGACCGAGACGGGCTTCATCCGCGAACGAGTACTCCTCGCCCGAGGCAGCGCCCTTGGAGACCTTGAGGTGGAACGCCACGACGCAGGAGCGAATACGGCCTGCGCTGAGAGGTCAAGGGCTTGTCGACGGGCCCGCTTCATGGCTTGCCCTTTCTCCATGCGCTCCGTCATCGCCGGCCTCGACGTCGTCACGCTTCAACAGACCACCGCGGTTCCTCCTGCAGGGGTGGTGGTGCTCTGCCACGGCTTCGGCGCTCCGGGGACGGACCTGGTCGGGCTCGCAGAAGCGCTGGTCTCGGCAGAGCCGTCGCTCGCGCCAGTCCGGTTCCACTTTCCAGCGGCGCCGCTCTCGCTCGGGCACCTGGGGTACGGCGACTCGCGGGCGTGGTGGATGATCGACTTCGAGGTGATCGCGAAGCTGCGTCAGGCCAGCCCCGAGGCGCTCGCGGCGTTTCGAAAGGTCGAGCCCGACGGCATGCCCGCGGCCCGGAAGGCGATGCTGGCGCTGGTGGCCGAGGTGATGAACGGCTCCGGCCTGCCGTACTCGAAGCTGGTGCTCGGTGGCTTCTCGCAAGGCGCGATGATCACCACCGACGTCGCGTTGCGATTGGAAGAGGCGCCAGCGGGCCTCGCCGTGCTGTCAGGCACGTTGCTCACCGAGGACGCGTGGCGCGTAAAGGCAAAGGCGCGCGCTGGTCTCCCGGTCTTCGAGTCGCACGGCCGCTTCGACGAGGTGTTGCCGTTCTCGGGCGCGCAGAGCCTCGAGGCGCTGCTCACGAGCGCCGGCCTGGCGGTCGACTTCCACGCGTTCGACGGAGGCCACGAGATCCCCATGGAGGTGCTGCGCGGGCTCGCCCGGTTCCTGAAAGCCCGGCTGGCCCTTCCTTGATGGCCATCAACCATCTGAAACCGCTGGGGTTGCTAACGCCGAGGCCAACCAGATAAAGCCCGCGCCATGAGGGATACCTTGCGCGACTACGTTCGGCACCAGCGTGGACGGATGTACCAGAACGACTTCATCGAGTTCTTCTCGAAGGTCCACCCGTCGATGCCGTTCCTGTTCTGGATTCCGATGACGTCGTGGATCCTGGGGAGCGCGCTGCTCAACGGCACGACGACCTGGCAGATCGCCGCCGCCGCGGTGCCGCTCGGGTTCCTCACGTGGCAGTTCATGGAGTACTTCATCCACAAGCACGTCTTCCACACCTGGCCGGGGTGGACGGGCCACGGCTTCCACCACAAGTACCCTGACGACGACACGCGCCTGGTGATGCCACTGCCGGTGAGCATCGTGCTGGCGAGCCTCATCTGGGGCGGGCTGTCGCTCATCGGTCGCGCCGACCTGACGCTGCCGTTCTGGACGGGCATCGTGATGGGGTACCTCTGGTACGACTTCCTCCACTGGTCGACGCATCACCGCGCGCCGCTGACCGAGTGGGGCAAGCGCCTTCGTGCACACCACATGGCGCACCACTTCGCCGATCCCGACCGCAACTACGGCATCAGCCACATGTGGATGGACTCGCTCATCGGCACGGTGCTCAAGCGCGCCAGCGACGAGAAGAACGAAACGAACGGCTGACGCCCTACCGCGAGGCGACCACGCTGGCCGGCACGTAGCCGCAGTGAAAACCGATGCCCTGCTCCGCCGAACGGGAGCAGAGGTCAGCGCGCTCCTGTGAGATCGCGTTCTCAGTCATGAACGCCTCGACCGAGACGGCCACCGAGGCATCTCGACCGCTGCTACTCGACGGACCCGCGACGAAGACCCGGCCGACGCCCAGCACGACGAACAACGCAGCCGCGAGTCCAACCAACGCACGGTTGATGCTTCGGCGAGGCGCGGCGCCCGTTCTCGCGGCGACGCCCTTCCACAGCGCGCTCACCTCTTCACGGGCCGCCCGTTGGCGGAACAAGCCCTGCTCGGTCTCGAGCCAGTTGAGCTCGTGCCGGCACCGCGGACAGTGCTCTGCGTGAGCGCGAAGGTCGTCGCCGGGAACCTCTCCCTGCACCACAGCTTCGAGGAGATGCGTCTTGCCGCAGCGGCTCATGAGTTCGGCCCTCCCAGATGCGGGAGCAACGACGCCCTCAACGCGAGGCGCGCCCGGTGAATTTCATTCTTCACCATGGGCAGCGTCCACCCCATGGCTTCGGCGATGTCATCGTACGAGAGCCCGTGATCGAGCCGCAGCAACAGGGCAGCGCGGCGGTGCTCCGACAGTTCACCCAGCGCATTGGTCAGCTGACCTTCGAGCTCGCGGTCGAGCAGCGTGCGCTCCGGGTCGGGCGCGGGCAGCACCGCGGCGGGAACGTCGTCGTCGCTGTCGAGCTCGAGCGACTGGTGCTGGCGTACGCGCCTGGCTTCGAACGCGACGTTGCGGGCGATACCGAAGACCCAGGGCCGGAAACGGTCGTGATCGCCGAGCTTCGGCAGCTGCACGTGGGCGCGAGTGAACGTCTCTTGCGTCGCGTCGTCGGCCGCGTCGGGATCACGAATGAGATCGCGCAGGAAGCGCCGCACCGAAGTGACGTGCCGCTCGAAGAGAGCGCGGAAGGCGTCGGCGTCGTTGCGCTGCGCACGGCGAACCAGCGCCTCGTCGGGCGTCTCGGGCGTGATGGGTTCTGGGCGACGAAGCAGGTGAAGCATGGGTGCGCTCTGAGATGACGCGACCCGTGTTCCAGTTTCAAGGCCCGCCCAACCCACTGATCTGTCAGCTCATCCCTTGAGGCGGTAGCCGACTCCTGGCTCGGTGAGCAGGTAGCGCGGCGCGGCAGCGTCACGTTCGAGCTTCTTGCGCAGGTTGGCCATGTAGACGCGCAGGTAGTGGGTGTCGTCGCCATGCGAGGGGCCCCACACTTCCTTCAGCAGCTGCCGATGGGTGAGCACCTTTCCTTCGTGCCGCGCCAGACAGGCCAGCAGCTTGAACTCGAGTGGCGTCAGCTTCACCAGCTCACCTTCCCGGGTCACCTCATGGCGGGCGAAGTCGATGCGCAGCCCTTCGAACTCGAGCACCGGCTCTTCGGTCGCCAGGCCCTCGCGGTGGCGAAGGGCCACCCGCATTCGAGCCAGCAGCTCCTTCATCCCGAAGGGCTTGGTGACGTAGTCGTCAGCGCCCGCGTCGAGGGCTGCCACTTTGTCGTCCTCGCGGCCTCTCGCCGAGAGCACGATGATCGGGACCTTGCTGAACTCCCGAAGCCGGCGTGTCACCTCGAAGCCGTCGATGTCGGGCAGGCCGAGGTCGAGCAACACCAGCTCGGGGTTGTGGCTGGTGGTCAGGCCGACAGCGTCGCAGCCCTTCTCTGCCTCGACGAGGCGGTAGCCGTGGCTGGTGAGCGCGGCGCGCAGGAAGCGGCGCATCTGCGCTTCGTCCTCGACCAGGAGCACCACAGGCCCATCACTCATTCTTGAGGCACCTCGGGCGCGACGCCGACGATCGGCAGGTCGACGATGAAGCTCGCGCCACCGCCGGGCCGCTCGTCTGCGTGAATGCGACCGCCATGGGCCTCGACGATGCCTCGGCAGATCGCCAGACCCAACCCCGCGCCAGCGACGCCCTGCTGTGAGCCGCGGACGAACTTGTCGAACAGCCGCTCCGCGTTCTCGGGACGAACACCGGGCCCGCGGTCCATCACGGCGATGCGGGCCCCCAGCTCTCCCTTCGAGACCTCGAGCTCGAGCGGGCTGCCCCGTGGCGTGTACTTCGCGGCGTTGTCGAGGAGGTTGAAGAGCACCTGCTCGAAGAGCAGCGGGTCGACCTGAAGGAACGGCACCTCGGCCGCAGAGCGCACGGTCACCTCGCGGCCCTCGAGCGCCTTCGTGAGCCGCCCGCGCGCGCTGCCAATCAACTCGTCGACGGGCACCCATTCCTTCTTCACGCTCAGTGCGCCCGATTGCACGCGCGTCATGTCGAGGAGGTTTCGCACCATGCGCTCGAGCCGGTCTGCCTCGTCACAGATGGTGTCGAGCAGCTGGGTGCGAGTCGAGAGATCGATCGACGCGTCGTCTCTGAGCGTCTGCGCCGCGCCGGTCACCACGGCGAGCGGCGTGCGCAGGTCGTGCGAGACCGTCGACAAGAGCGAGCTGCGCAGCTCTTCGGTGGGGGCCTTGAGCGCGGCCGTCTTCGCGGCCTCCGAGAACTGGAAGCGGTCGATCGCCAGACCTGCTTGTCGGACGAAGGCATCGAGGAGCGCCCGGCGCGCGTGCTCGTAGACGCCTCCGCCGGGCAGCCACGCGACGACGCCAGCGCCCTGCCCGACCGGGACCGCGACCAGCCGCGCCCCGGCAAGCGTCTCCGTGCCCAGCCCCGCCTCGCGCCCGTGCTCGTGCGCCCACTGGATGACGCCGAGGTCGTTCGACTCGAGCGAGGGGCTCCCGGGCCACGCACCGAGCGCCGCGAGTGTGCCGTCACGCGGGAGCAGGACCACCACGGCCCCGCCGCTGGCGTCGACGATGTGTCGGCTCAACGCCGCCGCGAGCGCCTCGACAGTGGGTGCCTGGGCGAGGTCCCGCGTGAGGTTGAAGAGCGCGCGGGTGTCGGCTTCCCGCTGGCGCGCCGCCAGTTCCTGTTGCCGCAGACGGCTGCCGAGGGTCGAGATGAGAACGCCGACGCCGAACATCATCGCGAAGGTCAGGACATAGCGCGTGTCGGTCACCGCGAACGTGAAGTACGGGGGTACAAAGAAGAAGTTGTACGCGGCGACCGAGAGTCCCGAGGCGAGCAGCGCTGGCCCGCGGCCAAACGCCGCCGCCGTGATCATGATGCCCAGGAAAAAGAGCATCTCGGGGTCGGGAATCTGCAGCCCGCGATGCAGCGGGAAGGTGATGCCACAGAGCACCGCGACGATGCCAGCGGCGGCCAGCCACTCCCACCAGGGGCGGGTCTCGGCGCGAGCCCGTTCGCTGGGCTTCGAGGGAGCGTCTTCATCGCCCGAGATGGCGAGCACGTCGATGTCGCCGCTGCCCCGAACCACGGAGTCGAGGAGGGAGCCGCGCAGGCGATCACGCCACCAGGTGTGGGTGGGTTTGCCGAGCACGATGCGGGTGATGTTGTGGCTGCGCGCCCATGTCAGCAGCTCTTCGGCGACGACGGTGCCGCTCAGTCGCACCACCTCGCCGCCCAGCGACTCCACCAGCTCGAGGTGCGACTCGAGGCGCTGTTGATCCTCCCGGCCCATCGGCGCGACCGGGTTCGACACCCAGACCGCGTACCAGGGGGCCCGCAAGCCAGCGGCCATTCGCCGGGCCGCGCGGACAAGCCGGGCCGAGGCGGGCGCGGGGCCCACGCACACCAGCAGTCGCTCACCCGCAGGCCAGGTGGTCTGGATTTCGTGCAGCTGGCGGTAGGCCTGCACCTCGTCGTCGACACGTTCGGCGGTGCGGCGCAGCGCGAGCTCTCGCAAGGCGAGCAGGTTGCCAGGGCGGAAGAAGTGTTCGCTCGCGCGGCGCGCCTGCTCTGGCAGGTAGACCTTCCCGTCTGCGAGGCGCTTGAGCAGGTCTTCCGGCGGCAGGTCGACCAGCTCGATGCTGTCGGCGCGATCGAGCAACGCGTCGGGCACCGTCTCTCGCACCTGCACGTGGGTGATCTGCGCCACCACGTCGTTGAGGCTCTCGACGTGCTGCACGTTCAGGGTGGTGTGCACCTCGATGCCGGCGTCGAGCAGCTCGAGCACATCTTGCCATCGGCGGGTGTGGCGACTGCCCTCGACGTTGCTGTGGGCGAGTTCGTCGAGCAGCAGCACGGCGGGTTTGCGGCTGAGGGCGCGTTCGAGGTCGAACTCCTCCATCTGGCGCCCGCGGTAGTCGAGGCGCTTGCGTGGCATCACCTCGAGCCCTTCGACCAGCGAGGCGGTCTCGCTGCGCCCGTGCGTCTCGATGATGCCGACCACCACGTCGACGCCCTGGGTCTGCAGGCGCCGCGCCGACTCGAGCATCGCGTAGGTCTTGCCGACGCCGGGAGCGAAGCCGAAGAAGATCTTGAGGCGGGTCCGTTTGCGGTCGTCAGCCATCACCCGACGCAGCAAGGCGTCAGGATCGGGCCGGCGATGTTCGGACTCGACGTTCACGATGTCACTCTCGCGCGTTCAGGTGCCGAAGTTCAGAACCATGTCGTCAGGCCCAGCGTCAGCGTGTCTTGCCGGGGGCCGGTGAGGGGACCGTTGCGGGTCGAGAAGACGGGGCCACCTGCTTCGTCATGGCGGTATTCGAGACGCGCAGACACCTGCGGGTGCGGCTTCGCCTCGACGGTGAGGGTCTGCGAGGCCATCCACGGAGCTGCCCAGAAGATGGACGCGGCGCCGGTGGGGGTCTGCTCCACGAAGACGTCGGCTCGCCCTGCGACGAAGAGCCAGTCGGTCAGCGTCACCCGGCCGTAGAGCGCGCCTGCCACCCAGCCCGAGAGCCCGCGAGCGTTGGGCTCGGCGCCTGCGTTGGCGTGCACGAGCAGCGAGAACCGGGGCCCGGTGATCCACGTCACGTGCGCGTCGACGAGGTGCCGCCAGGGCTGGCCCTCGGCCGCGCCGCGCGGGCGCTCCGGGCCGCCGAAGTACAGGAAGCTCGCGGCCAGCTTGCCCTCAATCGTGTACGTGCCCTGCGCCATGAGCGACTTGCCATCGTTGCCATCCACCACGCTATTCCAGCCATTGAAGCCGGCGACGGTGACGGTCCATCGGTCGCTCAGCGGCACCGAGACCCGAACGCCCGTGTGGTAGTACGGCAGCCCGTAGAAGAGGTTGCTGCGCGAGAAGTTCCAGTTGTCTTTCACCTGCATGGCCTCGGGCCCGATGGGTGAGAGGAAGATGCCCGTGTCGACCAGCACTCCGCGGCCGATGTCGAACGAGTAGCCGACGTTCGCCTGCTGCAGGTACTTCCAGAGCTCGATGCCAGTGGCGTTCGTGCCGGCTCCGGGGCCGAAGCCAGGCTCAGCGAGGTAATATGTCGACGGCGTGTGACCGATCTGCAGGGCCAGACGGCCCACCACCTGCTTGAAGTCCCAGCGCGCGTCGAGCACTGCGTTGGCGATGGTGAAGGTGTTGTGGCGGTTGTCGAAGCCGCGGAACGCCGTCACCTGGTCCGAGGGCTGATTGAAGTTCCACTGGTAGAACGCCTCGACCGTGCCGGCGAAGGTGAACTTGCCGGCGGCGGTCTCCTGCCCCAGCAAGGCTGCCGCAGACTCACCGCCGAGGCGATCTCGTTCTCGCTGCGCCTGAACCTCGTCGGTGCCCCCATCGACCGCCGCGACCTCACTCAGCGCGTCGGCCCCGCCGTCCTGGGCGAAGACCTGAACTCCAACCAACACCACCACTGCACCGAACATCCGCTGTACCGCGATCATGTGCTGCCTCCTGTGGAGTTCGATGTACCGCACCCGCGATCAGACGGGCGTCAAGACCTAGCTCATTCGCATCAAGCGCGCGTCAACGCGCTGAATCCAACGCGAGGTTCAATTGCAGCACATTGACCCGCGGCTCTCCGAAGAGCCCGAGGCTGCGCCCCGTCGTGTTCTGCGAGACCAACTGCATGACCTTCTGCGGGTCGATTCCGCGAGCCTTCGCCACCCGGCCCGCCTGTAGCTCGGCGTTGCCAGGGCTGATGTCGGGGTCCAGCCCGCTGCTCGAGCGGGTCGCTGCGTCGGCGGGAATGACCGTGTCGGGGGCCAGGCCGTTCTCTTCACGATACGCCTTCGCCAGGTCGCCGAAGCCCAGGTACGTCTCGTCGGCCTCGGTGGCCGGGTCGTCCTTGATGCCGTTGAC
>JAUXRI010000188.1 GCA_030681895.1 Myxococcales bacterium | reverse complement strand
CCACCTGCACGTCGAACCAGCGCTGGTGACCGATGCGCACGTACGAGTCGAGGGTGTGCGGCTCGTACTGCGAGCGGGCGAACTCGTTGACGAGCCCGAGGAGCTCCACCCTCGCGGTGGCGTAGTAGTCGCCGAAGGTACGGGTGAGCCCCGCGCCGAGCACGAAGCGGCCCTGCAGGTAGCTGACGGACTGGTCGTACTGGCCCTGCTGCGCGTTGGTGCGCGCCATGTACCCGGTGTCGGCCCAGAAATAGCCCGACAGCGCGAGGTTCACGCCCAGCACCGGAGGAATCGCAAGCTTCTGCGTGTCGTCGGCGGCGTTGGTGCTCTTGGTGCTGGTGGCGCTCTGGGTCGACGCCGGAGAGACGAAGGGCGGCGGGCCCGCGTCAGCAGGGCTCACCTCGCTCGCGGCCGGAGCACCGGCATCGGTGTCCTGTGCGGCGGCGGGCATGGACACCCAGAGCAGCACGAAGGACAGCGGAAGAAACGCACGCATGGGAACCCCTACTGAATGGTGAAGGTGCCGGTCTGCATCTGCGGGTCAGCCGAGTCGGACGAAGGGCCCACGAAGAGCTGGTAGGCCATCTTCTCGACCGTCATCGCCTTCGCCGCGACGTCCCAGAAGGCGAGGTCTTCGGCCTTCACGGTGAGCGTCGCGGTGCGGGTGGCGCCAGGCGCCAGGTCTGCGAGCCGCGCGAAGGCTTCGAGCTGCTTCTTCGGGCGGCCCCAGGTGTCGGCGACCGCGGTGCCCTCGAAGCCCACGTAGAGCTGCACCACTTCGCTGCCTGCGCGCATGCCGGTGTTCTTCACGTCGACCTTCACCTCGAGCGTGCCCGTGGGCGCGATGGTGGAGCTCGTCACCCGGAGGTTCGAATACGCGAAGGTGGTGAAGCTCTGGCCGTAGCCGAACGGGTACTGCGCCGCGATGCCGCGCTTCTCGAGCCAGCGGTAGCCGTGGAAGTACTGGTACGGCAGGTCTCCGGTGACGGCGTTGTCGAAGGACGGGAGGTCGCTCTCCTGCACCGGCACGCTCTGCACCATCTTCGCGCTGGGGTTGGTGTCGCCGAAGAGAACCTCGGCCAGCGCCGTCCCCTCCTTCATGCCGGCGAACCAGGCCATCAGCACCGCGTCGACGCCGGCGACCCAGCCCGAGACCAGCACCGCGCCGCCGCTCTTCATCACCACCACTACCTTCAAGGTGGGATTGGCGGCCTTGAGCGCGACCGCGTTCGCGATGTTGGTGAGGTCGCGCTGCGGCAGCTGCATGCTGGTGCGGTCCTTCCACTCGCCCTCTTCGCCCGAGCTCGAGCGCGCCAGGTCTGCGTAGAAGTACGCGCCGATGACGACGACGACGTCCGAGGCTCCGATGGCCGCCTCGTTGCCAGCGACGTTCTCGTACGCGCGCACCTGCGCCGCCGTGCCCGACACCGCTTCCTGCAGCCCTTCGAAGGGCGTGATGACGAGCGCGCCGTCGACGACCCGCGCGTCAGAGCTGCCCTTGTCACCCATGTTCTCGCTGTTGGCGAACTTGCCCACCACCGAGATGCGGCTCACCGTGGCCTTGTCGAGCGGCAGCACGTCGTCGCTGAGCGCCCGCGTCGGTCCGTTCTTGAGCAGGACGATGCTCTCGCGCGCCGCCTGCAGCGCCAGCGCCTGCGCCGTATCGGCCTTGGTGAGGAAGGGCCGCCAGTCGAAGTCGTGGGCGAGGTCTCCGAACCGCGTCTTGGAATAGAGGATGCGCAGCACCGCCTCGTCGAGCACGTCGCCCGGCACCTGGCCGTTGTTCACCGCCGTCACCAGCGCGGCGCCGTAGAAGTAGGCGCTGTCGAACTGGCTGGGGAACGCGCCCGACGAGAACGGCATCTCGACGTCGAGCCCGGCGGTCGCCGACGGCACCGTCTGCCCCTTCGCGAACCAGTCGGAGATGACGAAGCCCGAGTAGCCCCACTGCTTCTTGAGGATGTTGCGGACCAACTCGGTGGAGAACCCGCTGTAGCTGCCGTTGACGCGGTTGTACGACGTCATCACGCAGGCCACGTCGGCCTCCACCGCCTTCTTGAAGTGCGGCAGGTACACCTCGCGCAGCGTGCGTTCGTCGAGCACCGCGTTCACGTAGATGCGGGTGTCTTCCACGTTGTTGGCGGCGTAGTGCTTCACGCACGCCTGAATGCGGTAGCTGTCTTCGGTGGGCTCGCCAGGCTCGGCGGGGTCGACGACGTTGGGGTCGAACTGGATGCCCTTGATGAGCGAGACGCCCATCTGCCCGAGCAGAAAGGTGTCTTCGCCGTACGACTCCTGCGCGCGGCCCCAGCGGGGGTGCGTCACCTGGTTGATGGTGGGCGCCAGCAGGACGTGGCGGCCGAGGTAGCGCATCTCACGCGCCATGGACTTGCCGATGCGGCGCTCCAGCTCGACGTCCCACGACGCGCCTCGCGCGATGGCCGCAGGGAAGACGGTGGTGCCGTAGTCCGAGTTGTACCAACGCACGCCGCGCGGCCCGTCCATGTACTTGAAGCCGGGAACGCGGAGCCGGGTGTTGTCTTCCTGGTCGAAGAAGTTGTTCGGGTTGTACGGCGGCCCGCTCATCTGCTGCACCTTCTCTTCGGTGGACATCGAGCGCAGCAACTGGAGCGCGGACTTCGCCTCAGCCTGCGTGCAGTCGATGTGCGCGCGCGCCGAGAGGGTGTCGCAGACGGGGCCGCCGTCAGAGGTGCCGCCGTCGGTGTCGATGCCTCCGCGTGGGCAGCCGGTGAACAGGAGCGCGGCGCCGACGGCCAGGACGATGCGGTTCATTCGAACCTCGGGGTGGTGAGGCCGAAGCCCTTGATGAAGGTGGGGTGCGCGCCGTCGCCGGCGATGTCTTCCTGCTGGGTGGTGGCGGCCGCGTCGGACGCCGGCACCGCGGTCGGCAGGGTGCCCACGCCGCTGGCGATGCCGAACGCCACGTCGAGGAACGTCTTGTCGGCCGAGAGGTTGGTGGCGTTCGTCCCGTTCCACACCACGTAGAGCCCGGTGGGGTTGAAGGCGAGCACCTCGTCGAGGACCGGCAGGCGGCCCACGTCGATGGCCACCACCAACTGCGTCTGCGAGGCCGGCATGCCCGTCCACGCGGTGATGGCGGCGCGGGCGGTCTGCAGCGGCAACAGCGCGTTGGCGTTGGCCGCGCCCGCGTAGCTCAACAGCGGCGTGGGGATGTTCAGCGCTCCGAAGTCGGGGTCTGCGGTGAAGGGCGCCGCGATGCGCACCAGCACGTAGTCCGACAGGGCGATTTTCTGGGCGTCGGTGGTGACGGGCACGCCGCCGATGGAGGTCGCGTCGTTGGTGAGCTCGCCGTACCCCGCGCTCACCGAGCGCACGTAGTCGAGGTCGAAGTCACCCATGATGAAGAAGCGGCAGCCGGCGGCGACGTACGGCTCTCCTGGCGGCGCGGGCAGCACCTTGCGCGTACCGTTGCCGGCGTTGCCCTTGTCGCTCGTCTGCGAGCCGTCACCGAGGCCGTTGAGCCACCCGGCCGGCTTGGGCTGGTTGATGAGCAGCACCATGCCGCGGTTCATCGCGTCGAGGCCCGCGCGGTACGAGAGGTCGACGTTGGTCGAGCGCGGCGCGGCGGCGGCGTCGACGTAGGGGTCCTCGAAGAGCCCGAGCGAGAACACCAGCGCCAGCGCCCGGCCTGCCGAAGCGTCGACCTGCGCATCGGTGATGGAGCCCGCGGTCTTCGCGGCCTGAAGGCTGGTGATGTCCGAGACGCCGGCGAACTGGTCCACGCCCGCGGTGACGGCCTTCGCCAGACGCGCGGCCGGCGTGAGTGACTCCACGCCCCACGGCGCACCCAGCGGCGCCAACGCGGCGTCGTTGAGGACTCCGGGCGGCGCGATGACCAGCCCCGTGAAGCCGAGCCGCGTGCGCAACACGTCGGTCACCAGCTTCGAGTTGAACGACGCGCCCACCTGCTCGAGCGTCGCGCCCGACAGCGTGCCGCCCTGGCCTGTCCACGCGCCCGTCTCGGGAATCGCGTAGCCCGTCATCACGCCTGCCACGCCCTGGGTGATGGCCCGCTGAAACGGGGCGAGGTGGGCGTCGATGGCGTTGCCCGGGTAGCGGGTGAACCGGCCCTTCGCGAGCCGCGCGTCGAGGCCGCCTTTGGCCGCACCGGCGCCGGGGAAGGCGCTCACGACCGTGGCCACCGAGCCCTGCCCGAGGGCATCTCCCTGCATACCTTTGACGTACGCGGCGACGAAGGTGCCGACCTGCGCGCTGTCCTGGCCGAACGTGAACTGCGCGCCGAACCAACGCGGGTCGGTGGCGAGGTCTGCCGACGGAGAGAGCGCCAGCCGAATGCCGATGGCCAGGTATTCGCTGGCTGCGGTCTTCGCGAACTTCTCGACCAACGCGGCGTCACCTGACGCGGCGAGCGCGTGCTCGTTGGGCCACTGCGAGAACCCGGCTGCCTTCACCCGGCCGTTGCCCGACGCATGCACGGGGCGGGTCGAGAGGACGAATGGAATGCCGAGCGCAGACTCCTCGGCCTTCTCCTGCAGCGCGTTGGCCCAGGTGGCGCGGGTGAGCACCGAGGTGGTGTTCGCGCTCGTGGTGCCGAACCGCACGTGCCCGCTGATGAGCGCCAGGCTCGCCGCCGACGGCACCGCGCTGGTGTCACTCGCGATGCCATGCGCCATCAAACCCAGCTTCTGGTCGAGGCTCATCTTCGAGAGCAGGTCGAGCGCGCGCGCCGGAGCGGTCTTCCGCCAATCTTCGTACGCGTCGAGCGTGCCGTTGCCGTTGCTGTCCTTGAAGCGCAGCTGCACTTCGCACATCACCGTGGGGGTTCCGGCCTCGCTGGGGAAGGTGACCTGCTGGGTCAGCAACGTCTTCTTCTTCGTCTCGAGCGACGGCTGCGCGGCCAACAACTGGGTGCGGCGCGCCACGTTGGCCGGCTCTGCGCACTCGCCCACCACTGCGCCACCACCGGCCGTGCCTCCACCGGCGACGCCACCTCCGGCGCCGCCGTCTTCAACGTTGCCGCCACCTGCACCGCCGGCAGTCACCCCACCGTCCACACCCGGAGTGGCGCTGCAGGCCGAAGCCAGCAGCACCACCGCCATCACGTTCGTCAATCGCGTCGTCATGTGTGCGCTCTCGGGTGTGGCGAGGTGAAGCCGTCAGTACGTGGAGCCAGCCCCGATGAGGTACGTCGGGTTGGCGCTGTCGGCGGGCATGTCTTCGAACTGCGCGTCGACCTCGGCGTCGCTGCTGGGCACCTCGATGGGCAACCGGCTGCTGCCGTAGACGTAGTTCGCAGGCGTGGTCGGCGCGTTCTTGTTGAAGAGCACGTCGAGCACCGCGCGGTCGAAGGCACCGAACTCGGCGACCAGCACGTCGACGCCGCCCAGGCCGTCGGTGCGAATGTTCGTGTTGTCGGACACCAGCGGGTAGCTGCCCGGCGTACCGAGCGTCTCGTTGAGCGACACCAGCCCATTGACGAAGGGCTTCACGATGCCCGGCCGGTCGAAGTGCACGACGAGCACGATCTTGAGGTTGGGGTTGGTGGCAGCCACCACCGCGCCCGTGCTGTCGGTGTAGCCATCGCGCACGCGGAGCAGGTCGATGACCTTGCGCGCGTCTTTCACCGACGAGGCGAGGCTGCCGTCGGTCTGCGTGCCGGTGAACGGAGCGTCCCACGAGAGGGGCACGCCGCGATCGAGGCCGAAGTAGGTGCCCTTGCGTGCGCTGATGCGCAGCACCGCGATGTCTGCTGCGGCGGGGCTGGCGGCCTCGGCGATGGCCAGCACCACGCCACCATCGGCCTGCGTGCTCGTCGCTGACTTGTAGTCATAGGCCTGCAGCGCGTCGTCGTAGATGTCGCTGCCCGCGAGCGAGTCGACGACGCCGTCGAAGAAGACCTCGACCGTGCCGTCGCGGTCGGCGTCGCAGAGCGTGCCGCCGTCGGTGGCCTTGCGGGCGCCGTCGATGGGCAGGTACTTCGCGCCACTGTTGGCCGTGGTGGTGTGCTCGCGATTCTTGAGCAGCACGATGGCCTTCTTCTGCGCGACGAAGCCTGCGGTGCGGTTGGCGACCGACCGGACCTCGGCCGCAGAGGCATCAGGGTTGACGTAGGGGTTCTCGAAGAGGCCGAGCTTGAAGGACATCTCGAGCACCTTCTCGGCGGCCACGTTGATCTCTGCCTCGGTCACCAGACCCTGGTCGAAGGCCTGCTGCATGACGGTCACCGAGTCGCTGCCGAACTGGTGCGAGCCGGCGCGGAGGAACTGCGCCGCGCGCTGCTGCGGCGTGAGCGATTCGACGCCCCACGACGTGCCACCGATGGTGCCCCAGTCGCTGGTCACCATGCCGGAGAAGCCCAGCGCCTCTTTCATGTAGTTGGTGATCAACCCGCGGCTGAAGGCGGCGCCGGCCTGCTCCGGGTTGTAGTCGAGCTGCCCACGGAAGATGGAGTAGCAGGGCATCACCGCCGCCGGCTGCGCCGTGAACGCCGCCCGGAACGAGACCTGGTGGTACTCGAAATAGTTGCCGGGGTAGACGTTGTAGCGGCCCGGGCGCGAGTGGCTGTCCATGCCGTCCTCGTTCGCGCCTGCGCCGGGGAAGTGCTTGATGGTGGCGGCGATGCCGCTCTTCAGGCCGCCCTGCCCCTGCGCCTGGAAAGCCTCGATGCAGGCGCGCGTGTGGTTGCCCACCGCGTGCGCGTTCTCACCGAAGGTGTTCTGCACGCGCGCCCAGCGCGGCTCGGTGGCGAGGTCGGCCATGGGCCCGAGCTGCCAGCGGAAGCCCATGCCCATGAACTCGCGGCGCACGGTGTCTCCGTAGAGCCGGGTGAGGGTGAGATCGTTGGCCGCGCCCAGGCCCATCGGGTACGGCCAGGGCGAGACGACCGTCGGAGCGCTCAACGTCTGCACACCCGTGGTGGCGTTCGTCGACAGCCCGAAGCCGTGCACCGGGTCAGCCGTCACGACGAAGGGAATGCCGTGCGGCAGTGACTCGGTCAGCTTCTGCACGTTGTTGAGGTAGACGGCGAGCTCACGGCCACTGCGCGCGCCCAGACGAATGAGCGCCTGGCGCAGGTGCAGCGTCTGGATGTTGCTGATGGTGCCAGCCGCGAGCACGCCGTCGGCCGTGCCACCGCCGATGGTGCTGCCTTCGCTGAGCAGGCCGATGCGCTGCGGCACCGTCATGCGGCTGACGAGGTCGCGGGCACGGCACGCCTCGGCCAGGCGCCAGTCTTCGTACGGGTCGAGGGCGCCGCTGCCGTTGTTGTCCTTGAACTCCTTGCCGTCGACCATCAGCTTGGCGCGCGTGTCGACGCCGATCGTCGGCTGGGTCGTGTAGAGCTGCGTCAGGCAGACGTCTTGCGGCACCGTGCCGCAGAGGCCGCCCTGGCAGACCTGGCCCTGCGGGCACGACCCCATCAGATTGGCGCTGCTGCACAGGCTCGCCAGCGCCACGCACCGGCCGGCCATGCAGGAGTTGCCGGTATCGCAGGGGCCGGTCGGGCTGGTCGCGCTGCACAGCTTCGCGGTCACCACGCAGCCGCCGGCGAAGCAGGTGGTGCCCGAACCACACGCGCCCATCTCGTTCGTCGGGCTACACAAGGTCGCCGAAGCGACGCACGCGCCGTCGACACAACTGTTCCCTGCCTCACACTTTCCGTTCGGTGCGCCCGGGGCACAGTCTTGAATCACCGTCACCGTGACGGTGTTGGTGATGGGCGTTGGTTCAGGGCACCCTGAGAGGAACGCGACGACGAGGGTGCTGAGCAGCGAGAGTCTGGTGTGCGTCATGGGTGGGATCTCCCGTGTGAGGTGACGGCCGCTTGAGCAACGAGCGAGCCACCAGCCACTCACCAACCGCTGGGCCTTCATCACCCCACGTCAACGCCCGGCGCGCACTCGACAGGGAGCCAGACACGTGGCTGTGACGTTCACCGCACCACGCGAAGCCGATGGCACCGTTGTCAGCTCCAGCAGGCCAGCTGGTGGCGTGCACTCAGAACGAACAGAAGTGAACGCTCAGCGTACAGACTGAGTCAGTCACTCTGATGCGCGCATGCCCAGCTGCAGCATTCGCTCGTAGAGGAGCGCCCGGCGAATGCCCAACAGGCGCGCGGCCTGAGCGCGGTTGCCGCCCGAGCGCTCCAGGGCCTTCTCGATCAACCGGCGGGTCAGCCGATCGATGTTCTCTTTGAGGTCCATCGACCCCTCGGCCACCTCGGCGCCCTGCGGATCCACCGCGCCGCGCGGGGCCTCGAGCTCGAGCGCCTCGCTGTCGAGCACCTCGGCGGTGGACATCACGCAGGCGTTCTCGAGCACGTGGCGCAGCTGCCGCACGTTGCCGGGCCAGTGGTAGGCGATGAGCTTCTGCATCGCCTCTTCGCTGACCGAGCGCATGCTGCCCAGGCGCTTGAGGAACGCCTGCACCAGCAGAGGCACGTCCTGCCGGCGCTCTCGAAGGGGCGGCACGTCGATGCGGATCACCGCGAGGCGGTAGTAGAGGTCTTCGCGCAGCGGGCCGCTGGAGTTCTTCTCGGTCAGGCGAGACGTGGCGCTGATGATGCGCGCGCGGTTCTTCTCTTCGTTCGAGGCGCCGACCCGCTGGTACCCGCCGTCTTCGAGCACCCGCAGCAGCTTCGACTGCAGGCCCGCCTCGAGGTCCGCGATCTCGTCGAGGAACAGCGTGCCCTCACCCGCCAGCTCGAAGCGGCCTTCGCGGCGGGCCACCGCGCCGGTGAAGGCGCCGCGCTCGTGGCCGAAGAGCTCCGATTCGACGAGCCCCGGTGGCAGCGCCGCGAGGTTGACGGCCACGAAGGGCGTCAGCGGCTGCATGTGGTCGTGAATCGCGCGGGCCACCAACTCCTTGCCGGTGCCGCTCTCTCCGGTGATGAGCACGGGCACGCGGCTGGTGGCGGCGCGACCGATGGCCTTCCACACGGTCAGCATGGCGGGGCTGGCGCCGACCAGCGTGCCGGTGGCGGTCGCGGGGTGCGGGAGCTGGGCCGCCGGCTTCACCTTCACCGCGCGCGCGAGGATGGCGAGCAGGGCGTCGAGCTCGAAGGGCTTGGTGACGTACTCGAAGGCTCCCGACTTCATCGCGCGAATGGTGCGCTCGCTGTCGCCGTACGCGGTCACCATGATGACCGGGAGGAGCGGCGTGTCCCGGCGGATCTCCTCGAGCAGCGCCAGCCCGTCGCCGTCCTTGAGGTGAATGTCGACGAGCGCCGCGTCGAAGCCCTCGCTCTTGAGCAACTGCTGGGCGGCGCGGGTGCCTTCGGCGAGCAACACCTCGTAACCCGTCTCCATCAGCCGCTGGCCGAGCGACCGGCGAATGGTGCGGTCGTCGTCAACGACCAGGATGCGAGGCATCAGCAAGCTCCGGTGCTCGGGTGGGGAGCCCGACGATGAAGGTCGTGGTGTCGGCCCCGCGCCGGTATGACAGGCGGCCCCCCTGCACTGCCAGCAACGCATGCGAAAGAAACAAGCCCAGCCCCGTGCCGTTCGGCTTGAGGCTGAAGAAGGGCTCGAAGATTTCGTGCTCGTGCGGCGCAGGCACTCCCGGCCCGCGGTCTTCCACCAGGACCTTCACCTCGGTGGCGTCGGCCTCGATGGTCACGCGCACGGTGCCGCCCTCGGGGCTGGCGTCGACGGCGTTGGCGAGGAGGTTGTCGATGACGCGCGTGAGGGTCTCGAGGTTGCCCTGCAGCAACGCCCCACCCTCGCGCAGCAGCGTGACGCCTCGGAGCGAGGCCTGCTTCTTCAGTCGCTCCACGCGCTCGTCGACCAGCGCATCGAGGGCGAACTCCTGGCGGGCGCTCGAGTCGCTGCGGGCCACCACCATGAGCTGGCCCACCAGGCGGTCGAGACGGTCGAGCTCTTCGAGGCACACCGCGACGTCGCCGGTCGAGACCTCGTCGAGGCGCCTGCGCGCCAGGCCATCGAGGGTCAGCTTGATGCCGGTGATGGGCGTGCGCAGGTCGTGCGCCACGCCCGACACCACCGCGCCGAGGCCGGCCAGCCGTTTCCCATGCTCCAGGCTCCGCTCGAGCACCCGCTCCCGGAACCGTGACTGCGCGAGGTCGTCAGAGAGCGTGGCGTGGTCGGTCGCGATGCGGGCCAGCGCAGCCGCGGCGGTGAGCTGGGCGCCCGAGCCCGGCAGGCTGGGCGGCCCGAAGATGCTCGAGCGCAGGTACTGCTGCAGGTCACTTTTGATCGACTCGGACACCGGGCCGAAGATCGCCTGAATGCCCGTGCCCACCATCACCACGGCGGTGGCGCCCAGCGCCTTGAGCCGCTCAGGGTCGACGTGGGCGGGGTCCTTCACCGAGATGCGCAGACGGGTGACGCAGGCGTCGAGCCCGGTGATGTTGCCCTGGCCACCGAAGGCCGCGACCAGCGCCTGTGAGCGGGTCTCGTCGGTCTCTGCGTCGGTGACGATGACGACCTCGGGCGCGCCTTCGCGACCGGGCGTGAGCAGGTTGAAGCGGCGAATCGCGAACGAAAAGACGCCGTAATAGACGAGCCCGTACAGCGGGCCGAGCAGGAGCACCCACCACACGCCCCGGCTGGTCGGGCTCCAGAAGTTGAAGGCCACCAGGTCGATGGCGCCCTGCGAGAAGGTGAAGCCCAGGTGCATGTCGAGCGAGTTGGCGAGGAACTGCGCGCTGGCCACGAGCACCGCGTGCACGAGGTAGAGCGGCGGCGCCACGAAGAGGAAGGCGAACTCGATGGGCTCGGTGATGCCCGTGAGGAACGAGGTGAGCGCGGCCGAGAGCATCACGCCGCCCACCTTGAGGCGGTGCTCGGGTTTGGCGGTGCGCCACATGGCGATGGCCGCGCCGGGCAGCCCGAACATCTTGAAGAGGTAGGCTCCGGCCAGCGTGCCAGCGGTCGCGTCCCCGGCGAAGAAACGGTTGATGTCGCCGTGCACCACGCGGCCGGAAGGGTCGGTGAACGAGCCGAACTCGAAGAAGAAGGGCACGTTCCAGATGTGGTGGAGCCCGAAAGGAATGAGCAGGCGCTCGACGAAGCCGTAGACGCTGGCGGCGGTGCGCGGGTTGCTCACCGCGGCCCAGTGCGAGAGCCCCTGAATGCCCACCTGAAGCCTGGGCCACAGGAACGAGATGAAGACGCCGAGGACGAGCGCCGCGAGCGCGCTCAGGATGGGCACCAGGCGCTTGCCGGCGAAGAAGCCGAGCGCGGCGGGCAGCTCCACCTTGTGGGCGCGCTTGAAGAGAAACGCGCTGGTGGCTCCCGCGAGGATTCCACCAAAGACGCCGGTGTCGATGGACGCGATGCCCATCACGGGCTGCGTCGCGACGCCGAGCACCTCGGCCATGCCGCCCATGGTGGCGTTCATCACCGTGTAGGCGATGACTGCGCTGATGGCAGAGGACACGTCGCGTTCGGCGAAGGCCAGCGCGATGGCCACGGCGAAGATGAGCGGCAGGCTGCTGAAGATGACCCCGCCCGAGAGCCGCATCACGGTGCTGACGCCAGCGGGCAGAAAGCCGAAGTGCGCCGACCCGATGCCCAACAGCAGCCCGGCGATGGGGAGCACCGCGACCGGCACCATCAGCGCGCTCCCCGTGGTCTGCAGGAAAGCGAACAGGCGCTTGAGCATGAAGCGAGTGTGGGCCCGGGCTTTCGCCAAAGCCAGCAGCTCGCCGACGCACCAGCTCAGTGCTCTTTGCCGTCGACGCGCTCCGCGAAGAGCATCGGCGTGATTCGCACGCCCACCACCGCGAAGCCCACCATCCAGCAGCCGGCCGAGAGCCAGATGAGCTCGCGATACGCGCTCGGCACCACCTGCGGCGCGATGACGCGGGCGACGAAGCCAATCGCCATCAGCCACACCACCGCGCGCTCGACGGGCCCGAACCGGACTGGCCGGCCGGTGTGGCCGTTGGCGATGCGGAAGAACATCGCGGGAATGATCAGCCCCATCGTCCCGAAGGTGAAGACGTGCAGCGGCAGGCTGCCCACCCACGCTCCGGGGACGGCGTCGAGGACGAGCTGCGCGGCGAGCGCCAGTCCTCCGGCGAACATCACGCCCACCTCGAGACGCTCGAACGCGCGATGCGGGCTCCACGTCGCGAAGCGCGCGACCACCAGCACCGCGAGCACCACGTCGACACCCGAGCGCACCGACGCCGGCAGCCACGGCGCTGACAGCAGCACGAGCCCAAAGGCCTTGATGGCAGTGTCGAGCCACCACACCCTCGGCACGGTGACCTGCACGCCGCCCTTCATGAACGGCGGCACCGTGCGCTCCAGCATCACGAGGAACACGAGCCGGAAGATGGCGAGCGTGAGCGTGACGCCCGACGCGAAGTGCTCCTGCGAGAGCAGTAGCGCCCGCGACACCAACACCACCGGAAGCGCGACGACGAAGAGCGCGTTGTCACGATAGCTGTCGGTCTTCCGGCCTCGAATCAACGTCCACACCACGAGCGCGACGAGCGCGGCCGCGTACAGGTTCAGCCCCGCCCACCGCGCCCACGACGGCCACGCGCCACCAGCCCAGACGGTGACGCGCTCGAGCCCCCACAAGGCGACGAGGAGCTGCAGCGTTCGACCGTGATGGCCTCGCACGCCGGTCCAATTCTTGGTGGCCGTCAGCAGAAAGCCGCCCACCACCGCGAGACCGAAGCCGTAGAACATCTCGTGGGCGTGCCACTGCATCGCCGCGAGCCCTGCCGGACCGTGCACCACGCCCGACAACATCAGCACCCACAGCAGCGGAGTGACGACCGCGTGCAGACAGGCGAGCGGGAAGAACGGGCGGAAGCCGACGAGCCAGAGCGGGTGCCCCTTCCACACGCGCGGAGCCACCACCTGCTCGCTCATGTCGTGACGCCCATGGGGCTTCTGTCTCCCGGCGGAGGCTGCGACACAAGGGTCCATCGCGCGGCTCAACGCCTCGAGGCGAACATCGAAGTGATGCGAGCACATCAATCGCGCGAGCGCCGTACCTCGCAAGCCTGCCGAATGAAGCCACGCGGTCGCGGCACGTGCGTTGCTCGACGGCGGCACCACATGAGAAGCCTGAAGTCGTCGGTGCTGCTGCTTGGCGTCTGCCTTATTTCCCTCTCCCAGGCAGAGGCCCGTCCCTTTCGCGCGATGGGCACGCGCACTGCCATCACCACGGGCCCGCAGCACCTCGAGGTCGGGCTGAGGTACCAGGGCTTCTTCGGCGGCGATGACCTCGACTCGCTCGGCTACCACCAGCTCACCCCGAGCGCCCGGTTCGGCATCGTCAAGAACCTGGAGGTCAACCTCGCCTTCGACGTGATGCTGCTCACGCAACGCGGCTCGCCGGTGGTGTCGCCCTATGCCGGCGACGCGCCCCTGGGCCTGCAGTTCACCTTCATCGACACACCGAAGTTCGCGCTCGGCGTCTTCGGGCGGCTCACCATTCCCGTCGGCGCCGGCAACTTCGAGCAGCTCCCCATCTCATTGCAGGACCGGATTCCCCCTTCGCTCTCGGACGGAACGTGGGACGCAGAAGGGACGCTCGTCATCGAGGTACGGCCCACGACGTCGTTTCGTGTGATGGGCAACGCGGGCTACCTCTTTCACGGCACGCGGCAGCGGCCCGGCGCGGGCGCCTTCGACGTGCCAGACGCGATTCGGTACGACGTCGCGGCGACGCTCAACCTGGGCGACCAGTGGCTCATCGGCGTCGAGATGCTCGGCCGCTCGTACTTCGCCGCGGCCGTCACGCCGGTGTGGACCGACAACGCGCATCAAATCGAGGTGCTGCCGTCGGTGCGCTTCGAGCCCATTCCCAACCTCGTCATCGAGGCCGCCGTCGGCATCGGCGTCACTCGCGGGCTAGGCGACATCTACCGGGCGCGCGCGCTGCTGGGCTTCACGTACGAGTTCGACATTCTCGGGAACAAGCGCGTCGCAACTGAACGCGGCTGACGCCCACCGACGTAGAGCGCGAGCGTCCCCGACCGCGCTGACGACCTCCATCGTCAGCGCTTCACCCACTCCGCCTCATCCGCCAGGACCCGCGCCGAGTCGGAGTCCAGCCACGCGCGCGCCGCGGCGTCGTTCTTCACGTGCGCATCGAGAAAGGCCCTCGCCGCAGACTCGAGCGCGCGCGAGAGCTTCCGCAGCCGGACATCGCTCGACGACGCGTCACCAAGGTTGAAGCTGTCGTGTCCGCCCACGCCAACGGGGAGCGTCGAGTACAACAACCACCGCGAGCCATCGGCGGGCTGCTTCTCGAACGCCAGTCGCCGCACGGGCCCGGTGAGTAACGGCTGGCTGGGTTTGGCGTCGTTCTGCCCCGTCATCATCAACACCGGGCCACGCATCGCGCTCCACGAGTTCATGCCGCCGGTGTCGAAGAACCCACCCACCGGAGGTCCCGTCGGGCTGAGGGCGATGGCGGCGATGGCCCGGGTACTGGCCAGCGAGAAGACGGGCGCCGAGGGCGTCGGCCGAATCGTCGCGCCATGCGTCACCACGGGTGCCCGCGAGCCAGCAGACCAGCCCGCCACCGCCACCTTCGAGAGGTCCATCGCGGGGCCACCGGCGTCGACGTTCTGCGCTGACAACGTCGACAGCGCGTCGAGGACCGCGACCACGTCACCCGTCTTGGCCAGCGCGAGGAGCCCGGTGCTGTCGTCGTCGTTCGACATCGCGACGCATTCGTTCGCCGGCACGTTGCCCCGCGTACACAGCGCCATGGAGGTCGCCGTCGTCGGCGGGACGTGCGCGATGTGAATGACGAGGTAGCCGTGCTTCGCGAACACGCTGCCCCACTCACTGCTCTGCTCGTGACCGTTCTGAAGGAAGCCACCGCCATGCGACCAGACGACGACCGGGAACGGGCCGGCGCCGGCGGGCTCACGGTAGAGCAGCGGTAACACCCGGCCGGTGACGGCGTCGGTGACGGTGAGGTTGCGACGCAGCGTGAAGCCGAGGTTGCGGGACGCGTACTCGCCCTCGACCGTGCCTGCATCATCACCCGTGCGAGCCATGCGGCCGCCGCAGGCCGCCAGTAGACTCATCGACACCACGAGCATCACGCGCATGAGAGAAGACGAAGACACCGTGGCCCGCTCGTCAACGTCTGACGCGGCCCATGGGACCCGCTCAGCTCTCGTTCAGAACCACCGCGCCGTAGAACTCGTCGACCGGAAGATGAGATGCCTGGGACGGCAGCGACTCCCCGAATCGCCGGTCACGGCTCGACGGGTGACGCTGCGCTCTGCGGCTGCCGGCTCGCACGCACCACGATGTCGTTCGCGTTGACGTTGGTGTCGAGGCCGTTGCCGAGCGGCGCGTCCACACCAGCCATCGACATCGCCGTCGACGCCGCGTTCGCCTTCCGCTCGAGGCTCGCGCCCGTGTACGGCGTCGCCGAGCCCCAGGGGCCAGACGGAGCAGGCGCGCCTTCTCCGTACATCGCGGTGCTGCCGTAGCCGACGGCGTCGCTCACCAGCGCGTCTCCAGGCGGGGTCGCCGCCGTCGCGCAGGGGAGCACCAGCCGCACCTGCCCCGCCGCGTTCGCCAGGCCCATCACCTTCGGGTTGCCGGCCGTGTTGCGCGCCACGAAGTCAGCCGCCGGCGTGCCCGCGTAGCCAGTGCCCGTGCCTGACGCGACGAGGAAGAAGCCGCGCGCGCGGATGACGGCCGTCGTGCCGCTCAAGGTGTTGATGCTGCCCCAGTTGCTGGCCGTGGGCCCACGCGACTGCAACGCCCAGCCGACCAGCGACACGTCGACCGCGCCCGGGTTGTAGAGCTCGATGAACTCGTCGTCGGAGCCGTTGGGCCCTGCCGCGGCGAGCTCGCTGATGACGAGCGAACACACGTCACCGCGCGCGTCGCCGTGCGAGTTCGTCTGCATCGTGTTCGGCAGCGTCGGGCAGTTGTCGCAGACGTCTCCCACGCCGTCGTTGTCTCCGTCGGTCTGGCCTGCGTTCGGCAGCGAGGCGCAGTTGTCACAGACGTCGCCCTTGCCGTCGGCGTCGCCGTCTTCCTGCAGCGGGTTCGCGATGGCGGGACACACGTCGCACGCGTCGCCCAGGCCATCGGCGTCACCATCGGTCTGCGTCGCGTTGCCGACGAGCCGGCAGTTGTCACAGCCATCGCCGAGGCCATCACCATCGGCATCGGCCTGCGTGGGGTTGGCGACGGCGCGGCAGTTGTCCTGCGCGTTGAGAACGCCGTCGTTGTCGGCGTCGGTGTCGCAGACGTCGCCCAGGCCATCGCGGTCGGCGTCGAGTTGATCAGCGTTCGCCTGCGCCACGCAGTTGTCGCAGACGTCTCCTTTGCCATCGCCGTCGGTGTCGGTCTGCACGGTGCTGGCGAGCATGGGACAGGCGTCGCACGCGTCGCCGAGGCCATCACTGTCGGCGTCTTCCTGGCCCGGGTTGCTGCGCGCAGGGCACGAGTCGCAGGGGCTCGCCACGCCGTCCGAGTCGGGGTCCTCTTGAGAGGCCGCGCACTCGACGCCGGTGCCATCAGCGCTGCAGGCCGTGACACCGCAGCCGGTGGAGAGGGTGCATCGCACGCCGAGCCCCGTCACCTCGGGTTGGCCGCACGCGCCGCAGTTGTTCCGGTTCGGCCCGCCACAGACCGAAGCGATGCCGCTCATCGCGCACCGCAACGTGCCCTCGCAGCCGCCCGTCATGCACGTGGAGCCGAGGCTCATCACGTCGGGCCGGTTGCACACGCCGCAGTTGTTCTTCGGAGCGCTCAGGCACGCCGCCGTCACGCCACCATCGGCAGGACACACCGTGGTGCCCATGCAGCCGGTCTCCGCGACGCACGATTCATTGAGGCCGCGCACGTCGGGCGCATCACACGTGCCGCAGTTGTTCGGTCGGCGGCTCTTGCACTGCACGGCTTCGCGGCCCGCGCACTCCCACGTGCCACACGGCTCGCAGCCGGCGTCGGGAGTGTTCTCGAGCACCGAGCAGCCACCACACGCGTTGGTGACGCCCTCGTCGATGGCGCCGTCGCAGTCGTCGTCTTCACCGTTACAGAGCTCGGGCTCGGGCACTTCGGCGCCGATGCATTCACCGAGCTTGCGCTGCGCCGTACAGATGGCCGAGCCGGCCTTGCAGCGGCCAACGCCGAAGCCCGCGTCCGAGGGGTAGCAGGTGTACGTCCCGCCGGGGTCGCACGTCCCAGTCGTCGCGGAGGAACAGCCGGCCGCTCCGAGGAGAAGCAGGGCGAGCCACCAGCGGCCGAACCGGGACGGCATGGGTCTCGTTTGCCCGAGTGTGCCGGTCGAGCGCAAGTCACCCCTCTGTTCCAGGAACCGCAAAGAAGCGTGAAGTGACGGGCGGCGGTGCAGGCCGGGCGCTACACCCCTCGCCTCATGGCTCGACCCCGCGTGTTCGGCAGCAAGTCCCACGGCGCCCGAATGGAGCGAATTCGCAGCTCCTCGCGCTTCCGCGATGGCGCGTTTCAGAACACCACCAGGGTGGCGCCGGGCCTCAAGGGCAACCCGCTGCCGTTGCTGGGCGAGTACTTCTTCAGTGACGTCAAGCGTGAGCCCTCCGTCGCGCTGCCGGTGCTCGACCCGCGGCCCGTCTGGCAGCGCCCCTCGGACACCGGCCTTCGCGTGACGTGGCTGGGACACAGCACGCTGTTGTTGGAACTCGACGGCGTTCGCCTGCTGACCGACCCGGTCTTCGGTGAGCGCGCGTCACCGTTCGGCTTCGCGGGCCCGAAGCGGTTCCACAAGACGCCGGTGCGCTTCGACGAGTTGCCCGAGCTCGACGTGGTGTTGATCAGCCACGACCACTACGACCACCTGTGCCTGGCGACGATGCGCGAGCTGGCGAAGTCGAAGGTGCCCATCGTGACGTCGTTGGGCGTCGGCGCGCACCTCGAAGGCTGGGGCATCGAACACTCGCGCATCACCGAGCTCGACTGGGGCGACTCGACACAGGTGAAGGGCCTGACGGTGACCGCGACGCCGGCGCAGCACTTCTCCGGGCGCGGCATGTCCGACCGCAACACGACCTCATGGGCCAGCTTCGTGCTCGAGACCGGAAAACACCGCGTCTTCTTCTCGGGCGACACCGGCCTCACCGAGGAGTTTCGCGACATCGGCGCCCGCTTCGGGAAGTTCGACCTGGTGATGCTCGAGGTCGGCGCGTTTCACGAGAAGTGGGGCGACATTCACCTCGGGCCTCACAACGCGCTCAAGGCGCTCGAGATGATTGGCTCGGGCACGTTCCTCCCGATTCACTGGGGCACGTTCAACCTGGCGCTGCACGCGTGGGACGAGCCGGCCGAGACGCTCGCGGCGCTGGTGGAGGAGAACAAGGTGCCGATGGTGACGCCGCGGCTGGGAGCGCCCATCGAGCCGTCGCGCGTCGAGACCTTCGACCCGTGGTGGCGTGAGGTGAAGTGACGGGCTGCTCCCTGCCGTCGACCGGCTGTTTGCGCGCGTGCTACGCACCCCCCGGAGCGCATGCCTCTCGAGCGACGACACCTCGCAGCGCTCTGCCTCCTGATGGCGTGTCAGCCCGCGGCCCCGCCCGCCACGACGACGCAAGACGCTGGCGACACGTTCATCGCCGTCGGAGTGCCCGCGCGACAGGTCGTCGTGTGCATGACCGGCGCCATCGACCAGAGCAGCGGGTCGAACGATGGGTTCTCGCAGCTGTGCGACGCGCTCCAGCCGGTGGCGACCGTGGTGCCCGAATGCGTCGATGGCAGGTGCTGGTCGTCGTTCGCGACCTTCACCTCGGCCGCGCCCGTCGGGAAGCTCAGCGACGCGACCTTCCAGGCGCTCGACGTCACGGCAGACGGGAAGGTCGACGCCGCCGACGGTGCCACGACACTGACGCTCCTGGGCTTCTCCTGGGGTGGCGTGACGGCCGCTGACCTGAGCCGTGCGCTGTCGAACGACCAGCGCATCGACC
>JAUXRI010000187.1 GCA_030681895.1 Myxococcales bacterium | reverse complement strand
GCCCGCAGCGGCGCCGTGGACCTCATCATCATGGAGTCTCTCGGTGCCATGGTGGCGGCGGCACCACCCGAGCGACCGAGGGCTGTCTCGGAGGCGTTGCGTGGTCTCTGGTACAGCGCGAGTCGCTCCCGCACCTGCATCCTCTTCACCACGACGCCTCACGCGGGAATCGGCGACGGCATGTCCACCACGCTGCGGTACCTGAGTTCCGTGCGGTGCCTGGTGACGCGGGTCGGCTCACACGCCCTCATCAAGGTTGGGAAGAACCAGTTCGCGCCAGCCTTCGCCGAGGCCGCCATCGAGCTCCAACCTCTGGGGTGAGGCGTTGTCGCTGCGCGTGCCGCTCGGTGTTCCGAGAGCGGCACGTCGCCGCTTCCACAGCGGTAACCCACCCTCGGAGAACCCCATGCTTGCTGACGGTCGAGCCGAAGTCGTGCTGGTCAACAACACCGACGCGCGCATCAACGACACCATGGCGATCTTCCTGTGCAAGCACGCCGAGAGCGGTGCAGCGCTCCCGACTGCGTGGTTCAGCGCCTTCAAGGTCCGACTGCTGAAGGTCGACGGGCAGACTCGCGTCGTCGTCGACTGGGCCTGACGAGGGCACGTCGAGGTGCTCTGCCCAGGAGCGTCGCGATGATGGCCAGCTGGGGCAGGGGACTGCGAGCAACGACGGCGTGGGCACAGCCGATGGCCGTCCCGTTCTTCTCCCACGCCGCCGCTGCCATCGACTCGGGCCCGACCGAGGCCGTGCAGTTGCTTCACCCTTCGTCGACCAAGCCACTCTACCGAGGGGGACTGACAAGTAGCCAAGGCGTGCCTGGTTCTCGTTGAAACCTCGGGGGCTTGGCGTGGCGTGATGCGTTGAGCCCTTCCGGTGTCTCCAGTACCGGCGCTGGTCTTCTCCTCGGTCGTCTCCGGCACGCGCCGCGCCGCGGTACTGCTGCGTCACGCCTCGTGCCTCCGTCTCCTGTCGTCGTGCGGCCAGCGCCGGCAGGGCAACACCGCGCCGCTTGAAAACCCTGCGGAAGCGGCGCGGTGCCGCCCACTCACGAGGAGACACACCATGAAGGACTCCACCTGCTGCACCTTCCATCACCACGGCGGCCCCAGCAGCTTCGACTGCGACAACTACGGCCGCGGCGACGACGACTCGGTGTCCGCCACCGCAGAGGACTACGACGCGCAGCCGGTGCTCAGCGCGGGCGACCTCTGCGAGTGGGACGCCTACTCGGGCGCCGACGCCGAGGAAGCCTCCGCCGCCGTCGACGCTGTCGAACACCCCGTCGAGGCGTGAAGGACGACCGCCGGGCGCTACCCGGCACCACGCCGCAACGCGGGTCGGCGCCGCACCTCCAGGAGCACCAACATGGACGCACCAGTTTGTCTGCCGTTTCCCGTCGAAGCGCTGAAGCCCTCCGGCAGCGCGGAAGACGCCCGCCTCTCCGCCACAGTCCGCATGCTGGGCTGCAACTTTCACGTGGAGGCTCTTCCCGTCCTTGACGCCGCCGACATGCAAGTCGGCGCCGATGCCGTCTCTGAGTCTCGCCTCACCGGCCTCGCGCTGGAGTTCGACGCCCCGGGCTTCGAGACGATCCAGGTCCGTGGTCGCGACTACGTCCTCTTCCTCACCCCCTTTGGGCGCTGAGATGTCGGCGCACCAGGAGTCACCGTGCAGCTGCGGCCGCGTCGACGAGCACATCATCGCGCGGAGCTACACCCTGGACGGCGTACGCGTGGAGCTCTGGAGCACGGGGGACATCACCGGCCGTCTCGGGACCTACCCTCCGGGAATGGGCGGCTTTCGCGGCACCATCGGCCTTGAGGCCGGGCGCGTGGCCTGGGCCGACATCTCCCTCTACGAGTGGCGCGAGCTCGCCTCTCTCCTCCGTCGGGCTCGCCGCCGCGTCGCCGAGCGCGCCGCGTAGTTGCTCGCGATCTCCGGCGCCCGCTTCGCTCCGAGGGCGCCGCATTCCGCGAGCGCGAACTCGACGCGCGGAACTACACCGCGCCGGAGAGAGCACATGAAGGTGCTGGTTTGCGGCGGCAGAGACTATCGAGACTCGCAACGGGCCTTTGCCTTCCTCGACGAGCTTCACCAGCAGGGCGAGGGCAACCGCATCACCCTGCTCATCGAGGGCGGCGCGAACGGCGCCGACAGGCTCGGCCGCGAATGGGCTGAGGCTCGCAACGTGCCGTTTCACACCGTCCACGCTGATTGGGCAGCTCACGGTCGGGCAGCCGGCCCCATCCGCAACGCGGCGATGCTGGCGCTGCGACCAGACCTCGTCGTCGCCTTCCCCGGCGGAAGAGGAACGGCCGACCTGGTGCGTCGGAGCAAGGCCGCTGGCGTGCGCGTTCTCGACGTCGGCTGATAGCTCGCGCTGAGGAGTCTCAGCACAGCGCTCCTCGCAGGCTCGCGAGTTCCGGCGCCCGCTTCGCTCTGAGGGCGCCGCATCCCGCGGCCCGCCGGAGAGGCCATGGCCGACACGACGACTCGTCGCAGACAGCATCACCCCAACTCCGTCGACCTCGAGAAGGTCTGCGAGAACATCGCTCAGATTGCCGTCGCTGTCGGTGAGCACGGACGCCGGGCGTACGACGCCATGGCCCTCAGCCCTGACGCCGCCCACGTGTCGCCGGGCGACCTGGTGCGCGAGGCCATACTCGAGGCCGGGCGCGCGCTCGCTCAGGTGGAGACGCTCAAGCCCGCCTTGTGGGAGCGACACAACTGGCGGGACACCTCTCTCGCCCTTGCCGAGGCCATCTGCAGCGGCTCCCGGCACTTCGATGTCGAAGCGTTCCTGCGGTGAGCGCGGTCGCGGCGCCCCCCTCTCGCGAGGGCGCCGCATCCCGCGGCTCCTCCATGGAGTGACACATGCAGAATCGACAGCACGAGCAGCGGGCTCACCCGCCGAGTTGCACGGCTCAGCACAGCAAGTGGCCCGAGAACGGGCACCTCCAGTGCTACGCGCAGGTGCACGGCGCGACGCACGAGGCACGCCTGCAGCGGACCTTCGCGCCAGGCGCACGGGTTTGCGTGGCGGGCCGCTACGTCGCTGGCGGCTTCACGGAGCCGGCGAGCCGGACCGGCGAGAAAGGGACCGTCACCGGGCAGGCGGGCTCTCGAGTGTCGGTTGCGCTCGACGCTCGCGCCTACGAGGACGACGTCGAGGAGTTCACCGCGGCGGCGCTCGACCTGGTGCCTCATGCAGTTTGATTTCTCGCAGCGCTGGCGCTCGCGGCGCGCGAGCTTCCGACCTCCCGGCGAGGTCATCGACCCACGGCTCTACGAGGTGGCGCCGCTCGTCGGCGATGCCGCCGCGAAGGCCTTCGTCCTCGAGCACCACTACTCGGGCACCTACCCGGCCGCTCGCTTCCGCTTCGGCCTCTTCCGTGCCGGCGTCCTCCAGGGCGTGGCCGTGTTCAGCCACCCCTGCAACGACGCGGTGCTGACCTCGGTGTTCCCCGGCGTTGCGACTGACTCCGTCGAGCTCGGCCGCCTCGTCCTCCTCGACCAGGTCCCGTTCAACGGTGAAACCTGGTTCATCGCTCGCGCGTTTCACCACCTCCGTCGGGAGGGTCTCCGCGGAGTCGTCAGTTTCGCGGATCCACTCCCGCGGCGGGCGGCCGATGGCACCGTGACGACGCCAGGGCACGTGGGCCAGATTTACCAGGCACAAAACGGCGTCTACCTCGGCCGCAGCACGCCCCGGACGCTCCACCTTTTCCCCGACGGGTCGACGTTCAGCGCGCGGGCCGCGCAGAAGATTCGCCGCGGCGAGCGCGGGTGGCGCTACGCGGTCGAGCAGCTCGTGTCGGCCGGCGCGCCAGCGCCAACTGGTGACCTTGGCTCGTGGCTGAAGACGGCGATCGCCGCGCTCGCGACGGTGCGCCACCCCGGCAACCACCGCTACGCGTGGGCGTTCGGGCGCAGCGAAGGCCGTGCGTTGTCGACACGTCATTCGCCGTATCCGCGGGCGCTGCTGTCGTCGTCATGAACTCCGGCCGCGCGTCCCGCAGGCGCTCTTGCGGCGAGAAGCGCCGCCCGCTGGCGCGGTGAGGGCGGCGCTCCTGCCGCATCGCGAATGGACACCAACATGACGGGCACTCCCCAATTGGACTTCTTCGGCGACCTACCGGTTGCGAAGAGCCTTCATCCCTCGGTCCGCGCTTCGATTGAGCAGGCCCACGGGTTCCACTGCGACGGCGCTGATTGCGGCGGCTGGGTGGAGGTGCACGGCCGCTGGAACGGCGTGAAGCTCTGCGGGGGCTGCCGGGGCGACGCGCCGATGTGGAACCCGCAGTCGTACGCGGTTCGCAGTCGGACCGGCGAGGTGCTGGCGAGCTGTGGCGACCACCTCGACGCCTTCCACATTGCCGTAGCACTTCGGCCGGGGGTTCCCGACTACGACTGCGTCACCTGCGAGTCGACCTCGCCCGATGCGACGAAGCAGACGTTCCTCCCCGACTTCGTCTCCTGGCATGGCATCGCCTGCGCGCCGGCGTCCGGCTACTCGTGGCAGTGCACCCTGGCATTCGTCGTCGGCATCTTCCTCCTGCGAGGGAAGCCGCACTTCAACGCCCGCAGCGCCTACCGAGACGCACCCCGTCCGTGAGCAGGTCGGGCGCTACTCCGTCACGGTCGTGCTCTGGCCGTCGGCGGGTGGCTCTCGACGTGGCCGCGAGCTCCAACGCCGCCCGCTGGCGCGGTGAGGGCGGCGCTTCCGCTCCCTCGCCACGGAGACCACCACATGACGAAGCCCTTCACCGCCGTCGACCTCTTTGCTGGTGCGGGAGGCTGGACGACGGGCGCAACGCAGGCCGGCGCGCAAGTGCTGATGGCCATCAACCACTGGCCGCGCGCGGTGGCCACCCACGCCCTCAACCACCCCGGCACCACGCACGCCTGCCAGGACCTCTCGCTCTTCGACCACTCGCGCCTCCCCGAGCACGACCTCCTGATTGCCTCTCCCTCGTGCGTCGGGCACACGCGAGCTCGCGGGAAGGAGCGGCGGCACCACGACGCGACGCGCGCCACCGCCTGGTGCGTCGTTGACGCCGTCGAGGCGAAGCGGCCCGCGCAGCTCGTCGTGGAGAACGTCCCGGACTTCCGAGAGTGGGAGCTCTACGGCGTCTGGCGCATGGCCCTGGCGGCCTTGGGCTACTCCCTCGAGGAGCACGTCCTCAACGCGGCCGAGTGGGGCGTCCCCCAGGAGCGGGTGCGGCTCATCATCACCGGGCGGCGCGGTGCCCGTGCGGTGCAGCTGCGCACCCCCAACGTCGCGGGCGCGAGCGCGGAGAGCATCATCGACTGGGGCGCCGGGGAGTGGGGTTCCACCGAGGGCAGGGCTAAGCGCACCACGGATGTCATCGCGGATGGCCGGAGCCGCGGGTGGTCCCGCTTCCTCGTCCCGTACTTCAGCCAGGGCTCAGGCCTTCGCGCTCGCAGCGTCGAGCGCCCCATTGGGACTCTCACCACCAAGGACCGCTACGGCATCGTCGACGGGAATCGCTACCGGATGCTCTCCATCGTCGAGGCGCAGCGCGCGATGTCCTTCCCGGACGGCTACCTCCTCACCGGCACGGGCGTCGAGAGGAAGGCGATGCTCGGCAACGCGGTGCCTCCCGAGCTGGCACGTCGGGTCATCGAGCAGCTGCGGGAGGCCGCATGAAGTTGGGGCGCCGGGCGTGCGAGAATGGCTCCATGGAGACGGGAACTCAGAAGTCCCTCGGACCTGAACGATGGGAAGTCCTGGCCGGTGGCGAGGTCGTCGGTGAGCCCGACAAGGCGCTGCTGCTCAGCTGGTCGGAGCGAGGCGATCGCCCGTGGGTAGTCGGGAAGCAGGTCGAGCCAGGTCTCTGGACCAGCTCAGCGGGGGCGGCAGACGCCCGCACGGAGTTCGTGTCACTTCGCCGGCTCGCCTAGGCGACCGAGTGGTCGCTACTCATCCTCTTCGGGGGCCATGTCGAAGCTGAAACCGGCGTTCGTCTCCGAGTTCCTCTTCAGCGTGATGATGTGCTTCGCCCCGCAGGGCTCGCACTTCGCGTGAATGATCTCGTGGGCAGGCTCCGCGCTGCCCATCTTCACTTCGAATCTGACGGCTCCCCACTGGCACTTGAGGCACATCCGGGAGAGTTCGTGAGTGCTGATCATGGCTAGACCCTAGCGCGTTGCGCGTCAGTGCATCTTCGTGGAGCCGTCAGCGCTGGATGGCCAACGACCACTACGTGAGCAGCGGCCTACGTTGAAGATCAACAGCTCAGTTCTCGACGCGGTTGATCGCCAACACGCGCTCGATCGCACCGTCGTCCGGTCCGCCGCAGTCGCGAGGCGGACCGTCCGCCTCGACACGGAGACGACATGCCCTTCGAGATCCACCGCACCATCATCCTCTCAACCGGACACCTTGACCCGCGCGAGCTTCCTCAGCTCGAGGACCACGCGTCGATGAGCAGTGACGACGGCTGGCTGCTCTACACCGGCAGGGACATCGACCCGAAGACGGCGCCGACGCTCACCGCAGCGGTCGCGCTGGCCGTTCGCGAAAACTGCGTCTTCATTCGCTTCGACTCGGACGGGCCGCTCGTCACCGAGTTGCCGACCTACGAGTGGTGACGTTCTCGGGGAGCAGTCCAACGCTCCCCGCGTGCCCACTGATCGCGATCGGCCGGGTCACGCGGCGCGTCGGCCACGGGGCAGTACGACGTTCTGCACCGAGGCTGGCGCGGCGTCTGGCACCCAGTCGGCCGGAAGTCGACCGGTTCGGTCGAGCATGCGGAACTTCTGATAGTGGGCAGCGCAGTAGCCGCGGCTGAGCGTGGGCTTGCCGCAGCCGATGACGGCGCACTCTCGCTTGGTGCTGCTCGAACTCGTCCGGCTTCCGCGCTTCGCTCCGCGCCCGGCCACAGGAGTCTTTTGGGCGGGGCGACCCGGTCCACGCTTGATGGGCTGGCCCAGGGCGAGAGCGAGTCTCCCGATGATGGCGCTGTTGCTTTGTAGTTCGGCGAGAGCTGCGTTCACGGGTTCCAGTGCCCGAGCGACTTCGCTCGCCACCATCTCCCGCATCATTTTGTCTACTGACATTCTCGGTACCAGTTTGGGTTGGGTGGAACTTCGCACTTGCGGCGCAACTCATAGCATCTCGAACCAGCCCGACCGGGCGTAAGCGTCGCGGGCGGGCTTCGTTGCTCAGCGCCTCGTGAACCGCTCGGCTGTCCCGAGGTTGCTGCGTTCTCCGTCAGCGCCTCGTCGCTGAGCTGCCGACCGCGTGGTGCCGCTCGCGTTCGAGCACCACCCACTCCGAGCCGCACTTGGCGCACTCCATCGCCCAGCGGTCCTCAAGGTGCATCGTCGTGCGGGCACCAGCCCAGGAGCCGTCCTGTGGAACTTCGCAGCGCGGGCATCTCGTGCCGATCGGCAGCGCGGCCTTCCCCAAGCCGAGCACCCGGCGAAGGCCGGCCACCAGGTTGGGCGACCAGCGCTCGGTACGCTCCTGGCCTGCGGCCACGGCCGCGTAGTAGTCGCGGAGCGGCTGCAGGCGTCGACTCCATCCAAGCCGGGTGAATTCCCGGCCGAGCTCAGCGACCTCGGCCAACAGCTCCTCGCGCGGCGTCACAGCGACAGCTCCGTCTGGCCCGACAGCTCCTCTCGATGTTTCGCGAGGATGAGGTCGATGCCCTGGCGGATGTACTCAGCCGCCGGGACCTTCGTTTTCGCGCTGAGTTCCTTCAGCGCGGCGTCCTGCTCGGCCGTCAGGTACACCGTCGTGCTGAGCTTCTTTCTCGCCACGCCCGAGGTGATGCCAGCCCCGCGACGTTGGCGCCACTCTTGAAACTCCCCACCTTCGGGCCCAACGGCTCAGACGCCTTCTCTTTTCAAGAGCAACCCGGCTCCAGGCGCGCGGTGACGACCTCTACAGACCACCGCGCTGGAGCGCCTTCTGCGCACCTCTTACGGCTTCTTGGTCGGCCGGTGGCCGACGCTGCGCAGGCCCGCGCTCCGCATTGAGCGCCTCATCCAGCGGGCCATCGTCGCCGCTTCGCGTGCGGTGCGTCGCACCTCGACGACGGCCCGCTGGATGAACTGCGGCGCTCGCCTCGCGGCCGGCCAGCGCAGGACAGCAAGCGGAACTTCGCCGCGCCGAGTGGGATGCAATTCGTCAGCCTGACGCACCGCCCGCGCCACCTTGCTTCGGCGATGAAGCCGCACGCTGCGCTCTCCGCAGGTGTCACGGCCGTTGCGTCCGAGACGGCTGCCGGCACCGCACTCGGCGCGGCTCGACTGACTGCCTTCTGCTTCGCGTTCGGCTCCCCTCTTCAATTCTGAAGGGGGGCCGCCCGCTGGGGGTGCCCTCTCTTTTAGGGGCTCCATTTCCAAGGGGTTTTCCATGTGCCAGGCGTTGGTTGTCAGACCCGAGTTGCAGACTCAGCCGATGCGCGTGCGTGAGCGGCGGTGCGTGGTGTGCGGGGCCCTGGCTGATGTCGAGCAGACCTCGGCGCACCTGGCGCGCGTGATGTTCTTCTGCACTGCCCACGGCGAGCAGTTTCACGCGTCGGCGTACTTCCACGTGGCGAGGAGGGCGCTGGCCACGGTCGATTGCTGGGCGGCGGTGGACGCCTGGTTGTTGGCGGCGACGGAAGCCGTCGAGTTCGGGCAGTCACGGCGGGTGGTCGCATGAGCCGGTGGGATGCCTTCCGCGAGCGCTTCACCCTCGTTGCGCGCGCGACGCAGGTGCTCCGCAGGACCTCAGAGGCCCTGGCCGAAGCGGGCAGGGGGCTCGAAGGGGCGCAGGACGTCGAGGGCAGGGCGGCGGCCGAGGCGATTCAACAAGCAACGCAGGCGCTCGAGGCAGCTCAACAGCGTCTGCAAGCAGCACTCGCAGCTCGGCGACTCACGCCGGCGAACAGGGAACCGTCGTACGGACTGGAGGTGCACCGTGGCTGAGAACGACAACGAAGAGATGCCCGCGCTGAACCAGAAGTGGTTCGACAAGCGCTTCCAGGCCATCCGCGGCTCGAACGTCCGCCAGGCTGAGGTGGAGCTGCGCTGCCTCATCCGCGAGATTCACACTGCTGTTCGCTTCCGCGACGTGACGGAGGCTCGGCGACGCCTCGATGCGCAGCGGCAGCCGGCTGCGGCACGGCCGCACCAGCGCGCGCCGGCGCGGCGGTTCGACCGCACGTTGGCCCAGGGCGTTGCCGCGGCGGAGCAGTCATGAGCGCGAACATGGACAACAACGTCAGCCAGTCGTCGCGGGAGCTGCAGCTGCGACGCGAGCTCGAGGTGCTGCGCTGCCGCGTGGTGGTGACCGAGGCCCTGGCGGACGCGCTGATGCAGCTTCGAGAGCTCCTGCGCGCGGAAGAGACGGCGCCGGCGTCGACGTCGCGAGAGTCGGTTTTCGTCGTCGTGCTGGCGCGCGTTGAGGCGGTGCTCGAGGCGAACCCGGAGGTGTGCCGTGGGTGAGAACTCAGGCATCGAGTGGACCAGTCACAGCTTCAATCCGTGGGTCGGGTGCATGAAGGTGAGCCCCGGCTGCACCAACTGCTACGCGGAGGCGTTCGATCGCCGCGTGGGTGGCGTGCCCGTCTCTCAACGAAGGGAAGGGCAGAAGGCCCTGCGATGGGGCGTGTCCGCGCCGCGGACCCGGACGACGGAGAGCTACTGGCGGCAGCCGCTCGCCTGGAACGCGGCTGCGCTCGCGAAGGGTGAGAGAGCTCGCGTCTTCGCGGCGTCACTCGCCGACGTCTTCGAGGCAAACGCCCACTTCGACCTCGACCTCTGGCGGCTTGAACTCTTCGAGCTCATCCGCTCCACGCCGGCCCTCGACTGGCAGCTCCTCACCAAGCGTCCGCAGCACGTGCTCCCGATGCTCCAGACGGCGCTCGGTGCGCGCAGTCGGGCGGCCGTGGCCCCAGAGACCATCGAGTGGCTCGAGGCGTGGCTCGCAGGTGCTCCGCCCACGAACGTGTGGCTTGGCACGACGGTGGAGGACGAGGAGCGCGCGGTGGAGCGCATCCCTCACCTGGTCGCCGCGCCGGCCGCGGTGCGGTTTCTTTCGATGGAGCCCTTGCTCGAGCCCGTCGACCTGCGAAGGCACCAGCTCGCCGGCCTGCACTGGGTCATCGTTGGTGGAGAGTCAGGGAAGAAGGCGAGGGTGTTCGACCCGGCCTGGGCGGCCGATGTCGTTGCCGCCGCGCGCGCCGCTGGCATCGCGCCCTTCGTGAAGCAGATGGGGAGCCGACCGCTCGGGATGAAGCTGAGCGATCCACACGGAGGGGACGTCGAGGAGTGGCCGCTCGAGCTGGGTGTGCGGGAGTTCCCGCGTGCCGGCGCTCTACTTGCGGCCGCTGCCAGTGGGGACGACCGGCCTCACCGCCCCGGGGCTCCGTAGCCTCGCCGGCTCCGGCGCGGGCTTGGAGTTGGGCGAGGCAGTCGAATGCTGCTGTTGGAGGACCTTGCTCGCGTCGCCCTGGAGGAAGAGCGTGACGGTGAGGCAGTGGAACTCCTTGTCGCTGGATTGGGTGACTTCGGTCTCGACGGGCTTGAGCCCCGGATGCTCGCGAAGCCACTGGGTGATGCGCTCCCCCATGACCTCGCGATCGCGCGCCAGGGTAGTGCTGAAGACCTTCACGACAGAGAATGGAGTCATTGACCGGGAGCTTTGGTGGGACGAGCGACGAGACTGCGCTGCCGGGGGGAATGCTGCCAGCGCAACCTCAGCGGCCCTCAGCGGCGCTGGCTACTCAAGGATGTCGGTCGGGTCGAGTAGGTTCTTCAAACGAAGCAGGGAGGGGTGGTCACATGGGTGGAGAGTCAATCGGTGCAGCGGAGCGAACCGCGCAGTTGATGGGCAGATTGCGCGCGGCTGTGAAGGCCGCGGGCGCCGCCTGGAAGGGGCTCGACTGGGAGCCGAGCCATTCGCACGTCAGCGTCTTCGCCAGGCGCCTCTGGGCGATGTTGGCTGCGAAGACGCCGATTGAGGTGCCTGAGATGAATCGCCCCGGTGAACTGGCGTGGTGGGACTTCGATCCAGTGATGGTGTCGCCTTGCGAGCCCGAAGAGCGCATGTCGCGGAGCCAGGCGCTTCAGCAGCTGTCGCTCGCGGTCGAGATTGGCATCTCTCTCGAAGCGCTCCCGGCCGTTTGCGCTGAGGCCCAGCGACTCACCGAAATCGAAACCGCTGCGGCAGCAGCCGACGCCGAACGAGCCCTCGGCTACGGCCAGCGGGCGCTCCAAGCTGCGGAGCAAGGTGACTACCGCGCGGCGGCCGAAGCGGCGTCGGAGGCGGTCAGGCTCGAGCATCACTACCGGGACGAGCGCCAGGTGCATGTCTGGAGCGCAGTCCTCCACCAGGTGGAGCTGCTCGACGCCGTTCGCGCAGGGGCTACATCGACGGCGCTCGCCTCGGTCTGGCTCTACATGTTCTTCGCCGAGAACGAGTACGAGGGCCGGGTCTTCAGGCGGATGGTGACGCTGCCCTTCGTGCCGGAGAACGGGCTGGAGCTGAAGCTCGGTGAGGGCCCGCTTGGACTCTCCTTCGCGCTCGACCAGCTCATGTACGACCTCACCGACGGGACCTTCGTCGCCATCGAGAGCGGGCCCCTCGAAGACATCCCGCTCTACGAAGAGAACGGCTTCGTCGAGGAGCTGCAGCCAGGCAAGGCGCGGAAGCCGAAGCGATGGGAGGTTCGCGAGTAGTTTCGACAGGCCGCCGCAGTGGGTGGGCTTTCCGAGGAGGAGGTTGCGTGACGGAGCAACGGTTTCAGGTGTTGGTGGAGAGCTTGCTCGCTGCTGCGCGCGCTCGGCGTCCGTCCGTGGGACGCACAGAAGTTCCTCGAGTGGCTCTGCATGAGCCGCGCCGAGTTGCTGGCCGCCGCGCGCTTCGTCCTGGGCGTGTGGAACTCGCAGGCCGACTGCGCTGCTGCCGATCGCTTAATCGCTGCGCCGCAAAGTAGAGTTAGGGAATGACGACGAAGACGAAAGCCGGCCCAGAGTGGACGCCAGTCGAAGAGGGCGCGTATGGCGTCGTGGTGGTGATGGCGGGGAAGTTCAAGGGAGAAACCGGCAACTATGATGACGACGCCGAGGGACGAGGCCGCGCGATCGTCTACTTCGGTTCGATCGTCGAACCGTACGAGGTGCTCCCCCGGCGAAACCTCCGGGTCGCGACGAAGGTTGAAGCGGAGGCATACTGGAAGCAGGCGAGCCTTCGGCCTCAGCCCCGTTCTTGATGGCTCAGTTCGGGCCCCGAGGAATGCCCAGGAGCATCATGAAAACCGACGAAGAAATCGAGCGCTCTATCGCGAGGCTGGCGCAGTTCGCGCACGAGAGCATCGTGCTGCAGAACGTTCGCGCTCTCGCCGACCACCTACTAGGGCCCCGCTGCAGTCGGTTCACTGCTCGTTCGGCACCATTAACCTGAGGACTCCGTCGAGCTTCAGGTCGGACGGCTCGCGTTGATCAAACAGAGCGATGAGGCGCTCCGGTTCGCCGGCACACCAGGCGAATGAGTTCCAGGCGAGCTCGGCGAAGCGAGACTTGAATGGGGGACTGCTTCGATCGAGGAACGCGGTGACGAATGCGAGGTCCGACGCGGGGAGCTTCGTGTTGCTGGCCAGCTGCTGAAGCTCTTCTTTGCGCTTCTCGCTGATGGGTCCGTCGGACGCGACGAATTCCACGAAGACGAGGACGAGCCGCGGCTCTGTCTCGGCGAGGATGAGGTCGGGCAGCAGCTTGCCGGCGTTGATATCGAGGCCGAGCTGCTGTGCGAACTTGTGGTCCGCGTGGACGACCTTCTGGCCGCTCTGGCTGAGGAAGATGATGTGAGCGCGGTTGAAGAAGCGCGGAACGAAGTCCTCGAGGAACTTCTTGGCAATCACCTGGGTAGGACCAGGTTCGAGCGTCCTCGTACCGCCGCCGGGCCCTGGGAGCTTCACGCTGATCTGAGCATCAGCTACGTCGGCGGCCGCCACGATGAGCGTGCGCTTGAGCTCGGAGGCGGTCAGGTGCTTCGTGCGCCACTTCGAAATGGCGGCCTCAAGCGCGTCACCGATGAGCGCGGGGTCGAAGAGAGCGGCGAAGTCGGCCTTGAGGAAGTAGCGCGGCTTGCTTGAGGTGGTGGGGACGGTCGAATCGAACCCGACCGCACCAACCCGGATGAGGCCCTCCTTCAGGGTCTCATCACGAATGGGCTCGCGCGTGTTGTCTGCGAACCATGACTTTCCGTTGGGCGAGTACCCCGGAGCACGCACTACGACGTCGTACGCGAAGCGTTGTTCCTGCGAGACGAGTTCCGCCTGCTTGTCGGTCATCTTGTAGATGTGCTTGGGCCCAACACGAGAACCGCTGCTCTCGGTGGCACCGACGTAGAGCATGACGAAGACCGTCTTCGCGGCGATGTCGCGAATGAGCCAATTGCGATTGGACGTCGCGATCGGAAAGAGCATCTCGAGGCGCGACTGCACCTCGATCCAGGTGACAAGCGACGGTAGTGGCGCAGGGGGCATGGCTCAGTCGACGACGTAGAGGGGATTGCAGGCGGCCTTGATGGTGCTGGCTGACGCGCCTCGAGCGATGGCCTTCTCGAGGAACGCGAGTTCCTTCACGGAGGGGAGCGGCAGAGATTCGAGCTCGTAGGCTGAGACCGCGACAGTGCCGCTGATGCAGCGGAACGCGTTGTCGGCAGCCTCGGAGTTGAGGAAAGCCGCGAGTGCAGTTGGCGTGACTGCAGGGGTCGCGACTGTTGGAAGAAGCATGTTGAGGTGGTTCTCGACGGTGACGGCGCCGCCGGCATCATCGATGAAGCGCTGGGGAAGCTGCGCAGCGATCAACCGACGGCTCTGCTCTTTGGCGGTGGTGCGCTGGAGCAAGACACAGGAGGTCCGAACCAGCAGATGCTCCTCGTCGGCGTGCGCCACGAAGTACGGTGAGTGGTTCCTTCGGGCGGCTCGGAACTCAAAAAGACCGTCGGGAGAGACGGACTCGGCCCACAGTAGAGGAACGGCACCGCGAATCTTCTCGTCGCGGAGGCGGTCCTTGAATCGGTTCCAGACGAGTGGGCCTGTGGCAACGCGGTAGCCCCAGTCTGAGAGGCGAGTCGGCAAGGAACGAAGGCGCTTCGCCAGGCCCTTGGCCTCAGGAGAGCGTGGGACGATCCAGGGAACGTCTGACGGAGAGGGCAGCTCGAAGGTGCCGCCAGGGCTCGCGACGACAGAGCCATCGTCGTCGGCGCTGACGAAGTGAACGCGCGCGTTGCCCTTGGCGCCTTTGCGGAAGACCGTGAGGAGCGTTTCCTGGAGGACGTCATCGAAGACGCCCTCTCGCTCGGAAACGAAGTCGAGCATCAAGGGAGGCGCGTCCCGGCCGAGCAGACTGCGGAGGTTCTTGAAGTACTCGCCACAGAGAAAGCCGGTGGGAGTGACGAAGGCGATGACGCCAGACTCGGGCTTCGCCACGTGGACGGCGAAGTCCAAGAAGACGCCGTAGAGGTTGGCGTGCCCGAAGAGGCTTCGCTCGAATTTCGTGCGGGACTTCGGAGGAAGCCTGAGGCGTCCGTAGGGAGGATTGCCGATGACCAGGTCGAAGAGGGGCGCGTTGAGCTCCCGCTTGAGCGTGTCGCCGACGTCGATGATGCCTTCGAGCCCCTTGGGGAGCTCGCCGAGCTCGGCGGTGATGGTCGCATCGGTGAGGCAGCCGGTGAGCCAGGCTGAGAACGGGTCGATCTCATAGCCGCGAAGGCGCGCGGCCACGCTGCGGGCGGCCACTCGCGGATCCGCGCCCTCGAGCGCGCGCAGCATTCGGCGCGCAACCGGAGCGACGAAGGCGCCGCCACCGCAGGCGGGGTCGAGGACAGAGTGCCGCGCCCAGTCGATGCCCGCTTGCTCGGCGTTGTCGAGGAGGCGCTCAACGACGGGCGGCGGCGTGTAGAAGACGCCGTTGGTCGACCTGAACTCTAGGGGAAGCGTGGTCGAGTAGCTCCTCCCGAGGAGGAACCCGGCCTCGTCCAGGGGCAGGGTGCTGGCGAGCTCGGCCAGTCGCTCGGCAAGCAGAATGCTGTCGTCCGGGAGCTTGCGGAGGACCTGGGGCAGGGGCCGGAGACGAGCATTCACCTGCGTCTTGCGCCACCACGCGCCCATTGCGTGTCCAATGAGAGCGCGGGCGTGCTCGAGCTGGAGGGTAGGGGGCTGAGCCTCCGCTGCCGCACGGCACTGAGCTCGGAGCTTCTCGATCGACGACCTGATGGTCGTCTCGGGCGCGCGTTTTCCTGGAGCTGCCTCGACCTGTGATGAGCGGGAAGCACCTGCGGACGCCATGCTGAGACGTTCGGCTGAGGCGTGGGTCCAGTCAACAGCTACTGCGGAAAGTTCGAGGGCTGCCCGTCGAAGCGAGGAGCCGGCCCCCTCGGCTGCAAGGGGGCGTCCTCAGTCGGCGACTGGGTCATTCGCTAGCTGGAGCGGAGCCGAGGGCGCTTCCACCGTCGCCTTGGTGGCGGCGAGAGGAATGCGAATGAGTCGCGCCGAGGCGGCAGTGGAGAGGTCAGCAGGCAGTTCCACTTCGTCGGGAACGAAGACAAACGCTCGGCCCTTCTTGTCGATGCGGGCGATCGATTCGAGCAGCGTTGCGCCGCGCGCCGTCACGAGCGCTCGAAGCACTGCAGCGTACGGTGACAGGTCGAGGGGCTTCTCATTGACCTCGTCGAAGACCTTCCAGAGCTCGTCGATCCTGAGGCCGACCTTCGAGGCCAAGTCCATCAGGTTGTGTGCCAAGCGGAGTTGGTCTTTGGGCAAGGTCCCCTCCTCGGTCCATCGCGTGCGGATGGCGGCCATGACCTTCGAGAGCTCGTTCGTTCGGTCATCGGTTCGCGCAAGCACGGCACTTCGAGTGAGCTCGGCTGCTTGGCCGATGCAGAGTTCCGCATTCTCCAACATCGCTTTCGCCTGGTACGCGACCCGGCTCCTTCCCCAGCTCACTGAGTCCGACTTGTAGATGAGGTCGTGCGTCGCGATTCCCCAAGCGTGCTGTAAGTAGGTCTTCACTTGGACTTCGAAGACGCGGTCTTCCCACGGGCGGCTCTTCGCCCCGGCGTCTGGCTTCCACTTCACGTAGAGACGCAGATCTTCGAACGCGAACGATTCTGCGGGGTGAGATGCGCGTGCTGGATCCTTCGGACGACGACTGTCGAGGGTGAATTCGTTCAGGATCCGAGACTCGGCGACAGCAACGGCGCCGTGGTTTTCGACAACGATGGTGCACCCCAGCATGTCTTCGGGGGCGGAGGGGTGGCGCTCACGACCCGTTTCCAATTTCTGAGCGAAGCTCTCCAACTCCTTCACGCGGCTCTCGTAGTGCCACCGAGGTGACTTGAGAGCGCCCATGCGGAGATCGACTGCGCCCTTGAGGTCGACGTAGAGCGGCTGGAGATCCTCGAACAACAGACGGACGGAGCGAGGGACCTTCATTTCTTGAGGGCGCCGAGCAGGACGGAGAGTCGCTGCTTGCGGGGGTTGAGGTCGGTGTGCGCTCCCTGCAGAGCGCGGTCGTACTCAATGCAGGCACCATCGATGGCTTGCTGCTGCCCCTTGGGCGGCTGGTACCCGAGATCGCGTAGGGTCGACGCCCTCTGAACGAACGCGGCGTATTTCGCAGCGAACTTGTCGGGCTTGTCGAGGTCCGTCTCGTGAAGAGCGACGAGAGCCCAAAGTGAGTAGAAGGCGCCTAGGTGCTTCGAGGCCTCGCGCACCACCTGCGTCCCGTCGTTCGCCTTCACCAAGAAGTTCTTTACCAGTTCGAACTTCGCGACGACGCCGTCAGTATCGATGTCGACACCCTCGTCATCAGGGTCGTCGTACATCGCGCAGGCCTCGTCGAGGTGGTCCTGGCTGAACCCGCTTTGTGCTCGTTCGATCACAACAAGCAGCAGCTCGGTCAGAAACTGGCTGTCCTTCATGCGATTCGAGCGGGCCTTCGTAACAACCCCGAGATCGCTCCAGACCGGCGTGGCAACCTCGCTCTCCACAAGAGCGATCAGCCAGCCATCGAATCGCGCGTGGCGCAGTTCCTGAGGCTGAAGAGTCTTCGAGTTTCGGTTCAGGCGATCAAACGCGCCGTCGACTGAAGAGATTTCGTTTGTGGCGAAGTCGAGCTGTTCGACCGGCAGGACGTAGTCCCAGAGGACCTTCCGCTGCTCTGGAGTCAGCTGCTCCCACTTCTTCCCGCTCAGCTTTTCGTCGAGCATGTCCCCTAACGTGAGCTTGTTGCCCGCGAAGAGGAGAATCGTCTCGAGCCGCTGCTTTCCATCGACCACGTCGTAGATGGACCGGCCGTCAGCCTCCAATCGCTTGTGGAGGAAGATCGCCGGGCAGGGAAATCCGCTGAAGATGGTGTCCAGGAAGTAGCGACGGTCCTTGCGAGTCCAGACCGAACGGCGCTGGTAGGTTGGGCTCAGGTTGAGTTGCTTGTTGCGGTCCAGGTCGATGAACCAAGAGACATCTTGCGTGCTTGCGCGGCGGTGCATTCTTTGGAGCGTAGCTCGCCCCTCTTCCCGGGGCCTCGAATTTGGGCGCGGTTGGCCTGACCCGAGCGGCGAGTTGGCCCTAGAACGCCTCTGTTATAGAACTTCTGCGTTATGAGAACCAAGCCTAGAGGCGTTCGTCTGGCTGCACTCCGACTGGAGCGTGGTCAAACCCAGAGCCAGGTGGCGAAGGGCGCGGGATTCAAGCAGGAGGCTGTCTCGCGACTCGAGCGTGTGGCTGACGACGCGAAGGTGTCGACGCTGCGGCGCTACGTGGAGTCCCTCGGAGGCGAACTCCGCGTGGTCGCGGTGTTTCGCGGCGGCGAGGAGCGGGTCGTACAGTTCGCGAAGGAGAGAGCCCATGTTGATGACTGAAACGGCGCTCGGGCGACTGGTGTCTCAGACGGAGATCAACACCGTGGTGGAGGATGCGATTGCTCGACTGTTGTTCGAGTTCAAGCAGAACCCACAGAACCGCGAGGACGGCTTCTTGCCGGTGCAGCTGATCGCCAATTCAATCGGCGAGGAGCTCCGCTGGGTGGAGCCGGCGTTGGAGCGCATGAAGGCGCGTGTGCTGGTCGAGCAGAGCCCGCTTGCGCGGGCGTTTCGAATGACCCCGGAGGGCGTGGCGTTCGTCTACGGGATGGCCCGAGGGCTGCGGAGCATCATGTGAGCTTCGACGCGTGGTTCGGGCAGGCCGAGGACGACCTGAATGCGTCGAAAGTCCTGTTGGCGGGCGGACATCCGTCTCAGGCCATCTGGCTTGCTACCCAGGCTTCGGAGAAGGCTCACAAGGCGTTGCTCTTCGCCCTCGGGCTCAAGATCACCGACGAAACCTTCAAGAAGGGGTTCGGTCACAAGGTGGGTGTTCTGGTCGCGAGCCTGCCCGATGAGCTTCAGGCGCCAGTGGACACCGCGATGGCGGGCGCGGTGAGCGCACTCGACAACGTGCAGGACCAGTGTCGGTACCCAGCGATTCGCGGCGCGGTGCTGATCGCTCCTTTCAAGAACGTCGCCTTCGGAGAGGCACAGGCCAGGGACTTCGTCGAGAAGGCCGCATCGTTGCTGACTTGGTGTCAGGATCGCGCCCGCCGCGCTCGCGTTGCCGTCGACGCAATGAAGCCGTAGTCAGGAGGTTCGAATGAGTGAGACCTACGACGACGCGCTGGCGGGACCAGAGAGCACCAGGCGCAAACCGGATGACAGCGCTCGGAAGAACCGGGTCACGGAGCTTGAGGACGAACCAGAGTGAAAGCGGAGACTGTCAACTCGAACAGCCCCGAGGATGGGCTCCTCCGGCGCCTGGTGAAGGCGCCGCGACAAGGCGAGTCGGTTGCCGCAGTGAGCGTGGACGAGCTCGCAAGAGCGATCTCGGCTCAACTACCGGTGGTGGTTGCGGCCCTTGAGCGCCTCAAGAGCCGCGGCCTGGTCGAGGACCGGGGCCTGCTCGGGGTCGCCATCAACCCCCATGGACTCGGCTTCCTGCAAAGCCCCGAGGGCCTCCTGAGCGGCGACCCTTGCCCGAAGTGCGGCACGGGGCGCGTGATGCTGAAACTCAGAAGGCGCGACAAGCAGAAGTTCTGGGGCTGCACAGAATGGAGCAACACCAAGTGCGGATGGTCGGCGATCTATGCACCAAGAAGCCAGTGACGCGCAGTAGTCGCGGGTGCCTCCCACAGTGAGAAGACGCCTGAGCTCGCCCGTGGGCTCTTCGGTCCGCGAACTCGAGATGGATCTGGACCGCACGGTCGAGCAGCGACGCGCACCCTGAGCAAAGGGCCTGCCGCGCCCGCATCTATTGCTCAAGTCGCAAGGAGCCCGTGGGCTCCGAGCCGATCGATCAACCTCAGTGGTCTTCTGCGAGCTGCTTGGGCGCCGGAAGCTCAGCTGGCCCGAGGTCCAGTTCGAGCTGTGGGGCACGAAGGCGGAAGTTGTACTGGTCCCTGGTGATGAGACCTACCGCGCAGACCAAGCCAAGGACCATGATCACGACCAGCCACTCGCGCCGAACTCCTTTGGGAATTCTGCGGTCTTTCAGCCGAGCGAGTCGGTCGCTTCGCTGAGGTCGCGGCGAAAACGTGCGGCTCCCGCGACGGACTTCGTTTGATTTTCGTTTCATTTTGGCAGGTCCGCTCCTTGGGACCGGTGCTCGTAATAGGCCCTGCAGAACCAGAAATAGTTCGAGTAACCCTATTACCTGCAAAACACCGAGAGCCCTTGAACGCGGCTCGGGAACCGACTGGCGAGCGGTGAAACGCTCCGGGAGCAAACTAACCATCGCGTCGTCTCGGCGCAATGCGCGCCGATGAGAAATCCGGGCGGTGCCCGTGGGTGAACCAATGCTCCCACCTGAGCGGGGTCGCGTTTGCGCGACCGTGGGGAGTCTGTGGTCCCCTCTCGCTAGGATGCGAGGATGACCTTCAAGCTGCCGCTCAAGTTGCGAAGAGAACTTTGGGCTGCTGGTTTCGGAGGGATCGACTCCGCCTTGCGCTTCGCTGCGGTGGAACTCGACCTCTTCATGATGTGCACGGGTTTCGACTACGAGCGTGACGGTGACGACGGAGAGCGACACTTCGCGAACTACCTTGCGTGGTCCGACACCGCGTTGGGTGGAGTTCACAGGGCCGTGACGAGCGCCGGTAACCAGGCGCTCATCGCCGAGTGGGGCGCGGTCAGCCAACATCCAGTTCGGGCGGCAATGCGAGACGCCCGCAATCAGGCGCTCAAGGGCCGCACAAGCGTCGTGTCGAGGGAGGTCATCGTGGATCTCGGCGACTCAGGTCGACTCGTCGGGCGCAGGCTCACGACCCTCCCTGGCGCAGTTCTCGGCGAGTACCCTGTTTTCGGGACGGCTGCGGACTACCTGCTGTGGATCCGAGACGACGCGCTTCCGCTGCTTCGTCGTGCTGTAGGGCTTGGTGCCACCAAGCAAGACGCGCGCGGTCTTGAGGACATGACCTTTCCGAACGAGGACCCCTGGAGCCCACGGGCTTCATTCGAAATCGAGCGATTGCTCGAGTGAGCCACCTGCAGGAGGTTGCGGCGCGAATGCACTGAGCCCCTTCGGATCCCGAAGCCCTCCTCCGGCCGATCGTCGGCTGTAGCAGCGGAGGAAGATCGCAGCTGGTGACGATCACCGGCACCACCTTCATGGTCCGGTTGATTCTGGCGACCAGGGGCCGACATCCAGCTGTGCTGGCCGAGATCTTGACGCCTGCCGTGCGCTCGTGAGACCATCATAAGAAGACCAACTATCAGAGTCCGATAACATTACTTATGTAAACCGGCGGCCGAATACCGTCTAAATTCATGCGGTTAGAATACGTCAGATTCCAGGTGTTATGACACGAGCCCAGCCCTAGGGTTGGTTCGGTTGCTTCGATTGTTGCGGTTGCTTCGGTTGGCGCTACATTATGAGCATGAACGCCCCTGCTCACCTCCCGACGCCGCACGAGGCTGGCCTCGCCCAGGCTGCCCTCAAGTTGTTCGGCTCCTTGGGGCCCTCCGTTGGCGATCGAACGGTCGAGCTGAAGCCGGAGGGCTCGAGCGAGACCATCACCATCACGTTGCCCCAGGAGGCCCTCAGGCGCTTCCTGGAAGTGTTGGCGCAGATGGCCAATGGCAACGCCGTCACCATCGTTCCCATCCACGCCGAGCTCACCACGCAGCAGGCGGCCGACTTCCTCAACGTCTCGCGCCCCTTCCTCATCTCGCTCCTCGAGGAGAAGAAGCTCCCGTTCCGGCTAGTGGGCTCGCACCGGCGGATCCGCTTCGCCGACCTCCAGGCCTTCCGAGAGGCCGACGACAAGCAGCGAGAGGCGGTCCTTGCTGAGCTCTCCGCCGACGCCCAGCTCAACGGCCACGGCTACTAGGCCATGGCTTTCACCGTCGTTTACGACGCGTGCGTCCTGTTCCCGGCGCCGCTCAGAGATCTTCTCATTCGCCTCGGCCACGCCGGCTTGGTTCGCGCTCGGTGGACGGAGCAAATCCTCGATGAGGCCTTCCGCAACATCAAGTTGCGGCGCCCCGAGCTCAACGACGCGTCGCTGCTTCGAACGCGAAACCTGATGAACGCCGCTGTCCGCGACTCGCTCGTCACTGGCTACGAGCCGCTCATCGACGGGCTCACGCTGCCGGACAAGGACGATCGCCACGTGCTCGCAGCTGCCGTGCGCTCAGGTGCGCAGGTCATCGTCACGGCGAACCTGAAGGACTTTCCGGCGGACGCGCTGAAGGGGTTCGGCGTCGAGGCCCAGTCACCGGATGAATTCGTGCTCAACCTGCTCGACTTGGCCCCAGGTGCTGTCGCAGCGATCGTCAGCAAGCAGGCGGCGGACCTAAAGAACCCTCCCCACACTCGAGACCAGCTCCTGGAGACGCTCATCGCGAACGGCCTGGTGCGTTCTGTGGCGAAGCTTCGAGAGCTGTTCGCATGATTCCAGCGTGCCGCGACCGTGTGAACACTGACGTCATGTCGCCATAACGACACGTCGCCATGTGATCCGAGCTTGGCCTGGCCCGCCCTCTCTCTTCCGACCCTGCCGTTCGCCTCCGCGACGTGACGGAGGCTCGGCGACGCCTCAATGCGCAGGGTCTGCCCTGAGCATGTCGCTCCTGTCATTCGACCCGTGCGGTGAGCAAATCGGCACCGCCGCCTGATGACACAGTTTATATGCGCTTCGCCCTACACTCCGGCGATTCATAGTAATTTGTGTGCATGGGCCGCTCACCTCTACCCTCCAGCACCGTCTACAAGGCGCTCAATCTCAAGCCCGAGGTCTTCGGTTACCTTCAAGAGGTTGCGGCGCGCATGAATCGCACGCCGTCGGACGCTCTCAATCAGGAACTCGAGTTCTACCGAACGTGGGGACTGATGCCTTCGAGGGTGCGTCGGGTCAACGCCGCGGCGGCGGCGCGGAAGCAGATCCCGCGGGACTTTGTCCATGACCTTGTCCGCGAGGCAGCGCTCAAGCTACCGCCGCAGAAGGGAGCAAAGCGGGAGCCACGGGAGGGTAAAACGCACCGCACTTCGATGAACGTGAGTGGCCCCAACGCGGACTCGCTCCTCGGAGAGTGCGCGGAGAACGGCATCTCCTTCAACGCGGCGCTGATCGCCCAGGTCGAGTTCGTTCAGGCGATGGGCCTGCACCCAGACCTCCTGGGTGCCATCGACAAGGTTGCCCATGACGACGGTGATGATCGGCGCGACGTGGTTCTCCGCGTCATTCGGGCAGCCGCCGAGCTCCTGCCCCCAGTCGAGTTGCCCACGCGGCGACCAGCCCGTTGAAGGGGCCGCCGGAGACTCGACGGATCAATGCGGTCCTGCGTCGCCTCCATTAGTGCGCCCCGTCGTAGTGGTGATCACGCGCTCCGTGCGCTAGGGCTGAGGGCATGCCGCGAACCCCCAAACCCGAAGGCTCGGAGCCCCATGTCTTCTTCCTCGACAGAGAGAATGACGACTTCTTGTCGGCGCGCACGAAGGAGATGCTTCGAAGCTTCTCGGAGGTCCTCAACTCGGAACTCGACTTCCTCCGGCTCTGGGGCCTCACGAAGATAAGTCTGCCGCGGCTGTCCTTCGCTGCCGCGAATATTCGAGCAACGCCCATGCAGTTCGTGCAGTCCCTGGTGGTGGCGGAAGCGCTCAAGGTCCCGCCAGCACCGCCAACGAAGGCGCCCCCGCCGAAAACGAAGGAAGCAAGGGTCCGCCGGTCGATTCTCTTTGGAGCGCCCAGTGTCGCTCTCATCGGACACTACTCCGTCGTGAACAGAACCGAGTTCAGTGACACGCTGAACGATCTCCTCAACTTCAGCCGAACCTACGATCTCCCCCCGCACCTTCACGCAGCCCTGACTGCGCATGCTGCAGCGCAAGGCGGGTCGCTCAGGGACTTCGTTCTCACGCTGATTGCGGACACCACAGCACGCTTGCCGGAGCCCCCGACCAAGATTCCATCTACGGGCCGGTCAAAGACCCATAAATAACACCTGTAGTAACATTCAATGTTGACCTATTGAATAGTACGGACTACCTTCTCGAATAGGAGGTTGTCCAATGGCACGACGCAAGAAGACTCCCCACGACGACTCAATCGCGGACCGCTGCAGCTTCATTCTCGCTCCCGGGACGCGGCTCGAACTCACGCACCAAGGCTTGGTCCCGATCTCGACCGCGCTTCGTGAGGCCATCCACGACAGGCTGAACTTCTTCGCCCTGCCGGCGCCCGCCCGAGAGGTGCTCGACGCCGACATGAAGCGTCGTGGGATTCGCTCGCAACGCGACTACGTCATCTGGCTCTTGATGGAGCGCCACCGCCACGTGCTCGGCGCTGGTGGGGACGTCGGGGAGGCTGCGTGAGCCAGCTCCCCCTCTCCGCCCGACTGCTGCTGCTCTGGCTTGCCGCCGTGACGCTGGCGCCTGCAGTTCTGGGGCTCGCGCAGGCCATGGGCCTCGCCCCGTCTGGATTGCTTCCCGTAGCAATTCTCGCCGCTGCGCTCGCCGCAGCTCTCGGCCTCCTCATCTTTGAGCCGCCGCGCTCCAGGTCGCTCCGCGCCTGGCTGACGCAGTTGCGCTCTCGACTCGTTCCAACCCCGCCGTCCAACAACCAGGAGCACTGACATGCACGTCGCGAACACCGTCGCCTCAAACCGCCAGCTTCTTCGTTTCTCTTCCCGTTTCGGCGCACTGCTCATTGCGGTCGGCGCGGCTGCCCCAGCCTTCGCCCAGCAGATGGTGGGCCAGAGCATTCTCGACTTCGCGGGCAACTACATCATCGGGCCGCTGGGCATCTTCGCCGTCGTCGTCGCGCTCGCCGGCTCCATCTTCAGGCCCGACATGGTCCGCTCAGCGATCTACGCGGCCATCATCTGCGCGGTCCTCTTCTTCGTCATCAAGATGGCGCCGCAGCTCGTCAACGCCTTCAAGAACTGACCGAGCGCCGTGCGAGCCACCGTCTACCGAAGCATCGACACGGCCAACACGTTCCTGGGGCTCGCGTTCCCCTCGGAGGTGTTGGTCGTTCTCGCGGTCTTCTGGGCCACCGCAGTGACCCTCCCTCCGGGTACTGGCTTGCTCATCACCATCGCCTCGTACGTGGTGCTCCGGGTGCTGACGATGGGGCGCCCTCCCCTGCACCTGCAGCACCTCGCGCTCTTTCACGCGAGACGCGCGCTGAACGCCGGCCGGTTCTCGCCGGCCGCCCGCGCGGCCTCCCATAAGTGCTTCCCGTTCGCTCTTCGTCGCTTTCGGGACGTGGCCGCGCGTGGAGTCCTCCCACCCTTCTTGGGCCCGCTATGAGCGAAGCATCCCTCGCAGACCTTCTCCCCCTGTGGCGCATCCTGAGAGAGGACGGCGTCACCGCCCTCGTGACCCCTGGGCTCGACTACGTCGGCGGCTTCGAAGTGACGCCGCTCGATGCGCGCTTCGCTGGCGACGAGGCGATCGCCACGACAGGCGAAGGGCTCCGCAGCTTCGTCTCGGCGCTCGACGACGAATGCACGCTGCACTTCCTCTACCGAGTTGGCCTCGAGTCTGAGGCCGACGTTGAGGCCTACTCCGCCTGTCATGCCAATGCGCCGGAGCCAGCACTTCAGGACTTCGTAGCGACGCGTGCGGCCTGGCTTCAGCGGCAGACACTGCGCAACGCCCGACTCTTCCTCTTCTTCTCTCGCGCTGGCGGCGCTACCTCGCTCCAGCGAGGAAGCCTGGGGGCGAGGATGCCCTTCGCGAGCCTCTCGTCGCTCTCGCATGCCGCTCACCTGGAAGCCCTCAAGGCGCTGGCCACGCTCCGCAACTCGCTCCGAGTGCGCCTCTCGCAGACCGGTCTCGGCGCGCGCGAGCTCGAGGTCGCCGAGGTGCAGTCGCTGCACTTCCAGTTGCTGAACCCGACCCACGTCGCGAAGCGCTTGCCCGTTCCCCGCATCGAGGTGCGCGACACCATCTGGAGCGACGCGACGGTGGCGCGGGAGGGAGAACACCTGCGCGAGTACACGGAGGCCGAGCAGCTGCTGCGCGAGGAGTTGCAGGAAGAGCGCGGCCACCTGCGACAGGAAGGCGTCGTCCGTCGGGCGATGACGCTCAAGGTGCTGCCCGAGTCGGGCACCGCGTACTTCTCGTCAGAGCCGCTGCTTCAGCTCGCGACGAAGGTGGGCGATGGCCGCAGCACGCCGTTCCCCTACTGGCTCGCGACAACCATCACGATTCAGCCTCAGGGGCGCGCGAAGTTCCTGCTCAACGCCCAGCACGGGCTCGTGGAGTCGCTGCGGAACGCCGTGCCATTTCTCGCCGACCGCTCCATCGCCAAGCAGGCCGCCGACGCCGCGAAGCAGGGAGGCATTGCTGGCCTGTTTGAGGAACTCAACGCGATGAGCTCGAAGCTGGTCGCGCTCTCCGTGACGCTCCTGCTCGACGGCGACTCCATGGAGCAGCTCAACGAGCGCACTGAGGCTGCGCGGGCGGCATTCTCGAACTCCGGCAACTCCGAGTTGCTCCTCGAGGAGATCTCCCAGCTCCCTGCATTCCTCTCGGTGTTTCCAGGCGCTGGCGGCTACCAGTTCCGGAAGAAGACCTGCACGAGCCGCAATGCAGGCGACTACCTCCCCGTCTTCGCAGCGTGGCGCGGGTGCGCGAAGCCCGTCTCGCTCCTCGCGTCACCACAGGGGGATGTCTTCCGCTTCGACCCGTTCGACATGCGGCTCTCCCCGGCGCACCACGGCCTCGTCGTCGCCGACACGGGTTCCGGTAAGTCGGTGACGTTGGGAGCACTCACACTCGACGCGCTCGCCACGGGCATCGACGCGATCCTCATCGACAACGGAGGCAGCTGGGAGCCGATGACGCGGTTGTTGGGCGGCGTGCACCTCCCCGTGGACGTGAAAACACCGCTCACACCGTTTCGCTCCTGGAACGAGATGCGCGACAGAGACCCGGCGACGCACGCACCGCGTGAGACGCTCGACCTCGAGGCCGTTGAGGACGTCGTCACGTTCCTTGAACTGTGCGTGCGCGAAGAGGGTCAGCGGGGTTTCGACAAGCTGACCATCCAGCTCGTCGCCACCGCCGTCCGCCAAGTCTACGAGAAGAGCTTCCGAGCTCGCCCGGACGAGCGCCCTCTCATGCGCGCGTTTCGCGAAGCTGTGAAGAGCGTGGGCATCGCCGCGCCCCATCCCGACGACAAGCGCATCTGCGAAGACATTCACCGCCGCCTCAGCCTCTTCGTCGGCGACAACCTCTACGGCGCGTTCCTCGACCGACCCTCGAAGCTCGACTTCAACGCGCGGCTCATCACCTTCGACATGGCGGCGGTCTCGAAGTCACCGCTCACGCGTAGCATCGCGATGTCCACGGTGATGTCGACCATCACCACGCGCGCCGCGGCCAAGGTGCGCCGTACTCTCGTCGAGGTCGATGAGGGCCACACGTACCTCGGGCAGGACGAGACCGCTGAGCGCTTCCTCGCTCGTTGCTACCGCGTGATGCGCAAGTTCGACGTCGCGATGTGGATGATTTCGCAGCAGTTCGGCGACTTCATGAAGGCGGCGAGCGGCGACGCCATCATCGGAAACTCGCCCATCAAGATTTTCCTCCGACACCAGCAGGGCCACGACGTGGTGTCCGACTATTTCCACTTCAGCGCGCGCACGCGCCAGGCCTTCCGAGACCTGGACATGCAGTCGGGTCATTTCTCGGACCTGCTCCTCAAATACGGAGAGCGCATGGCCACGGTGCGCCTGGCGCTGCACCCGTTGGCCTACTGGATCCTCACCACGCGCGGCGTCGACAAGAAGCTCATCCTTCGCGCCGCGGAAAAGAACCCGGACCTCTCCCCGCTCGAGGTGCTGCGGCAGCTCGCGCGCCTCTACCCCCACGGCTCTCCGTGACCCTGTCGTCCGCTCCAACCTGACGTTCAACCCAACCCCGGAGTCCTCGATGCGAATCCGTTCCTCAGCCGCCGCTTCATTCGTGCTCGCGCTGTTGCTGCTTCAACCCGGCGTCGCCCACGCCAGCCTCTTCGGCGAAGAGAATGGCCCGCTCACCGCTCTGGTCGCGCAAGGAGTGCTCCAGCTCAACCAGGCTGCTCAGACCTTCGAACAGCTCAAGCAGAGCTACGAAGAGGCGCGCAAGTACGCCGGCATGGCGCAAGATGCCATCGAGGGTTTTCAGGAGTTTGGTCAGCTCGCGGATTCGGTGTTCCGCAATCCGGAGAACGCCCTGCGCTCCGCGATGCCCGATGCGGCCTCGCTCGCGCGAGATCTCCAGACGCCCCAGGCTTGGGGACGCGGGACAGGGGAATTGCAGAGGTTGGTGCGCGTGTGCCTTGGTGGTGGCGGGGAGTGCGCTTCGTTTCGGGAAGCCGTTACGGCGAGGCAAGCACGCGACTCCATCTCGCAGACGTTTGGCACGTCTCCGGTGCAGCGAGATGACCTCGAGACCATCGACATCGAAGCGGGGCGGGCGATCAGCGGCAGCATGTCGGTGGCTGCGAAGTCGACCCTCGCCGGCGAGCAGGCGCGCGCGCTGATGGAGAAGTGCATGGGCGGAACGGGCAACGACGCGGTCGCCGCGTGCCAAGCCGCCGCGAACGTCGGCCAGCTGATGGCGGTGGAGCAGACCGCTTCCCTCAACGAGCAGATGGCTGAGGGCAACCGACTCAAGGCGTTGGAGTTGGCCGACAAGAATGCCGACAAGAAGCGGGCGCTGCAGCAGCAGCTCGAGCGCCAGCGCATCCTCGAGGCAGGCGTGCCCGAGATGGCGCCGCCTCAGATGCGCGTCACGGCTCCTGCTGGGGACAAGCGATGAGGGCGCTTCAGAAGTTCACCGTGGCGCTGGTGCTCGGCTTGCCCATGGCGGCCTTCGCGGGCGCGGGGTCGGTCTTGGACGTCAGTCTCGGAGGTGGATTGGTTGGCTCGTGGACGGGGAAAACCCTCGGCATTGCCACCAGCTTCGTGCCGTTTCTCTTCCTGGTTTCGTTCGCGGTGGAGGCCTTCGGAAAGCCGCCGAGTGAGCCGAAGGACTTCGGTGCTGTCGTCTGGCGCTGCCTCTTGGTCGTCTTCCTGCTGTTCTCGTACGGCGCGGTGTTCGGCGGCCTCTACGGCCTGCTCGATGGTGTCTCGAAGAGCGTCGCGCCCACTGAGACCTGGGACAAGCTGCTCCAGAAGACGCAGGAGTTCCTGGCGGACAAGGCGACGTACCAAGCGCAAGAGACGCTCACCGCGGCGAGGAGTGGCAACGCGTTGGATGCTGCCGCCGCGTGGGCCACGGGTAGCGTCGATGGACTCGGTGGTGTCCTCATCGACGCCGTCGTCTCGTTGATTCTTCTGGCCGGCGAGGCCTCCTTTCGAATCGTCGGCACCTTCGGCCAGGTCTTGTCGCTGCTGCTCTACGTCCTGGGGCCGTTGGCGATCGCCGCCTCGGTGCCGCGTGGGAGTGACGCCGGCATGAAGTGGCTGCGTGTCTTCGTCGCGGTCCTGCTGTGGCCGCTGATCTCCGCGCTCCTGGTCGGGCTGCTCTCGGAGTACGCGCTCGATGCCCTCAAGCCGCACAGCAGCTACGAGGCGGCCTACAAGTCCATCGGGCTCGCGGGGATCCTCGCGGTCACCGCCTTCGCGGTGCCTGTCATCGCCAGCGCGCTCACGGGTGCCGGCATGGGCGCGGTGAGCACGGGATGGTCGTCGATGGGCTCGTGGGCAGGGGCCGCCTCGGGCGGACTCGGCGCCGCGGCTGCCGTCGCGGGCCTCCAGAAGGGGCGCGGCGGCTTCGCTCCGCCGATGCCTCCGTCGGGAATGAGTCCTCAAGCGGGCTCAGGTGGTGGCGGTGGCGGCCTTCAGTCTGCCGGTGTTGTCGGCGGAGGCGCGGGAGGAGGAGGAGGTGGTGGTGGTGGTGGTGGGAGCGCCTCGCCTGGCTGGGCACGGGCCGGGGTCGGGAGCATCGCGCCAGCGCAGGCAGGCGTCTCGCCAGCGGCTGACGCAGCAGCAGCTCGCGACGTCGCGAGCGGTGGTGGCGTCGAGTTCCCTGCGGTCCAGCCGGCCGCGGTCCAACCGCCTCCGTTCATCAACGACAAGCCCTGGAGCGAGGGCGGCATCTCGCCGGCATCGGCCGACGATGCTGTGCCGACCATGAAGCCGGTTGCTCTTCCTGGCCCCGCTGCAGCGTCGCCTCGAGGCGAAGGGCCTGGGGCCGGCGTCAACAGGTCTGCGCCCGCAGCTGCTCGGCCCGAGCCCGCTGCGAAGAACAATGGCCGGCTCGTCGCCCGCCCGCATCGGCCGCTCGCATGGGAAGGAGCGGTGCCGCAGCCGGGTGGCGGCGACCAGCCAGCTGCTGCTCGCAATGTTCCGGGTGCACGCGGCAACGCCCACCCGCCGCAGCCTGCGGTTGAGGCCGGCGTCAAGCACGTCGACCCGGCAGCGAGGCCCACAGTGCAGGTCCTGCCGCCACCTCCGAAGAAGCGCTGACGCTGATTCCTCTCACCAACGAGCAACAACATGAAACCAACCGCCGCACTTCGAGGGCCGCCCGCTGTCTGGACCGCCTTCGCGCAACAGGGTCGCTGGAAGAACTGGGTCCTCGTTGGCCAATTCCTCGTCATCGCATTCCTGCTCGCTGTCTGTGTCTCCATCGCGCGCCAGGCTCCCGACGTCGTCGTGGTCGCCGAGGACGGTGCAGGCACCTACGTCGAGTCCTCGGTGGCCAGCTCTGCGCTGCAGAGCTTCTTGCGCGAGCAGCGCGGCAAGGCGTCCGACGTGACCCTGCGCGTTTTCACCGAGCGCTTCGTCCGCCTCACGGCCGGCATCAACTCGACCACCATCGACGAGTCGTGGGCCGAGGCGCTCACCCTGATGGTCGGGCCCCTCTCGGCCAAGATGAGGGAAGAGGCAATCTCCCAGAAGCTCCTCGAGACGTACCGGCTTGCTCAGGTACGCACGGCGCTGGACTTCAAGGCCATCGACGTGGTGGAGCGACGTGCGGGGAAGACTCACGTCCGGGCCAGGGTGGCCAGGCACAAGGAGAAGCTGGTGGGCGGCGGCGGCAGTGACGACATTCTTCAGGTTGACTTGGTGCTGCTCGACGTCCCTCGGAGCCGCCAACACCCGGATGCCCTCGAAGTCCTCGACTGGCGTTCAGGCCCTGTCGAGGCGCCCGCCCTTCCCTCTTCAGCTGACTCAATCCCCTCCCCCACTGCGGTGACTCCATGAATGCTGTCTTGCTCGTTGTTGTCCCCCTGTTGCTCGCTGCGCCGTCGTCGAAGGCGAAGCCGGCCAAACCCGCGGTGAAGAAGGAACTCGTGCGGCGGGTCGTGGAGATCACCGACGCCACCAGCGAAGTCCCGGTGTCCATCACCGGGGGCGGCGTCACGACGCTCTTCTTCTCGCAGCCCGTCGGGCAGGTTCTTCTGCCGGACCCGGACCACCGCTTTGAGGACGACGCCTCGGCGCAGGGCAAGGCCCTTCTCCTGCGACCCACTGCCGATCTTCCGCCTGGCACGGCGATGGCGATGCAGGTCTCCCTCGCCGATGGCACGGTGCTCCCGCCCTTCATTCTGACGTCCTCCGAGAAGAGCACCGACCTCTTCGTGGACGTCTCGGTGAAGCTGCAGAAGCGCGCATCAGCTGATTCAGCGGTGGGCCTGCGCGCTCAGCTCAGTGAAATGCAGGGCCGCCTCGATGAGTGCCAGCAGTCGGCGGGCGAGAAGGGAGCCGTGAAGGTGGGCGAGCTCGTGCTCAAGCAGGACTTCCGGAAGCCCGTCGCCTTCATCGTGGAGAAGCACCCGGCCCGGAAGCTCGACAAGCAGGCCTTCCTTCTGGTCGAGACGCTCGCGGTCTACCGCCTCTTCGACGCGTCGTACCTGGTGCTCACCGTCGAGAACCGAGATCCCGACAAGGTCTGGGTCCTGGACCGCGCGGAGGTCTCCATCGCTGGCGGCAGCTCGAACGTGGACGCGCGAGTGCTCGATGTGGCGCAGGAGATGAGCCAGGGCATTCCCCCGGGCGTCGAAGCGAAGCTCGTCGTTGTTTACAAGACGCCCGAGCAGTCGGCCGACCAGCGCTTCACCCTGAAGCTCTTCGAGAAGGCCGGCAACCGGCACATCTCGCTCGAGAACCTGAAGCTCTGAGGGACGCCATGAACGACGACGAGAAGACGCCTCCGGCGCTCCCAGGCCCCACGCTTCGCCCCGCTTCAACGCCTGGCCCGGCGTCTGTCGCCGTCGATCTCGGCTCATTGGCTCAGCCAGTTCGTCCCGAGGCGCTCGACAAGGGCACCAACGTCCGCGGCTGGGTCATCGTCGATCGCCTCGGCGCGGGCGGGATGGGCGTTGTCTACCTCGTGAAGAGTGAGTCGGACGCGAATGACGTCGCCGCGTTGAAGCTCTCCGTGCCCTTGCCTGATGAGTCTCCGGACGCGAAGGCAGAGAGAGAGACGCGGTTCGAGCGTGAGGCCGCAACGATTGTCCAACTCCGCCACCCCAACATCATCAAGGGCCGCGAGTTCTTCCGCTGGCAGGGCTCCCAGGGCCACCCCTGCCTCGTCATGCCGTACCTCACGGGGGAGACGCTGCTCCCGTACTGGCGGAAAGCGACACCCTCGCTTCGAGTGAGCTTCCGCGAGCTCTTCTGGCCGCTGGCCGATGCGCTCGGTTACATCCACGCGAAGAACATCTTCCACCGCGACATCAAGCCCGCGAACATCATGGTGCAGGCGGGTCACCCGCTCCTCGTCGACTTCGGAATTGCGCGCAGCCGAGCGGCGCACACGATGACGGGGACCGACGTCTTGTGCACGCCCGAGTACACCGCGCCCGAGCACCTCCTCTATGCGAACTCGCTGCAGCGGGCCGAAGAGGAGGTCTACCTCTACAGGCCGGAGGCGGACCTCTTCTGCTTCGGTGCGACGATCTTCGAGTGCCTGACTGGGCGCCTTCCGTACCAGCACCTGCCGACGTCGAAGGCGGGCTTCATGGACCCGCGCTTTCAGATTGCGCTCCAAGAGTATGAGCCCCTCAGTGCGTCAGAGTGCAACCCTGCGGTTCCGGCCTCCGTCGACCAGTTCCTTGGCCGCCTGATGAGCCGCGACCCAGAGGCAAGGTTTCAGACGGGCGCCGAGGTTGCGGCGGCGATCGACGCGCTGCTCGAGCAGCAGGACCCAGCCTTCGACGTCCCCTTCGTACCTCCCAAGCGTGTGGCTGCAGGAGCTGCGAAGTCGACCGCGACCACGGCCGACCGCCGCCGCCCACCCACCGGCCCGCCCAAGACTCCGAAGCCCCTCACGTCGGCGGCTCCGCCGTCGCTTGTCGCGCCGTCCTTGGTGGCGGCACCCGTGGCCCCGAAGCCGACGGGCCAGGAGTCGTTCCGTCCGCCCACTGCGCTCGGGAAGGCGCCGAAGGCCTTTTCGGACCCCGTGCCCCAGCGAGCGCAAGAAGCCGCGGGGGAGCCGGAGGCGCCCCTACCCACGGGCTTTCGGCGCGCGCAGCAACTCCTCAACGCGAGCTCGCCGGCCGCTGGCGGTCAGCGGTGGCTTGTTGGCGGCCTGGCTGCGGCCATCGTCGTGCTCGTCCTCGTTGTTGCGGCGGTGTCCTCTCGTCCCACGCAGACCAACGCCACCTCGAGCCTGTTGGACTCCACCGAGAAGACAGGGCCGCAGGTCGCGCCGTCGATGCCCGTCGCAGCTCCTGTCCTCCCCGCCGCTGCTTCGCCACAAGACTTCGCGAGCGTCGACGCCGGCGGGCTCGCTCCACCCGTTGTCGTGACTCGTTCGAGCGTTGCGAAGGGGAAGAACACCGACTCGGCGGAGATCGACGCTCTGCTCCGCAATGAGTACGGCGGCAAGCGACCCGTCGTCGAGGGCGAGCTGAAGCCCGCGGCGCCAGTGGGCCCGAAGAAGCCGAGTTGGCTCAAGGTGACCAACGCGTCACAGCCGGCCGCTGAGGAGACAGGCAAGCGAACCTTCGGGGTGCCCATGGGAACGGAGATTGCGGTGCGGCTGCAGAAGCCCCTCGACTCGCGGACGGTCTCCTCGGGTCCGGTGATTGCGCGCCTCATGCGGCCCCTCGTGGTGCGCGGTGGAGTCGTCTTCTCGTCAGGCACAATGGTCTACGGGACGGCCTCCGCCACTTCAGCGGGGCGCTTCGACGCGCGCTTCACTCGTCTCAAACTCGCCGACGGTACGGAGATTGTCTTCAGCGGCATCGCCTACGACAGCGACGACAAGAAGCCGGGCATTCGCGCCACGAGTCGAATTCAGGGCGGGAGCGGCCAATCCAGCGGGCTCGGGGATGCGCTCGTGAAGGGCGCGGCCAACACGCTCCTGGGGAAGGTGCCAGGCGGTGACGCCGCCGATGTCGCAAAGGGCGCGGGCCAGACCGTGGTGAATCACGACGAACGCTCAGCCAGCGGCGCAAGTGGAGAGGCCCTCTTGCTCGACGCCCCCGCCGACTTCACCGTCTTTGTCGCAGCCGCATTCTAAGGTCTTGCCAGTGATATTCAGTGTGATGTAAGTTCTCAGTCATGAACACCACGACAAACGAGGGAAACATGCATCGAACAGGAGCGGCGTTGCTGGCGGTGGTGTTTTTCGGGTGGGCCTGCGGTGGCGGCGTGCCCTTCAAAGAGGGTGGGAAGGCAGCCAGCGAGCTCAAGGGCCGCGTCATCAAGGGCCCTGTGACGAGCGCGACCGTCGTTGCCTACCGCGCGTCCGACACTCTCGATCGCGGCGAAGTCCTCGCCCAGGCGAAGACCGACGAGGCGGGCGACTTCGTGCTCCCTCTCCCGCCGTATCAGGGCCACGTGCTCGTCGTTGCCACCGCAGGCTCGTACATCGAAGAGGCCATCGGCCTTGGCGTGCAGCTCGGCGACAACGAGCTGCAGCTTCTGCTGCCTGACTTCACGACAGGGACGAAGCTCGAGGGGCTACGCCTCACGCCCGTCTCGACCCTGGCTGTCGCCTTTGCTCGCTTCCATGTCGCCCGAGGCTCGACGCCGGCGGACGCGCATCGTGAGGCGCTGATGCACCTCCACCAGCACTTCGGCGGTGTCGACTGGTCGACCGTCACGCCCGCTGACCTCTCGGTCGCCGGCGTTACCAATCTCGCGCCCGAGTCGCGCGCTGGGCTCGTGCTCGCGGGCCTCTCGTGGCTGGCGAAACAGCAGGCCGAGGCGAGCGACGTCACCCCTGGCCTCGTGGTCAACGCCGCGACGCTCACCACCGCGCTCGCGCGGGATGCGGCTGACGGAACCTTCGACGGGCGCGCCGGCACTGAGCAGCTCAAGCAGGCGAAGGTCTCACTGAGCGGCGTCACGCTTCGCGCTGACCTCGTGCAGGCGATGACGGGGTTCATCAATTCGCCGCGCAATGCCTCAGCGCTCAGGCTCCAGGACATCACCACGTTCCTGGCCGTCATCGGCACCGACAACGACCCGTACCTCTTCTGTCCTGGCCAAGTCGCCGCGGCGTCGTGCGGCACGGGTCCCATCGACACTGAGCCGCCGACGCTCGCTTTTATCAAGCCGAACGCTGGAGCAGGTGTCGCTGGGAGCACCGAGGTCGAGGTGCATGCCTCTGACAACGTGGCGATCGCCTCACTGAAGTTCACCTCTCCGGCCTCGCTTGCGACTGCGGTGCCGGTGTTGTCGAACTCCAACCGCGACGGCGTCCTGACGGCAACGCTCGACGTCTCCGCGCTTCCCGATGGACCGGTGGAGATCCGCGCCGAGGTGACGGATGCCTCGGGAAATCCAGCCGCGAAGTCCGTCACCATCACGGTCTCGAACCAAGGGCCCCGCATCAACTTCACCGCGCCAGGCGCTGGGGCGACGGTGCGTGGGAGCGCCGTGGCTGTCAGTGCCTCCGCGATGGCGCAGGCCCCGGGCGCCACCATCTCGCGCATTGAGCTGGTCGCCGCTCCTCCGGGCATGGGTGTGGACACGCTCCCGGCAGCCGATGCGTTCGCGGTGACGTGGGACACCACTGCTGCCCCTGAGGGCACCGTGGCGCTGACTCTGCGTGCCACCGACTCCTTCGGCACTTCGACCGAGACCTCCGTTTCAGTCGTCGTCGACAACGTTGCGCTGGGCCAGGTCTCTGCCGTCGTCTCGGCTGGCGCGCCGGTCGATGGCCTCACCGTGAAGCTCCTCGCCATCGATGCCACCACGGGGCTTCCCGTCACTGGGCGAGCAGGCGGCCCCATCCTTGGCCAGTCGAGCGGAGTCACCGTCGACGGCGGCGTTTCGTTCGCCCTGACGCAGGAGAACTACGTCGGGCCCGTGCAGCTCGTCGCCGAGGGCGCGAGCGTCACGTACGTCGACCCCTCTGACGGCACGACGAGCATCACCCTGCCGGCGAACTTCAGCTTCAGCAGCTACGTCGAGAGCTACCACACGGGCGATCGCCTCGACCGGCCGCTCACCTTCATGACGACGCTCGCAGATGCGGCCGCGAAGGCCTACGCGCTCGGCCGGAACCCTGCACAGGCGACTCCTGTTCTCCTGCCGGCTGCCCTGCGTGCGGTGGATCCACTGTTCTCGAGCCACATCACCTCAAGCCCGTGGAACTTCCGGACGGTGTACCCGGTCTCGCTCACCACCACGTCCCAGTCGCTTCGAGACGGCGTGTACGCGGCTGTTGGTGACGTCGCCTTCAACCAGGAGGCGCGCGACATCGCCACGGACGTCGGCCTGACGGCTGGCACTGGCTTCGCGGCGCCTCAGTTCCTCGCGATGCTGTTGCAGGACATTGCTGACGGACAGTTCGACGGGCGTGCGAACGGCGTGCAACTGCAGACGGCTGGAACTACGCCGTACCTGCTCGACACCAACACCACCCGCTTCCGCCAGGCTATCGCGCTCGACAAGTTTGTGCGCGGCACTCAGAACCGCACGCAGCTCACGCGGCAGGACCTGCAGACCAGCAACATCTACGACACGATGAGCATGGACACGTCCATCCTCTACGGTGTGTCGCCGGCAGCCATCCCCTTCGACAACGCGGGGCCTGTCGCGACCTGGACCGTCACCTACCAGAAGGACGTCGGTGTCACCGCTGCGCCGGTGGGCCTGATGCACCTCGTGCACGGCATGGTGCAGCTGAGCATCGACGCCACCGATGTCTCGGGCGTCGCCTCTCTCACGGCAGTGGTGAATGCGCAGCCCATCGCGGCGGGCTCGGGGTCGACTGCTTCGCACTTTGTCGGCACCTTCGACGTCAACGCTGCGACCGATGGTCCACTGACGGTGACTGCCACCGCCTGTGACCGGCTCGCGAACTGCGCGACGTCGACGTACCTCGTCACGGTGGACAACACGAAGCCCACCATCAGCCTGCTGCAGCCCGCTGCCGGCGTCTTCGTCTCGCGGTCCTTCGACGCGGAAGCCACTTCAACGGATGCGAATGGGCTCGACACCTTCGCCGCTACGGTGCCATCGGGCCTCGTCGACCAGGACACGCAGGTCGGCCGCGTCTTCGTTGCCGCGACGTCTTGGACTCTCTCGGCCCCCGAGGGCGCGTCGACCATCACCTACGTGAGCTGTGATGTCGTTGGGAACTGCCAGTCAGTGGGTACGCCCTTCGTCGTCGACCGCACCCCGCCGACGGTCGCCATCACCTCGAGCGTCCCGGCGTACACGAATCAGACGACCGTCACGTTGTCGGGCACTGTGAGCGACGGCACGGGCGCTGGGGTCGCACGAGTGCTTGCTCAGGGCCCTCTGACGAGCACGCTCACCCCAGTGGCAGCCACCGTCACTGGAGGCACCTGGACGGTCGTCGTGCCGCTGACCCCCAGCGTGTCCAACGTCATCAAGGTGTGGGCGGAAGATCGCGCGACGCCGCTCAACGGAGGCCCCACGGCCGGAGCGCCGTACGTGGCCACCGCAACCGTCGGCACCGACAGCACCCCGCCGAACGTCCTCCCGGCTGTTGGCGTCACCTCGTACCGTGACGAGCGCAACCTCAACGTTGCGAAGGACGCCCAGGGGCGGCCGGTCATGCCGGTCTCCTACGTCTACGCAGGTGGCCCCGTCGTCGTCGGCGAAAACAGCAGCGTATTCAAGATCCGCTCGAAGTCGGGCGCGGCCGACGACAACGTGCCGTTCATCCGTTGGGAGGTTCAGCAAGATACCGGGAGTCCGATTGTCTCGGGCACCTACGGAATCAACATTGTCAACGGCGTCTTCTGCAACGGTGCCTGTGGGTCGGGTGCACTCCGCGTCTCCACCGCCACCAAGGCAGGGTACGTCCTCTACGAACTCCCAATCCATCTCGGCACGCTCAGTACCGAGGGCACCGTCGGCATTGGAGTGACCTTCACGGACGCGGCCGGAAACGCGACGACCCGCGGCTTCTCCGTGAACTACTTCCTCGTGGGAGCGCCGGTGGTGGCCGTGCTCGACTCGAACTTCGCGTCGTACGGCGACACCGCCTCCATCTACCCCTACTCGACGACCACGAACTACCCCGCGCTCATCGGGACAACGAAGCGCGTGCTTCGTTGGGTCATCTACAACCCGAATCAGGAGGTCGTCTGGACGGCGCTCGCGCACACGGGCTTCTCTGGCTCGTGGAGTGAGACCTGGTTCGAGTCCGCAGGCTACGCGACCGGCGGCGGCATGAGCGACCTCGGCCAGAACTGGAACGAGTACAACGACTGGTACAGCAAGCAGTTCAACGTCAATTGGCCGCCCACGTCGTCCGAGTGCACGAATCCTCCGACTGCTGGGGCTTTCGGTATGGGCCCCTTCCCCTGCGGCCAGTCCACGGCGTCGTTCGGCATCTGGTTCGACCCGAAGCCGTTCCACTACCTCGGGGACTCAGCGGCCTTCACTCGCTGTGAAGCCCCGCACACGGGAACGACCACGGCGAGCATCGGCAACACGGCCTATCCGAACACCAACGCGCTCGGCGTCAGCGCCGGTCTCAACGTGATGGCCAATCCACTTCCGACGGGCAAAGAGCCCGGCGGCGCGCCGGCAGTGACCTTCAACGGCAACTCGGGCTGGTCGATCCCGGCGGCCACGAGCTCGACCGCATCGGCCATCGCGGTTTACGTGACCGTGGCGACGCCCTCGCGACCTGGTGGCGTGCCGGCCGCCACCTTTCCGCTTTCCGGGACGGGCCAGCAGCGCTTCCGCGCGGGCTGGACCTACGACTGGACCAACAACGATTCGCAGGTCGCCTGCGTCGTGTGTCGCGGGTTTGCGTGCCTCACGTACTCGGCGACCTATTACAACCAGGGTTGGACGGCCCGGTACTTCGACCGCTATCTCAACAGCCACACCGTGGGTCTCTCGGGCGCGCTGACGCTGAAGACCAATCCGAACGCCGTCACGAGCGGCACCGCGTTCTCTGCATGGTCGAACATTCCCTACTCGTATTCCGCAACTCGCTAAGGAGCCCAAGCATGCGCACCGCACTCGCACTTCTCACTTCGTTGTTCGTCGTTGGTTGCTCGTCTCAGGGGCCCGTTGGGCCCAAGGGCGACACCGGAGCTCAGGGGCCCAAGGGTGACACCGGGCCTGCTGGAGCGATGGGGGCGACCGGAGCCGTCGGCGCCACGGGCGCCCAGGGGGCCACCGGTGGTGGTCTCTACGTCGACCGGAACGCGGCCTACTGCAAGGAGGTTCTCGGCAGTTCGATCTCCTCTTCGGCTTTCGCCACCTGTGACGATTCCAACGATCTTCTCATCACCGGAGGCTGCACTGTGGGCTCGGCCGTCGCAGGAATGAGCTTGCTAATCAGCGCGCCCAACCCGAGTTCGCTCGGGCCTCAGACCTCGGCAACCGGGACGTGGAACTGCAGCTGGGGGTTCGCGCCCGGCGTGACGCCAACCCCTGCGGTCGACTTCGGCGGCAAGGCTTCCATCTGCTGCATCCGTGTTCCGTGAGGCGCGCCGTGAAACGCACCGTCACCGTGTTCGTCGCGCTTCTCTCGCTTGCTGCTCTCGCTGCGGATCCTGTCTCGCCGCCGAAGCGGAGAAGCCTCGACACCATGAGCGGGAACCTCAACACCCCCGTTGACGACGGCACCGACTCCGTCCTGCACAGCTTCGGTCCCGGCGGCGAGGCGCAGTGCACCACCAAGGCGAACACCGCCTGCGGGAGCTGCAGCATGACCTGTCCCGTCGGAAAGTCCGCCGTCTGTGCGGTTGGTGTCCCGAGTCCCGACTCCGTGATGAGCACCTCGGGCCCGAAGTGCGCGCGGCCGCCCAGCTGCACCTGCAAGTAGCGCCACCGTGTCTGTCTTTCCTCAATCGTGCCAGGGCCACCGGCCCGGGCATGCCTTCACCTGAAACCTCTTGGAGACTGTGATGCGCAAGTTGTCGATCGCCCTGCTCGCTGCGCTGCTGATCGCGGCCTGCTCGAAGTCCCCTGAGGGCCACTACGTCACCGCGAGCTCGGCGCTTCGGGTCTACAAGGAAGGCGACGGATTTTTCCTCGAGGCGTACGAGTTCGGTGGCCCACATCCGTCGATGTGGAAGCCTCGCTTCGTTGGCCGACTGGAGCGAACCGAGGCCTTCTGGGTCGGAAGAATGACTGGGCTCGGGGACGAGCTCACGCTGACGCTCACCCCGAGCGGTGTCATCGCTACGGGCATGGGCATCAAGCGAGAGCTCCCGCGCGTCGCAGAAGCGCCTCCCACAGTGCTCGACGGCGCGCGCGCGCAGTCAGCGCTTCAAGCGTCCCTCGCCTCCATGATGACCACGTTTCGCGAGAAGAAGACGTGTGGCTTCGGGAGCGAGCTTTCCGTGGTCCGCGTCGATGCGACGGCGGCGCTCATGAAAGCTGCGCAGTTGAAGGTGACCGCGGTCGTGGGTGTTGCGGCGTCGGCCGGCCCCTGGTTCGACGGCTACAGCGTCGAGGGCACTCTTGAGCTGGAGCCTCTGCAGCTGGAGGTCCCTGACGCCCCCGTTTGCGCCAAGAAGTCTCAGTGGGGTGGCTGCGAGAAATGGGGCAAGGGCATTGTCGTTGCCACCTCTGCGAAGGCGACCCTCCCCTTCCACGCAGACCTCTTCGTGAGTCGCTACCCCGTCGAGATGGCGCAGGCCACGCCGGTCGTCAGCTGGACTGAGTTCGGCGGCTCCAACCGCGAGGCGGGCAACGAGACCGTCTGCAAACTGCTCCGACAGAAGGCTCTCGCCTACGCGGAGCGAGCGCCGTAGCCCCACACCCTCGAGGCCAACCAATGCGCAGACTCCTTCTCTTCTCGCTTTTGCTGTCGGCCGCCGCTTGGGCGGATCGCGGTGCCCTCACGGTCGACGTCGCCGGCGGTGGCGTCGCGGCTGCCGTTCCCGCGCTCCACTCGGAGACCCCGAAATCGACGCTCTCCTTCGACGCCAGCATCTGGCTCGGTGGGCGCTACGCGCTCGGCAACAACTTCGAGGTGACGGCCTCGGGCTTCTTCGAGCCGCCGGCGACCGTCTTCCAGAACGATGTTCGGTTGGTGGCGGGCTCAGGTGTCTACCCGGGGACGACGCGCCATCAGTTCCTCCGGTTCGGCGCGCAGGCCGGCGTTCGCCTGGTGCTGGGCATGCGCTTCCGCTTCCACCTCGGCGTCGAAGCGGGTTGGTGTCAGCAGGCGTATTCGAAGCTGCAGCACTTCGACGTGTCGAACCCCGAGGCGGCCGTCGACTACGGCCTTTCGCTCCCAGATGAGTCGCACGCGAACCTGGTCGTCTCTCCGCTCATTGGCGTCGAGTGGGCGGCCGGCGACTCGTGGAGCCTCGCGCTTCTCCCCCGCGCGCAGCTGATGCTCGGGAACGGCTTCTCGTGGGCGGTCATCGTGCCGCTTCAGTTCTCGTGGAGTTGGTACCTGTGAAGACCTTCGACGTGCTCGAGCGGTGGCTCTGGGCGCACCCGTTGTTGGTGCTGCTCACGGTCTTGTTGCTGCTCGCGATCCTCGACACGGGTCGCCGCTGGTGGCGCGGGCCGCACTCAGACGGGGCGTACTGGAGGCGGTGGTGATGAGCGGATCAGCCGTCGCAGCCAGGTGTGGACTCAGAAACTTCGGGCGGACCGGAACGCGCCGAGGCCGATTTTCCGGCCTGCAAACGGGGTCGATGCTGATCAGCGGATCAGCTGATCAGCGTGGGTCTTGTATGGTCACGTCACGTATGGTCAAACCGACTTCGTCAAAGATTCCTGACGCTTCTCGAGGGGACATGCCCAGCACCGCCCGGCCAGCTTCAGCCGTGAGCACCACGCTGGTGAGGATCCGCCCTGAGAGGCCCTCGCGCAACTTCCTGCACCGCCGCATTGGGCTGCGGTGCACGCCGGCTTTGCCGCGCGTGACGTCCAACGGAGAGAGCTGCTGAAAAAAGTAGGGCCTCCTCAGGCGCCAACCCGAGGAGACCCAGAACTTCAATCGCGAACAGCGTTTTTCCCCACGAAGGGACGCTCACTTCGCCTCGTGCAGTCACCTGCGCCTCGGCTGAGGTCCTTTCTAACACGAGAGGATCCGCTGTCGAGAGCGCGTGAGGAGTTTTTGTGCCCACGTTGCCCTCCAGCCCCGCCAAGGGCTCGGAAGTTCGATCCACCATGCTCTTTGGCGTCCTCAAGGGAGGGCGCGAGAAGAAGCTCGGCCGTCCTCTGACTGAGTCCGAGCTGCTCGAGCTCGAGGCCCACGCCTCCAAGTCTGCCTCGCGCGGCGTCCACCTCGCCAAGCAGCGGCCCGTCTCAGAGGCGGCCATGGCGGCGGTGGCCTCCCTCCCGAAGGTCCTCCCCACCGTTCTCCTCCCCAACCAACGCGAGAGGCTCGAGCGTCACTCTGGGGGCCGTGACCTCTCGCGCAGCGCGCGTCGACGCGGTGGACGCGTCATCGAGGACGTCGGGACGCTGCTGAAGATGGCGCTGAAGGACGGCCGCCGCGGGCCCCAGCTGCCTCCCTACGCGCGCAAGACGAGCGCCCTCTACCTCCAGCAGGACGACTTGGAGGCCTTCATCCCGGACGGCTGGGGCGCGACGTTCCCTGCCGAAGCTGGGGCTCTCGGTCGAGCGATGGGGTTGCCGCCACGCGCGGTGCCTCTGCTCTGCCTCCTGGAGTGGACTTCCTCGTTCCGCCCTGCCCTCTCCAGAGATCGGCACGAATGCGGGGCTGGCTTCCAGGTGTCGCTGGACTGGTTGGCGCGGAAGCTCGGCTGCACGCGGGTGTGGGCCCAGGCGATGTTGAACCGCCTCGACCCGTACGCGCGCTGGCGGCGCGACTGCCTGGAGACGAAGCGAGCCAACCGTCGCCGCGCGAAGCGCCATCTGGAGCTCCTGCAGGCTCCCGAGAAGCCCACCGGCACCGCCTTCGTGCACCGCTTCCGACGGCTCAAGCGCTTCGAGGATGTGAAGGCGCCCAATGACCCGCGGCGCATCTGGGTCGACGCCGAGGGGCGCCCGCACGTCTACGTCGATGTCCGCGGCGTCGTGTACCTCACGGCAGCAGGGCGCGGCGTCCTGGGCCGTCCTCGCCGCCCGCTGGAGGCTGCTCTCGACGTCGGGCACCGGGGGAGGCGCTGCCGCTGGCTGCTCTCCGCACGCCTTCGCCGCGGCCACAACCTCCTCTACGGCGGGCATGTCGGCGAAGTGCTCGAAAACCGGCGCGAATTGCTCGGCGCAGGTGGTGTCCCAGAAAACTTATCTCCTAACCACACCCTACAGAAGCAAGCCCCACCTTCATGAACCTCACACTCAGGAAGGCATCTTTCAAGCAGTACTCCCAGCCAAGCCAGCAACACCGCAGCAAGCGGCCAGTCTCGCTCCGCGAGCCGACGCCCCTGGCGTCGCAGCAACGCGCCTACGCGCGTTGCGCCCTCCGGGGCTCGCTGACTGGCCACGACCGCAGCGCTTCTCCCATCGCTGTCTGCCCAAAGGGGAAAGGTCCGCAATGACGACCCAGTCCGAACTCCAGTCCTGGAACCCCGAGCACGCCCTCGTCGCGACGCTGCTGCTTGACGGTGACACCGCCGCCATCTCGCTTGCCTCGGAGGAGGTTTCGCCGGCGGACTTCAAAGAGGAACGCTTCGCGCTCACCTACGAGGCGATCCTCGCCCTGGACGCTGCGGGACGACGGGTCGACCTGGTGACGGTGGCAGAGACGCTCAAGGCACAGGGGCTCCTGAGCACAGTGGGTGGCCCTGCCTTCCTCGCGAGCCTCGAGAACCCGCCCTTCCCCAACGTCCTCGAGCACTCGCGGCTGATTCGCGAGAAGGGCGCGCGTCGCCAGCTGCGTCAGGTGAGCCTCGAGGTGGCGGAACTGAGCAAGGCCGACGCGCTCGAGCTCCCTGCGCTGCTGGAGGAGGCCGGGCGGAAGTTCAACGAGGTGTTGCTGCAGCGCCAGCGCGTCGCCTTCAAGCCCATGTCGACGCTCGTCGAAGAGACCCTCTCCATGCTGGACGCGATGAAGCGCGACGGCGGACTGATGGGCTTGGGCACCGGCTTTCCGGACGTCGATCGGGTGTTGGCGGGAATGCAGGGAGGTGAGCTCATCGTGCTGGCAGCGCGCCCAGGCGTGGGAAAGACATCGTTCGCAATGCAGATCGCGGAGCATCACGCCTGTGGCGAGAAGCGGCTGCCAGTCGCGGTTTTCAGCCTTGAGATGCCTTCGACGCAATTGGTGTTGCGCATGGCTGCGGCCAAGGCGCGTGTCCCTCTTGAGCGCATCCGCCGCGGCCGCCTCTCGCCCGTCGACGAGGAACGGCTCTCAGAGGCGATGCAGTCGCTCTACGAGGCACCCATTCACATCGACGACTCAGGCGACGTCTCGCCATTCGACCTGCGCGCGAAAGCGAGGCGGCTCAAACAGCAACACCCTGCGCTCGCGTGCATCATCATCGACTACCTCCAGCTCATGAAGATCCGAGGCCGCGTCGAGAGTCGCCAGGTCGAGGTGTCGGAGATCTCCCGCTCGCTGAAGCAGCTCGCGAAGGAACTCGGAGTTCCGATTATTGCGCTGTCGCAGCTGAACCGCCGCGTGGAAGAGCGAAAGGGGCCGCCGATGCTCTCAGACCTCCGTGAGTCTGGAGCCATTGAGCAGGACGCCGACGTCGTGATGTTTCTCCATCGCGAACAAGTCGACGACGAGGAGCGCGCTGCAGCTGACGAGCTCACTTCCGTGGAGCTACACGTCGCAAAGCAAAGGAACGGGCCCATGGGCGAAGCCACCCTGCTCTTTCACGGCGCCTTCACGCGGTTTGAGAGCAAGAGCCCACGCAATCATTAGGTGGGTTGTAACATGCTATTGAATATGACATAACGGGCGTGTGAAAACACTCGTGGTTGTCGAGAGCCCCAACAAGATTGCGAAGATCTCTAAGTGCCTCGGGCCGAGCTTCACGGTGGTGGCGACAATCGGCCACTTCCGAGATCTCCCGGAGCGAGACCTCGGCGTCGACGTCGCGAGCTTCGCTCTCAAGTACGAGACGCTCCCCGGCAAGGAAGGGGTTCTCGCGAAACTCCGGGAGGCTGCGCGCGGGGCTTCGGAGGTGCTTCTCGGCACCGACGCCGACCGCGAGGGAGAGGCCATCGCCTGGCACGTGGCACAGGTGCTGGGCCTCTCCTCGCCCAGGCGAATCCGGTTTCAGGAGCTGACGCCAGCCGCGCTCAAGAAGGCGGTCGCCGCGGCGGGCCCGCTCGACAACAACCTCGTCGACGCACAGCAGGCGCGCCGAGTGCTGGACCGACTCGTCGGATACCAGGTCTCGCCCCTGCTCTCTGTCTTCGGGCCCCAGCACTCCGCTGGTCGAGTGCAGTCGGCCGCCCTCCACCTGGTGGTCGAGCGGGAGAAGGCGCGCGAGGCCTTCAAGCCGGAGGCGTACTGGACGGTGACCGCCAACTACGCCGCAGGCTTCTCGGCGATCGCGGCCCTCAAAGACTCAAAGGGGGCTTGGGCGGCGGCGCGGTTTCGCCAACAGGCCGACGCTGACCTCGCACTCTCACGGGCGCGAGCTGCGAAGCATCGGGTCGAGGCGCTCGAGACGAAGCCGACCGAGCGAGCTCCGCGGCCTCCGTTTACGACGGCCACGCTGCAGCAGGCGGCTTCGGCCCAACTCGGGATGAAGCCTGCGGAGACGATGGCCGTGGCTCAGTCGCTCTTCGAGAAGGGCGCCATCAGCTACCACCGCACCGACTCTGTCTCGTTGTCGGCCGAGGCGATCGCCATGGCGCGGGCCTTCCTCGCCCGTGACTACCCGGAGGCGCTGCCGGCGGAGCCTGTGAAGTACCGCAACGCGGACTCAGCCCAGGAGGCGCACGAAGCGATTCGACCGACGGCGATGCAGCTCGAGGCCGACGTCCATCTCGATGAGCGCGAGGAGCAGCTCTTCAGTCTCATCAACCGCCGCTTTCTCGCCTGCCAGTGTCGGCCGGCGCGACTTGACGTGACGACGGTACGCACCGTTGCCGCCGACGTGCGCTTCCTCGCGCGCGGCACCGTCGTCCGCTTCGAGAGCTTCTTGCGCTACGCGGCGGAGGACGAGACCACGGCCGCAGCGCAGCACGAGGGCACGGCCGAGGACGAAGCGGCCTTACCGCCGCTCAAGCTCGAGCAGGAGCTCGCGGTCGCCAGCATCGCGGCGAAGGGCGACAAGACGAAGCCGCAACCACGATTCACGCAGGCGACGCTGATTCGCGAGTTGCAGCGCACCGGCATCGGTCGTCCCAGCACCTACGCCGCGACCGTCACGCTGCTCTTCGAGCGCCGCTACTTGCTTGAGGAAAAGAAGGCAGTCGCGCCGACACCGCGCGGCAGGCTCGTCGATGGAGCGCTCTCCGCGGCGTTCCCCGACGTCGTCGCAACCGAGTACACCGCCCGGCTCGAGGCTCAGCTCGATGAGGTGGCGGCAGGCAAGTTGCGCTGGAAGGCCGCTCTGGGCACCTGGCACGTGGGCTTCGCCAAGCAGCTCGCCGAAGCCAGTGGTGTGCTGCAGCGGTTCGCTCGCGAGCATGTGACGCTGGTGGACGCGGTGGGCGAGGCCTCTAAGAGCACCGGCAAGCCCTGCCCGAAGTGCACGAAGGAGCTGATTCTTCGCCAGGGCTCGAAGGGGGCCTTCATCAGCTGCAGCGGCTGGCCGGCCTGCGACTACCGGGCTGACCCATCGGCGCGGCCCTCCGCGTTGAAGTGTCCGACGTGCAGCTCGCCCATGACGGAGCAAGACGGGAAGTTCGGTCGCTACGCTCGATGTTCGGTGTCTGGCTGCACCGGCCGGGTCGACCAGAGTGTGACGACCCAGGAGGAGTGCCCGCGCTGCCACGCGCCGCTGAAGGACAAGGGCGCCTTCCTCGGCTGCAGCAACTATCCGACGTGCAACTTCACGGTTGACGCGAAGGCTCTCGCTCACGCGCGGAAGACGGGCGCTCTGTGCCCCAAGTGTGGCCGCCTGATGGTGCAGCGCAAGGGCGCGAAGGGCCCCTTCCTGGCCTGCATCGGATACCCGGAGTGCCGCCACACGGCCGAGGCCCCCACGAAGGCCAAGAAGGCGGTGAGCCGTGCGTGAGCCTCGGAGCCTTGGGAGTCTCCCCACCGTTCGTCCCTCCGACATTCAGTGGCTGGACGCCACGCGACCGCTCCTGAAGCTGCCGGCAGGCACCGTGGCGGTCGATTCGCCCACCCTCCCCTCCCCTGCCGAGCTCGAGCGCTGGGTGGGCTTCTTCGCTGCCGCCGTGGCATTCGACGCGGCTTGGGGGGTGCTGCACGGCGCAGTGCGCGTCACCACCGTCGAGCTCGAGGGACACCGCGTGGATGTCATCTGCGCGTTCGGCCGCCTCGCGATTCTGGTGGTGGCGGGAGAGCGTTTTGCCGAGCCGCCTCGGCCGAAGGAGATCGCCTCTCGCATCGCCCGCGCCGCCACCAGCGGAGAGCACTATTCGTTGGAGTGGGCGGCAGCGGCGTATGCGCTGCAGGTGCTGGAGGCCGAATGAGCGCGGTCACGGTGACGCACTTCCCGCCAGGCCCCACAGCAAGAATGCTCAGCATTCTGCCCGCGACCCGTCGCATGCGGGGAGTCAGGCCGTGGCGGCCACACCTCTTCGTCCGAGCATTGCTTGGTGGTCGGCTCTCAAGCGATGGCGAGGTCGCCGCGCGCTCTCTCCTCCACCTGCTCATCGAGACCCAGTACGAGCTCCGCCCAGCCTGGGAGCGTGTGCTCGCCGACGCAGGTGGGTGCCTCTGTCTGATGAGGCGGCCGTCGGAAGAAGAGTTCCGACGAGTCTGGAGAACAACTCTCGAGCCGCCGTACTCCTTTAGGTGGGAGACGGGCCGACTCAACTTCGGGCACGACGGCTGCGGCACGAAGCAGATCCGTTTCTGGCAGTCCTGTTCTCGAGCGCGCCGCTCGAGTGCGGACGCTGAGGACGAAGAAGTCGCTGGAGAATGCCGATGACTCAGCTCGCCCCTGTTCAGGCCATCGCTGCAAGACTCCTCTCGTTCGGCTTCATGGACCGCGTTCTTCCGAGCGTCGCCTCGGATGAGCGGTTGACACCGGCCGACCTCTACGAGTCACTTCACGCGGAGTTCGGCTTCACCATCGATCTCGCTGCCTCGAGCGAGAACGCGAAGTGTGCTCGCTTCTACACGAAGGCCGACAACGCCCTTTCGCTGACTTGGGGGACTGAGAACTGCTGGCTGAACCACCCCTGGAGCCAGACGCCGGCGTGGGTTGAGAAATCGTGGCGCGAGGCGATGGCGGGCACTCCGCTCGTCGTGATGTTGCTGCCGGACAACCGGACGCACCAACCGTTCTGGCAGACGCTGGTCGAGCCCTTCCGCGAGACGAGCCTCAACGGCGTTCAGCTGCGCGCACGGTTTCTCCCGGGTCGGCAGCACTACGGCACGCCTGAGGATCCTCTCGCAAAGCGAAGGCGCCGGCCAAAGCACGGCGCCGTGCTTCTCATTTGGCGGAGACTCGTTGGCCGACCACCCTCCCCTTCTCATTCGGTCCAACTTGAGTTGCCGGTGACGCAATGAGTCCCGCGCCCGTCGTCGTTGCGCTTCAACTTCTCCTAGGCGCAGCCCCGGATGAGCACGCATTCGACGGCGAGATCGACGCCGCGATCACCGCATCGCAAGGCGTCTTCGTGGTGCCCGCGTCCTTGGTTCGCGCAGTCATCAAGCAGGAGTCGGCGTTTCGACCGAAGGCCCTCTCGAGGTGCGGTGCCCGCGGCCTGATGCAGGTCATGCCGGGCAACGCGCTGAAGCTCGGCCTGGCGGACGAGGACGAGCTCTGGGTCCCTCGCCTCAATGTGCTCGCGGGCGTGCGACTCCTGGCCGTCCTGCTCAAGCACTACGAGGGCGACGTGATCGCCAGCCTCGTCGCGTACAACAGCGGGCCGAAAGCCAAGTTCGCACCAGTGCCAGCCAACGGTGAAACCCCCGAGTACGTGCTCAGAATCCTTCGCTACTGGCGCGCGTTCGAGAGCGAGCGCACCAGCGCTTTGGGTGTTCCTTCGTCGAGGTAGCTCATGCCCACCAATTTCGAGCCGTACGTGCGGTGCTTTCGCTGCGGCACCTCGAGGCCAAACTCCAAGCTACTCGCGAGCATCTGTATCGACGGGTTCTGCATTCGGGTGCTCGAGGTCTCGCCCGCTCCGGTACCCCAAGGTGAGGCACCGCGACCCGCGCCTTGTCGTCACAACGACAAGGCGTCTCAGCGCTAAGACGACGCTGCGCTCCGCTCACCTTTTGCTTGAGAGAGCGCGCTCCACCATCTCAACGACCATGTCGGACAGCGGCCGGTTCGCCTGGACGGCGGCGATCCGTGCGCGCTGATGCAGGTCCGTCGGAAAGTAGAGGGTGACGCGGCGAAGCTCCTCCCCGGCGCTCTCCCCAGCCTTGCGCGTGTAGATTGTTGTCTTCGCGGCGGGGGCGATAGAGCGACGGGGGCGTGGCGCCAATTCCTCGGCGGCCTTCTTCTCACTTGCCCCGCCGCTACCCCCACTCACGAAATCCTCCAGCGCAGCAGGACTTATGGACGGGGGTTTCCTGGTCTGAATCTTGGGCTTCTTCGACATGTCACTTCCTCCGGCTTCGGGGCTTGGTCTTGACGAGGCCTACGAGAGAGAGAACTTCGGTTGTGAGGTCACGAACTTCCTCAGCTGCCTCCGACTTCGGCGCGTACTGAGCCACCCCCATCCCAGCGGCGGGGGCCTCTTGATAGGCGACTCGGAAGCCCAGTTCCGTGCGCAGAATGGGCATACCGGTCTCGGTCAAGGCGGCGCGAGCAGACGCGCCAATGACGGTTCCGGGAACCTTTCGGGTGATCAGCACCACCGCTCTCAGTTCCGGCCGGACACGTTGCGCCGCCTGCACCAAGTCAACCGACTCGCCCATTGCCCACGCATCGTGCGCCGACGGCCCGGAAGGGAGAATCGCCAGATCGGCAACCATCAGCGCCGCGCGCTGGATCTCGGCGTGTCGAGGAGGGCAGTCGATCAGCACCAGGTCGAACCCGGTGGCCAATTTCGGGAGTTGGCCTGGACGGTGGAGATCGGCACCCATCGACACGATTGTTGCTGTCTGCAACCCCGCTTCATTTGCGACCGCTCCCCACGTCCGAACCGTCCCCTGCATGTCCGCATCGACGAGAAGTACCCGGAGCCCTCGAGCAACACTCTCAGCAGCCAACGAGAGCGCGACCGTACTCTTCCCTGCCCCACCCTTCTGACCGGCCAGTGCAATTGTCGCCATAACGACATGCGTAGCTCACCGATCGCCGGAGGACAAGCGCTTTAGCGCCTTGTCGCTAAGTGGCGGCTCAACGACATAGCGACAACCGAAGACTCCCGCGTGACGACCAAGTGCCTTGGCGTGGATGCTCCGGTCGCCGGATGCGACTGCGGCCCGAGATCAAAAGAGCGTCATGACGACAAGTCGCTGTGGCTGCGGCTCTGGTCGGCAGGCTCTGGTACGGAAGGCGTTATGACGACAAGTCGCTGTAGTCGGTATGTCTGGCTCCGGACGTGGGGCCCGAGCGTCGGCATGACGACAGCCCGCTGCGGCGCGGGGCTCTGGTTGGCAGGTGCAGCGCTAGGTGTCGGGTCCGAGGTGTCGTGACGACAAGTCGCTGTGGCTGAGGCTCTGGTCGGCAGGTGCGGCTCCAGGCGTCGCAACGAGGCGTCATGACGACAAGTCGCTGTGGTGCGGGTGCGTGATCGGCAACTGCGGCTCCGGTGTTGGGTCCGAGGCGTTATGACGACAAGTCGCTGCGGTGTGGGTTTGCTTGGGGCGGCAGTTGTGGCTCCAGGCGACCGGCCCGAGGCGTCATGACGACAAGTCGCTGTGGTTGCGGCTCTGGTCGGCGGGTGCAGCTCCAGGTGGTGGGTCCGAGGCGCTATGACGACAAGTCGCTGTGGACTGGGTTGCGTGGTCGGCGGTTGCGGCTCCAGGCGTCGGGTCCGAGGCGTCATGACGACAAAGCGCTGTGGGTGCGGCTCTGGTCGGCGGGTGCAGCTCCAAGTGCTGGGTCCGAGGCGCTATGACGACAAGTCGCTGTGGACTGGGTTGCGTGGTCGGCAGTTGCGGCTCCAGGCGTCGGGTCCGAGGCGTCATGACGACAAAGCGCTGTGGGTGGGTGGAGGTGCGGCCGCCAGATCCGTCCGTGGGCTGAAGAGTTGCTCCTCGCGCTGCTCATCGTCGGGCTGAAGGAGGCGCCGTCCTGACGGCAGGTCGTTGCGGCTCCAGGCGGCGGGTCCGAGGCGTCATGACGACAAAGCGCTGTGGTTGCGGCTCTGGTCGGCAGGTGCGGCTCCAGGCGTCGCAACGAGGCGTCATGACGACAAGTCGCTGTGGTTGCGGCTCTGGTCGGCGGGTGCAGCTCCAGGTGCTGGGTCCGAGGCGCTATGACGACAAGTCGCTGTGGTTGCGGCTCTGGTCGGCGGGTGCGGCTCCAGGTGCTGGGTCCGAGGCGCAATGACGACAAGTCGCTGTGGAGTGGGTTGTTTGGTCGGCAGGTGTTGGGTCCGAGGCGTTATGACGACAAGTCGCTGTGACTGCGGCTCTGGTCGGCAGGTGCCGCTCCAGGCGTCGGGTCCGAGGCGTCATGACGACAAGTCGCTGTGGTTGCGGCTCTGGTCGGCAGGTGTGGCTCCAGGCCAGGCGTCGGGTCTGAGGCGTGGTTGCGGCTCTGGTCGGCGGGTGCGGCTCCAGGAGTTGGGTCCGAGACGCTATGACGACAAGTCGCTGTGGACTGGGTTGCTTGGTCGGCCGCCAGATCCGTCCGTGGGCTGAAGAGTTGCTCCTCGCGCTGCTCATCGTCGGGCTGAAGGAGGCGCCGTCCTGACGGCAGGTCGTTGCGGCTCCAGGCGTCGGGCCGAGGCGTCATGACGACAAAGCGCTGAGGGTGGGGTGGCTGTGCCGGCCGCCAAATCCGTGCACGGCGGCTGCTGAGGGAGGCGTCTTGACGACAAGTCGCTGTGGGGCAGGGTAGCCACGAGGCTGCGGAGATCTTCGCGAAGGGGTTCTGGTCGCGGCGAAGCACGCCGCAGTGAAGTGGGGACTCGCTCAGAAGCTGTAGCCGCGCCTCAGTGCGTCAGTGGGTTGGGTTCAGTCTCTCTCTGCGGCCACCGACGCTCGGGAAGAGTTGCTGTTGTGACGACAAGTCGCTGTGGCGTTTGGAGTGGCCCATGCGCGACGGGCCCCCAAACCTTGGGCGAGCTCAATCACCACGCAAGCGAGGCGAGGCGCGTACAGCGCCTCAAGAAGGCGATGACCCAGTGCCGCCGGCGAGCTGGTGCCTTGCCTTCGCAGGCCAACACGCTCGAGCAACGGCTCCATCGAAAGCACCGCGGCCGGCGGCGCACCTCGACCAAGGAAGGGTCCATCGGCGGATAGCGAATCAGCCATTTCGGCGCCCGCCCGAGAGCTCGCGCACAGTGACGCCGAGGACGCCAGGTAGGCTCGTCCTCGGCGCTACGTCGACACTTTCGCCCAGGCCGATCGCGTCGATGCCCTCGCCAAGCCCGCTAGCAGCCAACGGTGCCGCCCTCGACCTGAGTGGGATGGGTCGTCGATCTGCTCGACCGCTTCCGTCGGTGACAGCGTGCGCATAACGACAAGTCGCTGTAACGCTAGCGCGCCATTTCCCCAGCGAGGAACTCCTGGGGGTGAGTGACTGCCTGCGGGGAACGAATGCATGGCGACAAGGCGCTAAAGCGCTGCGCCTGTGTTGGTGGGAACGGTGACCGTTGCGCCCCCGAAGAACGCAACAAAGGCTCCAAAGCGAAGCCCCTTTCTATTGCCAACATTCCATAGAAGTGACAGCAACATACTATTGAACGTGTTGACATAGACCCTTCGATAGGAGTACCAATAGGACATGGCGCGACGCATCGCGGTGCTCAACCAGAAGGGCGGGGTGGGTAAGACGACGACGGCGGTCAATGTCGCCGTCGCTTTGGCCCAGATGGGCAAGCGGGTCCTGCTCCTCGATCTCGATGCTCAACGGAACGCGACTCAGTTCCTCGGGCTCGACGAAGCGGAGTCGAAGAATGGTGCCGACGCGCTGGTGCTGGACGGTACCTTCGCTCCCGTTCGCAGCGTCCTGGTGCCGGGCCTCGACGTGGTGCCCGCTACGGCGCAGCACGCGCTGCTGGAGCGCCGCCTCTTCGGTGACGCGGTGTCTGGCCCGAAGAAGCTCAAGAAGGCCCTCAACGCCATTCAAGAGCCCTACGACTTCATCCTGACGGACTGTGGGCCCACGCTCGGCATGCTGGCGCTGAACGCTGTCGCCGCGTGCCCGGAAGTCCTCATCCCCATCGAGCTGGCCCACGCCGCGACCGTTGGGGCGCTGACGCTCCGCAAGTGGCTCGACGACGTGCGCGTCGACGTAGAGCCTCTCGTTCGCGTGCTGGGTGTGCTGCCGACGTTCGCCGATGACCGCGAGCGGACGCCGCGCGAAATGCTGGCCACGCTCCGCACCGTGTTCGGTGCCGACCTCTTCGAGACGGTCATCCACGCGTCCGCTGCAATTCGCGACGCGGCAGGGCAGGGCCGTCCCATCGTTCTCGCAGACCCGCAGAGCCGCGGTGCTGCCGAGTACCAGTCACTCACCCAGGAGGTAATCGCCCGTGGCAACCCTTGAAGAGACCATCAACAACTCAGCGAAGACGCCGTCCGCGCCCAAGCACGTGGATGGAGAGACGAAGCTCATCAGCATCGACCTGCTCGACGACAACCCCTTCCAGCCGCGCGTGAAGATGGATGCAGGCGAGCTGGAGGAGCTCAGCGCCAGCATCGGCAGCAAGGGGCAGATTCAGGCCATCGTGGTGCGGCCAAAGTCTGACGGCCGTTTCATCACTGTCGCTGGCCACCGTCGCGTCGCGGCCTTCAAGCGCCTTCGGGATGCCGCCGCCGATGGCGAGAGGTCTCGCTTCGAGCGCATCAGCGCGACGATTCGTCTCGCTCTCGACGACGCGCAGCTCGCGAGTCTCGCCTACGCCGAGAACGTCACGCGCGCCGGGCTGACGCCGGTGGAGGAGGGCAGGGCGCTGGAGAAGATGATCGACGCCGGCCTGGCGAAGACCAATGACGAACTCGCCGCCCTGACGTCCCAGCCGCTCGTCAAGATTCGCCGTCTTCGCCGCGTGGCGAAGGCGCCGAAGGTCATCAAGGACGCCATCGACTCCGGCATCCTCGTGCAGGTCGGGAAGACGGATGATGGCACCCCTCGCGAGGAGCGGCGGTCGCTCGACTTGATGGCCGGGCTCCAGCTGGTGTCGCTGTTCGAGCACATCCTGAAGACGAAGCCGAAGCAGGCCGAGGAGCGGACGGCCGGTGTGGTGCGACGTGCGCTTGCCCAGAACTGGAGCCTGAGGCGCACCGAGGAGTTCGTGAAGGGTGTCATCGAGGGAAAGACCTCGACCGACCCCGAGACCTCAGAGCAGGACACCGCAGCAGAGGCCCCTGTTTTTGAGCGCACCGCGCGACGCTTCGTCGTGGACCTCTCGCGTCTCACCGCCGCGAGCGAGACGCAGCGCACCGGGCTCCGGGCGGCCTTCGAAGCGTTGTTGTCTGAGCGCGCAAACGAAGCCTCGGAAGGGCGGGATCAGCAGTGATTCAGGTCACCCGTCGCTTCACTCGCGGCCTCACCTCGCCGGTCCCCGTCGCCGGGGTGAAGTCGTGGGTGACGGTGCGTGTGAGCCAGCGGGTGATGGTTTCGCTCGGAAACGCCCACCCCCCTGGACTCCCCCACGGTGAGGGCTTGGACACCGTTTGTTTCCCGACCCCACTCACACAACGACTGAAAAAATTGAGTTGTGAGTGGGGTCTGGAAACAAGGTGTCCAAGTGGAAATGGGGGAGTCCAGGGGGGTGGGAAGAAGAGTGAAGAAGAGAGAGAGAAGAAGAGAGAGTTGAAGAAGGAGGAGAGAGATTCAGAGGAGAGGAGAGAGGAAAGAAGAGAAGAAGAAAGAAAAGATAGAAAAGAAAAGAAACAGCAAATGAGCCCGCCGCCGAGCCGCGCCGATGTTGGTGCCTGGCAGCACCACGATCGTCGCGGTACGTCGACGGGCTCACGAAAGCCGCAGCGCCCAGAGTCTCGTGGTGCGCACGATCCTCAGGGCGCACGACAACAGCAACAGCACGACGACAGCGCGCCTCTCCGTCAATGGGAGGGCGCATGAAGGCGCTCAGGTTGGGGGGGCGCGACTATCAGTTGCTGGCGCTGCTGGCTGAGGCGCGCTGCATGTCGTTCGGGCAGCTGTGTCGGCTCTTCTTCAGAGGAACGGACAAGTCAGTTGCTCGTGCCCGGTTGCGGAAGCTCTGTGCGGGTGAGCGGGCGCCGCTGAAGAGGCTCGAGTGGTACGACCGCGAGGGCGTGAAGTACGCGTGGTCGCTGACCCCGGCCGGGTACGTCGAGGCAGAGCGCTTCCTTGAGACCGAACTCGATGTCCCGCGGGATGACATCGGGGCCGAGTACCTCGACCACCATGTCCTTCTGACGGACCTGCTCGTCGGGCTTCTGGCAGCACCTGTGGACGCCGCAGTCGCGAAGCTCGGTGCTTCGCTCAAGAGGCGGCAGGACCTGGGCCACGTCTACGCGCGAGCCTCGCACCCGTCGTTCACGTGGTGCGTCGTCGGCGACCGAGACCTGCCCTGGAAGCAGCCGGTGGGCGCCAAGCTCGAGGCGCGCTTGCTTCGGCCCGACGCGTTCCTCGAACTGCCCGGCTCCCGACGTCGAGTCTTCGTGGAGAGCGAGCTCGGCACCCACACCATTGTCGCGGCCTCGGCTTCAAAGACCGGCGCGACGACGGCGAAGATGGATCGCTACGAGGCCTTCTGCACGCTCGTCACGGGGCCGACGACTCGTCGGAGCTGGTACGCCGAGCGATTCCCGGACGGCATGAAGCCTGAGGTGCTCTTCCTCGTGCGGTCGGCCGTCCGGCAAGCGTCGGTGCAGCGGGCCGTGGACGCCTGGAAGCGTGCCCACCCAACTGCGGTGTGCAGCTTCCGCGTCGGCACGGTGGCGTCGGCCCTGGCTGACCTGCTGCCCGCGGTTGGTCACGCGGTGGCGCCAGCTCCCGAGGTTGAGCCGAAGACGGTGCCGCCTGGTGCGGTGGCGGCTGCGCCAGCCGTGGCGCTCTCTCCGGCCGACGTGAAGGTGCTGACCAACTACTTCCAGTCGTCGCAGTCGGACTTCAAGGCGCGACGCGATCGCGCTCGCGCGGCGGGCAAGCAGCCGCCCGACTACCCGGTGGCCACTGGCGAGTTCCACGCGCTCATCGAGCGCCTGCGTCGCCACGCCTGACTCTTGCGAAGGGCACCGCGCGGATGGGCCGCGCCGTGCACCCTCGCCTGGCAGCACCCGCTCGCGTCGAGCGGCTCACTCACACCACGGAGCGCATCATGGGCAGCGTCAATCGAATCACCCTCGTCGGCAACCTCGGGCAGAAGCCGGAGATCCGCGCGACAGCGGACGGGAAGCCGGTCGGCAACTTCTCGATTGCGACCAACCACAGCTACACAAAGGGCAACGGCGAGAAGGCGGAGTCGACGGAGTGGCACCGCGTCGTCGTCTGGGGCGCCCTCGCGGAGACCTGCGGCAAGTACCTCGACCAGGGCAGCACGGTGTTCGTCGAGGGCCGCATGACCTACCGCGAGTGGAAGGACAAGGAGGGCAAGGACCAGTTCTCAGCCGAGGTCGTCGCCACCGACGTCCAGTTCCTCTCGAAGGGCAAGGCGAAGGCCGGCGCTGACGCCGGAAGCGAGGGCTGACCGATGAGCGACCAGAAGACCGCGACAGGTCGGCCGAGCGATCCACTCCCGCTCATTCCGCGGTTGCTCCTCATCGCGGCTCTTCTGGTGGGGGCGCTGGAGCTCTCCCTCCGCGCCTTCGCGCCTGACGGCGCTCTGGGCTCGCCCTCACCGGGCAGCGCCATGCTTCGCGTCGTGCTTGGGCCCTTGTGGGCCCGCTACCTGCCGCTGCGCGCGTGGGTGGTGGCCCACCCGGTGCTCGCAGTGGTGGTGGCCCTCATCGTCTTCGGCGCGCTGGTGGTGGTGATTCGGTACTGGCTCTTGTTCTGGCACAACCAAGTCAAAGCCCGGCTCACCGGCACGTTCTTCTCGCCGGAGATCTCCGGCTTCCCGGTGAAGGTCTTCGAGCTGCTCGAGGCGGTGAGGCAGCGACCGAAGGGGAGCACCTTCGTCGGCCTCGCGGCCAAGCCGGGCCTCTTCGGTTGGAAGTGGGAGCCCTTCTTCGTCCCGTTGAGGCAGCGCTCGATGCACACGCACATTCTGGGCAAGACGGGCTCGGGCAAGACGGCCAGCGTCATCTGGCCGTCGGTGCTGCAGGACGCCCTGGACGGCAAGGGCATCCTCGTCATGGACGCGAAGGGCAGCGACGAGAACGTCCGCACGATGAAGGCGATCGCCGCCCTGGCTGGCCGCCAGGCCGAGCTGAAGGTCTTCGCGTTGCCGGCGTGGAATCAGCCGCACGTCTTCAGTCACACCTACAACATGGTCTACGTCCGACCGCGGGCTGGCACCGGCACCACGCAGGAGCGAGCGGGCGGTGACCCGGTCGTCGTCGCCGAGCGCGTCTTCTCGGTGATGCCGCTGGGCGACAACGAGTACTACAACACCCAGGCGCAGGTGATGTTCACCAACCTCTGCCGCGTGCTGCACGGCATGGTGGACGAGCAGGGCAACGGCTTCGTCTTCACGCTCCGCGACGTCGCTGTGTGCCTGAAGGGGTGGGGTGACACGGGAGGCTACGCACAGGCTCTCCAGCACTGCCTCGACACCACCCTGGACAAGGAGGCTGCGCGCGAAGCTGCGAATCAGGTGACGCGGCTCGGGAAGGACGCGCAGAAGGCCTTCAGCGGCATCGTCGGAGCGGTCGACAAGTTCCTGTCGCCGCTCGTCAACGCGTACGCACCGGACCTCGTCTTCGAGGACGTCCTCGAGAACAACGGGCTCGTCTACGTGCAGCTCCCCGGCAACCTCTTCAAGTTGCAAGCGCCGGCGATGGGGAAGGTGATGCTGCAGGACGTGCAGCAGGAAGGCTCGCTGCGTCAGGTGTTCCGCGGCTCGCGGAACCAGACGACGTTCGCGGTGACGGTCGACGAGTTCTACAACTTCGCCGACGACTCCATCATCGACTCGCTCAACAAGCTGCGTGACGCGAACCTCCACTACACGCTGGCGCACCAGTCGATCGCCGACCTCGAGCTCGTCTCGAAGGAGTTCTCGACGGCCGTCTGGGACAACACGCGCACGAAGTTCATTCTCAGCCAGGACAACCCGGAGCTCTGCGAGAAGGTCTCGAAGAGCATCGGCACGCACCAGGTCATCGAGAAGACCGTGCGCCAACAGCAGGGCGCGCTCTTCACCAGCCTCACGACGGGCGACGCCTCGACGAAGTTGGTGGAGACGTTCCGGCTCCACCCGAACAGCATCAAGAGCCTCGCCAGCTGCGGGCAGGGCTACTGCTACTTCGGCAACGACATCGTGCCGCTCAGCTTCGCGATGCTCCCCGAGCTGCAGGCGGACTACCCGCTCAAGAAGAAGACGCAGAGCGATGCGCGGGGTTTGCGCCTCGAAGAAAAGTTCCTCAGCGCTGTCGAGGTTGCAGTTCCCCTTTCGTCGGAGGCTTCATGACTACGCGGGCTCTCGAAGGTTTGGTGGATGCGGTGGATCTCCTCGTCGAAGACCTGCGCGCGAAGGCCGCCGCAGCGACCGCGCGCAACGCGCAGCTCGCGAGGCCGCTCGGCGTCGCGCTGGTTCTGGTCCACCAGGTGGAGTCCGAGGCACGGGGCCTGGCGACGCTGCTCCGCGAGGTCGCCGCCGCGGATGACGTCGTGGAGGGCCTCGCGCGTGCGCGCGGCCGGCTGCGCGGTCAGCTCGCCCAGCTCGTGACTCGCGCGAGCGAGTTCGACTCCGCGTTCCCCGATGGGGGCCCGTTGCTCTCCGCCGAGCATGGAGAGCAGCGCCAGATGGTCCTGTCTGTCGTCGCACACCTGCTGGGGGAGTTCAGCTTCGGCTTCCTCGCGGACGAGACCGTCGCCGCGCTTCGTGCTGACTCGGTCGTCATCATCAACACCATTTGCTCGCTGCACTTCGATGACTGGCGGAAGCTCGAGCTGAGCGAGGCCGCGTAGTGTTCCTTCACCGCAGGGAGGTCACCATGGATGAACGAATCCGGAACGAGGTCGGGCGCGCGTTTGCCTTCGAGTGTGGCGTGCGGGAGCTGTGGCCGGAAGACGGGCCTCGCGCTGAGCTTCGGACGAAGGTGGAGGCGCGCGCGCTGCCTCCGGCGCAGCTGGTGCTGATGCGCTTCGCGCTCGACTTCTACGATGGCTCGGGCGGCAACCTGGGCTTCGTGGAGGCGACGCGCCTGCTGATGGACTGCGACGGGCGCGACGGCATGGAAGGCCTCTTCTTCCTCGCCGAGTTCATCGGCTCGGCGCTCACCGACATGCCGGAGTCGCTGGAGCTGTGGGTGACGCAGTACAACGCTGAGTTCACCTCGAGCGAGACGCAGTGAAGGAGGCGGGCATGCTGGGCGCAATCAAGGACCGGAACGCCGTCATCCTCGAGGTGCTGGCCGCTGGCCACGTGAGCCACCTGTGGGCGCTCGACGGTCCGACGCCTGAGGCGATTCGAATCCGGGAGTCAGCGGGGGAGGGTGTCGAGCCCTCGGTGCACACGTGGGTGCTGCTGGCGTTCGAGCTCTTCAACGGCACCGGCAGCCTCACGGTGGCTCGCATGTTCGACACGCTGACGCCGCACCAGCTCGCCATCGCGCTGAGTCTCCTCATCCGTGTTGCGATGGGCACTCCGGGGCTTGAGTCCATCCTGGAGTCGGGCGGAGAAGACCCCGAGAGCGGGTCGACGCTCAACTGAGCCTCTTCGGGCCGTGAGCTGATCTCCGGGCCCGGTGGAACGCAGCATCGAGCTCCGTTGCCCCTGTCGTTGTCCCTCCTCGCCGTCTCCGAGCTGTCGTCCGGGGCGCTCGCAAAGGCGCGTCGGCCGGCATCCGGTCGCGCCAGGCCAACAGCCGCCTGTCACGCCCGGTGCGCTGCGCTTCCGGCCGACGCAGCGAGCGCCCCTCCCTCCAGCAGGGCGCCCCGCCGCCGCTTGAAAGGCCTGCGGAAGCGGCGACGGGCCGCCCAACACACGGAGACGGCGATGACGGACAACGGCGAGCTGCAGCAGCGGAAGCACGAAAGCAACGAAGTCCACCTCGAGCGCCTGAAGGGCATCCTCCGGGAGCGGCGCGCGCAGGCCCAGGCGGAGCTCGAGCTCAAGCGCCACCTCGAGGACAGTATCCGCGTCATGACGGCCTCCGGTGCCTCGGCCGCCGCACGCAACGAGCTGCACCGCGAGCTCGGGCGCGTCTGCCTCCGCCTCGGGACGGCCCGCGGGCAGGTCGACATCGCGGAGTCGTACCTGGTGCTGGCGCTCAACCGGTGACGCACAGGAGGCGCCCTTCGGGGCGCCTCCACTTCCTCGGAGTCCACCATGTTCCCTTCGCCCATCTCGAGAGCTCTGCACTTCCTGGCCGGCGGCGCCTTCGCCGCCTGGCTGCCGCCGCACGCTCCACCGTCGTCGCTCCTGGAGCTCGTTGAGGCTCTGCGGCTGGTGCGAGAGATCGGCCTCACCGAGCCCGTCCCGGCCCAACTCGCGGTGCCACTGCTCGAGGCGCTCCTGGGACACCCGTGGCTGCATGAGCGCTACATGCCACTGGCCGTGCACGAGGAGCTCGAGGCGGCCGACGAGTTCCTCGCTCAACTGGCGCGTCGCTCGTGAAGAGAGGTGACGCCGGAAGGGCAGGGCGAATCCGCTGCGCGGACCGAGCCCGTCGGGCTGACGCCCCGAGCCGCCGTCCTTCGCGCTGCGCGCTGCAGGTCCGGGGTCTCGGCCCTGGCGGGCTAGGTCCCTTTCGCTTCCGAGCGGCCGCTCGGCAAACAGCAACAGCAGCGGCCGAGGGCCGCCTGACGACGTTTCCCGACGCGCAGAGCGCGCCACGCCGAAACCCGTCCGACGACTCTCCGCTTCGCTGCGGCCCCGCTGGGGCACGTCGTCGAACTCGGGCGCGTCACGCTCTTCGCCCGGCCGTGACTTCCGACTGCGCCTGGCGGCGCCGCTGCGCGCCCCTTCGGGGAGTCGGACGGCCTGCTCTGGGGGAAGCGAGGGCGCCATCGAAAGAGCGCTCCTCCGGGCCCGAACTTCTCGGGTCTGCAAGCGCCTCAGGCGGGCCGCT
>JAUXRI010000185.1 GCA_030681895.1 Myxococcales bacterium | reverse complement strand
CGAAGTCGGGTGACGGACAACCTCATGAAGCACCGCGGCCCGGCCAGTCCTCGTGACTGAGCCGGGCCGAAGTGTTTCTGGCGCCTCCACGCGTCGCGCCCGACACTCACCGTCATGACGAGCGTGGGCGTGGTGCTGTCTGGAGGAGGAGCCCGTGGGGCGTACGAAGTCGGCGTCCTCCAGGGCGTGAACGACGCGCTCGCACGGCCGAGCGACTCGCGACCGCTCTACCAGGTCGTCGCCGGCACCTCGGTCGGCGCCATCAACGGTGCCTGGCTGGCGGCGAACGCGCATCGCCACGACCATCACGTCGAGGCGCTGATGACGCTGTGGCGCTCGCTCAAGCTGGAGCATCACCTGCGCGTCGACCTTCGAGGGTTGATGGCGTGGTCGAGCCCGCTGCGGCTGTTCAGAAAGCCGAGCGCGGCACGCGACGAAGACGGCCCCGTCGACCGCTTTGGGCGCTCCGTGCTCAACCCACGCGCGCTCGAAGACCTCGTCGCCGCTGGCATCGACTGGGCGCAGCTGCACGACAACGTGAACGAAGGCCGGCTGCGCGCGTTCATCGTGGCCGCGCTCCACATCGGCACCGGGGCCACCACCCTCTTCGGCGAGCTCGCGCCCGGCGTCGACTTCAAGACGATGCGGCACCCGCGGCGGGTGTTTCGTCAGACGCGCATCGACGTGGAGCACGTGCTGGCCTCGGCCGCCATTCCCGCGCTCTTCCCTGCGCGCCGGGTCGGCCGCTCGTACTTCACGGATGGAGGCCTGCGCTTCAACACGCCCATCGCGCCGGCGATTCGCGCGGGCGCCGACAAGCTCGTCGTCATCACGCTGCGGCACGACGCGGTGCAGGCGCCCGACATCGACGCGCCGGGTGACACGGCCAGCCAGTACCCGAGCCTCGTCTTCCTGCTCGGCAAGCTGTTCAACGCGCTGCTCCTCGACCCCGTCGCCACCGACCTGCAGGTGCTGCAGCGCTTCAACCGCGTGATGGAGGTCATTGACGTCGCGCTGCCGGCCACGGAGCGCGCCCGGATGGACGCCGTGCTCGAGCAGGAGCGCGGCATGACGTACCGGCGAATTCCGACGCTCGTCTTCGAGCCCTCGAAGAACATCGGCGTGCTCGCCGGCGAACACCTGCGGCGGCACTCAGGGGGCTGGAACCTGGGCCGCTTCTACGAGGGGCTGCTCGCGCGCGCGGCCAACGCCGACTCGACGTGGGAAGCCGACCTCGCGTCGTACCTGCTCTTCGACGGAGGCTGGGCCGAGACGCTCATCGAGCTCGGTCGCGCCGACGCGCTGGCCAAACGAGACGAAGTACGCGCGTTCTTCGAGGCCTGACGCCAGTGACCGACTCACGCGAGCCGCTCTCGCCCCACCACATGCTCGACTACCTCGTCGAGCTCGGCAGCGAGCTGTTGGCCGCCGGCTGCCCGAGCTACCGCCTCGAGGAGTTGCTCGGCGTGGTGGCGAGCCGCGAGGGCTTCTCGGCCGACGTGTTCGCGCTGCCCACCGGGCTCTTCGTCGCGATTCGCACGCCGACGGGTGAAGCGCCGGCTGTCTCGATGGTGCGGGTGAACGAGTGGCGGGTCGACCTCCAGCGCCTCGCGGTGCTCGACGAGCTGCTCAACCGGGTCGTCGACCGAACGCTCACGGTGAACGACGCGCGCCTCGAGCTGCGCCGGCTGTCGAGCGCAGGAGAATGGTCCACGCTGGTGAAGCTGATCGCGGGCGCGGGCTCGAGCGCAGGGGCGGCGGTCTCGTTCGGTGGCGGCGTCGGTGACTTCTTCATCGCGGGCGTGGGCGGGCTGTTGTTGAGAGCCGTGCTGCTGCGGACCCAGCGGGAGCCCGGCCTTCGGTTCCTCGAGAACTTTCTCGGCGGTGTCATCGCGGCGCTGACGGCGTGGTTCGCGACGCTGGTGTGGCCCGGGCATTCGCGCGACGTGCTGGTGCTCGCGGTGGTGATTCCGCTGCTGCCGGGCATGGTGCTGACGACGGGGCTCGCGGAGATCACCTTCAAGAACCTCGTCTCAGGCACGGCGCGGCTCGTCGACGCGGCGGTGACGTTGCTCTCGCTGGTGTTCGGCATCGGGCTCGCACTCACCTTCGAGCAGTGGACGGGCGTTCGCCCCGAGGCCGCGGGCACGCTGCTCCCGGCGCCGTGGTGGTGGCAGGCGCTCGCGGTGGTGGTGGCGTCGTTGAGTTTCGGTGTGTCGCTCGGGCTGCCGCGACAGAAGCTCGTCATCGCGCTCGGCTCTGGCAGCGTGGTGTGGCTCTCGCAGCTCCTGTTGCGCACGTGGCCCGCGACGCCGGCGGCGTTCCTGTCGGCGCTGGTGTTGGCGGTCGCAGCGAACGCGTTCGCGCGCACCACGAAGCAGCCGGCGCAGGTCTTCTTGTTGCCCGGGCTCCTGCTGCTGGTGCCCGGCTCGTTCGGCTTCCGGAGCTTCGATGCGCTCCTGCGCGGCGACTACACCCAGGGCGCGAGCCAGGCGGTCGGCATGTTCACGCTCGCCGGCGCGCTGGTGATGGGGCTGCTAGTGGCGAACGTCGTCGTGCCACCGCGGAAGATTCTCTAGGCCCGGCGCCGTCGGAGTCGGAGACGCCGCTCAGGCGGTGAGCCACTCGCCGAAGCGGCGCATCGCCCGCGCGTGTTGAATGGCCTGCGAGGCCCGATAGGCGAGCCACGGCATCGCGGGCACGAAGCCCCTCAGCGTCGTCATCAACACCGCGGGCGTCTCGAGCAGCCTGAACTCGAAGATGCCGGTAGTGCCCTCGGCCACCAGGGCCCCATCGCGCACCTCCAACACCTCGACGCTGTCGGAGCTCTGCCCGGGGACGCGGCGCAGCTGCAGCATGCTCGCGCCGAGTGACTTGATCTCGTAGGCGTCAGCCCCGAGGACGGTCGACACGGTGGGCGCATCACCACCCAACCATTCGAAGTACGCGCGCGCAGTCTGCGCCGCCGTCCACCCCGGCTTCGGCGTGAGGCGTTGCACCGAGAGCACTGTCGACGGCCCGCTCCACGCCGCAGGAGGAACCTCGGCGCCCTTCCACCCCGGCAGGCGGCGCGTCTCGACGGTGGCCGCGAGCACCAGCTGCTCGAGCTGCGCGGCGGGGTCCTCACCGCCACCCGAGAGCACGGACAGCGGAACCCCGGACGTCGCGAGCACCACCTCGCGCTCGTCGTTCTCTGCGCACCCGAAGAAGACGAGGCGGCGTGGCTTCGTGAGCCGTGCAGCGCGCGCCACCGAGTCGGCGAGCACCAGGTCGACGTCGGCGGTCGAGCCCTGGAGCAACCGCGCCCTCGGCCCACTCGTACGCGCGAGGAAGACGACGGTGTGGGCGCCAGCGAGCGCGACCTCGGCCTCGGCAACCGAGAGCAGGTCGGCCTTCCAGTCGCTGGCACCAGACGTGGCGCGCGTACCGACGCAGGTGACGTCGCACGACGTCTTCAGCCGCTCCGCGAGCGCGCGACCCAACGCACCGGTGCCTCCAGCAATGACGACCCGGGGGCGCTCGGTCTCCGACATGCGATGGCCATAGCGCGCCGCTCGACGCAGGTGCGCCACATTCGTCGTCTGTCTGACGCACCTGTGCGAGTCCCTCTCGCGGGCGAAATTCTGCCGACGAAGATTTTCGGGTGCCTCGTCTTGTCGAGCTGCTCGCCTGCGACCGAGAGCTCCTCGACGCGCGTCGCTCGACTTCCACGCGTGCTGTGTGGCGGCGCCGATGCTCGGACGCGAAGAGGCGAGGCTGCGCGGGCAACCAGCGCTGCAGTGGCTCGCGCTCGTCCCCGGCGTTGGCGTGCCGCTCGTGCTCCTGTTCCGCGCGACGGCTGCGCGAAAAAACCTACAGTGAGTCGCGCCGCCTGACGCTTCAGCCAGCTTGTCAGCCGTCGCACGCAGCGGTCTGGTGCAGCGGCCGCATGCATCGCGTCGCGCTCCTCCCAGTCTTGCTCGTCACGCTCACCGCCCATGCCCAGGCCGTGACGGAGTCACTCGACGCGGGCGTGCCCGCCGTGCCGCGCAGCACCATCGCGCTCTACGCCAGCACCGCGACCGCCGTGGCCATCGCGACCGCCGCGCTCTCGACGTTCGCAGGCTCGTTGCTGCCGATGGCAGCCTTCAACGCGCAGAGCCGACCCGACCCGCTCGCGCTCGCCGGAGGCTTCGCCATCGCGTCCCTCCTCAACGTCGCCGTGCTGCACCTCACGCTCCCGTTCCTGACAGGAGTCGGCGCCACCGACGGGGTGAGCTCGAGTACGAGTGCCGCTCATGAAAAAGGCTGGCGGGCCTCGAGGTGGGCGCTCGTCGGCGCGGCTGTTGGCCTGCTGACGTTGACGGGTGGAGCCCTCGCCGAGCGCGACCGCTTCGCGAGCGGGCAGTGGGCGATGCTGGTGGGCGCAGGCACGGCCATCATCTCGATGGTGGCCTTCGACGTGCTCGAGGCAGTCTTCGCGTGGCAGGGCTTCGTCGCGTCGCGAAAGGTGGTGAGCCCGTGAAGTTCTCTCGACGAACGATGCTCGCGGCGCTCGGCGCAGCGGCGTGCGAGACGAGCGTGCCTCCCGACGGCGTCACGCCGCGTGAGTTCCCGCTGGGCGTGGCGAGCGGCGACGCCAACGACGAAGGCGCGGTGGTATGGACGTCGTATCGAGGCGGCTCGACGGTGCAGCTCGAGCTCGCCCTCGAAGACGGCACCAACAGCCTCACGCTTCCCGTCACGCCAGACGCCGACGGCTTCGTGCACGTCGAGCTGCGCGGGCTCTCGGCTGGCCGCTGGTACCGCTACGAGTTCGTCGAGCCGACGGCAGGCGGCGAGGGCGCGCGTTCCGGGCCTGGCCGGTTCCGCACGGCGTTCGCCGCCGACACGCTCGCGCCGCTGCGCATCGGCGCGGCTTCGTGCATCAACCCGCACTACCCGCTCCTGACGTTGCGCCGGGCGGCCGAACGAACCGACCTCGACGCGTTTCTCCTCGGCGGCGACACGCTCTACGCCGACGGCGCGCGCACCATCAGCGGCTTTCGGGACAAGTGGTACGAGGCGCTGGGCCGCGAGCCGCACCGCTTGCTGCGCGCGTCGACGAGCCTCATCGCCACGTGGGACGACCACGAGGTCGTCGACAACTTCCCCGGCCCCGACTCCGACGGCATCGTCGACGTGGCGCGCGACCGCTTCTTCGAGTTCCTGCCCGTGCGTCGGCAGGTCCCGCCCGAGCGCCTGTGGCGAAGCGTTCGCTGGGGCCGCACCGCGGAGTTCTTCGTGCTCGACGCGCGCAGCGAACGAAACCGCGCAGCCGGCGAATACCTCTCGAAGGAGCAGTTCGAGTGGCTCAAGACGGGCCTCTCGACGTGCCCCGCGCGCTTCAAGGTCATCCTCAACTCGGTGCCCATCTCGGAGTTCCCCGGCCCGCTCTTCGGCCTGCAGCGAGAGGACCGGTGGGAGGGCTTCCCGGCGCAGCGCACTGAGCTCCTGAAGTACATCGAGGACGAGAAGATTCCCGGCGTGCTCTGGGTCTCGGGAGACTTTCATCTCGCGACGGCGGGGCGCGTCTCTCGTACGGGCCCGGGCTCGACGGCCATCGAGGCGCTCGTCGGGCCGGCGGGGCAGCGGCCGAACACCTCGCCCACCTACCCCGGCAAGCCGCAGTTCGACTTCGCCTCGGGCCGCAACAACTTCACCATCATCGACCTCGACCCGGGCACCGGCACCGCGCGGCTGCAGTTCGTCGATGGCGATGGCCGCGTGTTCGGCGACCTCTCGTACGCGCTCTAAGTCGCGCTCCTCCTCGAGCGGACTGCTGCGTCGAGGGCGCGGCCACGTGCTACGCGAGCGCCCATGAGAGTCCTGGCGGGAGCGCTCGCGCTGTTGGCGACGGGCTGCAACGAGGCGGCGAGCGTCGAGAAGTGGGAAATGGTGATGGGGCAGGCCGCGTTCGCCATCACCCGGTTGAGCTTCGACGAGCACAACGTGATGCACGCAGTGGGTGGTGACGGCACCACGCTCCAACGCCGCGTCGAGTGGAACGCGTGGGTGCCACTGCCGACGGTCGTCCCGTTTACCGGGCTCCCTGGCACCGCCATTCCCCGTGCGTGGGACGTGAACGGCAACATCTACTTTGGGCACGGCGTCATCTACCGAATGGCGAAGGGTGAGAAGGACTGGGTGCTGGTGGCGGGGAGTGTCGGGAAGACGCTCGTCACTGTCGACCCGGCAGGCAACACCTTCGCGACGGGGCCGAAGGGCAACGAGGTGCTGCTCGCTGGTGCGACGACGTGGGTGGCCTCGGCGCCCGTCACGCGAGTCGACGGCAACGGCCGCGCGTACTCGGGCAACCGGCGGCTCGATGGCGCGACCGAGACGGTCGACGAGGGGCTGGCGACGCAGCCAGCGGTGCTCTTCGACGCGAAGGGCGACGTGCTCGAGTTCACCAACGACGGCACCACCATGAAGGTGACGCGACGGCCGTTCGGCTCGACGCAGAGCACCGTGCTGGCCTCGTTTCCCATCAGGCCGACGCTCGGGTTGCTGGGCTGCGGGCTCGACGGCACCTGCAACTTCTCGCGACCGCCGCAGGTGTTCCGCACCCGGGCTGGAGGCGCGCTCGAGCAGATTGGCGACACGTCGGCGCTGTCGACCGGAGAGGCGCTCAACTTCGCGGGCTTCACGCTGACGGTCGGCGCCGATGGGCTCGTCTACCTGAGTGACACCTCTGGCCAGACGACGACCTTCAGCCGGGTCGCGCGGCTTCGACCAGGCGGCACGTGGCCGACCGAGGTGACGCCATGATGCGCGGGCTCCTCGGCATGACGCTCTGGCTGGCGCTGTCGGCGTGCCCGTCGACGACCGAGCCCCGGCCGTTCGGCGTCGAGTCCTCGACCGTGACGGTTCCGCCCGGCACCACCGTCGTGGTCGGCTTCCGACTCGCACCGACTGATGGCGGCATGGCGCCCGTGCTCTCGGTCACGCCGCCTGGCTTGCTGCGCGCAGACCTTCTGAGTCTGGTCGCCGAACCCGACGCCTACGCGGGAGGCGTGTTCCTGACCGCCGACTTCGCCACGCCGCCCGGCGCGTATGCCGTGACGCTGGGTGGGCAGACCATCACCGCGACCGTCTCCGAGATTCCACCTGCGAACAACTCGGTGCAGACGACGCGGCGGAGCACCGTCGCGCAGCTCGACCACCCGTACATCGGCGTCGGCCAGCTCTCGGTGCTCACCGAGGACGGCACGGTGTGGAAGCTGTTGCCCGACGGAGGGGCCGGCCGTGTCGAAGGGCTGTCGGGGATTCGAGCCATCGCCGGGGGCCCGAATGAGTCGCTCGTCGTCGCTTCGTTCGACAGCCCCGTCATCGACGTGCGCGCCTCGCAGGGAGGCACCGTCGAGCTGCTCGCCGATGGCACGGCTCGCCGGGCCGGCTTCCCAGCGCTTCAGGGAGTGACCGCCGTGCGCCCCACCTTCTTCGGCGGCCCCTCGCAGTCCACCCTCGTGCTGGCGGTCATGGCCGACGGCACCATCGCCAATGGGCCCACGCTCATCAGCCAGATTCGCGGCGCCATCGACGTGATTCCAGGCGGGCAGACGTTCTTGCGCTCCGACGGCTTCGTGTACGACACGACGCGAAACCCGAACGGCCCGGCCTACGCCCCGGTCTTCGCGTTCGCCGGGCTGCGCGCCTTCGACGGCTCGACGTACGAGACGTTCTCGGGGCAGACGACCGAGTTCCGACACCACGCGCTGTGGGCGACGCCCGACGGGCTGGCGTGGTTCATGCGCTCCGACAAGAACCCCGAGCCGCTCGTTGCGCCAGAAGGCGTGACCTTCGTCGATGTCTTCGCGCGAGGCCGGGGCGCGTACGCGCTCGGAGACAACAAGCGCCTGTACGACGTCACGTCGGGTGCGGCCGTGCTGTTGCCGTTCGAGAACGTGCGCAGCTCGGCGCCGGAGCCCGACGTCGCCGTCGTCTCAGACCCGATTCCAGGGCGGCCGGGCCAGTCGGTCGTGGTGCCGTTGCGCGTGGTGCGCGAGGGCTTCGATGGCGCGCTCGTTCTCACCCCGCGCGGGCTTCCTGCCGACATCACCGCGGCGCCGCTCTCGATTCCGGCGCAGGCGACGACGGCCAGCCTCACGCTGACGTTCTCGGCGGCGAGCGTGGCGCGGCCGGTGATGCTCGAGTTCGCATTGACCGGCGACGGGCTCGCTCGCACCACGATGCTGTCGGTCGAGCTGGCACCGTCGACCCGCCGGGTCACCGTCGCCAAAGACCTCGTGCTGAAGGCCGATGGAACCGTCTGGAGGCTGACGGGGATGACTGCGACGCAGATTCCCGGGCTCACCAACATCATCTCCATCGCCGACAACCTGGCGCTCGATGCGCAGGGCGTCGTGTACAGCTTTGGCGACAACGCTCTCGGGCAACTCGGGCGCGTGACGGTGGGCGCGAGCGACCCGGTGCCTGCGCCCGTGCCCGGCCTGCCACCGATTCAGGCCATCGCGCACAGCGTGTTCCAGGTGAACCTCTCGCTCGCCCTCGACCGCACGGGGAAGGTGTGGCTCTTCGGCTCGGAGTCGACGAGCGGCGGTGGCGACGCCACGCCACGGCAGCTGATGAACGTCGCGCCGATGGTCGACATCAGCGCCGACGGGAGCCCGACCGGTCTCGACGCCCAGGGCCAGGCCTGGAACCTTCAGGGCGCGAGCGCCGGGCTCATCGGCGGGAAGTACGGCCGCATCGGCGTTCGGTACTCGGCCTCGCTCTTCCAGGCGATTTCCCCGAAGGGCTTCATCGGAGAGGTGCCCAACGTCCTCTGGCACACGAGCTGGGCGACGCTCATCGACGGCCGCGGCGTGGGGCGGCTGGGCCAGCAGTCCGTCGGCGTGCTCCCTGGCTCCGAGGGTGCGGTGTACGCATCGGCCGAAGGCCTCGTCGTCAAAGCCGATGGCACGCTGTGGAAGCTGACGGCAGGCCAGGACCGCTTCGAGCAAGTGCCTGCGTTGACCGGCGTCGCCCTGCCCCGCTGAGTCGCTCGCGCGTCAATGGGCCGCGATGCCCAGCTCGCCCGAGAACAGCCAACACACGACGAGGCGGAGCTGGCTGAGCGACTGGTTCACGTCGACGTCACCAAAGCGCGAGTCTCGCAGCGCGCGGACGAACTCGAGCCCAATCAACGCGTCGCGCCCGGTGCGGACGAACCCGTTGAGGTGCACGTAGGTGATGGCGTCGTGGCCTGCGGGCTGCGTGTAGAAGCCGCCGAACAGATTCCAGCGCCGTACACCGAGGGCCACGAAGCCGAAGCGCTCGTCGACGAGGGCAGCCTCGGCCTCGAGGTGAACGCCCGGACCCACGTGGTAGTCGCGGCTCCCGACCACCTCGCTCGGCGCGACGGTGCCGCCAGCGCCGAAGGGAATTCCCGAGACGACGGCGATGAGCTCGACGGCCGTCTGCGGCGTGACATCGAAGTGCGCGAGCGTGCCACCACCCACGTTCACCGACGAGGCGCGGAAGATCTGCGGCGCGACGTACTCGTACGAGCCGAAGAGACCCGCGACGCCGTGGAGTCTGCCCAGGCGATAGCCACGACCCCAGAGCAGCCCGCGCACCGTGAAGTCACCCACCACCTGGTTGCGGTCGATGCTCAGGTCGGCCGCGATGTCGAAGTGGCTGAAGGGCCCGCTGACCTCTTCGTCGGGAGCGCCGTGAATCACGCGCGCCGTGAGGAACGCGCCGACGCGCGCGGCCTGGCTCTGCACCACGACGCCGCCTCCGAGCCAGCCCCGGTAGAAGGGAAGCGTCGGCAGGTCTCCGGCGGCGAGCTGTTCGTCGAAGAGCGCGTCGTTGATCCACGCAGGTGGCGCGAGCAGGAACGAGAACACCTCGCGCATCCACTTCGGCAACCCGCTGCGCACGACGAGCATCGACAACCGGAAGAGCGCCTCGCCGAGCAGCGCGCCGCCGATGGTGGTCGTGATGTGATCGTTCACCGACGGCTTGTCGACCTCGAAGAACAGTTCCCACACGAGGCTGGTGACGAAGGGGTACAGCGTCGCCCACCAGAACGAGAGCCCGGCCGATCTCGCCGCCGTGAAGGCCCACGCGCCTTGATACGGGTGCCCGAACTGGTTGGTGAGGAAGTAGTCGGAGTCGAGCTCCCACGCAGAGAGCGGCAGGTTGACGCGAATGCTCTCGAGCGTGATCTGCGCGAACGGCTCGCGGCTCACGAGGTTGTTGAAGCTGGCGAGCGCGAAGTCGACGAGCAGCGCCTCGATGGCCGGCACCACGAAGCTGCGCGCGCGGGGCAGCTCGGTCGCCCGGGCCTTGCGTGGCGCGAGCGGCACCCCGTCTTCCGAGAGCGGAGGGTCGGCTGGCTCGAGCGCTCCGGGCGACGCGAGCAGCAGGAGTGAGACCAGCGTCACCATCGGCCGACGACTCCGAAAGGGCTGAGCGCGACGGCCGGTGCGGTGGGCTCGTCGGTCCAGAACCACATCGGCAGCGCCAGCAGCGCGACCAAAGCACCGCTCGCCATCAGCATGACGCCGCCGACCTGAAAGGCGCTGCTGGTGTTCTGCAGCGCCGGGTCGGTCGGCATGGTGCCGGCGAGCACGCGCGAGCTGATGAAGAAGCCCAGCCCGACGACAACGAGCGAGCCACCGGTGACCGCCACCTTCCACGCACGCGCACGAATCGTCACCGCAGCCGGCGACGGCTCGAGCGGCGCACCGGCGAGCAACAGTGAGAGGAGCAGCGACATGAGCGGCGGTCACTGTGGCACACGGCCGCGCGTCGGGAGGTGGTCTCGACAGCGCGACAACGCGACGGGTGTCACTCGCCGCAGCGCTCGCCGACGAAACCGCGCGACGGCACGCCGTTCACCTGGCGGCTCAGTCCACGAAGCACCGACCCGCGCTGTCGACGAAGCCAAACGGCGAAAGCACGGTCGCAGAACAATTCTTCGGGCACTCCCACCCCGCGACCCCGTAGCAGGTGAGCACGCATTGTCCGCACGCGGGGCAGCTGCCGTAGATCTGTGTTCGGGGCGAACCATTGGGAGCGAGATCGAAGTCGAGGAAGACGCAGTGGCCGCCACACTGACCCTTCTGGTCGCATTGCTGGGCGTCTTGCGGCAGACAGGTGAGCCCGCCTTCACACGTGCCTCGAAGCCACTCGAGGGTTCGGGTGGCTGGCCTGGGTGCACGCGTACAAGGCGTCCGCGGGGTCGCACAGGTCCTGGCATCGCCAGGACTCGGAGTGTTCTCGCTGCTCCAACCCATGCCGTCTTCGTCGAACAGGTCGGTGCGGCCACACGAGAACCCCAGCAGCAGGACCACCATCAGGCGAGCACGCATGAACGACTGCACAGCAATCGTGATGCCGAGCGGATCAACCTCTGGGCTGCAGGGGAGACGACAGGAATGTCCGGGCACGCCCGTCACAGCGTGCCCGGCTCACCTCAGAAGCTTGAGTGATCGACCGACCTTCAGCAGGCGCGGGACCACACGTACGCAAACGTAGACGTGGACAGATGACGAGAGCAGCCTCTGGTCCGTCATGCGGTCCTTCGTCATCACCTCGCTGCTGCTCCTCGCGCCCCTGCGCGCTGGCGCGGACGAGGGTGGTGACTCCACGCCGCCCCCGAGCGCTGCGCCAACCACACCTCCCCAGAACCGCACGGCCGAGCCTCCACGAGGGCTCTTCCTCGGCGACGACTGGCGCTACCAACACAGCGCGCCCTGGCCGTGGCTGAGGAGCCTGGTGCTGCGAACGCTCGCCGACCTCATCTCGATTCCGTCGACCATCGTGTCCTGGTCGGTGGGCGACTGGGCCCTGTTCGCAGCAGTCACGGCGCCGACCGTCGCGGCGTTCGTGCCCATCGACGGCCGCTCGGCCGACGCGCGCCTGCAGGACGTGTTGCATCAGGCACGCGGCGCCAACTGCGACGTCGCACCCGCGAGCTCGTCCGTCTGTCAGACCGCGCGCCCCGCCTCGTTCCACCTGTGGACGCCCGGGAGCAACCTCGCCCTCGGCCTCACCCAGGTGCTCACGCCGTTGACGCTCATGCTGGTGGGCGCGCTCGCAGGAGACGAGAAGCTGCTCGAGGCGAGCACGTTGGCGGCCGAGGCGTTGCTGGTCTCGCAGGCGTACCACGTGACGTTGAAGCTGCTGACGGGGCGCGAGGGCGTGCTCCATGGCTCGGGCGCGGGCACCTTCTTCGGGCCGACGCGGCTGTCGTTCCCCGACGGCTTTCCCTCGGGCCACTCGGCGAGCCTCTTCGCGCTCATCGGCGCCTACTCCACGTACGTCGATGCGCCGTGGCTGCACGTGCTGCTGCTCGGAGTCGGCGGAGCGCTGGCGACGTGGCTGGTGCTCGACGACTACCACTTCGCGTCCGAGGTCTTCTTCGGCGCGGCGACCGGCTACCTCATCGGCCGGTGGGTGGTGCGCCATCGCGCCGCGCTGCCGACGACCCGCGTCACCTGGCAGGCCGTCACACCGGTGCTGTCGGTGAGCGGCGTCGGGCTCGCCAGTACGTGGACGTTCTGAGGCGCTATTTCGACTGCAGGCGCTCCATGCGTCGCGAGAACACCACCCAGGCCACCACCGCGGAGCCGACGGCCCCCACCGGCGTCGTCACCAGTACGATGGGAAGGAACGCCTCGTAGCTCATCGAGCCGACGTTCAAGGCAATCGCGACGAGCACGGGTCCGAACAGGCCGAGCGCGCCACCCACCAGCGTCGCGAGCATGATGACGAGCGCACGCACGTTTCAGTAGTTGCTCGCGGGCACGGTGCCACCGGCCCCCGAGGCGGTCGCGCCGCCCGGCCCCACGAAGAGCCGCGCCCGAACGGGCTGAGGCAGCCCACCCACCGTCGGGAACGTCGGCTGCTGCGGCGGCGGTGGTGGTGGTCGCGAGGAGGGTTTGCTCGCCGTGACGGTCCGCGGGCCCACGCCGTCGATGGGAATACACGAGGTCTCGTGCTGCGCCTGCGCCTTGTCGAGCAACACCTGCGCGCGCTTCGCCAGTTGCGTCGACATCGAGTCGAGCGCGACGGGCGACAGCCGCGGCGTCTTGAAGTCCCAGGCCACCTGGTCGGTCAGCATCGGGCAGCCCTGCGTCTTGAGCGCCCAGGTGAAGCGCACCGCGGCGCCGTCTTTCGCAGGGGCCAGCAGGCCGCGGATCAGCACGTCAGCGCGCGCCTCGGGGTCGGCGACCACGGTGAACCCGGCCTCGGGCTGCGTCGCGGCGCGGGTGAGTGACGCAGCGGCCTCGAGCTCGAGCTTCGCCACCGGCCATGCCTCGACGCGGCTCTTCACGCCGTCGAGCTTGAGGCCCGGAGCCGCGCCGCTCACCACCATCGGAATCGCGAGGAGCGTGAGGAACGTCATCGCCCGCTACGAAAGCCCCAAGCCGCCGCGCTGTCGAGGGCCAGACATGAAAACGGCCCCCGTGTTCGTCACACGGAGGCCGCGAAAAGCACGAGGGGATCGGCTCGGCGCTTTAGAACTGGCTCCACAGCAGCTGGTTCGTCACCTCATGGTGGAACTGAATCTCGGGCACCTTGATCTGCGAGCCCAGCGCCTTCGGGCAGCGGTCGGCCTGCATCTGCTTGAGCTCCGCGAACTTGCCCTGCACCGCCTCGCCCAGCACCTCGGACATGAACTTCGAGCCCTTGAAGAGCCGGATGCCGTCGTAGATGTTGTCAGGCAGGAAGCGGGTGCGGCTGCGCTTCGACTCATCGGCCGTCGTCTCCGAGCCCGCGCCTTCGACGATCGTGCGCATGAGCGCGTAGAAGACGAGGTACGGGTTCGCGTCGGGCGCCACGCTGCGCACCTCGATGCGAGCCGAGCGCTCGTTTCCGGTGGGGATGCGCACCATCGCGCCACGGTTGTTCGCCGACGCCTTGATCTGGTTGGGCGCTTCGAAGTGCGGGTCGAGCCGGCGGTACGCGTTCACCGACGGGTTCAAGATGAGGCAGAGGTCGTCGGCGTTGGTGAGGATGCGGTCGATGGCTTCCCAGCCCACCTTCGACAACCCGTCCTGGCCCTTCGGATCCCAGTACTGGTTCTTGCCGCCCTTGGAGAACGACATGTTGGTGTGCATGCCGTTGCCGTTCACGCCGGTGACGGGCTTCGGCAGGAACGAGGCCGTCATGCCCTGGTTCGCGGCGACCTGACGGCACAGCAGCTTGTAGAGCTGCACCTGGTCGGCGGTGATGAGCGCCTCGGAGTACGAGAAGTTCATCTCGAACTGGCTGGGCGCGACCTCGGGGTGGTCCTTCTCGTTGCCGAAGCCCATCGCGCGCTGCACCTCGGCAGCCGAGTCGATGAACGTGCGCAGCTTGTCGCCCGGCAACGAGTGGTAGTAGCCGCCCGTCGACACGTAGTTGAACTTGCCCGTCTCGCTGTAGCGGCGCTCGGCGTCCTTGCCCTCGAAGAGGAAGCCTTCGATCTCGGGCGCGACGTGGCACACGGTGCCGTCCTTCGCGAACAGCTGCTCACCGTACTGCTTGAGGCGGCTGCGAATGTCGCTCGAGTACGTGGAGCCATCGCGCGAGAGCACCTCGCTGAACACCAGCACCTTGCCGGGGCCGAACACGTCCGCCGGGAGCCAGTAGAACGAGGCCCAGTCGATGTTCAGGCGAAGGTCAGACTCGTGCTGCGCCGAGAAGCCACGCACCGACGAGCCGTCGAACGTCAGGTTGTCCTGGCTCTTGAGGAGGAACTTCTTGTCGTAGTCCAGCATCTGCAGCCGGCCTTCGAGGTCCGTGAAGCACACCGTGACCGCCTTGATGCGGCGCTCATCGGTCAGGTACTTCATGCGGGCTTCTTTGAGCTTGTCCGGAGCTTCGCGGTTGAGCCGCGCCTGCTTCACCGACAGGTTCATTTCTTCGAGCTGCTCGTAGGGAATTTCGAGGAAGTCGCGGAGGGGAGGGGTCGACATGCGTGGCTCCTTGGGTGAGGTCCGGAGCGCTCCATCGCACACCGGAGAGCCTCGGTCGAGGCCCAACAATGCTTCAGGGCCGCGCGTTTAGTCTTAACTCCATCAGAAATAGTTCAAACGTCAGCCACCTCTCCCTGAAGGGCTTGATCTCGTTCGTGGGCGGCAGCGACGGAACGAGACGCCGCGCCCGGTGTCCGACGGCCATGCGCCACCTCACCATTGCCGCCGCTGCGCTCTCCTTGCTGGCGTGCGGGCCGGAGGACCTCGCCGGACTCCAGCTCACGGAGCCCGGGGTGAACGAGCTCAGCCACACCATCAGCGTGCGCTTCGAGGCGGGCGCGGCGACGTTGAAGGTGAAACGCGTGCTACGCAACGACAGCGACCACGTTCAGTCGTACGAGCACCGGGACCTCGTGTTGCCCGAAGGCGCGGTGGCGACGGCCCTGCGTATCGGCCGCGGCACCGAGATCCCCTCGGCGGGCGCGTTGTCTGGCAGCGCAGACGTCGCCGTGCAGTGGGACCTGCTGACGAGCCCTGGCCAGGCCGCGCCCGCGCCGATCGGCCGTTTGGAATGGGCAGGAGACAACGAGCTCGACCTCGACCTCTTCGGCCTGCTTCCGCGAGAGACGGTGACTGTCGAGTACGACGTCGCCGTGACGCCCGACTACGAAGCCGGCGTGTTGCTGTTCCACTTCCCGAAGGATGAAATGACTGCCCCGGTGTTCGACGGCGCGGCGGTCGAGGAGACGGTGGACGGGTTCGTGGTGCGCCAACAACACCACACCGACGCGGTGGCCGACGTGCGCTGGGCGACCTCGCAGCTCGACACCGACCGCACGCTGTGGCGGTTCGAGGTCGACACCGCACCGGAGCTGAGCCGTGCTCCCGTGGCGCCGCGCGTGGTGTTCGTCATCGACGCGTCGCACAGCGAAGGGCCACAGGGCATCGCCGCGCAGCTCGAGGTGATTGCGCCCTGGCTCGCGAACGTGCCCGACGCGCAGGTCGAGGTGGTGCTCACGCGTCGCTTCGCCGAACGCCTCTTCGGCCGCTTCGTGCCAGCGCGCGAGGTGGCGGCGTTGCTCGCGTCGACGCCCGCGAGCCGGCTGGCGCCTGGCAATGGCTCCAACCTCGACACCGGAGCGACGCTGGCCGCTCAGCTGCTCGCTCAGGAAGGTGGAATCGGGCGCGTGCTGCTCTTCACCGACGAGCGGCTGCGCGATGGGTTCTCGAATGACGTGGTCATCGACGCGTTCAGGTCGGCGCCCCAGGTCGTGGCGCACGTCGTCGGCCGATGGGGACGCAGCGGAGGCCCGCTCCACGAGGCCCGCGACGACGACGCCGCGCTCTCGCCCATCGCCGCTGCGACCGGCGGCATCTTCGTCCGCGTGGGCGGGGCGCCTGACGACCTCGAGGCGTCGGCGAGGGCGCTCCTGCACCTGGTGCGGCCGGTGCGCGTCGACGACTTCAAGGTGAAGGGCGACGGGCTGCCCGAGTTCACCGTCGAGCCCGAGCTGCACGAAGGCACGATGGTGCGCGTGCACGGCATCGACGCGACGCCACCCGAGTCCCTCACCGTCACGGGCAAGGTGTGGGCGCGCGAGTTCCGTCGCACGGTGAGCGTCGACTCGACCCTCGCCAGCCGGCTGCCAGGTATCGCGGTCGGTGACGACGAACTCCGCGGCGGGCTCAGCGACGACGAGCTACGAACGGCTGCGTTCCTTTCGCATTCGGTCTCGCCGGTGACGTCCTTTCTCTTCGTTTCCCCTGGCGCGGCCCCGTCGACTGCAGGGGTGGCCGAGGGGGCGTTCGGCGACCTCCTCGCGATGCACGGCACCAGCTGCGGTGGCTGCGGGACTTCGTCGAGCTGCGGCTTCGCGGTCGCGCACCGGGTGGACTTCGAAGCGCTGTTGCGAGCCCTGCTCGCGCCGGGTGTCGCCGCTTGCGAGGCTCAGGCAGAAAAGGGCGTTGGTGTGACGGTCGGCATCGAAGCGACGGGCGATGAAGTCGTCGCGGTCACCGTGACGGGTGGCACACCGCAGATGAACGACTGCCTCACCGAAGCGACATGGGCGATTCGGCTCAGCACCGAGTTCGTCTCGCACCGCAGCTACTCGGTCGAGCTGACGCCAGCCCACTGATCAGTCGTACCGGCACCGACGTGCTGGAGCGCTCCCTCCACGCCAACGCCTCGAGCAATGGTCGCGACCGAGGCTGATCAGTTCTGCAGCGCGCCCGCGTTGATCCACGAACGAATCGTGATCAGCTCGTTCGGCGCCACTGAGCCGCGTTGGAACGGCATCTGCGCGCCACACGCGACCGGCACGCCGCCCTGAATCTTCCGGAAGAGCAGCGAGAAGCTCGGGTTGAACGCCTGAATGCGCTTCGTGGCAATCGAGCACGTCGTGCCCTTGCCGTGGTTCGCCAGCATCGCGGTGTGCGTGGCGGTCGGGTTGAAGCGGTTGATGGCAAAGCCGCCCGTCGGCGTCGTCGTGCTGCCGTGACACTGGGCGTTCGAGCACCCGTTGAACGCCGTACTCCCGATGACGCTGTCGTTGAGCAGGTTCGAGAAGCGCGGCGCACGCACCGACACGGCCTGGGTGAAGCTCACGGGTGGGTTGACGCCGTCGGACACGTCGACGCGAATCGACCACTCGGGGAACGGGCTCGACGTGTCGGAGTTCTGCGTGACGTCGGTCGAGTACCAGGTAGGCGCCGCGACCGCGGGGTCGCTGAAGGTGCCGCCGTCGGGCCCTGAGACGATGCTCCAGGAATAGGTGAGCGGCTGGTTCTCGGGGTCGAAGACGTCGGGCGTCAGCGTGAGCAGCTGGCCCGCAAAGACCGGGAGCGTGAGCGGCGTCGTGCCGCCCTGCTTCGTGAGGACGATGCCCGACACGAAGGGCGGCTGATTGGGGCTGCCACCGGCCGAGCCTCCCGCGTTGCCACCGGCCGAGCCTCCCGCACTGCCACCGGCAGCCGCGCCACCGGCCGAAGCGCCACCTGAGGCTCCGCCCGCTGTCGAGCCACCGGCTGATCCGCCCGCGACAGCGCCTCCTGCGCTCCCACCAGCGGCCGCGCCACCTGCATCGCCACCTGCGCTTCCGCCTGCGGCCACTCCACCGGCTGCGGCGCCACCTGCATCGCCACCTGCGCTTCCGCCCGCGGCCACTCCACCAGCACCACCACCCGCGCTTCCGCCCGCGGCCACTCCACCAGCACCACCACCCGCGCTCGCGCCCCCAGCCGCGCCACCTGCGACGACGCCACCTGCCATCCCGCCGGCTGCGCTGCCGCCTGCCACCGCGCCGCCTCCCGTGGAGACCACGCCTCCGCCCGAGCCACCGTCGGCCTCACCCACCGGAGCACCACACGCCCACACCAATCCGACAATGGAGGACGTGACGACGACGAGGCGCGCATCGATGAGCTTCATGCTGGCGAACTCACCACAGGCAGGTCGGGGCTTGAAGCACTCCACGAGCCACCTGCCCTCTGCAGTGCACACTCTTTTCTCGGCACATGAGTCGCTTTGCCGACGCGGGTCTGGGTACGGTTCGGGCGTGGTTCGATCCCCGCTCGCCTGCCTCGTCGTCCTCTTCCTGATCACCGGGTGTGAAGGCTCCATCGTCACGCCCGGAAAGCTGCCTCCCGGTGCGGGCGGAGGAACGGCCACGGGCACCGGCGGCGGCTCCGTCGTCATCACGCCCGACGCAGGCCCGGTCCCGTGTGAGCCCGGCACGCAGCAGGTCCCGAAGCTCCTGCGCCTGTCGAACCACGAGTACCAGACCATCGCCTCCGACGTGCTCGGCGTGCCGCTCCCCGCGTCGCTCTTCACGCGGTGGACGCCGGTCGCGCAGGTCTACGGCTTCGACACCATGAGTGAGACGCGCATCGACGCTCAGGGCCTCGAGGAGCAGCTCGCCACCGCCCAGTCGCTCGCCAACCTCGTGCTCGCGACGCCTGCCCTGACGGCCCACTGCCCTGCGGTGCTCGCGGTGCAGACGCCGGCGTGTTCGCTCAAGCCCGTCTACTCGGCGATGGACGACTTCTCGGACACGCAGGGTCGCGACTGCTGGTCGTACGTCGACTCGAGCGGCGCGCCGATGGTCTTCGACAACGCGAACGCCCGCTGGCGCAAGGCCGTCGACCAGGGCGTCTATCTCTGGCGCACCGGCGCGCACCCTGGAGGCACCGTCGACGCCGTTCGCCGCTGGCTGAGCCCGGTCGACGGCGCGCTCGCGCTCACCGGAGCCTTCAACGATGGCGATCCGACCGGCGGCGATGGCGTCACCGTCTCCATTCGCAAGAACGGCATGCCGGTCTTCTCGCAGGACCTGCCCAAGCGCGGCCGCGCGCCGTTCACGCTCTCGTTCGCGGTGGCGCGGAATGATCAGCTCGAGTTCGTCGTGAACCGGAAGACGAACACCAGCTACGACTCGACGGGCTTCGCCGTGTCGATGACCTTCACCCAGACGCCTCGCAAGCAGGCGTGGACGTGGAGCGCGTGCGTCGAGCCGCTGGTGACGCGACTGGCGAGCCGCTCCTTCCGCCGGCCCGTTCGCGCCGACGAGCTCGCCGACTACCAGGCGATGTTCAACACCTCGCTCCAGGGCGCCACGACTGCTGGCTTCGCGGAGCCGGTCGATGAAGCGCTCTCTGCCGTGCTGCAGGCCGTGTTCCTTTCGCCCAATGTCGTCTTCAAGCCGGAGCTCGTGCCCGGCGGCCTCGACCCCTCGGAGCGCGGTTACGGCGTCGCGTCGCGGCTGAGCCTCTACTTCCGCAGCTCGATCGCCGATGAGCCGCTGTGGACGCTCGCGGGCTCTGGCGGGCTCTCGACCCCCGAGGCGATTCGGGCCCAGGCGACCCGCCTGCTCGACGAGAACCGCGACCGCTTCACGCACAGCTTCGGTGGGCAGTGGCTCGACTTCCGCGAGACGACCGTCACCGGCCCGCTCGCCACGTCGATGCAGAAGGAGTCACACGACGTCTTCGCCGCCATTCTTCAGGAGGACCTGCCAGTCGAGCGCCTGCTGCGGCCCGGCTTCACCATCGTCGACGCGCCGCTGGCGACGCACTACGGCCTGAACATTCCCGGCATGGGTGGCGGGCGCGTCAGCACCACCGAGCGCGGCGGCGTGATGTCGCAGGCCGGGTTCCTCGTCGGCACCGCCAACGGCTCCGAGTTCCGCCGGCCGATTCACCGCGGCATCTGGGTGCTCCAGCGCCTGCTGTGCCGGCCGCTGCCCAAGCTCGACGCCGCGACGCTGGAGGAGATCGGCAACTCCTTCAACACCATCAACCGCAGCCTGCCGCTGCCCGAGCAGATGAAGCTGCACCGCGACTCGAGCAACCGCTGCGGAGGCTGTCACAGCTCCATCGACCCGGTCGGGCTCTCGCTCGAGAACTACGACGCGCAGGGCCAGTGGCGCACCTCGTACGCGAACGGCGCGCCCATCGTGACGAACCTCGAGCTCGACCAACGGGTCGTCCGAAACCCGCACGAGCTCGCGCTGGCCATCGAGGCCGCGCCCGACTACCGCCGGTGCGTCGCCGACAAGCTGCTCACCTTCGGCCTCAACCGTGGCCCGCGTGACGGCGAAGCGTGCGTGATGAATGAGCTGGGCCGGCCCAGGAGCGGACCCGCGCCTGGCTTCAAGACGATGACCGTCGACGCCTTCATGAAGGCGATGCAGCTGACCGAGGTGACCCCGTGAAGGCCGCGCGTCGCGAGGTGTTGAAGTGGCTGGGCGTGCAGCTGGCGCTCCCGTTGGTGCCCGCGGTGGCGTGGGGCCAGGCCGCAGGTCAACGCAAACGGTTCATCGGCACCTACGTCCCCAACGGCGCGCACCAGCCCAACGGCATCGACGGCAGCTGGAACTGGGCCGAGGCGCTGCAGCCGCTCGACGCTGCGGGCCTTCGCTCGAACACGATGGTGGTGCGCAAGCTGTTCAACGGCTTCCCCGGCCACGATCCGCACTGGCAGAACTGCGCGGGGTATCTCTCGTGTGAGCCGATGGTGCTCGGAGACCCCGGCGTCGCACGCTGCGGCATCACCGTCGACCAGAAGGTGGCCGACCGGTACCCGACGTCGATTCGGTCGCTGGAGATCGGCGGCATCTACTACCACGTGCACCCGTTGAACGATCATCCGGGGTACTCGAACGACTACTTGAATCGCATCAGCTGGCAGGCGCCCGACAAGTTCCGCTCGCCGATTCCAAATCCCGCACAGCTCTTCAACAAGCTCTTCGGCGGCCAGGAAGGCAGCGCGGCGCAGATTGCATGGCTGCATGGGCGCAAACGCTCGGTGCTCGACCAGCTCCACAAGGACGCGACGCGCATGTCGGGGCGGGTGCCGCAGAGCTACCGGCCGGTGCTGACCTCGTACCTGGAGACGGTGCGCGAAGTAGAGCTGGGGCTCGCGCAAGGTGGCTTCACCTGCACGCCGAACCTCACGCAGCCGACGCAGGACTTCTCGGACCCGAACGCGAACTACGCGCTGCGCTTCCAGTTGATGCACCAGATGGTGGTGCTCGCGATGCAGTGCGGGCTCACCAACGTGGCGACCATCATGTACGGGCCCGGCGTCTCGGAGTCGCTCACCTTCCCCGAAGCGCTCGGCGGCGGCTCGAACCACCACGCCTGTGCGCACCACGGCGGCGCCGCGTCGTCCATCACGCGCCTCAAGGCGATGAACCGCGTGCACACGGGCCTGCTCGCCGACCTGCTGCTGAAGCTGCGCACCGCGAACCTGCTGAACGAGACGCTGGTGCTCTACGGCTCGGACATGTCTGACGGCAACGTGCACCTGACCGAGAACCTGCCGATGTTGGTGTGCGGCGCCGGGGCGGACCTCAGGTTCGGACAGGACATCGTGCCTGCGGCGCGACGCCCGCTGTCTGATCTGCACATGGAGCTCTTCTCGCTGCTCGGCGTGACGTCGATGACCAGCTTCGGCAGCGGAGTGTGCCGGAGCACGGGTCAGCCGCTCGGCCTTCGCGTCTGACGAGCCCTCGAAAAACCTGAGCGGTGTCCGCCTGACTCCGCCGTCGTGAAGTGACCCAGGGCTCGCGTGACTCGCGCTGTCTGGCTCCGCAGCTCGTGCAGGAGCCATCGTGAGCGTCGCCACGACGAGGTATGCTTCCGCTTCCTTCAGGAGCGCACTCGAGTGAGGTCCTGGCTTCGCCCACCCCGGTTCGACGACCCGCTCGAGACTCAGCGCGCGACGGTGCTGCACTCGCTCGCCGTCTTCGTCCTGTGCGTCGCCATCCCCGTCGGGACGTTTCACCTCTTCACCGGTCAGGTCCCCGTGCTCGCGCTTGGGGCCTACGGCACGCTGATCGCGCTCCAGCTGGCCGTCATCGCGCTCGTGCGCGCGCGCCGCCTCACGGTGGCCGCCGTCGTCTACGTCACCGTCTATTGGTGCCTCATCGCGACCCTCGTGCTCTTCGTCGGCGGCATCGGCGAGATGCACGCCTCGGGGCTCATCGTCGTCACCCTGCTCGCCGGCCTCTCCCTCGGCACCCGCGGCGCCGTCAGCGTAGGTGGGCTGTCGTCGGTGTTCGTGCTGCTGATGGCCGCGCTCGAGGCCAGCGGCCGGCTGCCGCGCTCGCCGATGACCTCAGGGGTGATGGAGCACGCCAGCAGCCTGGTCTCGAACCTGCTGTTCGCGGCGACCTTCGTCTTCCTCTCGATGCGGAGCCTCGACCGCTCGATGGCGCGCGAACGTGCGGAGCGGGCCCAGCGGGAGCGGCGCGCCGCCAATGACGCGGCCCTGGGGCGCCTCGGGCAATTCGCAGTCGCGGCCACCGCGCGCGCGGTCAGCGACGAGGTCGTTCGGCTGCTGGTCGAGCTGGTCCACGCGAACAGGGTGCTCGTGCTCGAGGCGAAAGACGGCCACACCGCCTGCATCGCCTCGCACGGCGCAGCGACCGTCGAGCTCCTCGGCGTGCCCGCGCTCGCGAAGACCCGCGTGCTCGAGCCGGCCGAGCGGCCGACGGGCTTCGAGGCCGAGCCGTGCGTGGTGGCGGCGCCGATGCCCGGGCTCGACGGGCGCGCCGGGGTGATGTTCGTCGGGCTGCCGAAGGACGAGGCCGAGCTCGCGCTGCCCTTCGTCGAGACCGTGGCCGCGATGCTGGGTGCAGCGCGCGCGCGTGACGAGGCGGCGGCGCAGCTGCAGCAGGCCCAGAAGATGGAAGTCGTCGGGCGCCTCGCGGGCGGCGTGGCGCACGACTTCAACAACCTGCTCACCATCATCGTGGGCTGCAGCAGCATTCTCGCCGACGAGCTGGCTTCGAACCCCGACAGCCAGTCGCTCGCGAAGGACATCGAAGGTGCCGCCCACCGCGCGGCGTTGATGACCCGGCAGCTGTTGAGCGTCAGCCGCCGGCAGGTCGAGCGGCCAGAGCGGCTCGACCTCAACGACGTCATTCGCGAATTCCAGCCCATGGTGCAGCGCCTGCTGCGGGCGGACGTGGCGGTGCACGTCACGCTCGCGCCGGCGCCCGTGCGGCTGCTCGCCGACCGCGCGAGCCTCGAGCAGGTGGTGCTCAACCTGGCCGTCAACGCCCGCGAGGCGATGAAGGAGGGTGGCCGCCTGACGTTCTCGACCCGACTGCTGAGTGACGTCACGCCGCCGCTGGTCGAGCTGCGGGTGACGGACACGGGCCACGGCATGGACGAGCCGACGCGGCGGCGCATCTTCGAGCCCTTCTTCACCACGCGCGCTGACGGCACGGGCCTGGGCCTCGCCACCGTCAAGAACATCGTCGCCCGGCGCGGTGGCAGCATCGCCGTCGACAGCACGCTCAACCTGGGCACCACGTTCGTGCTCACCTTCCCCGCCGTCATCGAGCCCGAGGTCGTCACGCGGAAGGACGAGCCCGCGCCTCGTGGCCACGAGCTGGTGCTGGTGGTGGACGACGACGAGCACGTGGGCCTCACGACGCGCAGGCTGCTCGAGCGGGCCGGGTTCCGGGTGCTCTCCGCCCGCACCGCGCGCGAGGCGCTCGAGCTGCTCGCGGCCCACGCCGACGTCGCGGCCGTCGTCACCGACGTGGTGATGGGCGAGATGAGCGGGCCGACCCTGGGCCTGCGCATCGCCCGGGAGCGAGGCCTGCCCGTGCTGTACGTCAGCGGCTTCGCCGACGCCTTCGACCGATCGCTCGGTGCGTTCCTGGCCAAGCCCTTCGAGGGCACCGAGCTGGTGCGTGAGGTGCGCGAGCTGCTCGACGCGCGACGACACGGCGCTGCGCCCCGCGCGAGCTGAGCCGCCCGGCTCGGTGCCGTCTGGCCAGGGCCTCGGTGGCGCAGTCGCCCCGGGGCGGCCGACGCGGCTTGCGTGAAGGCCGCAGGCCCGTGCTATCCCCCGCGCGTGTCGTCCTCGCTCGTCACCGGCCTGTTGGGTATCGCGCTGGGCATGCGGCACGCGGTCGAGCCCGACCACCTCGCGGCGGTGTCGACGCTGGCGACGGAGCAACGCACCGTTCGCGCCGGCCTGTGGCTGGGCGCGCTGTGGGGCGTGGGCCATTCGTTCTCGCTCTTCGTGGTGGGCGGCACGCTCGCCTTCGTCGGCGCGCAGATGCCGGTGCGGGTCGGCGCCGGGTTCGAGCTGCTCGTCGCGATGATGATCGTCGCGCTCGGCGCGAGAGCCGTCCGCCGCTCGGTGCTCGAAGGCCGTCAGGGCGCGGTCGCCACCCACCACCACGGCACGCTGGAGCACACCCACCCTGCCCCGGCCGAACACGTACATCTTCGCAGCTGGACGTTCGCGACCAGGCCGCTCCTCGTGGGGCTGATGCATGGGCTCGCAGGCAGCGGCGCGTTGACGGCGCTGGTGCTGGCGGAGCTGCACACCGTCACGGCGCGCCTCGGCTACATCGCGCTCTTCGGCGCAGGCTCCATCGTCGGCATGGCGCTGCTGACGGGGCTCGCGGGCGTTCCGTTGATGCGACTGGTGCGTGCTCCCCGGCTGGCCGCAGGCGTGCTGGCGATGTCGGGCCTCCTCTCCATCGGCGTCGGGCTGTGGTGGGGCCTGTCGTCGGCGCAGCAGTTGTTCATCGTCGGGTGACGGGCGTGCTGCTCCCGGTTCCGCGGCCGCGCCCGCTGCGCGAGGTGGCGCCGTGGCTCGCCCTCGCGTTCGTGGTCTGGACGGCGGGAGTGCTGGTGCAGCGCAGCCGTCCCGTGGAGCGTGAGGTGGAGCTCGCTGGCTGGCAGCGCTCCTTCCGTGAGCTGCCCGAGTCCGAGCAGCGCACCTTCCGTCACCTGCGCGAGGCGTTGCCCGAGCTGGAGCGGCTGCGGGTCGAGGCGGGACACTGGCCAACGCTCGAGACGATACGTGACGAGGGAGTCGAGCCGTTCCGCGAAGACGAGCTGGCGACACCGAGGGTGTGGACGCTGCGGCAGCACGGCGTCTACGCGAGCTACGTGGGCGTGCCGGTGGCCGACCCTGCGGCGCAGCGTTGGCTGGTGTTGTTCATCGAGCCGTCGACGAATGAGCCCGCGCCTCCAGAAGACGAAGAGCACCACACGCGCACCGATGGAGTGCCGGTCCACGTGACGGTCTGGTCGCAGCCGAACGAGGCCGATGCGGTGCCCGACGAGGTGCTCGCGTTTCCTGCGGCGCAGGGCTTTCTCCAACGCGTCGGCCGCTGAGGGTCGTTGCTCGAGCTGTCCGGCCTGGGTGAAATCGCGTGGCGTGACTCCACGAATCACGTCAGTCGGTGACGCTGCTCCGGCAGCGGTGGCCGCGGCTCCCTCCTCGGCGACGTCGGGGACGGCGTCGTCGGAGACCGCGGTGCTCGTGAGACGGCGAGCGCAGGAGACAACGACGGCCAGCAGCGCGCGCGCACTCACGTTCCACGGCTCTCAGCGTGTGCGTCGGTGACGCTGCTCCGGCAAGCGTGGCCGCGGCGCCCTGCCTCGGGGACGGCGGCGCTCGTGAGACGGCGAGCACGCAGGAGACAACAACGGCCAGCAGGCGCGCACTCACGTTCCACGGCCTTCAGCCGTGCGTCGGTGACGTCGTGACAGACCGCTTCGGAAAGCACGTCGCCGAGCGCAAGCGAGCGCGTCAGGGCGTCTCGGCGGCGGGTTCTGCTTCCGGCTCGTCTTCCTGAATCGACGTCAACCACGCGAGCACGTCCGTCAGGTCCTGCTCGCTCAGCGGGTCGAGCACGCCCTTCATCGGGTCGCCCTTCTCGGCGCCGCGCTCGCCCTTCCGGTACGCGTCGAGCTGCCGCTGCAGGTAGTTCGGGTACTGGCCGACGAGGGCAGGCACGCCCTTGAGCTCTCGCCCGCGCGCCGACGGCCCGTGACACTTCGCGCACTGCTTCCGGTACGTCGCCTTTCCCTTGCGCACGTCGCCCTCGACTCGCGGCACGACGAGCACACGCTCCATCATCAGCAGCCGGTCGAGCGCGCTGTCGGACTCCTTGAACTCGGGCGTCTTCGTCGGCAGCTGAATCGCGACGAGGTACGCGGCGACGTCTTTCATGTCGCGCTCCGAGAGCTCGCGCGGCTCGGTGTACGGGAACATGGGGAGGTTGTTGCGGCGCCGCTCCTGGAACTGCTTCAGCGACGCGAGCGTGAAGCTGACGGGCTGGCCCGCGACGCGTGGGTATTCGCCGCCCTTCCCGCCTTCACCGTTCGCGCCGTGACACGCAGCACAGGGGCCGTACACGTCCTTGCCGGCTTGCACGTCCTGCGCGCGCGCAACCACAGGCAAGAGCACGACGAGGCAGGACCACGCGACACACCACTCACGACGCATGACGCGCAGCGTACGCCGACCGTTCGCGGCTGGCGTGTCTTCAGGGCGTGCCGGGCGCGTCATGCTTCGCGAAGACCTGCTTGAGCTTCGCGAGCAGTGACAGCGGCGCCGCACGGTCGGCCGCTCGTTTGTCGCGGAGTTGGTGGAGGAACTCAGGGGTGATGACCTTCACGCCCGCCGCCTTCGCGCGGTCGACGCAGCCGGTGAGGACCGTCTTGAGGAAGACGCGGGGCACGCCGGCGAGCTCGGCGCACGCCTCGGGCTGCCAGGTCACCTCGGGGTCGATGCGGTTGGCCTGGTACATCACCGTGCCTGCGTCGACACCGTGCCCGCGTGGCAGGTCGACTGGCCACGGCTTGCGACCCTTCGTGAACCAGAAGTGCATGCTGTCGCGATAGCCATAGTCGATGGGCAACCGGGGAAACTCGCCGCCCTCGAGCAGCGCCTTGCGCCACTTCGCGTGCATCACGATGCGCTCGATGCGCAACAGGTAGTGGTGTTCGAGCCCGTGGGTCTCGTGCGGGTGCGAGCGGTCCCACGTGCACTCGAAGACCTGCACGGCCTCGGCAACGATGTTCGGAAACGGCCCGGCTCCAGGAGCCTCACGCCGCGACGGCAGCACCGTGAAGACGCTGTTCTTCATCTTCTCTTCGGTGGTCTCCCCGGGGAATCCGAGGATGACGCAGTTCTCGAGGAACGCGCGGTCATCGGGGATGAAGTTCAGCGAGGCGACGCCGGTGCGGCGAAGGTTGGCGGCGGTGTTGCTCGTGCCGCGGGCAATCAACATCATTGCGTGTTGCCCCGAAACGACGTGGGGGAAGCACAACGAGTAGGGCCCCAGGTTCGTCTGACCGCTCTCGGCGAGCGTGCCGACCAGCACCACCGGCATCGGGAAGAAGGAGGACGTCTGGTAGAAGTTGTCGAGAATCTTCACGTCCTCGAAGTCGTCGTGCGCGGCGCTCATCCGTGACTCCTCGCGCAGCAGTTGCAGCTGGCCGCGCTGAAGTCAGAACGGTGCATCAGCCGTTCCGCTACTCGGTCGGCGGGCAGCCGGGCGGTGGAATGCCACGCGAGACGTTCCAGCGCAGGCCTCCGTCGGGAGCCTTCGAGCAGTCGGCGAGGAACGAGTGGTACGAGGGCACGCACACCGTGCAGCGCTGCGCCTCGGTCGAGCACTCGAGCCCCTGGCCCGCATCGACGCACTCGGGGCGGGTGACGCAGCCGGAGTCGCTGAGGTCGATGGCGCAGGTCGGCTTCGGAGAACACCCGAACAGGACGACCATCACCACGAGGAGCGCGCGTCGCATGGCCCCAGCTTCACCATGGGTACAGCCCTCACACCACCAGAACGCGGCTCAGAGAATGAAATGTCCCCGGCCGGGCGGGGCGTGCGACTCACGGCGCATGAAACCGTTCTTCGTCGCGTCGGTGGTGTTCGTCCTCTCGTCGGCGTGCGGGGGCGTGATGCCGCCGTGTGACAGCCGCTCCTGCACCGGGTGCTGCGACGTCTCGGGGCTCTGCCAGGCCGGGAGCGTCGACTCGGCGTGCGGCCAGGGCGGGCTGCAGTGTCGAGCGTGCGGAGCAGGCGCGTCGTGTGTGACGCAGCAGTGCCTGACGCCGTCGGGCTCTGGTGGCGGGACGGCCGGTGGCGTCGCAGGCGGAGGGAGCGCTGGAGGAATGAGCGCTGGTGGGAGCGCGGCGGCAGGTGGCGGTGCGGCGGGCGGTGCTGCGAGCGGCGGAGGGATGGCGGGCGGCTCGGCGACGGGCGGAGGAACTGCAGGCGGCTCGGCAGCAGGCGGGGCAGCGGGCGGAGGCTCTGGTGGCGGCATGGCGTGCACGATGCCGGGGCTCACGTGCGCCAGCGCGACGCAGTGCTGCGCGACGAACAGCGACTGCGGCGTCACCACGACGAGCCCCAACACACGCATCTGCTGCGGGAAGCAGGGGTCGTCGTGTGGGCTGGGCAGCTGCTGCGCTCCGTCCATCTGTCGCACCATCAGCGGGTCGATTCGCGTCTGCCAGTAGCTGCCCGCAACGACGCAGTGGGCAATGCAGCGCGGCGCCACTCGTCGTGAACTGCACGACATGCGTCGGTGGCTCCTCGTCGCGCTCATCGTCAGTTCCGCCTGCGTGACGACACGCCCGGCGGCGCTCGGCCTGCGAACGGCCCCTGGCGCCATCGCGAAGGCCGAGCAGCAGACGAAAGACGCCGCGAAGGTGCGCGAGGTGGCGGCCGCTGTCGCCGGCATCATGGCCGGCATCGGCGGCGTGGTGTTTCTCGGCTCACAGCTCCAGCCGGTGCAGACGGCGCCGTCGACGAACGAGCCGTCGATTGCGGGGTTTCAAACCGCGACGCAGCAACTGCAGGAGCGCGCGCTCGACAACCGCACCCGCGACCGCAGCATCTCGGCAGGCCTGCTGGTGGGCGGGCTCGGCGTGTTCCTGGGCGCGTGTGTGGCGTCGGCCATCGTCGACGACGGCGCCTCGGAGTGGCTGCTCGAACAACGCAAAGCGGAGGCGCGGGAGCTGACGCCGACCGAATCGCAGGCCAATCGCGAGCTCCTCGAGGCCGCGCTCGACGCGCAGAAGCAGCCACAGGAGCCGGGCGGCCGAACGCTCCGGCCCGGGAAACGGCGCACGCGCGGGCCCGCTGTCGATGGACTTCGGCTCATCCCCGGGCGCTGACGCCACCCGTAGGAAGTCGGACGGTGAAGACCGAGCCCGTGCCTGGCACCGACTCGACGACCAGCGTTCCTCCGTGCTGCTTCACGAGCGAGTCGACGATGGACAAGCCGAGCCCGGTGCCGTCCTTCTTCGTCGTGAAGAGCGGCTCGAACAGCCGTGCACGCGTCGCTTCGTCGATGCCCGCGCCGTCGTCTTTCACCGAGAGCAGGAGCGTGTCACCCGCGACGAAGGCGGCGACCTCGACCCGGCCCGCCCGCCCTTCGGGAATCGACTCGCAGGCGTTCTGCACGAGGTTGATCAGCACCTGCCTGAAGCGATTCCGCTCGAGGGCCACCTTCGGGAGCGTCGCCGGCACGTTCACGGCGAGCTCGACCTCGTCACGACGGCGAACGAGGCCGATGGCTTCGTGAACGAGTGGCGCGAGGTCGGTCGGCGACAGCTCGAGCGTCTGGTCCCGCGCGAAGTCGAGCAGGTCGGTGATGATGCGCTGGCTGGCGAGGAGTTCGCGCTCGGCGAGGTCGAGCGCTTCGGCGGACTTCTCGTCGAGCGTCACGCCGTTCTTCCCCAGCCGTCGGCGCAGCGAGAAGAGCGAATTCGAGACGGCGGAGAGCGGGTTGCGCAGATCGTGCCCGACCGCGGCCGACAACTGCCCGAGCGCGGCCAGCTTCTGTTGTCGAGACGTCGCCACCAACAACGAGCGCAGCCGGCTGCCCGAGTACCCGACGAGCAGCCCGGCGACGGCCATCACGGCAACGGCCGACACCTGGCCGCCCACGCTCACGCCAGCCTCACGCTGGAGTAGCACCTCGAAGAGCGCGCCGACGACCGAGGCGAGCGCCACCTGCCACGTCGACAGCGACAACAGCGAGAGGATGAGCAGCAACACGAAGACGCCGAGCGTGAAGCCGGCGACCGCACCGGGCACGGGGGTCGTCGGCAACGTGGCGCGCTGCACGGCGTAGACGAACGGCATGTCGAGGAAGACCGGGGCGAGCGTCAGCACGGCGCCGGCCCGCTCGCTGCGACGCGAGACGCCCATCACCAGCAGCGCGCCGGCCCAGTAGCTGCCCAGCGCCGAGAAGTCGGTGGACCACGTGCGGTCTTCGTTGACGACAGCGAGCAGGAGAAACAGCCCGAAGAAGAACGTGACGGCGACGAAACGGATGAGGTGGGTGCGCTGCGCGTTCGAGAGCTGCTCCGCGCGGAGCGCTGCACGGACGGCCTGGTCTTCCAGCGTCGGCGTCACGGACCGGGCACGGCTCCGCGGCGAATCAGCCCGAGGCGACCGACCTGCGTGACGATGCGTAACAAACGGTCGGGCTCGAAGGGTTTGGCCAACACCATCACGAGGTCCTGCGCTCCGGGCGTGGTGTGCGTCACCGACTGCGGCGTGCCGGTGAGCAGCAACATGTAGGGCACTGGCGTCACCTGCTGCTTCACCGCCTGCGCGAACTCGCTGCCCGTCATCTGCGGCATCTTGAAGTCGGTGACGATGACGTCGAACTGGTTGGTGAGCGCGAGCGAGAGCGCGTTGGCCGGCGACGCGGAGCAGGTCACCTCACAGTCATCCTCGAGGAGCAGCTTGAGGCTCTGGAGCACGCCAGGGTCATCATCCACCACGAGCACACGGGGCTGAGCAGTCGCCATGGCGGCCTCGTAATGACGAGCCCCCGCGCCCGCACCTGTGAGCCGCGGGCCGACCCTCACCCACCCGGGGAGAGCTGACCGAGTCGGCGCTCGAGGAAGCTCCGCTCAGCCGAGTTGGTCACCAACTCCAGCGCGCGCTGATAGGCCCCTCGTGCTTCGTCGAACCGCCCGAGCCGGCGCAGCAGGTCAGCGCGCGTCGCCGGGAGCAGATGGTACGTGCGCAGCGCGGCCTGGTGCTCCAGCGGTTCGAGGAGCGCGAGCCCGGCCTCAGGCCCATCGACCATCGCGACGGCCACGGCACGGTTCAACGTGATGATGGGTGACGGCGCGAGCAGCTCGAGCGCGCGGTACAGGTGGCCGATGCGAGCCCAGTCGGTGGCAGCGAAGCTCGTCGCATGCGCGTGCGTCGCGGCGATGTGCGCGTGGAGCTGAAACCGGCCCGGCCTCCCTCTCGCTGCGGCGAGCTGCAGGTTGTCGAGCCCACGCTCGATGAGCGCGTGGTTCCACGTCGCGCGGTCCTGGTCCTCGAGCAACACCAGCGCGCCGCTCGAGTCGACCCGCGCGTCGGCCCGCGATGCCTGCAGCTGCATCAACGCCAACAGCCCGCGCGCCTCGGGCTCATCGGGGAGCGCCTCGACGACCAATGACGTGAGCCGCTGCGCCTCGTCCATCAGGTCCACGCGAGTCAGCGCGTCACCGCTCGTCGCCGTGTGGCCTTCGTTGAAGACCGCGAGGAAGACGTGCAGCACCGCGTCGAGGCGTGAGTCGAGCTGATCAGGCTCGGGCTCCTCGTACCCAATCGCCTGGTCGCTGATGGAGCGCTTCGCGCGCACCAGCCGCTGCGCAATCGTCGGCTCGGGCACGAGGAACGCGCGGGCGACCTCAGGCGTGGTGAGCCCGCACACGAGCCGCAGCGTCAGCGCGATCTGCGACTCCAGCGGCAGGCCGGGGTGACAACAGGTGAAGACCAGCCGCAAGCGTTCGTCGGCGAACATGGCGCCCTCGTCGATGGCTTCGTGAGACGAGTCGGCCTCACGCGCCTCCCGCCGCGTCCAGTCCGCCTCGCGCTGCTGTTTCCGGAAGACGTCGATGGCGCGGTTCCGTGCCGCCTTCATCAGGTACGCGCCGGGGTTCGGAGGGAGCCCCGACTTCCGCCACTGCTCGACGCTGGCCACCACCGTGTCCTGCAGCAGTTCTTCGGCGAGGCTCAGGTCTCGAACCAGCTTCGCGAGGTGCGCCACCACGTGCGGCGTCTCGCGCCGCAGCAGCACCGTCAGCGCGGCCTCATCGAGCGACACGCCTCAGCAGTCCCAGACTTCGCGCAGCTCCAGCGTGTCGGAGTCCCACATCGGGTGCTTCTTGAGCCAGCCCAGCGCCTCGGCCTTCGAGGCACAGTCGACGAGATAGAAGCTGCCGACGACCTCCTTCGTCTCGGCGTGCGGCCCATCGAGCGCGACCTGCGTGCCGTTGTGCTTCACGACGCGCACCATCTCCTGCCCCGACTTGAGACGAAACCCACGCGGCGCGACCAGCAAGACGCCCGCGGCTTTGAGCGCCTCGGTGTACGAGACGTGCTCTTGCACCACTCTCTCGATCTCCTGCGGCGCCAGCTTCGCGACCTCAGCTTCTGTGTGGTGGACCATGAGCATGAATTTCATGGCCGGCGACGGTAGCTGAAAGTCAGGGCGTCGACGCGCGACGTTCGGCCTCGGTCTTCACGTTCGCGGCGAACGTCTCGAAGTTCGCGGTCATGTCGGGCAGCTTGCCTTCAATCATTCCCAGCATGCCGCCGGAGTACGTCTCGGACATCGCGAGCACGGTGCCGCTGTCTTTCGCGGTCAGCGTGAAGTGCCGCACGCCGAGGAACATGCTGTTGCCGTCTTCCCAGACCATGTGCGTCGGCGCGTCGAAGGTAGTGACCTTGAGGTCGAAGGTGCGGTCGGGCGCCACTTTGGAGACGAGCTTGATGGCCTGGTCCTTCGTGATGGAGCCCTCGAGCGAGACGATGGTGGTGTTCCACGTCTTGAATGACGGCGCGTCGGTGAGCACAGCCCAGACGACTTCAGGCTTCGCGGCGATGTCGATGGCGATGCTGTAGTCGAGCGCCTTCTCGGCGCGCGTGCGGCTGGCCTTGCCGTCCACCGGGAGCGTCGCGGGCTCCTTGAGCTGCCGAACGGTGGTGCAGGAGCAGGCGGTGACGAGTGAGGCGAAGGCGATGACGAAGGCGACGCGGTTCATGGTGTGGCTCCGTGATGGTGCTGCGGTTGATACCCACTCAACGTCGAGCCTCGGCTCGAATCGACATGACCCAACATCTTGATTTTCGGGAGTCTTCTGCCGTCGAATCTCGGGAGAATTCGGCGATGGCCCACACCGCGTGTCACGAATGGTGCGGTTTTCGACCCTGCCGCGGCAACGGTGGCTCAGCCAGGCAGCCGCGCGGCGCCGAGCCCGAGTCGCCTCAGCGGGCGCGAGCCGTCACTGCACGCCCAACGCGTGTCACGAACGGTGCCTTTCGAACCTGAGGTGACGCGCGCTTTTTGACTTCGGCACCAACGACCTGAGGCTGAAGCGATGACGGGCTTCGGACACTCACTCGGACGCGCGGGGCTGGCGGTCCTCGGTCTCGCGCTGCTCAGCAGCTGCAGCGTCATCGGCCCCGCGGCGCTTCGCCAGTCGCGCCTTCGCTACAACGAGACCATCAAGACGACGTCGGAAGAGGAGATGCTCCTCAACATCGTGCGGCTCCGGTACACCGACACGCCGAGCTCGCTGACGGTTTCGAACATCGCGGCGCAGTTCGAGCTCGCGGCCGGCCTTGGAGCCAGCCCCTTCTTCGCGGCGGGCGCCGAGCGCTCGTTCACCTCGGTGCTTCCGCAGGCCAACGTTGGCGGCTCCGATCGGCCGACCTTCAGCCTCACGCCACTCGACGACTCTGACTTCGCGCGACGACTCTTCACGCCGCTGTCCCTCGACGGCATTCTCTACCTCGCGAAGACGACGTGGCCGATTCAGACGGTCTTCCGCCTGTACCTCGAGAACCTCAACTGGGTGCCGAACGCGCAGACGGCGAGCGGGCCCACACCGGCTGCGGCGCCACCGGCCTCTGCGTTCCTCGAAGGCATGCAGGCCTTGCAGGCGCTGCAGCAGCGCGGAGACCTCGTCTTCGGCTCCGAGGACAAGCCGAGACCGACGGGCGCGGTGGTGGCCGCCGTGACGTCCGAGAGCGCGGTGGCGGCGGCACAGCAGGGGCTCGAGTTCGTCGCGACGGCGAGGTGCCGACGCAGGCCGCCCGTTCGCCGATCCTGACGATTCCGCTCGGCGGGCGCTGAGGAGTAGAGAAGGCGCCACATGCAATCGTCTCCTGCACCTTTTCCGATTGGCACGACGGGCGGCCCCTGGGGTGCTGCCGAGCGTGCCCAGTGGCGAGCGTCCATCACGAAGCGTCGCGACGCTGCGGACGACGTGAACAGCGTGGTGCAGCGCCTCGCGTCGCGCTTCGAGGTCCTCACGTACGGAACGCTCGCGTACGGAGAGGCCACCTTCCCACTCTTCGTCTTGAAGAGCCGCGCGTGGAACGATGCGCTCCCCATCGCGATGGTGACGGGCGGCGTGCACGGGTACGAGACGAGCGGCGTGGCCGGAGCGCTGCGCTTCGCCGAGCGTGACGCGAGCGCCTTCGACGGCCAGCTCAACCTGCTCATCGCGCCCTGCGTGAGCCCGTGGGCGTACGAGCGCGTGCAGCGGTGGAATCACGACGCCGTCGACCCCAACCGCTCGTTCAAGGCCGACGGCGCGGCAGCCGAGGCGCGCCTCCTCATGGCCTTCGTCGCGCCCTTCCGAGGCAGATTTCTGGCGCACCTCGACCTGCACGAGACGACGGACTCCGACGAGAGCGAGTTCCGCCCGGCGCTCGCAGCGCGTGATGGCAAGCCGTTCGTGCCCGGCGTCATTCCCGATGGCTTCTACCTGGTCGACGACACCGCGAACCCGCAGCCGGGTTTCCAACAGGCCATCATCGAGGCCGTCGCGAAGGTGACGCACATCGCCGAGGCCGACGAGAAGGGTCACCTCATCGGTGAGCCGATTCAGTCACGCGGCGTCGTCCACTACGACGTGAAGTCGGTCGGGCTCTGTGCGGGCCTCACCGGAGCGCGCTTCACGACCACGACCGAGGTCTATCCAGACAGCCCACGCACGACGCCGGAACTCTGCAACGAAGCGCAAGCCACGGCCGTGCGCGCGGGCCTCGAGTTCGCGCTGCGGCAGCCTCGCTGATCAGGCTCGGCGGCGGCTGGCTCGGTGATCAGCCCAGCGCGCGAACGACGACGAGAACGACCCACGACGCGAGGGTCGCCACGGCGAGCCACCGGGCAGCCTGCACGACGGGCGCGTCGGCAGGCGTCGGTCGACCCGGGAACATCACGCGCCACAACACGACGACCGAGAGCAGCGGGAGCAGGACTCCGCCGACGGCAAGGCCGAGCGAGAGCCACGCGCCACGCGAGATGTGAAGCCGCGCCTCGGGCCTCGACCCACACGCCACGCACCAGCCCTCGTGCACCGCGTCGGAGCAGGCCGCGCAGAGGAAACGCCCGCAGCGCGAACACACGCCGGTCGACTCCACCTCGGCGTGCACTGCACAGCGCGCCGTCGTCATGTCGCGAGCAACACCTTCGCCTCGTCAGCCCGCGCGACCGGCACCATCACCTCGACGGGAACGTTCGGCCCGAAGAACTGCAGCGCCGCCCGGTAGTGCCTCGCGCGCGCGACGGCGGGAACTCCGTTCGACGAGAGCCGATGCAGCACGGCGTCGACCTCGGGCACGCGCTGCACCTCGAGCACCGTCGTCAGCTCGCCATGCGTGACGCGGAAGCGCCACTCGTCGAGGCCGTCGAGCACGATGAGCGTCGCCACCAGCACGACGCTGACCAGTCCACCGCCGACCTGGAGCGTCAGCTGGATGGCGAGCGTGAACACCACGTTGAGCAGCAGCGCGTCACGAATGGCGATGGGCAACAGCGCGCGCGCCGCGAGAATGGCCGAGGTCTCGTCGAGCTGCGGGTTCCACCGCTTCCACAGCGCCGCCACTGCGCGTGGCCAGAAGAACACCAGCGACCAGCCCACGGTGAACGTCACGGCGAGCGCCGCCCAGAGGCTGGTGTAGAGCAGCTGCGACGACTGCAGCGCCACCGCTGGTGAGCTGAGCGCTGGAAAGAGGCTCGCGAGCGTCGCGGGGAACGACAGCAGCGCCGCTGCCGAGGCGGTCATACCGAGCCCCGAGATGGGCGGAGGCGCGCGCACCGGAACCTCGGAAGCGGGAGGCGCTCTGCGACTCAAGAGCATCAGCGTCCAGGCGGCTCCGGCGAGCACGGCGACGAGGACCAGCGCGGCGCCGGGCGTCACCGCTTCCTCGAGCACCAGGCGCTGCACCCGTTCGACGTCGTCGAACGCGCCGAGTGACGCGAGCGCGGCGACCGCGAAGCCGTTCAGCAGACCGTACCGGCCGGCCGCGACGACGAGGCCCCAGCTCAACAGTGTCCCTGCCATCACCATCGCGCCGAGGCTCAGATCGGCGGCCCGCGACACGCCCGCCGCCTGCAGCGCAGCCAGCGCAAGTCCCAGCCCCCACGACGCATACACGAGCGGACGTCGTGGCCCCTCGCCGCTCACGCGCCGCCATCGCAGCGGCGGCAGCACCACCGCGATGAGCTCGACGATCAAGAAGCCGGTCAGCAACGGCGTCACGCCGAGGCCCAGCCAGGAGAAGGAGGGGAAGAGGGAATCGTTCCCCGACGAGAGGTCGAGCAACGAGGTCGTTCGCCTGGGCCCCTCGACACTGATCAACGACAGCCCGACCATCGCGCCGAGGGCTGCGAGCGAGACCGCCAGGCGCTGTGGGGCCGACACCTTCATGCGCCGACGATGCCACTCCAGGCCGGCAAGCGCCCGGAATCGCGACTCGACAGAATCTACCGCGCCACTTTTCTGTTTCGAACGGGTTGCGGTGTCCATTCCGAAGCCGCCCCAGCCCCTATGATGCCCGCCGCCGTTTCTTTCGAAGGAGCCCCCGCGTGACTCCACTCGTTTCCGCTGCTCGATGGAGCGCGCTCGTCGTGCTCCTGGCTGGAGCAGCGCTCGCCAAACCTCCGGCTGGCGGCGTGTTCTGCGCGAAGTACCCCACCTCTCCCGAGTGCGTCGGCAAGCAGCCGTCGTGCGCGTACTGTCACGTCGCTCCGCCGCAACGGAACGTCTTCGGCACCACGCTCGAGCCGAGCCTCGCTCCCGGCGCAGCGCGGCCGCTGTCTGATGGAGACTTCTCGATGGCGCTCCCGGGCGCCCTCACCGCCATCGAAGCGGGTGACGCCGATGGCGACGGCGTCACCAACCTCGTCGAAATCCAGCAGGGCACGCAGCCGTCCGACCAGACCAGCAAACCCGTCGACCGCGCGTGCCAGGGCACCGACAACCCGCAGTACTCGGTCTGCAAGTACGACCTGCGCTACGTCTACAAGAAGGTGCTGCTCGACTTCTGCGGCGCCTCACCGACCTTCTCGCAGGTGAAGGACTTCCAGGCGCGCGCCGACGACGCCAACCGCAAGGCCTTCATCGCGGCCGAAGTGGAGCGCTGCACGCAGACCGAGTTCTGGCGCGGCAAGAACGGCCAGCTGTGGAAGGTCGCGCACCCGAAGATTCGTCCCGTCGGTTCGCTGAAAGAAGGCGAAGACCCGGGCGGCATTCCGCTCGCCGACTACTACGACGACTACGCGCTCTTCGCGTACACGCAGACCGACGACCACGACGCGCGCGAGATTCTCACCGCCGACTACTTCGTGCGCCGCGCGACGAACCCCACCCGCTACACGAAGGTGCAGGACCTGCCGGGCTCGCAGAAGGTCGACCGCGCGCACCGCGCCGGCAACATGACGACCGCGTGGACCCTGACGTACTTCGTGATGTTCACGGCGCTCCCTCGCAACGCCGCGTCGCAGATGTACCGGGCCTACCTCGGGCTCGACATCGCGAAGCAGGAAGGCCTCTACAGCGTCGCGAACGAGCCGCAGGACTACGACGCCAAGGGCGTGCAGGCCCGGGAATGCGCCGCGTGTCACGCCACGCTCGACCCGCTCACCTACCCCTTCCGCAACTACAACGGCATCTCGTCGCCGATGTACGAGACGCAGTACGTGCCCAACCGCATCGAGCTCGGCTTCAACACCACCCCGCGCATCACGCAGACCCCCGAGCGCGGCGTCATCTTCGGCCAGAGCGTCGAGAACCTGCGTGAGTGGGCCAACGTCGCCACCGACAGCGATGCCTTCGCCATCTCGACCGCCACCGACTACTGGAAGCTGCTCGTCGGCCACCCGCCGAAGCCCGACGAGAACACCGAGTTCGTCGCGACGTGGAAGCGCTTCAGAGGTGAACACCAGTACCGGGTGCAGAAGCTGCTCCAGGACATCGTCACGACGGAGGCCTACGGTGCGCCCTGAACGACTCTCGCTGTTCGCCGCGCTGCTGGTGCTCTCGAGCGCGTGCCCCGGGAAGATCATCGAGCCGCCGCCGCCGGTGGTGGTGATGGAGACGCCCGACGCCGGTAGCCTGTCGCGCTCGGCCCGCGGCAACCTGCGCTTCAAGGGCCCCGAGCGGCTCACCACCGACTTCAGCGCGGCCCTCGGCCTGCGGCCCGAGCAGGTGTGCACGGAGCTCGGCCAGTACCAATGCGCGACCCTCGTGCACAACGTGGCGCTCGGCGGCGTCGACCCGTACGGCCCCGGCCTCTACGAGCCCTCAGGCGTCACCGCCGTCACCACCTCGCTCGTCGTCGACCGCATCGCGTGGTCTGCGTGCACGAAGCGCGTCGACCTCGACCTCGTGTCTCCAGCGAACGCCGTCGTCTTCAGGGGCCTCACCATGACGGGCGCGAAGCTGACGAACGCCGAAGGCCCCGAGGTGACGACCGCCATCGGAGAGCTGACTCACCGCGCGCTCCAGCGAGACCCGTACGCGAATGAAATCGCCCGGTATCAGAAGCTCGCGAAAGACATCGAAGCGACGGGCAACGACGAGCCCGGGCGCGCGTGGATGCAGGCCGTGTGCTTCGCGGTGTTGTCGTCGGCCGAATCCGTCTTCTACTGAAGGAGCACCCCATGTCGCTCAAGCGCACCGGCCGACTCTCACGTCGTGAAATGTTGAAGGCGCTCTCGCTCGCGGGCGCGGGCTCGACGTCACTGGCTCCGTTCCTCACGGGCTGCCGGCAGTCACTGCAGACGCCTCAGGACGTCGAGCGCGGCCTGCGGCGTGACGCCCTCGACGGGAAGCCGAAGTTCCTCATCGTCATCAGCGCCACGGGCGGCGCGAGCATCGTCGACAGCTTCCTCGCGGTGCGCGCGTCGGAGGGCGGCATGAACGCGCCGCGCCTCAACACGTTCCCCGACGCGCAGGTGCAGAGCGTGATGGGCAGCCCGTTCCGCGCGGTGAAGGTGAACAACCCCAGGCTCGGCGCCATCCCCATCGCGGTGAACACCGACCAGCTCGGCTTCGTGCAGAAGTACAAAGACGACATGCTCGTCGCGACGTCGGTGGGCACGTCGGTGAATCACGTCATCGCGCAGAAGCGCTCCATCAACGGCAACGGCGCGTGGAAGGGCCGCACGCTGCAAGAGAGCGTCGCGCTGCAGTGGGGCATGGGCTTCCCCCTGCCGAACGTGAACATGTCGGTCGGCGGCTACGGAGAGCGCGGCGCCGATGGCTCGCTCCCGCCGTCCGTCTACGCCGAGACCGTCACCAGCCCATCGTTGTGGCCGCTCGGTCTCGACGGCGCGAAGGGCATTCAGGGCGCGCCGCCTCGCGACGTGGTGGAGCTCGCGCGCAAGGCCCGCGCCGAGCTCGACGCCAGCTCGGTGTTCGGCACCACCTTCCAGGACGCCGACGCGATGAAGCGCTGGCGCGCGCAGCAGGCCGACAGCACGAAGCTCGAGACGCAGGACCTCATCACGCGCCTCAACGTGCTCCCCAACATGCCGCCCCAGATTCCGCTCACCCAGTTCGGCCTGGGCTCGTCTCCCGACGGCGCGAAGGTGCGGCAGGCCTTCCCCGCCTTCTTCGAGGACCCGTTCGAAGGCCAGGCCGCGCTCGCGTTCCTGCTCTTCAAGTACCGGGTGTCGGTCGCCGTCACCATCGGGCCTGACTTCAACGTGAAGCTCGGTGGCGCCACGGGCCTCGCGAACCCGCCGCTGGCGTTCGACTACAGCCACAACGACCACCGCAGCGGCCAGGCCTTCATGTGGGCGCGCATTCTGGGCACCGTCGACAAGCTCATCACGCTACTCAAGGCCGAGCCGTTCGACATGGCGACTGGCGAGAGCCTGTGGGACCGCACGCTCATCTACGTGGCGACGGACTTCGGCCGCACGCGCAACCGCCCCGACAACGCGGCGGAGTTCGGCTCGGGCCACGACTTGAACAACGGCTTCCTGATGCTGTCGCCGATGGTCAAGGGCAACACCGTGCTCGGCGGCGTCGACCCGCTCACGACGCTGACCTACGGCTTCGACGCCCGAACCGGCGCGGCGCAGCCGGGGAAGCTGACGACGAACGAGCCAGACCTCTACTCAGGCGTGCTGACGGCGATGGGCGCAGACCTGACGGGCAGCGGGCTGCCAGACGCGAGCGCGTTCAAGCAGGGGTGACCGGCGCACGCCGACGGAAGAGCTTCTTCGCTTCGACGATGGCGAACACGATGAAGCCGGCCGCCGTCAGCCGCAGCCACCAGATGGGGGCCAGGTCGGCGGTGTGAAAGAGCCGCTGCATGAACGGCGCGTAGGTGAAGGCGAGCTGCGCGAGCAGCATCACGATGGAGCCCAGCCACACCCACCGGTTGGTGAAGAGCCCGACCTTCCAGATGGGCCGCGTCAACGAGCGGCACGCGAAGAGGTAGCCGACCGCGACGACGACGATGGCGTTCACCGCCACGGTGCGCGCCGCTTGAATCGACAGCTTCTCGATGGTCAGCGCCCAGTGCCACGCGCCGAAGACGAGCGCGGCTGAGATGGCCGAGACGAACGCGATGCGGAAGAGCAACGCGCCATCGAGCAGC